>NZ_CAJJZH010000013.1:0-121511 GCF_905197545.1 Faecalicatena orotica
TTAGAGCAATCGGCTCATAACCGATCGGTCCTGGGTTCGAGTCCCCGAAGGTCCACTTTTTTAAATAAGGCCCAGTGGCTCAGTTGGTTAGAGCGCCGCCCTGTCACGGCGGAGGTCGAGAGTTCGAGTCTCTTCTGGGTCGTTGACATCGGAGTAAAAAAGATGTATAATCTTTACCGATGGATAATTTAATAGCATGGGATCTTAGCTCAGCTGGGAGAGCATCTGCCTTACAAGCAGAGGGTCATAGGTTCGAGCCCTATAGGTCCCATTTTGCAGTATGTAATGTACTGCAAAGAAATGCCGCAGTGGCGGAACTGGCAGACGCCCGGGACTTAAAATCCCGTGGGTAGTGATACCCGTACCGGTTCGATTCCGGTCTGCGGCATTATTTATTTTCACCGACGTCCTTATTTGATAGGGGCTGTCGGTGTTTTTATTTGCACTATTGAGGTGAAGAGGATGAAGCAAGAGACTATACAGGGATGTAAAATAGAATTAATGTATCTTTCTAATGAAAATATACATTTTCATCAGGATCTGGAATTGCTATACGTTGTTGAAAATGGAGTTTCTGTTAAAGAGGAACAGGAGTATCAGATTGGGAAAGATGATATTGCAGTCATAAATCCAAATCAACACCATACACTTTTTAACTGTTGTAATACGATAGTATTTCGTATATTGATTCCCTACCGGCTTCTAAGAAAGCTGATTAGAGATGAATACATTATATTCCGGTGTAACTCTGTGCTGTACCCGTCTCAGGAGGATAAAAAACTACGAGCTCTAATAGAACCGTTGATTTTGCGGTATTTAAATATTGAAGAATCAGATTTGAGTGAGATGGCCAGTATTTTATTTCAGATAATACACCAGTTGTCTGCTAATTATAAACTAGATAAGAACAGCATGAAGTTGTATGTGAAAGAACATATGAGTGAAAAGATTGACCGGATTTTAAATTATATTCATCACCACTATTTTGAGACCTTGAGTCTGACTGATGTGGCGGATCATTTCCAGGTATCGGAGTCATATCTTTCACGTTATTTCAAGAATAAGACAGGTCAGAATTTTGTGAATTATTTAAATGAAGTGAGAATTGAGAATGCGGCTAATGAACTTTGCCAAACCGACGCAACAATTACAAATATTGCTGTGGATAGTGGATTTTCTACTCCTTCAGTTTTAAATCGTATCTTCAAAAAGAAGTATGGGATAACCCCTTCGGAGTTTCGAAAACGGATGGAAGAGTTTACTCATAATGAGAAAATTGAAAATGACAAAGTAGAAGAGTTAAGAAAAAACTTATATGAAAAAATTGAGAATGGGGAAGAAGACCGGGATATTAAGAAAGTGGCAATCAAGGTACAGACAAACCATGTGCAGTGGATGAATCACAATGAGATTATCAATATAGGGGAGGCTTCGTGTGTCAGTGAAGCTGCTATACAGGAACATATTTTATTTTTGAAACAAGTTTTGGACATTAAGTATGTTAGGATATGGAATCTATTCTCGGAAAAATTTATGATTTCCACAGATTTTTCCGGGAAAAATTTTAACTTTGAATCACTTGACCGCATCTTTGACTTTTTTGTACAAAATAAGATACTGCTCCTGCTAGATTTTGGTAAGCGTAATCGTGTGATTATGGCAGGGAGAAATAATGAGCTTTATTCTGCCAACATGCAGTATAATCTGAAAACGATAGATGAGTGGAAGAATCTGCTGGAACACCTAATCAAACATCTGATTAGAAGATATGACAAGGGTGTACTTGAGAAATGGATCTATGAATTTCCCTGGAATAAAGAGCCATATTATGAAAAAGATTATGTATATATAGATGCATATGAGGCCGGCTGGAAAATCATTAAGTCTAATCTGGGGAATGGGAGGGTGGCAGGACTTAGCCCGCATGGAGAAATCAATGAAGTACAGTTTCAAAATGTAATTCATGATTTGAAGACTCGGGGGATTTTTCCAGAAATATTCACAGTGAAAATTTTTGCTGATTATTCTCATAAGATGATGGAAGATTATTCTTTGCAAATGGGAAATGACTATTTGTACGCCAGAAAGTATATGGAAAAGGTACATGCTTTGCTTAAAAATGAAAACATAGAGTGCAAAATATGCATCTCAGAGTGGTCCAATAGTGTATCTAACCGTAATATTCTACAGGACAGTTGTGCAAGGGGAACCTATATTATTAAGTTCATTTTAAGTATTTGGAAGCTGGCGGATATGATTGGTTTCTGGCATGGTTCAGATGCTGTTGATACTTTTTATGATTCAAGGAAGCTGATATATGGAGGCGGGGGACTTCTGACTAAGGATGGAATTAAGAAACCATCTTTTTATGCGTTCGAATTTATGAAAAAGTTAGGCAGGGATATCCTGCGGATAGGAAATAATTATATTGTAACAAGAGATTCAGCGAATACCATTACGTGCCTGTGTTTTAATCACAGGGATTATAGTTATTATTATTACCTTAAGAAAGAAAATGAACATTTAGATTTATCCAAAGTGTTTCAAAGTGAGGAAAAGGAGAAAATTGAATTTACTATTGAAGAACTGGATGACAACAAGGAGTATATGATAAAAGAAGAAGTTATCAACAGTCATTTTGGAAGCATTATGGATGAATGGAGGCTGCTTGGAAATCAGGAAGAATTGGGAAAAGAGGAAATTCATTATTTGAAAAATATTTGTATACCGAAAATTTATATACATCATGAGAGAAGTGAAAATCATAAGATTAAATTCCAAGTTGAACTAGAACCGCATGAAATGAGAATGGTTTATATCAATGAATATTAGAAGAGATAGAAGGTGCAAAAAA
This sequence comes from Faecalicatena orotica, assembly GCF_905197545.1. Taxonomy (NCBI): domain Bacteria; kingdom Bacillati; phylum Bacillota; class Clostridia; order Lachnospirales; family Lachnospiraceae; genus Faecalicatena; species Faecalicatena orotica. The sequence continues at coordinate 2,855 of NZ_CAJJZH010000013.1, forward strand.
TGGAAGCTGTTTTTTGCACCTTCTATTTGTTTTTATTTAAAATTAGCAAAAAATGAAAAGCAATTTAAATTTTAAAGGAAAGTCAGATAAGTTTTATTTTACTATACTTAATATATCAAAACAAAGGAAAAGAAAGGAAGTAAATGATATGGAAAAACTTTCTAAAAAAAGTATTTTCAGTTATGGGCTGGGGGATATGGCGAGTCAGCTCGTATGGAGCTTTGTGGGAACATATCTCACTGTGTACTATATGGATGTTGTAGGACTTGCGCCTCTGGCTGTCTCAACAATTTTAATGGCTGCAAAGATTTGGGATGCAATTAATGACCCTATGATGGGGGGAATTGCAGAGAGAACGCGTACAAAATGGGGGCGTTTCAGACCATACATTCTATTTGGGGCCCCGTTCCTTGGGTTGTTTAGTGTATTAACATTTACCTCTCCATTTGGCAATGGTACAGCAGGCATTGTATGGGCTATATTTACATATATTGGGGCTGGTATGCTGTACACATTGGTTAACATCCCTTACGGTGCAATGGCGGGTGTAATGACTACACATGACAGTGACCGGAACAAATTGAATTCTATAAGAGGGATTGGGATGCAGGTTGGTATGATGACGATTAACTTTGCATCGTCCATCATATTGGTCAAGATTTCAGGAAGTACAGAACAGATTTCAGGAAGTAGTTATACGATTGCAGCGATAATTTTTGCAGTAATCTCCCTGCCTATGTTTTTTATGGTGTTTAAGAATTCAAAAGAAGTCATCATGCCAAAAACCAGCACGGAAAAAGTTTCAATTGTAAAGAATTTAAAAGTAATTTTTACAAACAGGTATCTTATGATCATTGTACTTACAATGCTGCTGCAAATGACAGGAAATATGGGACGCATTGGTATTATGGCATTCTATGTGAGAGACTGTCTGGGTAATTTTACATTGATGGCACTTCTTATGACACTGCCTTCAATTGGAAGTATTATTGGTAATATTATAGCACCTTATTTAATCCGCAAACTTGGAGCGCATGGTAAAAGGAATGTTCTGGTTGCCAGCCTGATTGGTAAGGGAATTGGTCTTATCTGGATATTTATGGTGCCGTTCGACAATATCAAGATGGTGATTGCTGCCCATGTCTTCTTTGCGATTGCTGGCTTTGGATTTCCGTCTACATTGTCAATGGTTGCGGATTCCGTAGATTATCAGGACTTAAAGACAGGAGTACGTTCAGATGGTGTTGCATATGCTTTTTATGGACTGGCAACAAAAGTGGGAAATGCCCTTGGCGGTTCCATCGGAGTTATGTTAATGGCCGCATTTGGTTATGTTGCAGGTAAAAATATTACATCAACAGCACAGCATGGAATTAATATGGCGGCTAACCTTGTTCCGGGAATCTTCTTTATTGCTGCGGGACTGCTTCCACTAATATTCTGGAAGCTGACTGATAAAGAGGCAGACGAAATTAGAGAAAAGATTGCAGTACGCAACGCAGCCGAATAAAAAGTAAAACTAAATATCTGAATAAAATAACAGGAGGCAGTGATTATGAAAAACGGAAAATTACAGGTGGCGGTTATAGGATGTGGGGGAATTGCAAACCAAAAACACTTCCCGGCATTAAGTAAGCAGGCAGACAAATGCGAGATTGTGGCATTTTGTGATATTTTGGAGGAACGTGCAAAGGAAGCAGCAGATAAATATGGAGCTGACAATGCAAAAGTATATACAGATTATATAGAACTGTTAAAAGATGTAGAAATTGATGTAGTACATGTGTGTACACCAAATGTAGCACACTGTCCAATTACAGTTGCAGCTTTTGAGGCAGGGAAAAATGTTATGTGCGAGAAACCTATGGCGGCAACAACAGAAGATGCACAGAAGATGATGGATGCGTGGAAAAAATCTGGTAAAAAGTTTACAATCGGATATCAGAACCGTTTCCGTACAGATGCTCAGGCACTAAAGAGAGCCTGCGAGGAAGGGAAACTCGGAGATATTTATTTTGCTAAAGCACATGCAGTAAGAAGAAGGGCTGTTCCTACGTGGGGCGTATTCCCGGATAAATCAAAACAAGGTGGCGGACCGTTAATTGATATCGGGACACATGCGCTGGATATTACATTGTGGTGCATGGACAACTATAAGCCAAAAACAGTGACTGGTTCTGTGTTTGAAAAATTAGGACATCTTCCGGAAGCTACAGAAGGCAATATGTTCGGACCTTGGGATCCGAAGGCATATGAAGTAGAAGATTCTGCCTTTGGCTATATCAAAATGGAAAATGGAGCGACAATTTTCCTTGAATCTTCATGGGCTTTAAATGTAAAAGATTCTCGTGAAGCAGCAACTACTTTGTGCGGGACAAAAGCAGGGGCAGAAATGATTGGCGGAATGAGTGGAAAGGCCTATGATCTGGTTATCAATGAGACAACAGGTGGAATTTTGACGGAGGAACATATCTCTGATACAGGCGCTGTTGCATTCTTTGAAGGGAATGGAGGCGGAACACCGGCAGATAAAGAATGCAAGCAGTGGCTGGAAGCTATTTTAGAAGATAAAGAGCCTCTTGTAAAGGCGGAACAGGCATTCGTTGTAACGCAGATTCTTGACACCATCTACAAAGCGGCAGCAGAAGGCCATGAGGTACAATTGTAATAACATGATGGAAAAATAGGAGGCAGTTATGTATCAATACAATAAAAAAGGGCCCAAAAGGGGCGTTGCATTATATAGCTATTCAGCTGAATTTGGAATAAGCAAAAACCTAGAAGATTGTCTGGAAGATATGTTTGATATGGGGGCACATGGTCTGGAAATTCTGGCAAACACTCATATTGAAAACTATCCAAATCCGACAGATGAATGGGTGGAGGAGTGGTTTAGACTGTTAGATAAATATGAGATAGTACCTGTGGAGTATGGCAACTGGATCGACTCCCATGTACTTGGCCATAGAGATTTGACAACAGAAGAGTCCTATGAGATGCTTAAGAGGGATATGCGCCTTGCTGCCAGGCTTGGGTTTACAGTAATGAGAACAAAGATGCCTGTCATATCAGGTGATCTGGAACCAGTTAAGAACTGGCGCGAGATTATTAAAATGGCTCTTCCACTTGCGGAAGAATTAAATATTAAAATGTGTCCGGAGATTCATGCACCGACAAATTTAAGCAATAAGCTGGTGGCAGATTATGTGGATTTCATAGAACAGACAGGAACAAAACACTTTGGGTTAAACATTGATTTTGGTCTGTTTCGTAACTTTTTTAAAGAAGGCGAACGCAGGCAGCCAGGATTTGTTGCAAGTAAACCAGAGGATATTATTCCATTACTTCCATACATATATTGCTGTCATGCAAAATTCAACAATATGAGTGATGATTTTGAAGAAACAACCATTCCGTATAAAGAAATTATTGAGATTATGAAGGTACATAAATGGGACGGGTATTTACTGAGTGAGTATGAAGGCCATGATAAGTACGACCAAGGGTATGAAGTAGGACAGACACTTAGAAAGCATCACATTTTACTTAAAAATTGTCTGGGAGATTAGGAGGTAAACAATGTTAGAACGGGACGTAATTCAGTCAATTGGGTTTAGGAATGTAGAAGAGGCAGGGGCTGTTACTGGGTTTCAGTTTAAGGTCAGACTTCCGTATTATAGAGGAATATTCTTAAGTCAGCTGCGGCCGGGAACGCTTTTCGTAGATGGGGAGCGTTTTGAAAGAGAAGAGATTATCTGGAATATTAATGGAAAAGATTTTACATATGAAGAAATGAAAACAGATATGGATACTCATTGGAGTGTTACAAAGCCTGCAGTTATTAAAGTGAAAAAAAAGGGTGGACTGGCGCAGGGGTATCATGACCTGACACTGGGATTTTGCTTCACATCATCCTACATGCCGCCGGTTATGCAGGATGCATTGGATCCTGATTGTGAGAGTAAAATTTCAATGCCGGAATTTGGTCATCATGTTAACCAAAGAAGGTTGTTAATTGTTTAGAGGTGAGAGGGATAATGGAAGACATTAGAATTGGGATTATAGGTCACGGTTTTATGGGACATGAGCATGAGAAGATGCTTACCGTTATGGATGGCTACCGGGTAGTTGGAATTTCAGATATAGATTTGAAGCAGCTTGAGGATGTGAAGGAAGGTATAAAAAGATATCATTCAAACGAAGAATTGTTTCAGGATCCGGAGGTACAGGTTGTGCTGATTGCCGCGAACAACAACCAGCATCATGACCTGGCTTTGCAGGCAGCAAGAGCGGGAAAAGACATAATCTGTGAGAAACCGGTAGCTATGAATCTGGAAGAACTGGACGATATGATGAGGATAACGCGAGAGTGTGGGGTGAGATTTACTGTTCACCATCAGAGAAGGATGGACCCCGATTTTTGTACAGCAAAGGCGATAGTTGATCAGGGAACACTAGGCGATATCTATACTATTAAAAGCAGCTTGTACGGGTTTAACGGCAACATGCATGACTGGCATGTATATATTCGTGAAGGCGGCGGAATGTTGTATGACTGGGGTGTACACCTGTTGGATCAGATTTTGTTTATGATGCCGGAAGCTAAACTGACTAATGTTTACGCGGATATTCGTAATGTCATTAATCATGAAGTGGATGATTACTTTAAGATTCTTATGCGGTTTGATAATCATATAACAGCAGAAGTAGAGCTGGGAACTTATTATTTGACAGATAAGATGCATGACAAATGGTTCGAGCGCCATTGGTTTATCGGTGGAAACAAAGGAAGTGCTTATCTTGATGGATTTAGTCCGGAAGGGAAAATTGTGCGAACGGCGGGCCTGCTGCAGAATGCAGGCGATAAAAGAACCATGACGGCAGCAGGTCCTACACGTTCTTTTGGACCTCCGCCAGATGGAAAGATTCTGACTGAACCTGTTCCAGAAGTAAACACAAATCATAAAGATTATTTTGAAAATTATAGAAAAGCATATTGGGGTGAAACAGAATTTTTGGTTCAGATTCCTGAGACGAGAAGGGTGCTTGCCCTGATGGATGCAATTAGAGAATCTGGCCGCACAGGTCGGTCTGTCATTTTTGAAGCATAGTGAATTGAAAGCGATAATTGACATTTATTTTTCATTTAATTATACTGTACATAGTACAAGGGGGTATAGTTTACGAACTATGCCTCTTTTTAATGAAAAAAAGAAACGGGGTACACTGCAATGATTAAATTAAATGACTATTTATATTCTGGTGATACAGTTATTAAGATCCTGTATAAATACATGGAGGACCTTCGGGAATCTGCAAGGCGGACGCATAATCCGGTTGACCTGATGCACTGCAACTTTTTAATTCAGATTGCAAACCTTCTCGAACATAATGATTTTCTGACATCTCAATCACAGCGCCTCAGGGAATTTTATAAGTTTATGGCGACAGAGTACCCGTATCTGGCGTTTACCTTTAAAGGGAGGATAAAATCTTTAATCAGGGCAGAGGCAAAGTTTAATGGATATGTCGTGGAATATATATCAGACTATTATCATGAGCATGGGATGTATCCTCCGGTTCCGGAACTGAAGAATAAGCTTAGCTGTTTCCGGGATTTGATTGCCTACAGAATTGTAATTTCTATGCCAAAATGCCACCTTGATGAGGAGACAGATGTGGAAACGGAAGAAATAAAGTATCTATATGAGATTGCAAATTACCTTCCGGAGTTTCTGGAAGAGCGGGGTTTTACTGCAATTGTTTCCGGCAGTCCGGTGGAAAGGAAATCAGCCTTTCTGAAAGAATCTGTGCAGCCTTATTATAAAGACTATATTGCGAATGTAAACAGCTCCGGCTATCAGTCACTTCACATTACTTTTTATGATAATAGCGCCCGCTGTTATATCGAAGTTCAATTGCGCACGAAAGGGATGGATGATTATGCTGAAATAGGCCCGGCAAATCATCTGTGGTATGAAAAGCGGCAGGATAATGAGCGCGCAGAAAGAAATGCTGTACCGGCCGGGGAATGTATATATTTTGATGAGGCTTACGAGAGGGTTGTCCAGTTACAGCAGCTGGAGCTTTCAAAGATTGACGTCAATATGTTTTCTGCCGCAGATAACAGCCTGATAAATGATGGCTGTGGATTATACCGCGGCAGGGTAATTCTGCCTTATGAACATTTATCCAGATTTCAGAATGATTTAATTGACTAATACAACGGGCAGCTTCTCTGCCGCAAATGATTGAAACACCCCTGTAATAATCTGCTGTCCTTTTGAATTAGGATGGGTACCGTCTTCGCAGATCAGATCGGATATTGTACCATGTCTGAGAAATGCGGACCGGATATCAATCAGCGGCACATGTTCGCTTGCAGCCAGGGCTTCTACGGCAGAAGAGTATGTGGCCTGATGGTCCGAGATATGGCCAATTGAGCCGAGCCATTTCATAACATTTTTCTTATTAAGGTTCTGGCACCACCAGTTGAAGAACCGCTGTGGGTCAAGCGGGGGCAGTGTGGTCAGTATTGGCAGAATGCCTCTGCTTTTTAATGTTTGGATTAAGCAGGTATACTCTTCGATGAACTGCTTTAAAGGAGTATTGGGAGAGAAATCTCCTTCCGGGTTCTCTGCAATTTCCGCCCATTTATAATCACAGTCGTTTCCGCCAAAATCCATGACAACGGCGTCACAATTCAGACCGGTATCCAGTTTTTTCAGAAGGATACGAGCACCTTTGGTGACAGTACATCCAAAACGTGAGTCATTTTTTATGGACAGAGCGTATTCGCGGCTTAACATATCGAAATCGATGTCATTCTTCGTCTGATATTTCTTATTGACCGGATTGACCTGAATTCCTTTTAAGAGAGAATCTCCAAGTACTTCTATATTTTTTATACTTTTCATAAATATTACCTTCCTTTAACACGACATGTAGTTTTGATAACTACATTATATAATTTGAAAAACCTCTCGTCAAGGGCGTGAGTTAAAAAAATAAAAAAATGCCGGAAACAAAAGTCATCCAATTCCAGGAATTGTATGTTCTTTTGTTTCCGGCACCCTAAACTTTATTCTTCGTCAGAAGTATCCTGCAGTGCGAGGTATCCCTGCTCGCCTGTACGGATTTTTACAACATTTTCTATATCATAGATAAAGACTTTTCCGTCTCCGATCTGTCCGGTATGGAGCACGGACTTCGCAGTATCGATGACTTTCTGGACTGGTACGAGGCTGACTACAATCTCGATCTTGACCTTCGGAAGCAGATTCATATCCATTTCGACTCCACGGTAATAAGCAGTAGAGCCTTTCTGCACGCCGCAGCCAAGAACATTGGTGATGGTGATTCCTGTCACTCCGATTTCATTCATGGCCTGCATGAAGTCTTCCAGCTTGTTGCGGCGTGTAATGATGACCACCTTTGTCAGCTTGTTTGTAATACTTCCATTCTTTCCTACAGCGCTGTCAGCCATGCTGCGTGCAGCTTCAGCGGGAGCCTGTGCGGCTGATGCGGATGAAGCAGAATGGGCTGTTTTGGAAGCAGTCCCCATAACATTAGGAACCGGATTCATAACATCCTGGGTAACAAAGTCCGCATAACTGCTTGTAAGGCCGTGTTCCCGGATATCCAGACCTGCAATCTCTTCTTCGGCGGATACACGAAGCCCCATTGTATGTTTAATAATCTCGAATACAATGATCATCGTTACGGCAACCCATGCAGCCGTTGCAATAAACCCGGTGAACTGAACTCCAAGCTGTGTGAATCCACCGCCTGTAAAGAGCCCCCTTCCTTCGGTGCCGCTTCCGTCTGAAAACAGCCCTACGCAGAGGGTACCAAGTGCACCGCACATTCCGTGTACGCCTACGGCACCTACAGGATCATCAATGCGGCATACTTTGTCGATAAATTCAATACCAAAGACTACTACAAGACCTGCCAGAATACCTATAATAGCGGCAGAAACGGGTGATACAGTATCACATCCGGCGGTAATGGCTACAAGACCTGCCAGAGAACCGTTGAGGGACATAGATACATCTGGTTTTTTGTAAAGAATCCATGTAAGGATCATAACCGTGACAGTAGCTACTGCTGCGGCCAGATTAGTCGTCACGAAGATTTTGGAGGCGGAGACGATTGCATCTCCTTCCATAGAAACAGTTGAGGCACCATTGAAACCAAACCACGCAAACCAGAGAATGAAGACACCGAGTGCGCCAACGGTCAGGTTGTGGCCCGGGATTGCTTTCGACTTCCCGCTCTTTGAATATTTCCCGATACGGGGGCCAAGGATCTTTGCACCGACGAGTGCTGCGACACCGCCTACCATGTGGACGGCGCAGGAACCCGCAAAATCATGGAATCCCATTTCAGCAAGCCAGCCGCCGCCCCAGATCCAGTGTCCGGATACAGGATATACAACAAGGCTGATGATCAGACTGTATATACAGTATGCCGAAAATTTGGTTCTCTCGGCCATAGCCCCGGACACGATGGTTGCCGCGGTTGCACAGAAAACAGTCTGGAAAATCAAAAAGGCATAGAAAGGCACGCCGTCAGGAAGCATTCCTGCCCCATAATTTGATTCGGAAGCAATACCGGATATAGACCCGATGATTCCATTGCCTGTTCCGAACATCAGGCCAAAACCTACAAGCCAGAAGGCTGGTGTGCCGATTGAAAAATCCATCAGGTTTTTCATGATAATATTACCCGCATTCTTTGCCCGGGTGAACCCCGTTTCGACCATTGCAAAACCGGCCTGCATAAAGAAGACGAGGGCGGCGCCAAGGAGCACCCAGATTGTGTTGACAGATGAAAAAGCATTCATAGTTAATTCTCCCTTCCTTTACTACTGTTATTTCACATTTCTCTGTGCAGATACCAGAAAATCTGGTAATAAAAAGAGTGCGTATTCCCGAAAATAGAATTACGCACCCTTGCATAAAAAATGTGATGATGCCGGAGGCAAAATACTTGCTTCAATATGGCATCGTTTGATTTATGTAATCGGAAAATGACATGCATTCCCGCAATTACTGTATTTTTTCCTCTGTATGTCCTGTAATATCCATCGGATACTGCCTGTCGAAACATGCTTTACAGAGAGACAAATCTCCGGTCATAAGCTGTAAATCTTCCAATTTCATATAACCAAGAGAATCAGCGCCAATCATACTACAGATTTCCCCGGAAGTGTGCGAGGAGGCGATCAGCTGTTTATTAGAAGGGACATCTGTCCCGAAATAGCATGGATACAGAAACGGGGGCGAACTGATGCGGACATGTACGCTTTTTGCCCCTGCGCCTTTTAACATGCGTATCAGGCCTGCAATTGTTGTGCCCCGGACGATGGAGTCATCGACCAGAACAATCCGCTTCCCGTTAACAACGGAAGCTAATACATTTAATTTTAGCCGGACACTTGATTCCCGTTCCTTCTGGGTCGGTTTTATGAATGTCCGCCCTACATAGCTGTTCTTGTAGAATGCCAGTGCAAACGGGATTCCTGAAGCTTCTGAATACCCTTTTGCTGCGGGAATTCCGGAATCCGGCACACCCACGACAAGGTCAGCATCTGCAGGATAGGCAGCAGCAAGAGCGGCGCCGCCCTTTACCCGGGCATCATAGATATTGACACCATCCAGTGTGCTGTCGAGTCTGGCAAAATAAATATATTCGAAGATGCAGTGTGCATGCTGAGTCTGGCAGAGATGGCAGTTGGAGGTGATACCTTCTGAGGTAATCGTTATGATTTCACCGGGTCTGATATCCCGGATAAATTCTGCGCCGACGGCAGACAATGCACAGCTTTCAGAAGCCAGAATATAGGCATCGTCCCACCTTCCAAGGCACAGAGGCTTCAATCCCAGAGGGTCGCGGACCCCGATGAGCTTGCGCGGGCTCGCAATGACCAGGGCATACGCACCGCGTATTTTCCCTGCTGTATGCAGGATTGCTTCTTCTACATTATGAGTATGCACCCTTTCCTTTGCAATATGATAAGCAATGACCTCTGAATCGGTTGTGGTCTGGAAGATTGCCCCGGTCTGTACCAACTCCTCACGCAGTTCCCGTGTATTGACAAGATTTCCGTTATGTGCAAGGGCCAGAGTTCCTTTGATATAATTTAGGACAAGGGGCTGCGCGTTATTAATAGAAGCGGCCCCTGTTGTGGAGTAGCGCACGTGTCCGATTCCAAGATTGCCCTGGAGCGTATTCAGTATATCTTCATTAAATACCTCGTTTACAAGCCCCATCCCTTTATGGGCATTCATATTTCCTTTCGGCCCCCTTGTGTCACATACTGCCATGCCGCAGGATTCCTGGCCGCGGTGCTGGAGGGACGAGAGCCCGTAGTATATGGATTCGGCAGCAGGTTCGCCGGAAAGAGAATAGATACCGAATACACCGCAGGCTTCTTTTATTTTAGGGTCAGAATATAATTTCATCGTTTTTACACCTCTTATAAAATATGAAAAGGCACCTTGGATAGGGTTATCCAAAGCGCCTTTGCTTTCTGGCGTATAGTATTGCACGATTTCCCGAAAAAGTCAATCCCCAAAAATTGGGGATTTACAAATTTCTGAAAATAAGATATAGTAGTTTCATAATTTTTTGCCTGCCTTAGGAGAATTGATTTTTGAAAGTTTCTCAGGGGCTGGTGGAAGATGTGAATATGATCTGCGGCAAAGGCGTCGGTAATCTGTGCTATTAACAGCACAGACTTCCGGCGCCTTTCTTGTTTCATAGGAAATGGAAAGAAATGATGGAGGTTTTTATTTATGAGAACAGAAGAAGGTCTGTACAGACAGCAGTTTGAGCATGATAACTGTGGAATTGGCGCGGTTGTGAACAGTAAGGGGGTAAAAAGCCATAAGACTGTTGAAAATGCACTTAAAATTGTGGAACGGCTTGAACACAGGGCAGGGAAGGATGCCGAGGGAGAAACCGGAGATGGAGTAGGAATCCTGCTTCAGATTTCCCACAGATTTTTTTCTAAGGCTTGTAAGCAGGAAGGAATTGAGATCGGCGGGGAGAGGGAATACGGAATCGCTATGCTCTTCCTCCCCCAGGATGAGCTGGAATGCAGTCAGGCTAAAAAGATGTTTGAGATTATCGTGGAGAAGGAAGGTATGGAATTTCTGGGATTCCGCAAGGTCCCTGTATGTCCGGGTGTCTTAGGACACAAGGCGCGGGCGAAGATGCCGGATATTGTGCAGGCTTTTGTGAAAAAACCGGAACATGTCGAGAAGGGGCTTATGTTCGACAGGATGCTTTATATTGCCCGCCGGGTCTTTGAGCAGAGCAATGACACGACTTATGTGGCGTCTATGTCCAGCCGCACGATCGTTTATAAAGGAATGTTTCTGGTAGACCAGCTTCGGACCTTTTATACGGACCTGCAGGATGAAGACTACGAATCTGCGATTGCCACCGTACACTCCCGTTTCAGTACAAATACAGACCCAAGCTGGGAGAGGGCTCATCCGAACCGGCTGATTGTACATAACGGGGAAATCAATACGATCCGTGGAAATGCAGACAAGATGCTTGCCAGAGAAGAGACGATGGCATCCGACTATATGAAGGATCAGCTCCATAAGGTGCTGCCGGTCGTGGATACACGCGGATCTGACTCGTCCATGCTGGATAATACGCTTGAGTTCCTTGTGATGAATGGGATGGACCTCCCTCTTGCAGTAATGATCACCATCCCTGAACCCTGGGCGAACAATCAGACGATATCACAGGACAAACGGGATTTCTATCAATATTATGCGACGATGATGGAGCCCTGGGACGGGCCGGCATCTATCCTGTTTTCCGATGGTGACGTGATGGGGGCGGTTCTGGACAGAAACGGGCTCAGACCTTCAAGATACTATATTACGAAGGATGGAGATATCATTCTTTCATCAGAGGTGGGCGTCATCCCGGTGCCTGAGGAGGAGATTGTAGTGAAAGAACGTCTCCACCCGGGGAAACTCCTGCTTGTGGATACCGTGAAGGGACGCATCTTCAGTGATGAAGAGGTGAAAGAAATCTATGCAAAGAAACAGCCGTACGGTGAATGGCTGGACAGCAACCTGCTTGAACTGAAAGACCTGAAGATTCCGAATCAGCGTGTAGAAGAGTACCGGGGGGAAGAACTGACCAGAATGCAGAAAGCGTTCGGTTATACTTATGAAGAGTACCGCCAGTCTATTTACAGCATGGCCTTAAATGGTTCCGAGGGAACTTCGGCTATGGGGGCGGACACGCCGCTGGCCGTACTTTCTGAAAAACACCAGCCGCTTTTTAATTATTTTAAACAGCTCTTTGCACAGGTGACAAATCCGCCGATTGACGCGATCCGCGAGGAGATTGTGACCTGCACGACGGTCTATGTGGGCCGGGACGGGAATTTACTGAAAGAACAGCCTCTGAATTGCCAGGTGCTGAAGATCAACAATCCGATCCTGACAAATACTGACATGTTAAAGATTAAGAACATGAACGTGAAGGGCTTTAAGGTAGAGGTTGTACCAATCACATATTATAAAAGCTCCCGTCTGGACAGGGCCATCGACCGCCTGTTTGTAGAGGTTGACAAAGCATATAAGGACGGGGCGAACATACTGGTGCTTTCAGACAGGGGAGTGGATGAAAATCATATTGCGATGCCTTCCCTGCTGGCAGTTTCCGCAGTGCACCAGTATCTGGTAAAGACAAAAAAGAGGACGGCGCTGTCGATTATTCTGGAGTCTGGGGAGCCGAGGGAGGTACATCACTTTGCGGCGCTTCTCGGCTATGGTGCCTGTGCGGTGAATCCTTATATTGCGCAGGATACAATCAAGGAGCTGATCGATAATAAGATGCTGGATAAGGATTACTATGCGGCTGTTGACGATTATACTTATGCAGTCACCCACGGTATTGTGAAAATAGCATCTAAGATGGGAATTTCTACGATACAGTCCTATCTGGGGGCAAAAATATTTGAGGCAGTCGGGATATCGGCCGGGGTGATTGACAAGTATTTCACGGGAACAGTCAGCCGTGTGGGCGGAATCACGCTGAAGGATATTGAAAAAGACGTTGACCTGAATCACTCCCGGGCTTTTGACCCGCTGGGACTGCCGGTGGATCTGGAACTCAAGAGCATGGGAATCCATAAGAGCAGAAGTGAGGGGGAGGCACACCGTTACAACCCTCAGACGATCCATACACTTCAGGAGTCTACAAAGCGGGGAGATTATGATTTATTTAAGCAGTATACGAAGATGGTGGACAGTGAGCAGAGCGGATACCTTCGCAGCCTTATGGATTTTGCATATCCGGAGGAAGGAATTCCGCTCGAAGAAGTCGAGAGTGTGGATGAGATTGTAAAACGCTTCAAGACAGGGGCTATGTCATATGGTTCTATCTCGGAAGAGGCACATGAGACGCTTGCGGTTGCTATGAATATCCTCCACGGTAAATCGAATACGGGTGAAGGCGGTGAGAGTGAGGAACGTCTGGACAGTGCGGGAAGTGAAGTAGACCGCTGTTCTGCAATCAAGCAGGTGGCTTCGGGGCGCTTTGGCGTGACCAGCCGCTATCTGGTCAGCGCGCGGGAAATCCAGATCAAAATGGCACAGGGTGCGAAGCCGGGAGAAGGCGGGCACCTGCCAGCCAGAAAGGTATACCCGTGGATTGCCAAAACCAGACATTCCACACCGGGGGTGAGCCTGATTTCTCCGCCGCCGCACCATGATATTTATTCTATCGAGGACCTGGCTGAGCTGATCTACGATCTGAAGAATGCGAACAAGTATGCAAGGATTTCTGTCAAATTAGTCTCCGAGGCCGGTGTGGGAACCGTTGCGGCGGGAGTTGCAAAGGCGGGGGCACAGGTCATCCTGATTTCCGGATATGACGGCGGAACAGGGGCGGCGCCACAGAGTTCTATCTATAATGCAGGACTGCCGTGGGAGCTTGGACTGGCGGAAACACATCAGACACTGCTGATGAACGGGCTGCGTGACCGGGTCATGATTGAGACAGACGGAAAGCTGATGAGCGGCCGCGATGTCGCCATTGCGGCACTGCTCGGGGCAGAAGAATTTGGATTTGCCACGGCACCGCTCGTGACAATGGGATGTGTGATGATGCGTGTCTGCAATCTCGATACCTGCCCTGTAGGGGTTGCCACCCAGAATCCGGAGCTTCGGAAACGATTCCGTGGAAAACCGGAGTATGTTGTAAACTTCATGAGATTCATTGCCGAGGAACTGAGGGAATACATGGCCCGGCTCGGAGTGCGTACACTGGATGAGATGACAGGCCGCACGGATCTGCTGAAGGTGAAGGCGCATGCACAAAATCCAAAAGCATCACAGATCGACCTGAGCGCCATTTTGAATAATCCATTTGCAGCAGAAGGCAAAGAAAGAATCTTCAATCCGGATAAGGTCTACCAGTTCCATCTGGAGGATACAAAGGATGAGAAAATCCTGCTGGGAAAACTGAAGAAGGCTGTAGAGCGAAAGGAAAAAGCCACTGTCGATGTGGCCGTGACGAATACGGACCGTGCCTTTGGTACAATACTAGGGGCGGAAATCACAAGACAGCACCATCACGGACTGGATGAAGATACCATCACGGTAAACTGCGAAGGAGCAGGAGGACAGAGCTTCGGGGCATTTATCCCGAAGGGACTGACACTGAAGCTTTGCGGTGACTGTAACGATTATATGGGCAAGGGACTGTCAGGTGGAAAACTAATACTCTATCCTCCAAAACAGAGGAACTACAGGGCGGATGAAAACGTGATTGTGGGAAATGTCGCCCTTTATGGTGCGACAGGCGGTAAAGCCTATATCAGCGGTGTTGCAGGAGAACGCTTTGCCGTTCGTAATTCCGGGGCTTATGCAGTTGTGGAAGGTGTGGGAGAACATGGCTGTGAGTATATGACCGGAGGCCGTGTAGTAGTCTTAGGACGGACGGGAAAGAACTTTGCGGCAGGCATGAGCGGTGGTGTGGCCTATGTTCTGGATGAGGAAAATGAATTATATAAAAACCTGAATAAAGAGATGATTTCGATTGAAAATGTGGAGACAAAACCGGACATTCAGGAACTCCGCCAGATGATCACCGGGCATGTTGAGGCAACGGCTTCAGAGAAAGGAATGGAAATACTGGAGCATTTTGAAACATACATTCCTAAATTTAAAAAGATCATTCCAAATGACTATAAGAAGATGATAATGATAGCAGCCAGACTGGAAGAACAGGGAATGAAACCGGAAGGGGCACAGCTGGAAGCATTCAATGAAAATTTCCAGAAGGGAGGAATGTAAAAAATGGGAAAACCGACAGGATTTATAGAATATGATAGAAAATATGCAGGGATGGAGGAACCGAAAAAGAGAGTCCGGCACTTCCGGGAATTTAAGAACTACCTGCCTGAGGAAGAACAGCAGAAGCAGGGGGCACGCTGTATGGACTGCGGAGTTCCGTTCTGCCAGTCAGGCGCGATGCTTGGCGGGATGGTTTCCGGCTGCCCCCTGCACAATCTTGTGCCGGAAACAAATGATCTTGTATATCAGGGTAAATGGAAGCAGGCGTACCTGCGCCTGTCACAGACACTCTGTTTTCCCGAGTTTACATCCAGAGTGTGTCCAGCGCTGTGCGAAGCTGCCTGTACCTGCAACCTGCACGGGGAACCAGTGGGAACGAAAGAGATCGAGCATGCCATTATTGACCGTGCATTTGCAAACGGGTGGGTGAAGCCCCAGATTCCGGCAGTCCGTACGGGAAAGAAAGTGGCTGTAGTCGGAAGCGGTCCGGCTGGACTTGCGTGTGCCCAGCAGTTAAACAGGAGGGGACACCTCGTAACTGTATTTGAAAAAAGTGACCGCGTCGGGGGCCTGCTCAGATATGGGATTCCTAATATGAAGCTGGAGAAAGAGGTCATTGACCGCAGAATCCGTCTCATGGAGGAGGAAGGGATTACATTCAAAACAGGGGTAGATATCGGAAAGGACGTGATGCCTGCCGAACTGAAGGCAGGATATGACAGAGTCGTGCTTTGCTGTGGAGCATCCAGTCCGCGGGACATTAAGGTGCCGGGGAGAGAACTGAAAGGAATCTATTTTGCGGTAGACTTCCTGGGGGCAGTGACGAAGGAACTTCTGGATTCCAATTTCGGGAAGGTGCCTTATCATCTGGCGAAAAACAAGAATGTGCTTGTAATAGGCGGAGGCGATACTGGAAACGACTGTGTAGGCACTGCCATCCGGCTTGGTGCAAAATCTGTTACCCAGCTGGAAATGATGCCGCAGGCACCCGATACAAGGACGGCAGATAACCCGTGGCCACAATGGCCCCGTGTTTTAAAGACTGATTACGGGCAGGAGGAGGCCGCGGCATTATTTGGAAGAGACCCACGTGTATATCAGACAACGGTGGCTTCGTTTACAGGAAATAAGAAAGGAGAAGTGGCACAGGCAGTGACAGTCAGCCTTAAACCGGTTAAGGATAAGAAAACCGGCAGGTTGAATATGGTTACGGTTGAAGGCAGCGAGAAAACGGTGTCTGCCGATCTTGTCCTGATTGCGGCAGGATTTACCGGGAGTGAGGCTTATGTCACAGAAGCTTTTCAGGTAGGAACAGATGGGCGCAATAATGTAAAGACAAAGGCAGAGCAGTATGAAACATCCGTCCCGGGGGTATTTACCGCGGGAGATATGCACAGAGGCCAGTCACTGGTTGTGTGGGCAATCAGGGAAGGACGTGAAGCGGCCAAAGCGGTGGACACATCACTGATGGGTTATTCGAACCTATAATACGGACGTCAAGATCGTTACTATTCACGGCCAGAGGCCATGCATAGTAACGGCATCTGGTTCATTTTAAGTCGCCTAAAGGCGAGGAACCAGATGCCCGAGGCCATCACTTTATTGGCTCGGATGCCGTGCAGCGCGGTGCACGGCCCCGTGAATAGTAACTCAAGATCTGCTGCATATCGTCGGGCAGAGGTGCAGTAAAATACATGTCTTCTCCGGTTATGGGATGCCGGAAGGACAGGCGGTGGGAATGCAGCGCCTGTCTGTGGATATATTCCATATCCGGGTTATAAAGATAATCACCAACTAACGGGAAACCCAGATATTTCATATGAATGCGTATCTGGTGGGTGCGGCCTGTCTCCAGCTCGAGGGAGACAAGGCTGTGCCCATTTTTTTTATCGACAACTTTATAGTGTGTCACGGCATTTTCTCCATTTTCAAAATCAACGATTCTCTCGATGATGGAACCGGATTTTCTGGATAAAGGCGCATTGATCGTTCCTTCTGGAGGTGTAACCTGTCCGCGGACAACGGCCAGATATTCCCTTCTGATTTCCTTTCGGACCGCCATGCCAGAAAGGATGCTGGAACTGAGCATGTGCTTTGCGATGACTGTGAGTCCGGAGGTATCGCGGTCCAGACGGTTTGTGCAGCGGAAGATAAAAGGCTTCCCCTGAGACTGGTAATACCATGCAAGGCCATTGGCGAGAGAATTCGTGTAGTTGTTCATAGATGGGTGAATCGGCATACCGGCGGCTTTATTGATGACGATAATATCTTCATCCTCGTAAACGATATTCAGCGGAAGCTGCACCGGGGGGATGTTTTCAGAGGACTCTGCCTCTTTTATATGGACCGTCAGAATATCACCGGTGCTTAACTTCTGTTTCAGATAGTACCATTCACCGTTTACAAGGATACTCTGCTCCATCTTCTTTAAATCCGTAAAATTCTGTCTGGAATATCCGTAATGCTTCAGATATTGTTCTATGCGCAGGCCGTTTTCCGCCTCTTTTATGTGGTAGGTTAAAACTCTTTCCATTTTGTTTCTCCGATTCTTAAACTGGCTTTAATTACCTGAATAGTATACCAGTTTCAGGGAAAGATGCATATGATAAGTTTTAAAGAAATCTTAAGAATTATATTTCGTTATTTTATTGACAATCAGCCGGAAAGGTGGTATATTTCAAGACAAGCAAGTAAAAGGGAGTAGCCGAACACCGAAAGGTGGGTTTGAAACCGTCACCCGATACCGAGAGGTATCCGTATCAAATGAGATGTGCAAGACTTTTATTGCGGCAGACATGTCGTGAATAAGGGTCTTTTTTATTTCACAGAAATCTCTGAAGATACACCTGTCTGCTGCATAAGAAGAGCACCGGAAAGGAGATTCTAATGATGAGAGAAAAGGAAAACATTGTGGAAATGAATGAGGCGATTATCGCCGGGAAGAAAGCCCTGAACAGCATGAGGGCGGCGAAAGAGGCTTTGAACAGCGCTGGAAACTGGGGCGTTGCAGATTTACTTGGAGGCGGCTTCCTTGTTGATCTGGTAAAGCACTCCAAACTGGATGATGCAGGAGAAAGGCTGGAGGAGGCAAGATGTCATTTAGAACTTTTTCAATGTGAACTAAAAGACATCGAACTGCCATATAATTTTACAATACAGATAGATGACTTCCTAACATTTGCTGATTTCTTTTTTGATGGTATTATTGCAGACTGGCTTGTACAGTCTAAGATTAACGAGGCGAAGGATGAATTAAATTACGCGATAGAACGTGTGGAGCAGATGGTTGCGGACCTGATGAAATGGGAGAAGCAGCTGATGCTCGGAAAGGAGGCTGAGGCTTAATGGGATGTCTGGGAAATGTTTTGTGGTTTATATTTGGAGGCTGTATCAGCGGACTGAGCTGGATGCTCGCAGGAGTGTTGTGGTGTATTTCGATCGTCGGGATACCGGTTGGGATGCAGTGTTTTAAGTTTGCGGCACTTAGCTTTTTCCCGTTTGGGAAGGAAGTCCATTATGGCGGGGGAGCGGGGTCCATGCTTCTGAACATTATCTGGATGATCGTATCCGGGATACCGCTGGCATTGGAATCACTGGTTATTGGTGCACTGCTCTGCGTGACAATTGTGGGAATTCCATTTGGAATGCAGCAGTTTAAACTGGCAAAGCTGGCGCTGATGCCGTTTGGATCGGAAGTATATTAAGATAGACAAAACACAGTATGGCTGTAATCTCTGGATGAGGTTACAGCCATACTATGTTTTAGTTTTAGTAAAACAATTTATCATTTAAAGAAGGAAAACATAGGTAAATGTGTTGTAAAGGAAAGGGGATTTCCTGTATAATAGAAAGCGTTATGATTCTTTGAGTCATATGCCAGGAGTAAAAAGGAGAGGTACAGATTATATGGACATTAATCAGAGATTGACAGAAGAACTGGATGTGAAGCGCTGGCAGATAGACGCGGCGGTTAATTTAATTGATGAGGGAAACACGATTCCCTTTATCTCGCGTTATAGAAAAGAAGTGACAGGTTCCCTGGACGATGAGCAGCTTCGAAAGCTGTATGAACGCCTGATTTATCTGCGGAACCTTGAGGAGAAAAAGGAGCAGGTATTATCCAGCATTGAGGAACAGGGCAAGCTGACGGCGGAATTGAAAGCGCAGATTCTGGCGGCGGAGACTTTGGTTGTCGTGGAGGATTTATACCGTCCATACCGGCCGAAGAGAAGGACGCGCGCGACGATTGCGAAAGAGAAGGGGCTGGAGCCGCTTGCGGCGGTGATTATATTGCAGCAGACAAAAGTCCCGCTTGAAAAGGAAGCAGAAAAGTATCTTTCAGAGGAGAAGGGCGTCAAGAGTGTGGAAGATGCGATTGCCGGGGCAAAGGACATCATCGCCGAATCCATTTCTGATGAAGCAGATTACAGAAGCTGGATAAGGAAGATTACGATGCAGAAAGGGAAACTGATTTCTGTGGCAAAGGATGCGGAAGCTGAGTCTGTATATGAAATGTATTATGAGTTTGAGGAGGCTGTCGGCAAGCTTGCGGGGCACAGGATACTTGCTTTAAACCGCGGTGAGAAGGAAAAGATACTGGCGGTGAAGATTGAGGCTCCGGAAGAAGATATTATCCGTTATCTGGAAAAGAAAACGATTATCAGGGAAAACCCGTATACAACACCAGTGTTAAAAGAGGTGGCTGAGGACAGTTATAAGCGTCTGATCGCCCCGGCCATAGAAAGAGAAATCAGGAATGAACTCACGGAAAGGGCCGAGGATGGAGCAATCGAGGTGTTCGGCAAGAACCTGCACCAGCTTCTGATGCAGCCGCCGATTACAGGGCAGGTAGTGCTCGGATGGGACCCGGCCTTCCGTACAGGCTGTAAGCTGGCAGTTGTAGATGAGACAGGAAAGGTGCTTGGCACGACAGTCATATATCCGACAGCCCCGACCACACCGCAGAAGATAAAGGCATCGAAGGACCTTTTAAAGAAGATCATAGAGAAGTACCACATCACACTGATTTCTCTTGGAAACGGGACGGCTTCCAGAGAGTCTGAACAGATTATTGTGGAGCTTCTGAAGGAGATTCCACAGAAGGTCCAGTATGTCATTGTAAATGAGGCAGGAGCATCTGTATATTCGGCAAGTAAACTGGCATCTGAAGAATTTCCTAAGTTCGATGTCGGACAGAGAAGCGCGGCTTCTATCGCGAGAAGGCTTCAGGACCCGCTGGCAGAGCTTGTTAAGATTGATCCGAAGTCAATCGGGGTCGGCCAGTACCAGCACGATATGAACCAGAAAAAGCTGGGTGAATCCTTAAATGGTGTTGTTGAAGACTGTGTGAATAAAGTCGGGGTCGATCTGAACACGGCTTCTGCACCGCTTCTTTCCTACATTTCCGGCATTACGGGGACGATTGCAAAGAATATTGTGACATATAGAGAAGAAAACGGAAGGTTTACGAGCAGAAAAGAATTGCTGAAGGTAGCAAAGCTGGGGCCGAAAGCGTTTGAGCAGTGCGCCGGATTCATGAGAATAATGGACGGGAAAAATCCGCTCGATGCGACAGGCGTCCATCCGGAGTCTTATGAAGCGGCGGAAAAACTTCTGCAAAAGCAGGGATTTAAGCCGGAAGACATTACCGGCGGCAACCTGACAGGGCTTTCTCTGACGATCAGAGATTATAAGGAGCTGGCGGAAGAACTCGGAATCGGAGAGATTACATTGAGGGACATTGTCAAAGAACTGGAGAAGCCGGCACGCGATCCACGTGATGAGATGCCGAAGCCGATCCTGCGTACAGACGTGCTTGACATGAAGGACCTCAAGGAAGGCATGGTGCTCAAAGGAACCGTGCGCAACGTCATTGATTTTGGTGTGTTTGTGGATATCGGGGTGCATCAGGACGGTTTGGTACACATCTCGCAGATCACGGACAGATACATTAAACATCCTTTGGAAGCTGTAAGTGTTGGTGATATCGTGGATGTCAAGGTTATGAGCGTAGATTTGAAGAAGAAGAGAATTCAGCTGACGATGAGAGGCATATAAGTTAAGAATTTTGAGGGCCATCCATACCGGTATAATCCGGTGCGGATGGCCCTCTTTTATGAAAAAACCATTAGTGGACAATCATGTGCTAATTTCCCATGCGGTGAACTGCATTTTTAAGTTTGGGCCCGAGAATGCATGCGACTATGATTTTGATAATGTCGCCGGGCAGGTAAGGCAGGACCCCTACGGACAGGGCGGCGAAGAAAGACAATTCCATCTGTGCCGCGAGCCAGACTGTACCGAACAGGTAGCAGATGAGGGAACCGAGTACCATACCGACAGCAGCGAAGGAGAGCCTGCCCGGAAAATGGTCGACAAAGTATCCGGTGATAATCGCTACAAAAATATACCCGATCAGATACCCGCCGGTAGGTCCGGCAAATTTACCGAGGCCTCCGCTGAACCCAGAGAAAACAGGAAGTCCGACAGCACCGAGCAGCAGATAAATGAGTAAACTGACCGTGCTGAATTTCATGCCCAGCACAAAGACAGATATGTAAATGACAAGGGTGGCCAGCGACAGCGGCACCGGACTGAATGGCAGCGGAATGGTAAATGGCGCCAGTATACAGATGACGGCTGTCATGACTCCTATCAGTGTAAGTTGTTTCGTGGTGACAAATGTTTTCTTGGCTGAAGTCTGTTCCATGTTTGTATTCCTTTCGTGTCTGTTCATTTTTATCTGTTGCCAGTATAAATCAAATAAGGAGAATTGTCAACCACAATATAAATAATGGTTAACAATAAGGGGGGCCCTGCAATGAACTTATATTGGAAATCTACTTAAATAATGAGATTTGTATAAGATCTTACTCCTTTGATAGACAGTAAATTCTGCATATGATAGAATAAAAGAAGTTGTTTATAGAAAAATATTTCATGAGGGGATTGGCAGGTGTATAAGGATGAGGTGGAATATAGCGGCGGAATCTATTTCGCTTGTTATGCTTGGCATTATATGGGTTTATGCCCGTAAAGGGAGTCATCTTCCAACATTAAAAAACAAGATATTTCAATGGTGCCTGCTGGTTACATTCAGCGCGATATTGACGAATATTCTGTCAACAATTATGATTTACCAGTATGAGTATATCCCAATTTGGCTGACATGGATTGTGACTTCGGTCTACTTTGTATTAACGCCGCTGATGGGACTTACTTATTTCTTATACACGGTTTCTGTCATCTATACGGATATGGACCAGGCGAAAAAGGTGATCGGCATTGGACTGATACCCGGTGCCGGATATACGCTGCTGATTTTGGTAAATCCGTTCACACGCAATATATTTGACATCAATTCACAGAACGGGTATTCGAGGGGGAGCTGGGTTTTTACGACCTATCTCGTTTTTTATATTTACTGTCTGGCGAGTATTGTAGTGACTGTCTGCAACCGGAAAAAGATAGAAGCAGAGATTTACGGGATACTGGCTGCATTTCCGGTTCTTGCTGTACTGGTTATCTTTGTCCAGCAGTTGTATCCTGATGTGATTCTCTCAGGGTCGGCGGCGACCTGTGCGCTGCTGATTATTTACCTGCATCTGCAGAATAAACAGATATCATTGGATTACCTGACCAATATACCCAACCGTCAGGAACTGCTCAATATGATTGGCCTGACAATAAAGAAAGCACCGGATAAGGAGTTTTACCTTCTGGTAGTTTCCCTGCGGGATTTCCGCCAGATTAATAACACCTGCGGTCAACAAAAAGGGGATGTGTTCCTGAAAGAGGTCAGCCAGTTTCTGTGCAGGACCGGACCGGCGGGAAATGTCTATCGTTTCAGTGGTGATGAGTTTGCCCTGTTGTTTTTACAGCCTGACAAAGATGAGCTTACACAGTGCATTGCCCGGATTCAGGAACGTATGTCCGGTCCGTGGCAGGTAGATGAGTACCGGTTCGTTCTACCGGCAGTGATGGGGATATTCTATCAAACAGGGGACGAAGACACACTTGAGAAAATCATTAATTCGGTGGAATGTGCGGTTGCCCGGGCCAAAGAAGGAAAGCATGGGCAGGTCTGCTATTGTGACAGGGCGATGCTGGAAAAGCTGGAGAGGAGGCGCAGAATCATACAGATTCTGAAGCAGCAGCTTACGGAACCGGATTTTGAGATGTATTACCAGCCAATTTACTCTGTAAAGAGCGGTGAGTTTTTATATGCAGAATCATTGATGCGGATTCCCAAATCACCGATCGGGCCGATATATCCGTCCGAGTTTATTCCGATTGCGGAGGAAACGGGGCTGATTGTAGATATTACATATATTATGCTGGATAAGGTGTGTAAGTTTATCAACAGGCTGATTGAAACCGGTATCGAGGTAGGGGCGGTCCATGTCAATTTTTCAGGGATTCAGTTTTCAAGACCAGATCTGGCTGACAGGGTGCTGGAGATTGTACAGAAGAACGAGACCCCTATGCCTGCACTAGAGATTGAGTTTACGGAGAGTACTCTGGCCGAAAGCACCCAGGTTGTTACAGATTTTGCCCTGCAGATGCTGGAGCGTGGTATTAAGATGGGACTGGACGACTTTGGGACAGGCTATTCCAATATTGCAACAGTCATCCATATTCCGTTTGGGACAGTGAAGCTGGATAAAAGCCTTGTATATGCGGCAATGAACAGTCAAAAGTCAGCGCTGGCAATCCGGAATCTGACCCGGACATTTAAGGCCCTTGGTATGAAGGTGATCGCTGAAGGGGTGGAGAATGAGGAACAGAAAAATATGGTCGTTGAATTCGGTGCAGACCAGATACAGGGGTTTTATTATGCAAGGCCAATGCCGGAGGACGAGACGCTGGAATTTATGCTGCAAAAAGCAGGTGAACGGAACACGTATAGGAGCAATTCTTTTTAACATATAAACTAAATTATGAAATCCGGTATAGGGACTATGTGGCCGATACCGGATTTTTTTATCTGTTTTAGAATCTGTTGTTTTAACAACATACTTGAATCAAACATCGTACTATACTGGGCATGTAACAGTAATGAGAGATATTTTCTAATCTTAATAAAGGAGATGTGTAAAATGGATGATAAAATGTTTTGTTTTCAGTGTGAGCAGACAGCCGGATGTACAGGGTGTACAGGAAATGCAGGAGTCTGCGGGAAGACGGCAGGAAATGCAAAACTGCAGGATGAACTGACGGGGGCTCTGATCGGACTTGCAAGGGCCTGTTCCGGTAATCCCAGGACAGACAAAACGGACCGTCTGATTCTGGAAGGATTATTTACGACAGTTACGAATGTAAACTTTAATGACGATACACTCCGTGAAATGATCACGAGGGTAAATGAGGAAAAAGCACATGTTGTACCCGGATGTGCGGAATGTCCTTCCAGATGTGGAAACATAGACAACTATGATATGTCACGGCTCTGGAAGGCAGATGAGGATATCCGTTCTCTGAAGTCCCTGATCCTGTTCGGTATTCGAGGCATGGCGGCTTATGCTTACCACGCTATGGTTCTGGGATATACAAGTGCGCGGGTAAATGAGTTCTTTTATAAGGCACTGTTCGTTCTGGCGGAAGACTGGAGAATGGAGGAACTGCTGCCCTTAGTTATGGAGGTTGGAGAAGTCAATCTGGAGTGTATGGAACTGCTTGACCGTGCCAATACAGAGACATTCGGAACGCCGATCCCTACAGAGGTGCCGCTGACGGTCGAGAAGGGGCCGTTTATAGTAATCACAGGACATGACCTCTATGATCTGAAGCTATTGCTCGAACAGACGGAAGGGAAAGGAATCCATGTGTATACACATGGGGAAATGCTTCCGGCCCATGCTTACCCGGAACTAAAAAAGTATCCGCACCTGAAGGGAAACTTCGGCACGGCATGGCAGAACCAGCAGAAAGAATTTGCTAATCTTCCGGCTCCGGTTTTATTTACAACAAACTGCCTGATGCCTGTGAAGGACAGTTATTCGGACAGAGTGTTTACGACAGAGGTAGTCTCTTATCCTGAAATGGTGCATGTGGGAGATGAGAAAGATTTCACACCGGTGATCGAAAAGGCGCTGGAACTTGGCGGTTTTTCAGAGGATACAGAATTTACCGGAATAAACGGAGGCAGGACAGTGCTGACAGGATTCGGGCATGGCACCGTTCTGAGTGTGGCGGACAAAGTGATTGAGGCTGTAAAGGCAGGGGAGATCAGACATTTCTTCCTCGTGGGTGGATGCGACGGCGCGCGGCCGGGACGGAATTACTACACTGATTTTGTGAAAATGACTCCGAAGGATACGGTCGTTCTGACGTTGGCATGTGGCAAGTACAGATTCAATGATCTGGACCTCGGGACGATTGGGGGCCTTCCGAGGCTCATGGATATGGGACAGTGTAATGATGCCTACAGTGCGGTCAAGGTTGCGGCGGCACTGGCAGAAGCATTTGAATGCAGCGTGAATGACCTGCCGCTGTCAATGATCCTGTCATGGTATGAACAGAAAGCGGTCTGCATACTGCTGACACTGCTGCATCTTGGGATCAGGAATATAAAACTCGGGCCGACACTCCCGGCTTTCATTTCCAGAAATGTGCTGGATTATCTGGTTGATAATTATAAGATTGCTCCTATAGGTGATCCTGCTAAAGATCTGGAAGAGATATTGGGATAGTAAGGTAGATAAGAATAGGGAAAGACGCGGATAAGAATTCGGCGTCTTTTTTCTATGAAATCGGAATGGAGCCGACGAATATGAAAGGTATCTTGAAAAAACGAGTTGTACAGCATATAATTGTATCAGCATGATCCGAAATAACAAGAAGTGGAGCGGCCTATGAAGCAAAAGACAGGTTTTCTGCAGTGGTTTAAGAACCAGAAGCTAGGCAAAAAAATACTTTATACATTTATCCCTGCCACGGTCATTCCGCTTTTGGCAGCTCAGGTGCTGATGCTCTATGTGATTTCAAACAATATGGAGCAGAAGGTTGATGACCTGATGGTGAGCCAGCTTGCACAGATTTCGGAGAGAACAAATTTGACGCTGGACGTATATACGAATCTGGTCTATCAGATTTATTCGGACAACCAGATTATAGACGGGGTGAATGCATATGAAGAAGCTGAGCCGGAAATGCGTGCAAGGGCATATCGCGAAATCTGTGACCGGATACAGCAGTATGGTATTTCCACAAGCGGGATCGAATGCATCAGTATCATTTTAAAGGATGGAGATGATATTACGTATGATTTCGGACTGGCATCCGCGGTTGATAATCTTTGGAACAGTTATACAGATAAAAGGAATATAGAGGCGTACAGGCAGGCACAGGAGGACGAGTCTAATATGGTAATTCTGCCAACGGAGCGTATTCTGCGCGGCGGTCAGGAGCAGAGGATTTTCCATATCTCGAAGCAGATGTATGATTTTAAAAATATACAGGAGGGCTTCATCGGGACGATTGTCATGAGTATCAATGAATCGGTACTGAACGCCGTGTGCAGCACCGCGCAGGAGGGAGCGGATGTATATACAATTAATTTCATCACGGACAAGCAGGGAAATGTGCTTACTTACCCGGATTCCTTTTATTCCGGAATTACATTGACAAAAGACAGGACAATCAAGACGTTTGTGGAAAATACAGGAGAGCTGAAAGGGAAGAAAATAGCGGTTAACAGCTATAAAGATGAAAATCTGGGGTGGATTTTCTATAATGCATATGACAAAGACTATATTTTACGTGATGTCAGGCATATTCAGTATCTGACCATCCTGATCGGGGCGGTTCTTTTTGTTGCATCCATCCTGCTGATCCGCTACACGGTCAGCCTGATTGAAAAATCTACCAGAAGCATCGTAGGAGGAATCCGGGAGGTACAGCAGGGAAATCTGGATGTGCAGGTGACCGTTGATAGTGAAGATGAGATGGGGCAGATTGCGGATAATTTTAATACGATGACGGGAAAGGTCAAGGGGCTGATTGAGGAGGTCAGGGAAGTTACCGAAAAGCAGAAGGACGCAGAAATCCGTGCACTGGAGGCACAGATCAATCCCCACTTCTTATATAATACACTGGATTCCATTAATTGGATGGCGATTGAAAAAGAGGAGTATGAGATCAGCAGGATGCTGAGAAACCTCGGGGTGATCTTACGATACAGCATTAGTAAGAGCAATAAGATGGTGACGATTGGGGAGATGGCTGACTGGCTGGAAAAGTATATAAGTCTGCAGAGAATGCGTTTTAACGATGCCTTTATCTGCGAAGTGCATGTGGATAAGGCGGCGGAAAAGGTGAGGGTGCATAAGCTGCTGATCCAGCCTTTTGTAGAAAACGCAATTATTCATGGCTTTAAAGGAATCGAGAGCGGAGGTATTCTCAGGATCGACGTTATGCGGTCAGAGGAGAAGGATGAGCTGGATATTATTATAGAGGATAACGGAAAAGGAATGCCCCGCGAGATGACACAGAGGTATAATAATCCGGAAACTGCTGTAACAGACGATGGCAGAAGCATCGGACCGCATAATGCATTTACGCGTATGCGTATGTATTACGGGGAGAGCGTTTCATGGGATGTGAGCAGCATCTCCGGGATGGGTACGGTTATTACACTAAAGATCCCGATACAGGCACAAGCATCCGGGACAGCGGATAAAGAGGGGGGCGAAATATGAGAATTGTAATCGTTGAAGATGAAGTGAAAATCCGTGAAGGCATGGGGAAGCTGATCGGATCCCAGACGGAACATATCGTGCTGGGAGAAGCGTCAAACGGAGAAGAAGGACTCGAGATGATTCAGCGGTTCAAGCCGGACCTCGTGATTACAGATATCCGTATGCCTAAAATGGACGGTCTGGAGATGATCAAGGAACTGTATGAGAGGAAAATACCGGTACATACGATTATCTTAAGCGGCTATTCGGAATTCGAATATGCACAGAAGGGAATACGCTACGGGGTCGATGATTACCTGCTGAAGCCTCTTGCGGCGGAAGATGTGCAGGAAATGCTGGCAAAGATTGATGAAAGGATCAGGAAGGAAGAGCTTACCAATGGCACGCCGGAGTTGTATATCAGAAATTTGATTTCGGGGGAAGAGAAGGAGCAGAAGAACTGTGAGATTCTGACAGATATATGCGGATTCCCCAAAGAGGGTGATTATGTGCTGTTCGAAGGATATATCGGTTCAGCGCCGGCATCCTACAGGGACGAGATGGAGCATTCACTGGAACAATTGAAGGATAAATACCCAGAGTTGAAAATCTATTATATTTATATTGAAAATACTCAGAAAGCCTATGTTGCTGCTTACGGGGAAAAAGATACGGGCCGGATTCCTGCTCTGGAAAAGTCTTTCTATAACAGGCTGATTCTTTGCTGTATGAATAAGCCTGAACGGGCGCTTTGGTGCAGACAGCGCTTTAGTAGGCTTAGCGGGCTGAAAAAGGCGGAGGAACAGCTAAGTGGTATGCTTTCTTATGCGCTTGTTCTTCAGCCGGAAGGGTGGCTTGAACCAGAGGACTGCTTACAGTACTGTCCACAGCCATTCACGGCTCCTACAGAGATTTATAACCGGATACGCAATGCAGTCTGCCAGGGGGATACGGACGGACTCTTAAAGAGTGCGAAAGACTTTCTGGATTATATGGAAAAGGGACGGTTTGAAGTGGCGGAAATATACAGGGCATTTTCGAAAAGCTACTATTTAATCGCTGATACGCTGCAGGATATAGACCCCTCTCTTTACGAGCACCTGAAAAACGGGAATCTGCTGCGTAATATCGAGACAGCTGTGACATGGCGTGAACTGGAGTATGCTTACCGTGATCTGATACAGGCTGTGACATCGACGAAATCAAAGCGTGAGGACATCAGTAATTATGTCATAAAAAAGGCAATCAGCTATATTCGTGAAAATTATCAGACGGGCCTTACACTGGATGAGGTTGCATCTGTTCTGGAGATTACTCCTGAATACTTAAGTACACTGTTTAACCGGGAAGTAGGAATCAATTTTTCCACATTCCTGAAGCAGTTCAGGATGAGCCATGCAAAGCGGCTGTTAAAGGGAAGTAATATGAAAATATATGAGATTGCAGGAGCAGTCGGGTACAGCGATCCAAAGTATTTCCAGCGGGTATTCAAAGAAGAGATTGGTATTTCGCCCGGGGAATACAGGCAGATGAATTAATGTGTGGGACCAGCGCATTCGGGGAGGAATTTATGAAAAGTAGTTTAAGGAGAGTAATGGCCTGTGTATGTGCGGCCGGCCTTTTTTGTTTTACGGGGTGTGCCGGCCTTCCAAATGAGGGAGAGGGACGAGGGACTGTAAAGCGTGAGGAACTGGTGCTGTGGACTTACTATGAGACCGAAATGCAGAGAACAACAATGGACGATCTTACTGCCGGATTCAACAAGTCTCAGGATCAATATCATTTGACATGGGAATATCACGGGCCGGTCACAGAATTTAACAAAAGGCTGGCAATAGGGATGACACAGAATCAGCTGCCGGATATGGTGATCCTTGATAATCCGGATATGCCTTCTTATGTGAAAATGGGGAAGCTGGAGGATATTACAGATGCAGTAAACACGATAGAGGATCTGGACCAGTATTTTCCCAGCAGCATGGAATCCGTGGAGTACGGCGGAAGATATTACGGACTGCCGTTTTGCTGTAATAATGTTGCGTTGATTTATAACAAAGATATGCTGAAAGAGGCGGGGGTGAATGTACCGGAGACGTGGGAAGAACTGAGGGCGGCAGCGGAAAAACTGACAGTGCCGGGGCGGTATGGATTTGCCATGTCTGCAATCAGTGGGGAACAGGGAGCGTTCCAATTTGGAACATACATGCTTTCGGCAGGAGATGATCTGGGGCAGGCAGGCGGGGAGGGAACGTTAAAAGCTTTCCAGTACATACAGGATATGGCCGAAGAGGGACTGATGTCGAGAGACTGCGTAAACTGGTCACAAAATGATGTAGCCAGAACTTTTATTGCAGGAAAGTGTGCCATGATGGAAAATGGACCGTGGGTTTTCCCGGAACTGGATGAATCAGGGATTAACTATGGGATCGCCGTTTTTCCGTCCAACCAGAGAGCTATGGGCCTTCTTGGGGGAGAGGACATCGCAGTGCTGAAGGGGAAGAATGTGGAGGGGAGTATCGCTTTCCTGAAGTATTACAGCCAGATTGACATTATGCTGAATGCAAATCTCAGAGCAAACTCCCTTCCGCCGAGACTGGATGTGGCGCAGCTTTTTCTGAAGGCGAAACCAGAATATAAAGTGATACTGTCTCAAATGGAACACTGTATATCAAGGGCAGGCTATACCGACTGGTCGAAGCTGTCCCCGCTGCTTTCAGACGGGCAGTACCGCATTATTACAGGAGAAAGCACTCCACAAGAGGTATGCACAGAGATCAGGCAGAATATGGGAGGAGAAAAAGATATAACGGATTGATGTTCCTGGGAAAAGGGGGGCTGCGGATGTTCATTCTGCAGTCCCCTTTTTCCGGCATATGCCTTCTGCAGAATTTCAGTTTCAAAATTCAGTTGAAAAATGTCCACCTTGTTTAATTATTTAGACTACGAAAGGATACATGATTTTCTTATACTCTATTTAACAGCTACAGAAAAATGATTCAAGAAAGGGAGAGAAATCATGAGAAATAAAATTGTAAGTGCGCTTCTGTGCCTGACGATGGCAGCAGGATTAGTGACAGGATGCAGCGGAGGAAACAAATCTTCAGATTCTTCATCAGACGGCAAAAAATCCGACGGAGGGAAAGAAGAAGTTGTGATCTGGGATTATTTTGAGACGGATGCCCAGAAAAGCATGATGGAGGAGATGCTTGACGGTTTCAACAGTTCACAGGACAAGTACGAGGCAACTCATGTCTATGTTCCGTTTGCGGATTACGAGAAACAGCTGACACTCGGCATGGCATCCGGAGAACTTCCGGACCTGGTGATACTGGATGGATGCGGCATGGCATCATTCATAGAAATGGACCTGTTCGGCGACGTATCAGATGCAGATATTAAATGGGATGAATATCTGGAAGGACCGATGGAATCTACAATGGCTGACGGCAAACATTACGGCATTCCGTTTGCAACAAACTGTACCGCATTGTTCTACAATAAAGATTTGTTTGATGCCGCAGGTGTTGCTTATCCGGATGAGAATACAACATGGGAAGATTTCCGCAAGATGGCTCAGACACTGACCAAAGATGGAGTGGCAGGCTTCGGAAATGCAGCGACGGGAACAGATGAAGGAACATTCCAGTGTCTGCAGTGGTTATATACGGCAGGCGGGGATTATCAGAATATCGGGGACGGAATCGACGCTTATAAGCTGATGCAGGAAATGGTGTCAGAGGGCTCATGGTCTAAGGACTGTGTAAACTGGACACAGTCAGATGTTAATAATAATTTCGTGGCAGGCAATCTGGCAATGCAGCAGAACGGGCCGTGGCAGATTCCGGGTATTGAAAAAGATGCACCGGACTTAAACTACGGGGTTACGGTTCTCCCGAAAAAAGATGCAGCATCAGGACAGGCAACTTCTATTCTGGGCGGCGAGAACATGGGTGCAGTAAAACAGGACAACATGGACGGCGCAATTGCATTCTTAGAATATTATGACCAGACAGATGTCATGGTAGCTGCAATGAAAGAGTATGGCTCATTCCCACCGAAGACAGAAGCAGCACAGGATTCCTACTGGACAGATGACCCGATCCAGAAATCATTTATCCAGCAGCTTGATACTTCCATTCCGAGAGGACCAAGCGCATCCTGGCCGGCATACTCAGATGCAATCCAGACAGGTTTTCAGGAAGTGATGACTTCTGCAAAGACACCGGAGAAAGCGGCAGGAGATACCCAGGCGGCAGTCGATAAGGTAAAAGCATCAGAAAAATAATGATGCTCAGGTCCATCAGTGCGGGAAGGCAGTACAACTGCAGAATAAAATATCATAGAGGGACAGGTGACCCCTGTCCCTTTTTTAAAAAACGGAGAATGTAAAACGGAGCTGTCTGCTTTGTTTTTCAGAATCCTGTTCGTGAATCAGAAAGGATGAGACAAAATGAAAAAAGGGAATCGCACCAGTATGAAGGCAGGGCTTTTATTTGCACTTCCTGCAGCTTTATATATGCTGGTATTCGTAGGATATCCGATGATACAGAACTTTATCCTGAGCTTTAAAAATGTTGACGTATATACGTTTGCTGATGCCTCCAAACAGGCTTTCGTAGGATTTGACAATTATAAAGAACTGTTTGCAGGAGAGAATGCCATCCTGACGACAGCTATCGGCAATACGCTGATCTTTACCGTGGCATCAATCTTCTTTCAGTTTTTCATCGGATTCGGTCTGGCGCTGCTGTTCAGTAAAAAGTTCAAGGGAAGCTCCTTTTTCAGAGGGGTTACGATGATATCATGGCTGCTCCCGGTTACTGTTGCCGGACTGCTGTTTAAGTTTATGTTTGCAAGTAAGGGCGGTATTATCAATCAGATATTTATGTCACTGCATTTAATCAATGCACCGCTGGAATGGCTTCTGGAGCCAAAACTTGCAATGGTTGCGATCGTGGTTGCAAATATCTGGATCGGTATCCCGTTCAATATGATGCTTTTAATCACAGGACTTACGACCATACCAGAAGAAATCTATGAAAGCTCCAAATTGGACGGGGCGAATAAGTTCCAGACTCTGTTCAAGATTACGATCCCGATGATCCGGCCGGCAATCATGTCTGTGCTGACACTCGGATTTGTCTATACATTTAAGGTGTTCGACCTTGTATGGGTTATGACCAAGGGCGGACCGGTGAATTCAACAGAACTCGTATCTACATATGCATATAAGTTATCCTTCGAACAATTCCAGTTCAGCAAAGGTGCGGCAGCAGCCAATATTCTGTTCCTGATTCTGTTCGTAGTGGGTATTTTCTATATAAAATTAATCAATGATGAGGATGAGGTGATGTAAGATGAGGAATGAGAAAGGAAATTGGAAATTTTTTATTATTGGTGCAATTGTATTTGTCATCTTTATCTTCCCACTGTACTGGATGGTAGTTACAGCATTAAAGACGCAGGTGGAAATCTTTCAGATCCCGACACCGCTCTGGCCAAAAGCGCTGACGTTTGATGCCTTCGCGGCCCAACTTTCCTCTTCCAGTGATACACTCCGGGGATTTAAAAACAGTCTGATTATCGGCTGCGGGGCAACTATCATAGCTACGATTCTTTCCATTCCCGCGGCTTACGGGCTGGCAAGATTTAAATTCAGCGGCAGAAAGGTACTGATCCTTTACTTTCTGATGACACAGATGCTTCCGTCCACGCTGATACTGACTTCTCTGTATATTATGTTTTCAAAAATGGGGATTTTGAATTCCTATCTGGCACCGATGCTGGCAGACGCTACTTTGGGAATTCCGTTTAGCATTATTATACTAAGGACATATTTCCTGTCCATACCGAAGGAACTGGACGAGGCCGCAAAAATCGACGGATGCAACAGCATAACCTCGTTTACAAAAGTCATGCTGCCGATTGCAAAGCCGGGTGTAGTTGTAGCCGCCGTATTCTCATTTGTATATGCATGGGGTGACCTGATTTATGGTATTACATTCATAACAGATCCCAATAAACGGCCAATTACATCCAGCATTTACAATTATGTACAGCAGTACCAGACGCTGTGGAATGCGACGATGGCGTTCGGAATCATCGCAATTCTGCCGATAGTACTGATATTCATATTCATGCAGAAATACATTGTAAGCGGTCTGACGAATGGGGCAGTTAAAGCATAATGAGGAGGAATTGAAATGAAATTACATCCAGTGGATTTAAAGAAAATAAAGATTTGTGATTCATTTTGGTCTAAACACATTAATCTGGTAAAGGATACAATTATCCCTTACCAGTGGAATGCAATGAATGACCTCATACCGGATGCCGAGCCGTCTCACTGTCTGGAGAACTTTAAAATAGCGGCAGGGAGAAAAAAAGGTGAGTTTTACGGGGCCGTTTTTCAGGACACGGATATTGCAAAGTGGCTGGAGGCAGCAGGCTTTACTTTGGCCTATGACAGGGACCCGGAACTGGAAAAAACTGCGGATGAGGTTATTGACCTGATCGCGGAGGCACAGCAGGAAGACGGATATCTGGACACCTATTTTATCATCAAAGAACCGGACCGCAAGTGGAAGAATCTCTGTGAAGGACATGAATTATATACGGCGGGACATATGATGGAGGCAGCAGTGGCTTACTATCAGGGGACCGGTAAGGATAAGTTTCTGAATGTAGTACGAAAGCTTGCAGACCTGCTCTGTGACACCTTCGGCAGTGAAGAGGGGAAAATCCACGGTTATCCCGGGCATCAGGAAGTAGAGATTGGACTGATCAAGCTTTATCAGGTGACAGGAAATAAGAAGTATGTGGATCTGGCAAAATATTTTATTGATGTGAGGGGCGTCGGGAAAAATTATTTTCTGGAGGAGATGGATAAACCGGATTACCGGCAGATTTTTCCTGAATTTGCGGATTACCAGCCAGCATACTCCCAGTCGGACCGTCCGGTAAGAGAACAGACAGCGGCGGAAGGACACGCGGTCAGAGCAGTATATATGTATTCTGCAATGTCTGATCTTGCCTGCGAATATCAGGATCAGGAACTGATGGACGCGTGCACCAGACTCTGGAATAATATCGTACAGAAACAAATGTACATCACAGGAGGAATCGGGGCGTCCGGCATTCTGGAGCGGTTCACCGTGGATTATGACCTGCCCAACGACTGCAACTATGCAGAGTCCTGTGCATCGATTGGATTGGCAATGTTCGGAAGCAGAATGGCAAATATTACGAGAGATGCATCCTATATGGATATCGTCGAGAAAGCCCTTTATAACACTGTACTTGCAGGAATCGCGCTGGATGGGAAGAGCTTCTTCTATGTGAATCCGCTTGAGGTGTGGCCGGACAATTGTCTTGAACGTACTTCAAAAGAACATGTAAAACCTGTCAGACAGAAATGGTTCGGTGTGGCATGCTGCCCGCCTAATATCGCAAGAACGCTTGCTTCTATTGGACAGTATGTATACTCTGTCGGTAAGGGAGAACTGTATATTAACCTGTTTGTCTCAAACAAAACGGAAACGGAGGTGAATGGAAATACTATTGGCATTTCGATGGAAACCAGATTTCCGTTTGACAACAGGATTGATATAAATATTCAGAACATTCCGGCAGAAGGTATGACAGTGGCAGTCAGAATTCCCGCATATGCGAAGGATTACCGCACAGATGTAAATGGGCAGCCAGTGAACTGCAGAATAGAAAAGGGATATGCATACGTGACACTGATGGCAGATGCCGTGATTACAGTTTCCTTTGAGGCACCGGCAAGATTTGTCCGTGCAAATCCGAATGTGCGGGCGGACTGCGGTAAGACTGCTGTTATGAAAGGCCCTCTCGTATATTGTCTGGAGGAGGCTGACAACGGTAAAAATCTGTCTGGATTGTATGTCAGTACGGACCAGAAAATCAGGGAGCAGGAATCTTCCGCATTCGCGGGAGTCACGGAACTTATAATGAAGGGGAAGCGAATGGAAGAAACTGCATGGAAGGAATCAGAATTGTATGGTGAACATCCGTTAACTTTCTCCAATGTAACATTAAAAGCAATCCCGTATGCCTATTGGAATAACAGGGGCATAGGGGAAATGACTGTCTGGATAAAAGAACTGGTCATGGCTGCGGATGGGATAAAATAGTAGGAAAATAAAAAGAAATAATCAGGGGCTGCCGCAAAATAATATTGAGAATATCAATGCTCAATATAGATTTTACGGTAGTCCTTTTTATGATATTAATGGTACAATAGGACATATAATTGAAAGAATAAGATTATAAGACAGAATTGGAGAGTGCTGTATGAAGAAAAAGATTTTGATTCCCCTGATTATTATAATTGTGCTTGCCGGGGCGGGTGCATGGTATGTGGGGGATTATTACCATAGCGATGACAGTGTACAGACATACATGCAGAAAGAAGGGGATGTGAAGGTCAATGAGATAAAGGAAGGCCTATTCCTTGACGGGCCGGGAACTGAGGATGCTGTTGTTTTTTATCCGGGAGCAAAGGTGGAATACACCGCATATGTACCGCTGCTTTATCAGCTGGCAGAGCAGGGGATAGACTGTTTCCTGATTAAAATGCCATGCAATCTTGCTATTATGGGGCAGAATAAAGCAGATTCCATTTTAGATGGATACAAGTACGATCACTTGTATCTGGCAGGGCATTCTCTGGGAGGGGCTATGGCGGCATCTTATGCGTCAAAACACCTGGAAGATCTGGACGGTCTGGTCCTTTTGGCGGCATACCCAACGAAAAGCCTGAAGTCGGAGGATTTTTCCGTGCTGTCCGTATACGGAAGTGAAGACGGCGTCCTGAATATGACGAAGTATGAGGAGGGGCTTAAATGGATGCCGGATCGTTATACGGAGTTGTGTATTGAGGGCGGATGCCATGCTTACTTTGGTAACTACGGGAAACAAAAAGGCGACGGTGCGGCGGGGATCAGCCGTGAGAAACAGCAGGAGCAAACGGCTGCAGCAGTGGTGCAGATGATACAGGGGGCCGGGCAATAGAGGAAATTGCAAAAAAGTATTGACATGGAGTTCACTCAAAGGTCTATAGTAAAAAAGAAGCATATCGGACAGGATTTAAGAAAGAGGGACTAAAACATGGTATACAGAGATTTTCAGGATTTAAAGCTTTCTGCATTAGGGTTTGGGGCAATGCGTCTGCCGCTTACTGGTGACGGACAGATTGATGAGGAACAGACGGCCAGAATGACTGCTTATGCAATAGAACACGGTGTGAATTATTTTGACACTGCATATGGTTACCACGATGGAAAATCAGAAGTCGTTATGGGAAAAGTTCTTTCCTCATACCCGAGGGAAAGCTATTATCTTGCGGATAAGTTTCCCGGATATGATCTCTCCAATATGGGAAAAGTAGAGGAGATTTTTGAGGAACAGCTGGAAAGATGCGGCGTAGAGTATTTTGATTTTTACCTGTTTCACAATGTGTATGAGAAAAATATTGATCCATATATGGACCCTGATTACGGGATTATGGAGTATCTGTTAAAGCAGAAAGAAAACGGTCGCATCAGACATCTCGGGTTTTCGGCACATGGGCGTTATGATACGATCAAACGTTTTCTGGATACATATGGAAGGCATATGGAATTCTGCCAGATCCAGCTGAATTATTTGGACTGGAAGCTGCAGGATGCAAAAGCAAAGGTGGAATTGCTGGGTGAATATCAGATTCCGGTATGGGTAATGGAGCCGCTTCGGGGAGGAAAGCTAGTCTCTCTTTCCGAAGAGAACGAGAAAAAATTAAAAGCGCTCCGTCCGGAAGAGGACATTCCTGCATGGGCATTCCGATTTTTGCAGAGCGTGAAAGGAGTAGCAGTAACTCTGTCAGGAATGTCTGACATGGAACAGATGGTAGACAATGTCCGTACCTTTGAGGAAGATAAGCCGCTTGATGAAACGGAAATGAAGGCATTGATGGAAGTGGCAGATAGTATGCTGGATGTTCTTCCTTGTACGGCATGCCGCTATTGCGTGACACATTGTCCCAAGGGGCTGGATATACCGGTACTGCTGTCACTTTATAATGAAACAAGATTTGTTAATGGAGCGATTACGCATATGGCAGTAGATGCACTTGATGAAGAGAAAAGGCCGGGCCAGTGTATCGGCTGTAAGAGCTGTGAGGCTGTCTGTCCACAGCAGCTGGCGATTGCAGATGCGATGCATGATTTTACGGAAAAGCTGAAACAGCCGGCGGGGCTGTAAAGCTCTGTCCATAGAAACCCGTTGCAACTCTTCCCGGAAACACTTATAATAATTAATGGACGCTAAATAGAAGCAAAATACTAGAGAACTGAAGGGACGCGGCAGAGATGGTAAAAGCGGTATTTATTGATTATACAGGTACAACGGTACAGGAAGGCGGGGATGAACTGCAGGAGATCATTATGAGAATCTGCAGAAACAGCAATATCCATGACCCAAAAGAGGCTGTAGGACGCTGGTGGGAGCTTATGAAGCAGTATGAAGAAAGCAGTTACAAAGAAGCATATCTGACCGAAGATGAGATCGTCGAGAAGGTGCTGGCAGATTTGTGCAGGATGGACGGCCTTAAGGAGAATCTGGATGAACTGCATGAGCTGTTCCGGGGATTCTGGGTGAATGCACCGTTGTTTGATGACGCAGAAAGATTTTATAATAGATGTGAAGTTCCTGTCTATGTAATTACGAATAATGGAGTTCCCTATGTCGAGGAAAGCATGAAGAAAAAAGGACTTTCCCCGGCAGGGATTATTTCCGCAGATATGGTAAGAGCATATAAGCCGCATCGGGAAGTCTTCGAAAAGGCATTGCAGATAAGCGGATGCAGGGCGGAGGAGACGGTCCACATCGGGGATTCTTACGATTCAGATGTTTTGGGTGCACAGGCGGCGGGAATATGGCCTATACTGGTGGACCGTACGGGAAAACAGCAACATAATGATATCCTGACTGTACAGTCTTTGACAGATATAATTATAAAAGAATGACTGACACAAAAACCACATAACAAATTGCTCTGTTACTGAAAGGGCATTTTGTTATGTGTTTTTTTATATTGAAGAAAGATGAAGCATTCGTTTCGTAAATAAACTATTTTCTGAATCGTGGATGTGGTTATACCAGAAACCACATTGAAAACATAAGGTGGAAATGCACGAAAAACGTTCCGAAATAACAGCATAGTGCACAAAAATAAAGGCTGAAATTGACATGTATTTCGTGGCATAGTATAATGTTAAAAAGATAACATTATCTGGTACAGCCAGATTTACTGAATGAAGGAGGAAATGAGATGGGAGAATTCAGGGTACTGGAAATCAAGCAGAGTGTATTTGCAGACAATGATAAACGGGCACAGGAATTAAGAGGCGAGCTGAAAGAGAAAAAAGTCTTTCTGCTAAATCTGATGTCTTCCCCGGGGTCGGGTAAGACGACGACATTATCGAGGACAATCGAACAGCTGAAAGACGAACTGAAGATCGGCGTGATGGAGGCGGATATCGATTCAGATGTGGATGCAGAGACGATTTCCAATCTTGGTGTGAGGGCAATCCAGCTTCATACAGGGGGAATGTGCCATCTGGATGCGGATATGACGCGTCAGGGACTGGAAGGGCTAAAGACCGGGGATCTTGACCTGGCGATTCTGGAGAATGTGGGAAACCTTGTCTGCCCGGCAGAGTTTGATACAGGGGCAGTTAAGAATGCCATGATCCTGAGTGTGCCGGAAGGGGATGATAAGCCATTGAAGTATCCCCTGATGTTTTCCATCTGTGATGTGGTGCTGATCAACAAGATCGATGTGCTCCCGTATTTCGACTTTGATATGGAAAAATGCCGGAAGAACATTCTGATGAGGAATCCCAATGCAAAGATTATTCCAATTTGTGCCCGCACAGGGGAAGGGATAGAGGAATGGACCAACTGGCTGAAGGAAGAAGTGAGAGGCTGGCAGTCGTAAAGACGGCTGTCTGAATCCGGGTATGGATATACCCGGGGGAAGGAGTGAAAGTGATGGCAGAAGAGAGAAAATTAATATTAAAGCTGGGGCAGAAGATTACGGACCGTATCGGGCACAAGGTGACTGTGGATGATCCGGAATACTGGGGGCTTGCCTGTGTAATTACGGATGAGATGGCGGAAGTGGCGCTGGCCATGAAGGTACGCAAACCGGCCAGCGCGCAGGAGATCGCAAAGAAGTGTAAAAAACCGCTGAAGCGGACAGAAGAACTTCTGCAGGAAATGAGTGTGATCGGTCTTCTGGAATATAACTGGGAGAATGCTGACCACCATAAGCAGTACATACTTCCGATGTTCGTACCGGGCTGTGCGGAATTTATGAACATGAATAAGGAACAGGTGGAAGAACATCCGGAGATCGCACGGTTTTTCGAGAGAATGTCACGCCTTCCGCTGGAGAAAGTCACACCGATGGTGCCTCTTGGCGGGGCCGGGGTAGGAATGCACGTGATTCCGGTGGAAAAAGCGATTCCGACGGAGCAGAAATCTGTCAGTGTGGAACATATATCCCACTGGGTACAGAAGTATAAAGGGAAATATGCAGTGGGTGCCTGTTCCTGCCGCCGTTCACGCAGGATCCAGGGGGAAGGCTGCGGGCATCTTGAGGACGATATGTGCATTGGTGTAGGGGATATGGCGGATTACCTCGTCGAGACAGGGAAGGGAAGGTATATCGATGAAGCAGAAGTGATGGAGATTCTTCAGCGTGCAGAGGACAACGGGCTGGTACACCAGATCACCAACATAGACGGGGAAGATAAGATCTTTGCCATCTGCAACTGCTGTGTCTGTTCCTGTTATGCTCTGCGCACCTCACAGCTTTTTAACACGCCAAACTTGTCCCGTTCCGCTTATATCGCGCGAGTGGATGCCGATAACTGCGTGGCATGCGGACAGTGTGTGGAATACTGTCCGTCCGGCGCAGCCAAACTGGGACAAAAGCTTTGTACGAAGGAGGGCCCGGTCGTATATCCGAAGCAGGAGCTTCCGGATGCCGTGAAATGGGGACCGGAGAAGTGGAATGAAAATTACAGGGACGACAACCAGATCAACTGTTATGATACAGGAACATCTCCGTGTAAGACGAACTGCCCGGCACATATTGCGGTGCAGGGATATATTAAGATGGCATCTCAGGGAAGATATCTGGATGCATTGAAACTGATCAAGAAGGAAAACCCGTTCCCGGCAGTCTGCGGAAGTATCTGCAACCGCCGCTGTGAGCAGGCATGTACAAGGGGCGAAATTGATCAGGCAGTGGCGATTGATGAAGTGAAGAAATTCATTGCCATGCAGGAACTGAATGCAGAGACACGTTACATCCCGCCGATGGTCAACCAGATCGGAAAGATGTATCCGCAGAAGGTAGCCGTTATCGGTGCCGGCCCGGCCGGAATGTCCTGTGCCTTCTTCCTTGCACAAAAAGGGTATCCGGTCACTGTATTTGAAAAGCATCGTCATCCAGGCGGAATGCTGACGCACGGAATTCCGGGCTTTAGGCTTGAGAAGGATGTTGTGGATGCAGAGATTGAAGTCCTGCGTGAGATGGGCGTCGAGTTTAAGTGCGGTGTAGAAGTTGGAAAAGACGTAACACTTGCAGAACTCCGTGCACAGGATTATAAAGCATTTTATATTGCAATTGGATGCCAGGGGGGAAGAAAAGCAGGAGTTCCTGGCGAAGAGGCAGTGGGCGTGCTGACGGGAGTAGAATTCCTCCATATGGTCAATACGGATGAGACGACAGGCCTGACAGGGCGTACCATCGTTGTCGGCGGCGGAAATGTGGCCGTTGATGTTGCACGCAGTGCCGTGCGTGCGGGTAGTTCAGACGTATCCATGTACTGTCTGGAGGATAAGGATTCCATGCCGGCAGCAGCGGATGAAGTGGAAGAGGCTGAGGGTGAAGGCATTGCCGTAAACCACGGCTGGGGACCGAAAGAAATTCTGACTGCGGACGGAAAAGTGACAGGAATCGTGTTTAAGAAATGTATTTCCGTTTTCGATGCAGATGGACGGTTCTGCCCACAGTATGATGAAAACGAACTCAAGACAGTGGAATGTGAAAATGTTCTCATGAGTATCGGCCAGAGCATTATCTGGGGAAATCTTCTGGAAGGCTCGAAAGTGGAGCTGGGACGCGGGAACGGAGCAGTGGCAGATTCCCTGACGTACCAGACTGCGGAGCCGGATATCTTTGTCGGCGGCGATGTCTATACAGGACCGAAGTTTGCAATCGATGCGATTGCAGCGGGCAAAGAGGCGGCAGTATCGATCCACCGTTTTGTACATGAAGGGCAGAGTCTGACGATCGGACGCAACAGACGGGAATTTGTGGAACTGGATAAGAAGAAGCTGGATATCCCTTCAGACAGTTATGATAATTCTGCAAGACAGGTTCCGGGACATCAGTCCGGTATCGATGCGAAGACTACATTCCGCGATACACGTCTTACATTTACAGAGGAGCAGGTGAAAGCGGAGACGGCACGCTGCCTCGGATGCGGCGCAACAGTGGTGGACGAAAACCGTTGTATCGGATGCGGTGTCTGCACAACGAAATGTGAATTTGATGCAATCCATCTAAGCAGGGAACTGCCTGATGCAAGCAGAATGATGAAGAGCGAAGACAAGATGAAGGCAATCCTGCCTTATGCAGCGAAGCGTCAGATTAAGATAATGCGTAATAAAAAATAAGGAAGAAGATGAATGAGATATGCATGAATTAGGTCTTGTCACGCATGTTGTCCGAACCATCGAGGAGATCGGCAGGGAAGAAAAGCTGACGGAAGTCGCTTCCGTCACGCTGGAAATCGGTGAGGTGAGCGGCGTTATACCCGATTATCTTACCGACTGCTGGAAGTATTTCCGCGTAAGATCGGACTTATTAAAAGAGGCAGAGCTGGAAATTGAGACGATTCCGGCGGTTACCCTTTGTGAGGACTGCCAGAAAACATATTCAACACTGGAATATAAGAAGATATGTCCGTACTGCGGGAGTGAGAATACATATCTGTCAGCGGGGAATGAGTTTAATATTAAGGAAATAGCTGCCTGTTAAGAGGAATGGGAGAAGAGGAGTGTTATTATGTTTGTATTTACAGAAAATGTGCCGGATATATTAGTCTGGCTCGTATGGATTGGTGTGTTTGTGTCACTGTTTGCGGCAAATGAATTAAGCCGCCGCTTTAAATGGGTCGGATTCGGATGTTTCGTGGTTCTGCCGGTTGTTCTGACGGTCCTGTGGCTGACCGTTTTGAAAGATACGTCCTATATGGACTGGTTCCATCTTGCAAAAGTATATTCGTCTACAGCAGGGTGTATCGGTTTCTGGTGTATCCGCCATATCAAAAAACTGCAGCATAACAAGATTGCATTGTGTTTTCCGCCACTGATTCTTGCAATTAATATTCTGGAAGCATGCTCCAGAGATTTCCAGATCAGCCAGTATGCAACTCCGGTTGTAGAATATATGAACAACCAGGTCCAGTATTATGTCGGCGGTTCATGGAATATCATGAACGGGATTGCAGGAATCCTGAATATTATCACGATTACAGGATGGTTCGGAATCTGTATCCGCAAGAAAACTGCGAAGGACAACAGCAGGGATATGCTCTGGCCGGATATGATGTGGTTCTGGATCGTGGCTTATGATTTGTGGAACTTCGCCTATACATACAACTGCCTGCCTACCCATGCATGGTACTGCGGATTCGCACTTCTGCTGGCACCTACGGTATGTGCATTTACGATTGGTAAAGGGGCATGGCTCCAGCATCGGGCACATACACTTGCCCTGTGGTGCATGTTTGCCCAGACATTCCCTGCATTTCAGGATGCGAGCAGATGGCTCGTCCATTCCACATCCAGCAAGGCCATTGCGGATGCAGCAATTCAGGAAGGAATTCTGGCATCTGACGGAATTACCATGCTCAAAGACGCAGGAATCTATCAGGTGGCAGGCGCAGCTCCGAATACCACATTTTTATTCGTAATGAGCCTGTTGGCACTGCTGGCTAACGTGGCTGTATTTGCGTATATGATTTACCGGATCGTAAAGACAAAGAAGAACCCTTATAAGGGAGAGCTGTATACAGATCTGAGGAAATATCAGGAAGTCAGAGCTCTGGGAGAATAGGGCTTGCATAATTTTATATAAGAAAGAATGGGCACCCGGGAATATCTTTTCCGGGTGCCCATTCTGATTGTGCCCGGGGATTACAGACGGGTGGCAGAAGCAGAATATTTAATCCATATTTGATCTGTTTTTAATCTTTCATTTTTATAATAGAGGATATCCCGTGTCAGCATCAAAGAGATACAGGATATATTTATAAGAAAAGAGGAAAAACAGATGGCAAAATTAAAAGGAGAAGTGAGTAAGGAAAAGAATCATTGGATTCATTCTCACCGGGCAGAATTGTCCAGTGTTGTACTGA
Source organism: Faecalicatena orotica (assembly GCF_905197545.1). Taxonomy (NCBI): domain Bacteria; kingdom Bacillati; phylum Bacillota; class Clostridia; order Lachnospirales; family Lachnospiraceae; genus Faecalicatena; species Faecalicatena orotica. The sequence continues at coordinate 47,372 of NZ_CAJJZH010000013.1, forward strand.
TTTTGATTTTTTCCGTGGCTGTTATTATATGGAACAGGGGGATTCAGGATCAGTACGAGCATTATAATAATACGAATATTACATATGAAAAGGGGATTGTGACGGAGACAGGCAATGATGAACTGACTGTGGATGAGACAAATCCGGACAGATATCTGGGGATGCAGACTGCAAAGATTAAGCTGTTAAGCGGGAAATATAAGGGAGAGACAGTGGAGACGGAGAACTACCTGACGGCGGCAAATAATATCTATGTAAAGCCGGGCACAAGGGTGATTGTTTCACAGGATGAACCCGAGGCTACGGCTCCTTACTTTGTCATTTATAATTATTACAGATCGCCTGCTATATATGGGATCATTCTTGTGTTTTTCTTTTTCATGATCCTCATCGGCGGGAAAAAGGGCATCCGAGCGCTTCTGGGACTCGGGTTTACTTTATTTACGATTGTGATGTGGATGATACCGATGATCTATCTGGGGCACTCCCCGGTTGTAATGGCAGTCCTTACGGTTGTCATGACAACAGCATGTGCACTGGTCCTGCTGAACGGGACCGGCAGGAAAACGATGGCGGCAATCTGCGGTACGGCGTCAGGCGTGATTCTGGTAGGGGTTATATTTGCAGTTTTTGCAGCAGTGCTTCATATCTCCGGATACAATACTGACGAGACAGAATTTATGGTCCTGATTTCAAAGAACACACATCTTCAGATTTCACAGGTACTTTTTGCGGGAGTACTGATTGCTTCTCTGGGAGCGGTGATGGATGTAGGGATGTCGATTGCATCTGCTTTATATGAGGTACACGCCGTGAGTCCGGAGCTTGGCCGCGGAGAATTATTCAGGTCCGGGCTTAATATTGGCAAAGATATGATCGGGACCATGAGCAATACGCTCATTCTCGCGTTTACTGGAAGCGGCCTGAGCACGCTGCTGGTCCTGACAGGATACGGGATCAAGTACCATCAGCTTGTCAGCTCAGACTTTCTGGCGATTGAGATTGGACAGGGATTGTCAGGGACGATAGCGGTGATCCTGACAGTTCCTTTGACCTCTGCGGCAGCATCTGTTTTATATAAAGCGAAAAGGAAATGTTAAAAAAATATACAAAAATTTTATTTAGGCAGTAAAAACATTAACCAAGTGTTAACACCGTAATGATTTATCTCTTATTTGCTTTCGTTAACCTGTGAGAGGTGGCCGTCCATAAAAGACGGGACAACTTTCAAGATGAGAAGGAGAGGAAAATGCAATGAAAGGGAAGACAATCAACAAATTACTGGCGTTGTTCCTTACTGTGGCAGGCGTGATGTCATCACCGTCAGTGCTTGCGGTAAGCGCCGCCGGAAATGTGGCCCAGCCCGCATATGAGAACACCCAGGATATGGGAGGGACTCAGGAAACAGGCAGTGACAGCCAGCCGATGGAGGCCAATGGCTTTATTTCACCGGAGGGGGATATAGATTCTGTATCTGATCCGGCTGCAGAAGTTAGTTTCGGAGTCGTATCCGATACACATGTACGCCAGGATAAGGCGACGGAGAAAAGCAGACTTGCGAAGGCATTTTCGTTTTTTAGTGAATCCGGCATGGACCGTATGGTAGTAGCCGGAGACCTGACAGATAACGGGGCTGCCAGCGAGTATGCGGCATGGAAACAGATCAAAGAAGAGAATCTGACAATACCTCTGATCGCGTCAATGGGAAACCATGAGAATAACAGCGCTGATGCATTTACCGAGACAACGGGAAATAAGCCGAATGACCATCAGGTTGTGAATGGGTATCATTTTATCACGCTGAGTCCGGGAAGCGGGGAACTGGATGCAGAGACAGGCAAAGGTACAAAGCAGGGAGGCGGAAATTATACCTATACGCTGGACTGGCTTGAGGAGCAGCTTTCGCAGGCGGAGGCAGACACACCGGACAAACCGATTTTTGTATTTTTCCACCATCCGATTAAAAACACATTTTACGTTTCCACGGAATGGTATGGAAGCGGGCTGGATGAGATTTTTAAAAACCATCCGCATGCGGTGACATTCTCCGGACATATTCACAGTCCAAATAACATGCCAACAAGTATCTGGCAGGACGGCGGCTATACGGCAGTAAACACGGTAACTTTGTCCTATATGGAAATGGAATCCGGGATGATCTATGGCTCTGTACCGCCTAATGCAAGCCAGATTGCACAGGGACTTGTTGTGGAGGCGAACGGCAGCAGGGTTACGATTAAAAACTATGATTTTCTCGCAGACAAGTGGATTCCCCAGACATGGACGTTTGATGTGACGGAAACGCTGCCTTATACAGACGAAAGAGCGGAATCTGCACAGGCACCTTATTTTGCAGACGATGCACAGCTGACGGTCAGTGAGGTTGGGGAGAATTCTGCAAAACTGACATTTGACCAGGCAGAAGTGGCAGAGAATAACGTAGGGGATATCGTGCATTCCTACAGATATGACTTTATCAATACGGAGACACAGAAAGTCGTGAAGACATTCAAAACATGGTCTGAATATTATCTGCAGCCTATGCCGGAGCAGATCACGCAGAAGGCTCCGGACCTGGAAGGCGGAATGTCTTATGAGGTAAGGATTTATGCGATTGATGCCTACCAGAAGGTGAGTGAAAACTATCTGTCACAGACATTTAAGACAACCGGGGAATCTTCTTCCGAGCCGGGATTTGATGACATGGTCGAGGGTGTGCCGAAAGCAGACCTTCTGGATGTAGATTTCTCAGACGGAGCCATTTCAGATCATTCTGTGTCAGGCAATACGTTCTATGGAAGTGACGGCAGTAATATAGCTATGGACGAGGAGCTAGGGAAATATACGGCCAGATTTACCGGAAAAGCTGAAGAAGCATTTCTGACAGACTGGTCAGCCGAGCAGTATGATCAGACAAATGACGACTTTACAATTGAAAGTACGTTTAAGGTAGACAAGTTCTCCGGAAGTTATGTAGACCTGTTTGCCAATATGGAGTCTGCAGGAATTGGTTTTGAGATTCCTGCTTATGACGATGAATCGGCAAGCCTGGAGGCATGGGTACATGTCGGGGGCTCCTATCAGAAACCGACGGCGGCAGGTGCTTTAAAATACGGTGAGTGGAATCATGGAGTCATCACTTATGACGGTAGTAAAGTAACACTTTATGTAAACGGCGTTAAGATTGCCTCGAGAGAAGCAACAGGCAAGGTGAAGACACCGGCCAAGAGTTCACAATATTATGTAATCGGCGGAGATTCCGGTTCTAACGGCAGTGTTCAGTCACCAATGACCGGCGCAATTTCTACGGCACGTATGTACAGCAAGGCCCTGACGGCAAAACAGGTTTCCATGCTTGCAAACAGGGAGCTTCAGACGATTGATACAATCAAACCGGTTATACAGCTGGAATCCGAGCCGGCCGGTACCGGAACAATGAACAAGGATTACACGATACCGGCGGCACAGGCGGCGGATAACAGTACAATTGTTACGTTAAAGACCGTCCTGACGGCACCGGACGGAAGCGAACTTGCCGCACTGACCGGGGAGAATGGAAAGACGGAAGCAAAGACTGTGAAATTAGAAAAGGCAGGTACATATAAGCTGCTTTATAAAGCAGAAGACCGTTCCGGCAATGTCGAAACAAAGAGCTATGAGATCCGGGTAAAAGCAGGAGATCACAGCAAATTTGAAGAAGCAATGCTCAGAGTGCTGTCAATCGGAAACGATGAACTGGAGACATATACAGAAGAGAGCGTTGCAAAGCTGATGGAGGCGCTGCAGAATGCAATGCTGATTACAGACGAATCTCTTCAGGATGAGATTGATTCTGTAACTAAACAGCTGAACGATGCAGTTGACGGCCTTGTGAAAAAGGAAGAAGTACCACAGGCTGACAAATCGGCACTGCAGGACTTATTTGATGAAGTAAAGGATATTACAGGTGACGGTTATACGGAAGAAAGTTATGCGGCATTTGATGCGGCGCGTACCAGGGCGGAAGAAATCCTAACAGATAAAGATGCAGACCAGACAGCAGTCAATAAGGCATATGATGAGTTGATGAGCAGGAAAGAAGAACTAAAGCCCGCGGCAGTAAAGAAATATGCGGAAGACATTCTGGCAGCCGCAGCAGAGGCTGACCGTACAAACGCCACAGAGGAGGCAGCCGCACAGCTGGATGAGGCAATCGCAAAGGTACAGCAGATACTGGACAGCGGCATGGCCAAAGAACATGAAATGGCAGCAGGTGCAATCGAGGTGCTGAAAGCCGTAGGAAATCTGAATCCGGGAACTGCAAATATAGCAGGGCTTACACAGGCCATACAGTCCGCCGAAGTCCTGAATTCAGGCAGATATACACAGAACAGCTGGGCGATATTTGAAACAGCTGTCGAAGAAGGCGAAGCACTTTTACAGGAACTCAGCGAGGCAGAGCAAAACGAAGCAGAACCAGAGGCCGTGCCGGCAGACATTGAAGGAGGAAGTAAAACAGCATCGGCAGATGCGGACAGAGTTAATACAGCACTTGATAACCTGAGTACGGCAGCGGCCGGGCTGCAGGAAAAGTCTGAGGAACAGCTGTCACAACTGCTGGCGCAGCTGTACAGCACAATAGCAAAAGCGGATGCAGTTCTTATGGAGCAGGCGAAATATACACCGGACAGCATCTCAGGCCTTCAGGAGTTAAGAGATGAGGCAAAGCAGCTTGCAGATTCCGGCCAGGCAGATGAAGAGGCTTTAAAGGCAGCAATATCTGGTTTAGAAACATTACTGGGGAAAGTAGTAAACAGGGCCGACAAGACAGAATTACTCATCCAGCTTGCAAAGGCTTCCATGATTAAGACGGAGGAGTATACAAAGGAAAGCGCATCGGCGTTTACTGCTGCTTTCGAGAATGCAAAGAAAATTAACTCAGATGAGAATGTTTCCGACCAGAGTGCAGTGGATAAGACGTCAGCAGAACTGGCACAGGCGATGGAGAAGCTTGTAAAGAAAGACGGAGGGTCCGGCGACGGCAATGACAATCAGGAACCGGGCGGCAACGGAAATAATAATGGAAGCAACAGCGGCAGTACGGGGAACGGCAGTGGAAATAAGGACCAGAGTTCAGACGGAAATTCCCCGGCTGGAAAAACACCTGTAAAGACCGGAACAACAAGTACAAGCGTAAAAACCGGAGACGGTGCATCACCTGTTGTACCGGCAGTCATGGCCGTACTTGCCCTGGCTGGAATCACATTTGCGGCAGCATGGAGGAAAAAGGTAAAATAACAACAGAGGGACGGAGTCATTGCTCCTTGTAAGAGGAAGATAAGAAGGGCGGCAGTATTTGTATGATTTGCAGATACTGCCGTCCTTTTTTAGTCTGTTGGTCGTTTGATACATTGTTTTTGTCAATCATGCAGTACATATTTACAATTTGACAGACTATGTTACACTAGAGCGTGTCTGATAATTCATTGTACACGTCTGACCGCCCCACTTCAGGACCTATTTGAGCCAAATTTTATCAACGTAGAACCACTACGCCTCAAAAATTTGGCTCAAATATCTCCCGAATTGTGACAATCAGCCGTATACATGATTTATCAAACACGCTCAATAACAATCAACAAAGGAAAGGGAGAAAACATATGTACAGAGTCGCAGTATGCGATGATGATAAAAAGACGGCAGAACTGGTGGCTTCTATCATACGGGAGTGTAATCCTGCGCTGATGACAGAGTGTTTCACGTCAGGAGAGGAACTGCTTGAGAATTACCAGCCGTGTCAGGCGGTATTTCTGGATATTGATATGAACGGGATGAATGGGATTGAGACGGGAATGCGTATCAGGGAAATGGACAAATCCGTTAAGATTGTGTATCTGACGGCTTACCGGGATTATGTGGCAGGCGCATTCAGGGTCCATGCGTTCCAGTATCTGATAAAGCCGGTTAACAGGCAGGAAATCAGTCAGGTTTTAAAAGATATATTTGATTACCTTCACACTTCGAAGGGAGAAGTACTGGATTTCCAGACTGGACAGGGGCTTCTGTGCCTTCCTGTGGAAGAAATTTATTATTTTGAATATCTGAGCCGGAAAGTGCAGATTGTTACGGAGAACGGCAGATATACGATGCAGGAGAAAATCGGCAGTGTTGCAGAGCGGATGGAACCATTTGGTTTTTCCATGCCCCACCAGAGTTTTGTCGTGAATATGCTTCATGTAAAAAATGTTCTGACGGGGAGGATTCTGCTGGATAACGGAATGGAAATCCCTCTGGCCCAGAAAAAGCAGAAAGTCTGGAAACAGGAACTTCTGAATTATCTTGCAGGGAGATTGGAGGGAAAAAGGGAATGAATACAGTGGTTTTATTCTTTATCCAAATCATTGATATGGCTGTACTGATTGGCTGTGTTATGAGTGTGACCCGTGCGATTCCGGGAGGGATAGAGGAGAAGAGATGGAAAAAGGCGGCTGCCTGGATTATATACGGTGCACTGGCGCTGTTCCTTCCAATGCTGGGAAATGATCTTTTGACTATTCTGGTTCTTGCAGTATGGAATGTTCTGACAGGTTATTTGCTTTACTTCCACAGTAAAATGGGGATGGTATGCCAGATTATGTACCATGCATTTCTGATGCTGGCACAGTATATGGCATTGATGATAGCGGCAGACATCTTTTCCATTCTTCAGGTGGAATTACAGACGTATATTTTAATGCTTGAGACATTAAGGTGTATCCTGCTGATCGGCATGACATTGATCTTAAGATATGTGATTCGTAAAGGATTTCAGGATGCACCGCATCTGAAAATAAAAGGAATGGTTATTGTTCCGATGTTCAGCGCGATATTGATATTTATGTATCTGATTGCAGGAGATGTTTTCTTTGTCAGATATGGCTACTACTGGTGCCTTGTGTTTGGTCTGCTTTTAATCGTGATGAACCTGTACTGCCTGTATTTCTGGTATGATGTGGCAAAGAATAAGGAATTGAGGCATACGGTGGAACTGATGGAGCAGCAGAGGGAGCTGACACTGCAGTATTATAAGGAGATGGAAAAAAACTATGATAAATCCAGGACTATTATTCATGATATACGAAATCATCTTAATGCTATTGAGCAGAAGTATAAAATAGAAGACCGGGAATATATCGATGACGTCCATACCATGCTGAATTCAATGGGCATGAAGTTCTATACAGAGAACAGGATGCTTAATATTATATTGAATGATAAGCTAAAAGGAATTCCCCAGGACCGGGTGGACTGCAATCTGGGAGGAATCGGACTGGAGTTTATAGCCGATATTGATATCACAACCATTTTCGCCAACCTGTTGGAAAATGCCGTGGAAGCCGGGCGGGGGCACGATGACTTCCGGCTGAAAATCCGCGGAGAGGAAATTCAGGATTTCACCATTGTGAAGATCAGCAACCCGCTGTACGTGCCCTATCAGGAAGGAAAATCTGCAAAGTCAGGACACGAAGGAATCGGGCTGCAGAATGTAAAAAAAGCAGTGGAAAAATATCAGGGAGAGATGCAGATACAGACGGATGGACAGATGTTTTCCGTAACACTGCTGTTTGCCAGAAGCAGTTAGTTTTGTAACAAAGCAAATAAGAACAGACAAAAGGAGTGATGTGTGATGAAAAAGAAGTGTAAAATGAGAAGGATGACAAAGATTTTGAGTATCCTCGCGGCGGCAATGTTTTTGACAGCAGCGCTGACAGGCTGCCAGAGTGCCGGTACAGAGCTGTCGGATAAGTTTGATGAGGAAACGGTAAAGAGTGAGGCGATGAAGGCTATTGAGCTGTTTAATGACCGTGATTATGAAGGAATATGTGACATGGGAACACAGGAGTTCAAAGATTTACTGACCTATGAAGAATATAAAGAGCAGTGTGATCCCTTTTTAGACAAATGTGGTGAGTTTAAGGAGATCAGCAAGACCGTAGTTATGGGAAGCAAGGATAAAAAGACGGGTGCCGAGTACGGCGGGGCTGTCATGGTAGGGACATATGAAGACGGGAAGATCCAGTTTACCATTGGTTTTGACGAGGATATGAAGCTTGTACAGTTTTTGATTAAATAGAGGGGACGGATACAATATGAAACTGACAAAAATAGAAAAGAAGCAGCTTCTGATATTTGTGATTATCGCATATGGTATCACTTATCTGCTGGGTGTGCTTATGGGGTATAGTTACTCGGCCGGAAAGGATGTCAGTGTTTTTCCGAATGCACAGATGCTTTATCCGGCAGCAGGCGTCATGCTGGCATATCTCATCACAAGAAAAACTGACAGTAATATGCCGCGCAGATTTTTTGTCTCTTATCTGATCGCGACTGCCCTGATGATCCTGTGTGCTATATGCAGTGTGACTGGGATCGGGGGAAACTGGTTACTCATCTGCCAGTTTATCCTTATAGGCGGCAGTATTGTATGCGGTATCCTGCTTCTGACGGATAAAAAAGAGCGCCGTTCACGGTATGGTTTAAGAGGTAAAAATGCAAAACTGTCTGTATTCTGCATCCTGCTTTTTGTAGTGCTTTATATTCTGCGGACGGCGATATCCTATGGGGTATCAGGACAGCTGTGGATGCTGGGTGAGATTGCAGTAAACCCTCTTACATGGGTAATGCTGATCAGCATTCTGGTTAACTTTTTCTTCGCGTTTATCGCTTTTTTCGGAGAAGAATATGGCTGGAGATATTATTTGCAGCCGCTTCTGGAAAAAAGATTCGGAAAGCGTGCCGGTGTGCTGCTTCTGGGCGTTGTATGGGGATTATGGCATATGCCGGTGAACTTCTTTTACTATACGAATCCTGCTGATGGAATAATCAGTATGGCAGGACAGCAGATCACCTGCATCACTCTGGGAATATTCTTCGCATATGCATATATGAAGACTGAAAATATATGGGTCCCTGTTATTTTACATTTTTTGAATAATAATCTTGTTCCGGTTATATCTGGGAGCTACAGTGCATCAGTCATTCAGGACCAGTCGGTCAGCTGGGCGATGCTGGTTCCGGCTTTGATATTAAATGGGGGGATCTTCGGGGGATTCTTATTTTCACGGGTGTTCAGAAAAGAGGAAATAAAAGCATAAAAAAGAAAGCTGCTGTTGTCCGGGGCTCATATGACTGCGCCGGTCAGCAGCTTTCCTTTTTGTGCGGAAAGCTATCTGTAATAATTTTCAATGCCGATGCCGATATCATCAAATCTAACTGGGATTTATAAAATCATTTTGAACATTCCCGGACCATCCCATTCACAAGGTCTTTCTTCAAATCCCTTTTTCTTATAAAACAAGAGTGCATCTTTCGTACTAATCAATTCTAAACTGACAGCCCAATCAGGATTGATATTTTCTCTTATATAATTTTCTAAACATTCTATTAGCAACGTTCCTACTCCCATTGCCTGATAGTCTGGTATTACAACAAAATCTTTGATATAAAATGACATACCCCCATCTCCAATCAACCGCACCATTCCTATCGGCTGTTTTTTATCATAAGCTGTAAATGTTGCAATAGTATTGCTCAAAGCCTTTTCGACTTGTCCAATACATGGCGCTTCCCATCCAACTGACGTGTATAAATCCAGAAACAGTTCTGGTGATAGTGTATTTATTCTCACTTCCATAACTACTCTCCTTTAATTTATGGATACAATCCTTTAACTTAGTCAAAACGTCAGAGGGTTTATAAACGCTATCTCTCCATATTCAAATTTTCCTTACCACAAACTGTAAGTTATTTTACTGATGTTCTATAAATCCAATGATTGAAAAAATTAATCCAACGACACCTATTCCGATAGCAAGCAATCCCATACCCGATGAAGAAAAGGAAATTACAATTGCAAAAAGTAGTATTGCAACGCCTAATCCAATTTTTTTCATTATGAACCCTCCTCTACAACTTCTAAGTTTTCTGGACAAACTGTGAATTATCATTTAATTATCTTTCTCTGCACTTAATTCCATAACTTCCCCGGCTCCCATTCTCGTATCCTCGATATATTTCATATGTTTTCTCATTTATTATAACTTCATCATCACCATTAAAAGAATAGGAGTATCCATTTTCCTCACAGTATTTAGAAATTGCCTGTTGCGCTTTTGCAACAGTCGGATAAATACCGCCATTTTCATAGGGCACCCAAAAAGAATTTTTAAACATCTTAAACATAAAATCCCTCCTACCGTTCATTTGAATAATCATTGAATCCCTTCCTCAAGTTTAGACAATCGGTCACAAACATTCAAGTTGTTATTCAGCATTTCTTATTTTTCTGATATTGTTATTCATTAAATGCCTTCCCAAATTTCTATACAAGAAGCCTTTAAGTACTGACAGTTCTTGATTATGATCTTTTAGTAACTCATCCGGACAATCATAAATTCCGAAGTCATGGTTAATGCCCTCGCTCTGAATATAGGTATCGTTTCGATCAAAATCAATTACAGGATTATGAAAATCCTTTACAGCAACACCATACCCGCAAAAGGCACCTGAGCATATTGAGTTTATACGTTGTAATTGTGAAAGATATTTTTTGTCTAATATAAATGCCTCTAATTCATACCATATCCCATCCAAATATACCTCGACCCAGCTGTGTAAAATATTTTTGGGAGCGTTTTTGTATACAAGGCCTGTCATTGCCCCTTTTTGCAATTTCTTATCAATTGTAAATCCATGCATACGACATGGAATATGAACTCCGCGGAGCAGGGCCATAAATAATGTTCCCTTTGTATTACATTGCCCATACCCATCAGACAACACTTTTGACGCGGGGATATGATCATCTATATTGTAACCAAATAGGATTTCATCACGAACAAAATTGTATATCTTCTTTATGCGATTGTACTCATCTATATTTTCCCATTGCCTGTCCCTTATTAATTTCTGAATATTTTCGGCAGAAAAGTTTAACAAAGAGGTTTCTTTTAAATATTGTTCCATCAGTGGACTCCCCCATAAAATCACATCATTATTTAGCCAAAAACATAATTTGTTTCTTCGCTTCGGGCTTTAGGTACTTTGCCTTTTCCTGTAGTAATTCAATAATTGTTTGTTTATCATTTTTAGAGAGAACAGCGTAGGAACGGTTATATGTAAATATCCATCTGCTGATTTGTGTTTGACATAGATTTTCTAATTTCTCACAGCCACTGCCAAGGAGCATAAGAGTATAAATCAGCGATTGCCATTTACCGCTCAAAAACAGAAGCGTGGCGCATTTTATTTTTGTGTTCTCATTTGATGAGTTATTAAGGATTTCTGATACTTTTTCAAAATCGTACTCTCTATTCAATTTGAGCAGTATCGCTGCTGTTTTGACTATGCCAGATTTATCTGCGGCCAGCATATCTGTTATATTAGCCAGATATTTTTCTGTATTTAACCGCATTAATGCCGTCATTGCGGCACGAACAACAGAAACCCTGTCATCTGCTAAATACTTCTCAATAAGTTCACAGTCTTCGGCAGATCCAACTTCCCCCAGTCCATAAATACTAATTGATGTATTTACATAAAGGTGATTCAAATAAATTTGGCGGATGTCCACCTTTGTATCACCCAGGGAAATAAGATTGCGGGAGAACGCACGAACCTGTGCATTTTTATCCATTAGCATATGTTTTGCAATATCAAATAAGTCATTGGAGTGATTATCAATTAAGTACTGTAATGCTAAGATGCGATTCGGCGGATACTTATCCTTCAGAAAGCATTTGCTTAACTCCAGTATTTCGGTGCTGTCTGCATTTGTTTTTAGTAATATCTGAAAAACCGTTTTTCGTAGAAAGGGGTCTTTTTCATGAAAAATGTAATCCATCAGGTAGTCGTTATCTATTTTATCCAGATGATTAATGATTGATATACAAAATTTTCTTGCCCTAAAATCAGTACTGTTTAACCCTCGTTTTATCAATTGGCCGTTGATCCGAAAGAGATTGACTACAACCGGCAGAATAGTATCATACCCGTACCGTGTGCTCCTACGTAATTTTTCCATAAGGGGAAGCGCATGAACAATTTCCTCTTCACTGGAATATGCCAATATCTGGGTAAACACATTAAATGCCGCCTGACGCACTTGACAAACCCAATCATTACACCTTAGAAGAATAAAGGGGAGGGCATCCTTATATTTACCCAAAGCGTAGATAGCCTGTTCTCTGATATATCCGTTTGGATGAAAAGACGCAAAAACAAAGACTGCACGTTTTTCATCCTCTGACATATGTTTTGTAACAAAGCTTTCCACGTTTAACTCCTTCCAGTTGATGCTCCATTCCATTGAAGTTGTCTGTCGCATTTGCTTATCAATTCTGTAAATATCATCAAAAGAAAGTTTACTTAAAAATTCGTATAGAAAGTTTGCGGCGGTCACTTTGTGATTATCGGAATTCTCAGCAAAAACACAAAAAATCAAAGGCAGATTATGCAGTGCACCTTCTGATGCCAGAGCAATGTAAGCATTTAAATTTGAAGAATAAAAATCAGTTTTTTTATGCAAAAACATTGTTTTAGAACCTCCCGGCTATATAAATAATTTCCGCCCGCAACTTTCATTTGGCTAAAGGCAACTGGTTTTTCATCAGCCATTTTTAATGCCTGATGTCAGCGCTGAACCACATAACGATAATGCGGCATATCTACACCCTTGTAATGCTTTGTCCATGTGCCTGCCATTGTCATCCCGTTTCTTATGGCTACGTTTTGAGATGCTATATTTGTATCTCTGATGATAGAGCAAACTTCTTCTGCTCTTAATACTTCAAACGCATACTTTTTACACGCCTTAGCCGCTTCGATGGCATACCCTTTATGCCAATATAATCTCTCGAAAAGATAACCTATTTCAAGTACCTCCTCATCCTTCCAGGGCTGCATTGTAAGCCCGCATTGCCCGATCATTTCATCGGTCTCCTTTAAAATGACTGCCCATAAACCAAATTTCCATTTTGGATAACGGGAAATTTGTCTATCGAGCCATTCTTGGACTTCCTCATCACTGAATGGTCCCTCAGTGATTCTGTCATTTATCCAGTGTAAGCATTTTCTTCAGTATTTGAAAAATTTTGTTTATCTAACCATTCTTGTTCTTTCACATTCTCTGGAATATCAATTCTTTCTATTTTAAATATGACTGGTCTTGTCCCATCATTGCAGCAAGCGATCATCATTCTTTCGTCATTTGTCCAATTATGCATAATTGAACCTCCTTGTAATGCTGTATAAACATATCTGCTTATTGCATCCCACGCTTCTCCGCAAAACTCTCCATTCATTAATTGATAAAAGTCATCTCTTTCAGGTGTTCTTTTTAATATAAAAGTATCTCCCGCTTTAAAACAAGGACAAGGACCTGATTTTGGATTAGCAAGATATTTCTTCTGATAATCCGAAAAAACTTTTGTTTCCAATACTGTTATTTTGCATTCATGTTTCATGATTTTTTTACCTCACTAAATTCATATTTATAGATTATACACAAAGATGAAAATGTCCACCTTTGTATCACCTTGGGAAATAATATTGCGGGAGAACGCACAAACCCGTACATTTTTATCCATTAGTATATGTTTTGCAATATCAAATATGTCATTGGAGTGACTATATCAATCTATATCAATCCAATATCTTTGTTCTGTTTTTCCTTCATTTTGAATTTCATTTTCCAAAATTCCACCATTGTTTTGAATGGACTTTGCAGAGCCAGTATTATTTTTGTCACATACCATCAGGACCTTATGAATACCAAGTGCTTTGCATTCTTCCAATGCTAAAGCAATCATCTTTGTGGCATATCCTTTACTTCTTTCAGATGGCCGGATTCCATCACCGATATGACCTCCAAATTGTAGTAAAGAATCATTCAAATAGTGGCGAATATTCACGGCACCAATCATAATATTTCTTTCTTCATCCAGACAAAAAAATGTGGAAGAAGGAACTTTTCCTTCTTCAGCCTTTATATAATCTAAATTTGAAATATAAGATGTAAAATCGTGGTAGTCATTTTTGAAGATTGCCATAGGAGAATGATTGGCAGATACATGGTTATTATTATAATCAATCCATTCTTCCAACATATTTACAATTAAATTTTTATATTCAGCACTTGCCTTTACTAATCTTAACGCCATAAATTATCATCCTCCACAAATATTATTTTTCCATAACTAAAAACTTAACCGGTTTTTTGAATGTCGTTTAAGCCATATTTTTGAGATACAGATAGAAAACAAAACGCAATGACCGTACCAATAACGCCATACACAGCATCGGCTATATCTGGTGTATTCATAAATCCCATAACGGTTTCACATAAAATATTAGCTATAATAATTATTATTCCTAATAAGGCGACCCTTTTAAATTTTATTCCCTGTAAAGTCCATGTAAAGCCTATAGCCAGATAAACTATCAAACTTAATGATAAATTTGAAATATGGGAATTTATTTCTTCATTGATAACAACTATGTGGCTGTCGAAGGCGCTTATCCAGCGTATAATCGTTAAAAGCGCTCCTAATAAAATTAAACTGTAATATAGAATGTTAGTTATTTTCTTTGGCTTGAACTTGTAGTTTATGTTCATGTGATTACATTTTGCCCTTTCATAAATTTTAAGTGTATAAAATTCCTTTTGTCATTGACATCATTATACCATGTAATTTTCCATTGTTCTATTTATATCAACGTTAATTGTATGGTATATTCCAAAGAAAAATATTATAATATGCTTACAGATGAAAACAGGACAGAAAAAGTAAGACGGGATTTTGAGAAAGGGGAATATCGTTATGAGCAGAAGCCACGGGGCTGGTGGAAAATTGGAGATAAGGAACATAAAAAAATTGTCAGATTCTAACGTGATTATAAATGTAGTGTCTAAAACGGTGAAAGAAGTATATCCTAGATATTATCCGGAAGAGGTGGTTACTTTTTTCCTGCTGTTCCATAGTGAAGAGAAAGTCATGAAGGATATTGCCGATGGAAATGTCTGGGTGCTGGTACATGATGGGCAGGTTATAGGGACCGGAAGCATAGAAGAAAACCATATCACCAGAGTTTATATACTTCCTGAGTATCAGGGGAATGGATATGGAACCTTTTTAATAGAGAAGCTCGAAAAAGAGATCGGAAAAAAGTATGACAGTGTGCTGGTCGATGCGTCACTGCCGGCATGCTGTTTATATGAGAAATCGGGGTATCATACAGTAAAGCATGAACGGATGGGTGTGATGAATGATGCTGTGCTTGTTTATGAAGTGATGGAGAAGAGATTGGACGGGAAAGATGCCAGAATATAAACAGGAACGAATCCCTCAAATAGTCCCAAAAAGGAACGGATCAGTGGATTCGTTCCTTTTTTGTGCATTTACCCCGTGTTAGCATGAAATTAGAAAGTAAATTCGGTAAATATGCTTAAAAGTAAGGGGGATGAGATGGAATTATACGATGAAATTATTCGAAACACGAGGGAATATTTATCGGCATACACACCTCGCTGTTATCCGTACGATGAGAAGAAGTGCTGGGAGGAGACTGCTTCGGGGGAAATGATCATGCTGCGTGATGCCGCTTTTGAACTGGGCGGAGGTAACTGTGAATCTGTCAATTACACATGTGTGACTTCTGCTTTGGATGGAGGCGGAAAAAATGAAGTGCTTCTTTATGGGCCGGAATTAAGTGAACTGAAGGGGGATGCATCGTTTGCGAGGATTGTTTTTCTTACTGCTGATCCGTCGGTTTGGGAGGGACTTAATGAGGAGGCGGCTTATCGGTTTATCCGTGATCTGGAATATGTCAGGTACCACGTCTATCCGAGGGGATATATGGTCAGAACATCGGCAAAGAGCAGCAAGGAGCAGGCAAGAGTCAGCAGGGAGGCTTTGAAAGCGGGGATTAGTTTTGAAAAGCTTGGAGCTGTATATATCAGAAAGTACCTGCAAAATCCGGGAATACAATCTGTACAGGTTCTGTTTCTGACCGGACTGTATTCGCTTGTACCGTTTCAAAAGGAGGCAGGGCAGGCGGAGGCGGTGACAGAAGCATTGAACCATATTTTAAAGGGGATGCCGATGAACTGTGGAA
Source organism: Faecalicatena orotica (assembly GCF_905197545.1). NCBI lineage: Bacteria > Bacillati > Bacillota > Clostridia > Lachnospirales > Lachnospiraceae > Faecalicatena > Faecalicatena orotica. The sequence continues at coordinate 63,503 of NZ_CAJJZH010000013.1, forward strand.
CATGTGATTTGAAAGTAATCTGTGATGAAGTGGAGGGGATGCGTGCACTGCATCAAAAGAAGCGGTAGAACATTAGTGCGGATTAAACAGGCAAAGGAGAGCAAAATGGAAGGAAATGCAAAAGTAATAGCCGTCACAGGTAAAGGCGGCGTGGGAAAGACCTCTCTTGCGGCAGCGCTCGTGCGCAGGCTTACAGAACGGTATCCGGAGGCAAAGGTACTTGCGATTGATGCGGACCCGGCAGTGGGGCTTGCGACAGCCCTTGATGCAGAGGTTAAGGAGACACTGGATGATATCCGTCTGGAGATTACGGACGGGGTATCGGAGAAACTGAAGGAAACACAGGATATCCTATCGGAGGCGAAGTTCCGTATTCTCGATATGATGGATGAAAAAAACGGGTTTGCGTTTGTTGCAATCGGAAGGCCCGAATCGTCCGGCTGTTATTGTGCCATTAATTCTTATCTCAGGGATGTAATTTCCATGCTGGCGGGGCAGTTCGACTATGTGGTGATTGATGGGGAGGCCGGGATCGAGCAGGTGAACCGGCGCGTCATGGAACAGGTGACACACCTGCTTCTCATAACCGACCAGAGCAGGAAAGGGATGCAGGTTATCCAGACGATCAAGGAGGTTGCCGACCGGCTCGTGATGTATGAGAAGCTGGGGGTTGCGGTCAACCGGATTACACAGACCGTTATTCCAATGGAGAGCCCGTTTCCGGATGAACCATTCATACAGATTAAAAATGATGAGGCCCAGATTGTGAATGATATTCAGGGGAAAAGTGTATTCGAACTGCCGGAAGATTCCCTGCTGATGAAAGGGGCGGACGAGATTTTGGAGGCATTGAAACTGTAACGTAACTGTTCAGTACAGGACTGTGCATTTACTGCACAGTTCGTACGAAAACGTAGAACAGCCAGAAGCAAGCCCCATCGCCAAAGGCGATTTTCATGGGCTTGCGGCGTAACTGTTCATGGTCCTGAACAGTTACACTGTAACGGGGATTTACATGAACAGAAAAAGGAGGCGATCGTATTTATGAAAGATTTGAAGCATCTGTATGATTTGGAGCAATTGCTTCAGGAGTGCAACAATGATCTGGTGAAAGCGGCGTGCGAAAAGGGACAGATTGCGGTCGGGGACGTGTGCAGTATGATACCGGAAGTACTGCTGAACCTGCCCGGGTGTTTTTCCGTGCGTTTAAGGGCACCACGGACCGGATCTATAGAGATCGGGACATATTACATGACGAGTCTGCTGTGCGAGTACTGCCGGGCCCTTGTGGAACGTGCGGTGGAGGGCGGCTATAATTTTCTGGACTGTATCATTGCACCGGATGCATGTGCGGCCATGAACCGCTGTGTAGAAAACATGGAACTTTTGAAGACCTGTGAGAAGGAGAAGTTTTTCGTTACATATTCAGACGTACCGATGAAGTCGGATGAAACGGCGCTGAAGCATTATGTAAGGCAGATGAGGCTGCGTGTGCTGGAGCCGCTCCATGATGTGTATGGCATTGATGTTTCGGATGCGGCGCTTCTTGAAGCAGTGGAACAGCATAATAAAGTATGCCGTCTGATCCGTGAACTTGGAGAATTCAGGAAGGAAGAATACCCCCGTATAACGGGCTACGAGTTCTACATATTCTGTCTGGCAACTTACTGCTGTCCGAAGGATATGCTTCTCCCGATTCTGGAAGAGACTCTGGAGGAAGTACGCGAAAGAGAGCCGGATCAGGAGAAAACTTACCGGATCAGGGTTTTGCTTGCAGGATCTGAGATTGACGATCTGGATTTTATAAAACTGATTGAAGACAACGGTGCTTTGATCGTGGCAGACAGACACTGCTTCGGTTCTTTTCCGGGGCGGGATGAAATCAAGATTTGCGAGGGGGAAGACCTGCTGACCCAGATCTGCCGCCACTATATGGTGACCGGACAGTGCCCGCGTTTTATGAACACGGAAAAGGTGGAGGAGCGCAAAGATTATGCAGACCGGCTTGCGAAAGAATATCATGCGGACGGGATCATTTATGAACAAATGAAGTTCTGTGATTACTGGGGATATGAGAGGATGGCAGCGAGCCATATTATGCATGAGGAATATGGGTATCCGGTCCTTTCTATTGACAGGCCGTATGTTGTGGGGAGCTCGGGACAGCTCCGCACCAGAGTGCAGGCATTTGTGGAGAGTGTGGAAATCAAGAAGATACAAGGAGGGAGATAGATGGGCAGGAAGATCAACAGTGAAAAGCTTGGCAGCCTCTACTACGGAAAACGGACGAAGAAACGCCGTGAATGGCGAGGTGCAGCGGATACATGGTATGACTATACGCGCTGGCTGAAAAACTGGTCGGTGATGGCAAAATTTATGGCAAAACCGGCCAACTTAAAAGGCTTTTTCCGCTACCGCTGGATGGGGAACTATCTGGCTGTACCGGATTTTGTGGACCGCCATACAGAGGGACTGAGGGGCCCGCAGCTGCGTATCGCGCATCAGGAATTTGATTTTATTGTGGAACATGTCTGCGATACGATCAGTGATTTGTTCAGGGCCGACCCGAAATGCGGCAATGACGAAGAGTTTAGCAAGAAGCTTGTCGTATTCGATGAAAATATGATGTCGCAGATCATGAACGGTTTTCCAAATCTGAAAATGGTCTGCAGGGAGATTCCGATCGTCTATACCCCTTCCACGGTAGCGCAGGATGGTGTCCTTCATTATATTGATGTAGCAGAAGAGTTTGGACTGCCTTCCGATGTCTGTCCGATGCCGGCCGCGGAGCTGGGCTGTGCGATTGATGATGACTACCCGCTTGTTGGTGTGTGTGCCGTGAACTGCAATACAACCTGTGACGGCAGTCTGATGGGGAACGGTGTGGAGGCAAGAAGGTTCAATATTCCGTCGTTCCAGCTTGCCGTTCCAATCCGGCATATGCAGCAGAGCGTGCAGGAATATGGCGCGGAAGAAGTAGCAAACTGCATCCGGTTTATTGAAGAACAGACAGGTGAAACGTTCGACTGGGATCATTACTTCAAGTGTATGGAAACATTTAATGAGGAGACGAAGCTGTTCCGTGAGTGGCTGGATATTTCCAAAACGAATCATCCGCAGGTGATCGGGAATAATGTGGCGCTGTACCGGGATGCCTATTATCAGGTGGGAGGCGGCCGTGATCCCCGTTTCCTTGAGAATGACCAAAAGATCACGCAGCTGGCGTATAAAGGATATGAGAAGAAGGTTCCCTGTGTGTCCGAGGTTCGTCACCGTGCGGTGTTGTGGGGCGTTCAGGCACAGTACTATACGGCATTTCCGATCTGGCTGCAGAACTGCTGGGGCATCCTTCCGCTGATCGACATGCTGAGCCTGACCTCTACAGAGCTGTACAGCACCACGGATAAACAACAGGCCCTGTATGACATGGCAGACCTGTACATGAAGATGAATATGAGAAACCGCTCCAACGGTGGATATGAAGTCGGTGTGGATGATCTGTGGCGGTTTTGTGAGGAATTTCATGCAGACATGGTCATTATGTATGAACATATCGGGTGTAAGGCAATGGCAGGTTACCACGGAATCTTCGAGGAGCAGGCGAAAGAGCGCGGGCTGCACCTGATCTGGGTGACACACGGCCTGATGGACCCGAGAAAAGCGGGACGCAAGGATATGCGTGACGAGGTGAACCGTTATATGAGGACGGTGCTGAGAGAGGAGCCGCTGGATGAGTCTCTGGAAGAGTTTCAAGATGAAAACAACTGGTAGAGAGGAGCTGACAGGTGATGAAAAAATATTTTGGCGGTTGTGATGTTGGTTCAACCTATACAAAGTGTGTCATATTGGATGAAGACGGAAATATGGCTGCCCATACGACGATGAAAAGTAAAATGAATTCAGAAAAAAGTGCGCGCTCGGCAATGGAGGAGACTCTCGCACAGGTGCCGGGGCTCGATTCCCCGGAGGATCTGGCCTACCTGATCGGAACCGGATATGGGAGAAATAAAGTGCCCTTTGCACAGGAAAATATCAGTGAGATCAGCTGTCATGCTATGGGTGTGCATATGACGGACCCGAAAGTCAGGGCTATCATCGATATCGGCGGGCAGGACATCAAAGGAATCGCAATTGATACAGACGGAACAGTAAAGAATTTTGCCATGAATGATAAGTGTGCGGCCGGTACCGGGCGTTTTTATGAGACAATGGCAAATGCATTCGAGATGTCACTTCCGGACTTTTCGAAACTGTCCCTGACAGCCAAAAATGTGATTCCGATTACGGCCCAGTGTACCGTATTTGCAGAGAGCGAGGTCATTACACTGGTGGGAGAAGGAAAACCCATGAATGAGATTGCAGCCGGAATCCAGCGTTCTGTTGCAAAGCGATGCTTCATTATGGCAAAGAAAGCCGGAGCCACAGACAGCGTGACACTGACTGGGGGCTGTGCAAAAAATGACGGTCTGAAGAAGGCGATTGAGCAGGTTCTGAAACTAAAAGTAGTAGATCTAAAGACAGACCCGCAGCTGATGGGGGCACTCGGGGCGGCTGAGTATGCAAGGCAGAAAGGTCTGGCAAAAGGGAAAGGAAGATGACGATGAAGAAGAGAGTCTGTAAAATATTGAAAACGGTAGTTGTTGTTTTTGCAGTGCTGTTTGGGCTCAGCCTGATTGTATACTATTTTAATCTGGACATGAAACTGGCGGCCGGGATGCAGAAGATCATGGATAAAGTGTATGACAGCAGGAAGAGGGACCGCCGCCTGTAGGTATGCCGGGGAATGGAATATTTCAAAACGAAAGGAGTTAAGTTATGAGACCGTTGATTATGAAACTGGCCACGAAGATAAGTGTCGAAGCCAAATCGTATACGGGAATCACGGTTCATGATCCGGAATACAGGATACTGGAACCGGTGGTGACGGACGAGATGGCGGAGGTGGCGCTTGCGGCGAAGGTGCGTAAGAATATGACCGTAGATGAGATTGCCTCACGCTGTAAAAAACCGCTGGAGGAGACGAAAAAGCTTTTATGGGATCTGGCCGTGACAGGTGTGATGCGTGTACACCATGCAGACGGGACGGACTACTACATGCTGCCGATCTGGGTTCCGGGAATCATGGAGATGATGGTTGCGAACAAAGAGCAGGCAGAGAAATATCCGGTGATGGCAGAGTGTTTCGAGGAATATACCCGCAGACGGACCAAACTGCTCGGACCAAATGTTCCGGTTGGAAAAGGACTGATGCGTGTCATACCCGTCGAGGAGGCAATCAATGGAGACAGCCATGCTGCAGATTACGAGGAAGTATCGTCCTACATAGAAAAAGCCTGGCGGCTGTGCGTGTCTGACTGTACATGCCGGCGCTCCAGAAGGCTGATGGGCGAGGGCTGCGGCCATCTGGAGCAGGATATGTGCATCCAGCTGGACGAGGGCGCCGATTATTTTATACGCACCGGTGTAGGGCGTGAAATTACGAAAGAGGAAGCCTATGAGATCTTGAAGCGTGCAGAAGAGAACGGGCTGGTGCATGAGATACAGAACCTGGACGGTGAGGGGAAGACGGTGGCCATCTGCAACTGCTGCACCTGTTCCTGTTTTTCCCTGCGTGTTGGAAAGTATTATATGTCACCAGATTTCAACAGATCTAACTATGTTTCCAAGATAGATGTGGATAAGTGTACAGCCTGCGGCCAGTGTGTGGAAAACTGTCAGGTGAATGCACTCCATCTGGGGAGAAAACTGTGTGCGAAGACCCCGATCCCGGAAAAAGAAACCGAGACGCCGCACGACCATGTGTGGATGCTGAACAAGAAACGATGGAACCCGGAGTTCCGTTTTAACAGGAATGAGATTGACGAAAATGGAACCGCCCCCTGTAAAACCAATTGCCCGGCTCATATTGCCGTACAGGGTTATATCAAGCTTGCCGCGCAGGGAAAATATATGGAGGCACTTGAGCTGATTAAGAAAAACAATCCATTCCCGGCGGTCTGCGGACATATCTGCAACAGACGCTGTGAAGATGCCTGTTCCCGTGCAGATGTGGATGAACCGGTAGCCATCGATGAGATTAAGAAGTTTATTGCAGAGCAGGAACTGAAGGCAGAGACACGCTTCATTCCAAAGATGCTGAATCCGCAGGGAGAAAAATACGGGAAAAAAATCGCCGTTATCGGCGGGGGCCCTGCAGGGATGAGCTGTGCGTATTATCTTCAGATACGCGGATATGATGTCACCGTATTCGAGAAAAATGACCGGCCCGGCGGTATGCTGACAATGGGGATTCCCACGTTTCGTCTGGAGAAGGATGTGGTGGATGCAGAGATCGAAGTTCTGCGTGAGATCGGCGTTACATTCCGGACTGGAATTGAGGTCGGCAGGGATGTGACCATTAGAGAACTGCGGCAGCAGGGATATGAGGCGTTTTATCTGGCAATCGGCGCCCAGGGAGGAAGAAAACTGGAGGTAGAGGGCGAAGGAGCCCGGGGCGTGCTGTCCGGTGTTACATTCCTAAGAAATATCAGTCAGGATGAATCAACAAAGCTGGAAGGCAGGACGGTTGTTGTCGGCGGGGGAAATGTTGCCATTGACGTGGCACGTACGGCGGTCCGGGCCGGAAGCAGTGAAGTGGCCCTGTATTGTCTGGAGAGTGCGGACGAAATGCCCGCACAGAAGGAAGAGCAGGAAGAAGCAAAGGCAGAAGGAATCTCATTAAACTGTGGCTGGGGACCAAAACGGATACTGACAAAGGATGGAAAAGTGACAGGGATAGAATTCAAGCGCTGCACAGCCGTGTTTGATGAAAACCACCGTTTCAGCCCACAGTATGATGAACATGATACAGTTACGATAGAATGTGAGAATATTCTTGTTTCCATCGGACAGTCCATCCAGTGGGGGACCATGCTGGACGGAACCCGGGTCAGGCTGAACAGGAATCAGACAGTGATGGCAGACGAGAGGACTTATCAGACAGGGGAGCCGGATATCTTTGCCGGAGGTGATGCATACACAGGACCAAAGTTTGCCATCGATGCTATTGCGGCAGGAAAAGAAGCGGCCGAATCTATCCATCGGTACGTACAGCCGGGACAGAGTCTGACCATCGGGCGTCCGACGGGCAAATACCATGAATTAGACAAAGAAAATGTGGAATGGGACAGCTTTGACCATGCACGGAGGGAAAGACCATGTGCCCCGGACCCGGAACAGGCAAAGCATACGATGAGAGACCTGCGAGGAACATTTACCGAGGAGCAGGTGAAAAAAGAGACAGAGCGCTGCCTTGGCTGCGGGGCAACCGTGGTAGATCAGAATATCTGCGTAGGATGCGGCATCTGCACGACAAAGTGCAGGTTTGATGCGATTCATCTGGAGCGCAGATATGACGGGCATGAAGTTCCGTATGAGAAACTGATTGTCGGACACATGGCACCCACACTTGTAAAGAGAGGGGCAAAGATTGCAGCAAGACAGGCAAAAGAACTGGTGAAACGCAGGTGATTAATCATGCATGAACTTGGAATTGTACTTAGTATTGCAGATAAAGTGATGGAGGTTGCACAGGCAAACCAGCTGACAGAGATCAAAGCCATCACCATGCAGATCGGGGAAATCAGTTCTGTGATCCCGGAGTATCTGGAGAAATGTTTTCCGGCGGCAGCAGAGAGAAATCCTCTGTTTGAGAATACAGAATTGAAGATCGAAATCCTTCCGGCAAGATACCTGTGCCATGTCTGCGGAGAATCCTTCAGCCTTGGGGAATTTGAGGAGGCGAAAGGATGCCCCTCCTGTAAAGAAAATCAGTTGCTGGAACTGCTGACCGGGAGGGAGTGTTTTATAAAAAATATTGAAGTGTGGTAGATGTGACTAAAAAATACCGCCTCTGGAGTTTATATCCAGGGGCGGCTGTTGTTTATATCAACCCATGTATCTCTCAGGTATTCCGGCATTGCCTCATAAAAGATCTCAGCCATGTCCCCGGGCGTCAATGCATCCATATCGTTAAGCCATTCCTGAAGAATCCCCACACAGCCGTGGCAGTAGTGGCTGATGGAATAGCGGTCGCGGACCGAGAGCTCACTTTTCCCTGTAGTAGTCAGGTAACAGTTTGCAACGATTCCAAAGGAATACGAATATAAGAACCCGGAGTGTGCATTCTGGCCCGATGAGCGGAATGCCCGGCGGTAATAACGGGAATCTTCCGAAATCCCCCTGAACATGTGAAACAGGAACTCTTTCCAGCTGTGACAGACCCTCTGTCCGATCAGGCGCTCGGCAAGTGCCATTGAATTGAAATTTAATACATCATACTTATCATGAAAATGCCGGTAGAACGTGGACTTGGAGACACCACTCTGCCGGATAATCATTTCTACCGTGATTTTTTCGAACGGTGTGTGATCCAGCAATTCATTAAAAGCATTGAAAATACGCTGTTTGGTGTATGAGCTGTGATTCATGGCGGCCCTCCTCTTTCCTGTATCGGATTACATTCTAATTATAAGCGAAACTTTTTGATCTGTAAATAAATGAAGGAAAGATGCGATTAAGTATAAATTCAGTGAAAAGCACTTAACTACAAATTGAGGTTAAGTGAAAAAGACATTATACTACTTAATAGAGCTTATATTTATAGCAAAAGACGGAGGAAATATGTATGAAGTGTTATGAAATGTTTGAACTTAAGTTCAGCGGGCCTGCACCGGAAGGGTCCCGGGCGGAGGCAGATGTTGCCGCTGTTTTTCGGTGCGGTGATGATGAAAAAACGGTAAAAGGGTTCTATGATGGTGACGGGATTTATAAAGTGCGTTTCCTGCCACAGCAGACAGGAACTTACAGTTGGAAAGTGGAGGGGGTTGTACAGGCGGAAGGTACAGAGGAATGTACGGCATCGGACAAAAGCCACGGTATGGTTCAGGCAGTGGGGACTCATTTTGAGTATGAAGACGGAACGAAGTACCTTCCTTTTGGCACCACCATTTATGCACTGGCACACCAGACGGAAGATATCATTACACAGACGCTGGAGTCACTGGAAAAGGCTCCGTTTAACAAAGTAAGGCATTGTATTTTTCCGAAGCATTATGACTACAACCACAACGATCCCGAATTTTATCCGTTTGAGAAAGACGCAGAGGGGAATTGGGATGTCCACCACCCGTGTCTTGCCTACTGGAAACATTTTGAGGAAATTGTTACGAGAATGGGAGAGATGGGGATTGAGACAGACCTGATTCTTTTTCACGCATATGACCGGTGGGGCTTTGCCTTCCTGAATATGGAAGAATGCAGGGTATATCTTGATTACGTCATGCGCAGGCTTGCGGCTTACCCGTACATATGGTGGAGTATGGCAAACGAGTATGATATTATGTTCAACCATACGATAGAAGACTGGTATGAGATAGAACGTATTATCACCGAAGAGGACCCTTACCACCATCTGTTAAGCAACCATAACTGTATGAAGCTTTATGACTTTTCCAGACCGGCAGTGACACACTGCTGTGTACAGACAATTGCGATGTATAAGGCTGACGAATGGCAGAAGCGCTTCCGGAAACCTGTCGTTTTTGATGAGTGCTGCTACGAAGGTGATTTACAGCATGAATGGGGCAATATTTCCGGCTTTGAGATGGTGAACCGCTTCTGGTGTGCCTGTGCGAAAGGAGCATATGTAACCCACGGCGAGACTTTTTTAGACGATCAGGATGTATTGTGGTGGGCGAAAGGCGGAAAGCTGAAAGGAGAAAGTCCAAAGAGGATTGCATTCTTAAAAGATCTGATGTATGGCCTTCCAGCCTGCATGACTCCGTGGGATGAACCGTTCTGGGAAGACTTTGAAAATGCTACGGAAGAAAAGACCGGCAGCATGGAGGATAATCCATTTTTCAAACTGATGGGTTCTCTGGATGGAGAAAACAGAGAGATTATTCAGATGAAAAATGCGCAGTACAGCGGGTGCTGCGGGGAGGAAGTATTCCTCAAGTATTATGCGAGACAGTGTGCGAGGGTATCTTCCATCCACCTGCCAAAGGATAAGAAGTACCGGATCGAGGTGATCGACGTCTGGGATATGACGAGGGAGACACTAATTGAAGAGGCAAGCGGGACCACACAGCTTCAACTGCCCGGGAAAGAGGGGATTGCAGTTTTAGCGGTCCGGAGATAAAAATTTACCAAATCTCTGGTTGGAAAGAGCGGACAAGAAATGCTATAATGAAGAAACAAAAGTCGATACGAGGTATGCAGATGGAAGAACCAATCTTTAATATAGCTGTTTGTGATGATGAACTGCCGGACAGAGATACTATTGCAGATATGACAAAAGAGGTCTGTGATTTAGATCAGATAAATGCGCAAATATCCTGTTTTGGAAATGCGGAAGAACTTTTAAAAACAATGCAGGAGGGGAAGCAGTACCACATGCTTCTGCTTGATGTTATGATGCCCGGACAGGACGGCATGGAACTTGCCCGTTATCTCAGGGAAGATAAACGCAAGATTCCCATTGTGTTTATTTCCAGTAACCGGGAGATGGCCCTGCGTGGATATGAAGTGGCTGCTGCCCGTTATCTGGCAAAGCCTGTCGATAAAGAACGTCTCAGGGAAGCGGTGGCATTTTGCTATGAACAGGGGAGCGATAATGAAGAAATGCTTGTTCCTTTCAATGGTGGAGTGAGGAAAGTTGCGCCCAAGGAGATATATTACATTGAGATTAAAGGCAGGAAGTCCCGGATTACACAGGAAAAAGAGGAATGGGATACGCCGATTACTATGGAAAAACTGGAAATGATGCTTACCGGCCACAAATTCATCCGGTGCCATCAGAGTTTTCTGGTGAACTGCCGCTATGTCAGGATACTTTGCACCTCCCATCTCGAGCTTGTAGATGGAAGGTGCATACCTGTCAGCAAGCACCGCATAAAAAAAGTGCGGGAGATTTTTTTCCAATATATGGAGCATTAAGCGTATTAGGCCAGAGGGATGACTATAGAAACTTTGTAGTGGCTTTCATCCTGCTCCACGGACACCATTTCACCCCAGCGTTCCATAATCTGCTGTATAATTTTCAATCCATACCCATGTGTGTGCATGGGTATTTTTTTATAATCTGATGTTTTTACACACAGAGAGTTTTCACAGGAAAATACAAAATGCTGTTCTTTACAGTGAAAATCCAGCTTGATATATGGATTTGTAATACCCGGAACCGATGCGGCACTGATGGCATTGTCAAGGATGTTCATCATAAGGCAGCATAGTTCCGTATCTGCAAGGGGAAGTTTTTCCGGTGCATCGGAACGTACAATTTCTACGGAAATGTCTTTGCTGGCAGCGGTACTGAGTTTTCCGTTAATGATAATATCCAGCACGGGGTTTCCACTCGCCACTACGGGACGCACATTCTGTACCTGTTCAACTAATTCATCCAGATAATCGTTTATTCTTTCCGGCGTTTCCTTTGCCATTGAGCGGAGCATTTCATAATGTCTGGACATATCATGCCGGAGCATCATCATTTCTTCAGACTGGCGGCGCAGGTTTTCATAGCTTTCCAGCGCGAGTTCATTTCTGGCGGAAAGAATAGCCGTTTCTGACCTTCGGACCGTTTCCTTCTCCAGAATTTCTGTAATCATAGCAAAAAGACTGCAGATCAGGCATAGATACCAGACTAATTTTAAAGAAAAAATGGGTTCCAGCCGGGAAAAATCTCCTGCAAGCCGTGATAATACCTTATTAATATAATCAGGCTGAACCGGAATACTGATTAGTATAAAAACTATGTATCCGGAAATAACCGCCAGGGCAGCATGGGAAAATCGCCGGAAAAATGTATTGCCCCTGTGCCAGAGGTAAAAGGAACAAATAAGCAGTACCGTCATAGCCAGCAGACCAGAAGTTTGTGGGAAAAGCACAAAGAACAGATAAGTGTCTCCATAGGGCAGAACCCTTCCGGTTTGGACAATGACGCTGAAAATGGCACTCGCCCACTGAAAAGCGGTTATAATGACAAACAATGGACGCAGACGTCCTGCATAGAATGTAAGAAAAGCAAGCAGGGCACCTATGGCCAGATAGAAGGACAGCCTTGACAGGTCGATGGGGACTTCCCCCAGATATTGAATGACAAAATCTGCCTGTATCAGTACGCTGCACATAAGGAAAAATATAGTAAGTGTAAGGACCGGCAGTGAGGGCAGGAAGGTTCCCAGAGAAGCATACCATACAAATGCGGCCAGCAGAAACAACTCCAGAGCGAACAGGAGCACGGCAGGAATCATGGTTTTTGCGGAAGAAGCAATCAGTCCGCTTTCATAAGAATATCCGCAGTATAAAGTAACATCACAGGGATAAACGGTTTCGCTATCAGCCTGCTTTTCGGATAAAGAGCTGCTCGACTGCGCAATGGTAAGTGTGCGTCCAACATAATCCAGAGGCAGTGACACAGTTACCGGTTCCGCCCGGTCATACTCCAGCATAGGCAGCTTAAGGCAGCCAATCCGGTTATCCAGCTCCGGGCAGTCTGTATAAACAAGAGTATCATCCAGAAAGACACTGATGGTCCGGTTGACGACACCAATCTGGAGGGCAGGGCTATCGAGATCTTCTGTCAGTTCACGGGAAAAATAAAACGTCTGTCCGCCATAATCAAGTCCTGTATAACCTCCGATACCATCGGACGTCAATTCTTTCCGATCCTCTCCGTTCTGGATATAAACGGTCCAGTCCTTCGCACCTTCTGACATTCCATCCTGCCCGTCTTCCGTAAAAAAGGAAAAGTCATAAGATACATCTTCCATTGGCCATGTATAATAAAAGACCGCCAGTACAGACGGGACACATAAAACCAAAGATAAAAACAATGCAATTATTAATTTTTGTAATTGCTTCATCTGAAAGCCTCCCTCATATCATGCTGGGTTTAGTGTAACAGGATTTTTTAAAGAATGTCAATGGAGGCGAAAAGAATTGACTGACCAGTTTTGTCATTTTTTCGCCCTGCTTTGCAGATTCGGTGGAAAGTGACTTCTGATTGCATTAAAATTATAAAATATGCAAAGAAATATTGACATGCAGATAGATAGGAGAGGTGCATGATGGAGAATAGATTACCGGTAATGAATGTACATATGTTTGGGGAATTTACGTTGGAATACGGCGGCAGGCGGATTACTTTCGGGCAGGCTTCAGACAGCTGGGTCGTGAAGCTGCTTCAGATACTGCTTTTCTGTGGTGCTAAAGGGATTTCACGGGTGAAATTGCTGGAAGATATGTATGATCGGGATGAACTGGAGGATGTGTCCGGCGATCTCGAGGCGGTATGCCGGCGTTTGAATGAGATGCTGGTGAAAGCCGGGCTTCCTGAATATGAGTATATTAAGATAGAAAATGGGGCTTACCAATGGCAGTCCCCAATGGAAGTCCGGACAGATACACAGGAATTTTCTGACTGGATGGAACAGGCGTACCAGGAGGACACCCCTGCAAGGATAGAACTCCTGCGAAAGGCCTGTGAAATCTACAGGGGGGAATTCCTTCCAGGAGGTTCCTCAGGAGCGTGGGTTCTGGTGGAATCTGTAAAATACAAAAAACAATATACCCGCGCCCTGAAAGAAGTATGCGATTACCTGATGAAACGTCAGGAATATGAGGCAGCCCTTAACCTGTGTACTGCAGCCAGTGAGATATACCCGCTGGATGAGTGGCAGGTGAGACAAATTGACTGCCTTATGGCCCTAAACCGTTACAAGGAGGCCATGCAGATCTATGAGGAAACAACGAAGCGAGTGTTCGAAAAGCTTGGAACCAGTCCATCCGACAGGCTGACGAGCCGATACAGGGAGATGAGCAGCATGATGGGGCTCAAGACCCGGAATATCGGGGACATCAAATGCGGTCTGGATGGTGATTACGAAGAAGGCGCACTTTACTGTACTTTTTTCGGCTTTAAGAATAACTACAGGCTCGTGAGACGAATGATTGAGCGTAACGGACAGTCGGTCTACCTGATGCTCTGCACCATTACGGACGGAACGGACAGACTAACGGAGGATAAAGAGCGTTTGGAGGCCATGTCGGATGAACTATACGATTCCATTAAATTTTCTCTGAGAAGAGTTGACTTTTTTACAAAATGCAGCCCCACCCAGTATCTAATCCTGTTGGTGGGAACCAATCAGGAAAATACACAGATGATATACGAACGGATCTTGCGCCGGTTCAGCAAAAAGCACAAGTCATGGAAAGAGTATCTGGATTTTTATGTTTCTACTATCGACGATGTAGAAAGAGATAATTCCCGGATCAGTTTTCGGGGAGACAGCTTCCTGTGGGATTAATCCAATCCTCCTTTTTATATTATACAGAACTTCGTTCTATCAGCTGTGTGGCAATTTCGATCTTGACAGGCTTGGCTCCCTTTTCATTCAGGATGGTGACCAGCCGGCGTGCCGCCATCTCCCCCATATACTGCTTGGGCACGTGGATGGTCGTAAGAGATGGCTCCACGATCCTGCTTAAGGGGATGTTGTCAAATCCTACGATAGAAATATCGCCGGGGATCGAATAGCCATACTCTTTAAAAGCTTTCATCGCTCCTACGGCAATGAGGTCATTGTCTGCAAAATAGCAGGGGGCCAGTTCTTCCTTGTTTTCGAGTATTTCCTTCATATCTGCATAGGCACCGTCAATGGAAGGCGTGAGCATATGTACGATACTCTTTGAAGAGGCCATGCCATAGGATCGGACCGCCTTGAAAAATCCGGAGTTTCTCTCCGCAAAATTTCCGATTGGATAAGAGGACCTTAAATATCCCGGCTGTTTCTTTGTCTTTTTAATCAGATGCCTTGCAGCCAGATAAGCGCCCTGTACATTATTGATCAGTACATAATTACAGTCGACAGTTTCAAAATAGGTATCTAAAAGTACAAAAGGCACCGGCAGTTTTTGAAAAATAGCCAGGTCCTCCGGAGCCATTTCTGTCCCGAGGAGTACGATCCCGACGCAGTCGGAATACTGGATTTCTTCCAGCTGCTCTTCCACATCTCCTTCATCTCCGTAAATATAACTGATTTTCACTTTATATCCCGCTTCTTTGCATCCGAGTACGATTCCGTCGGAAAGTTCGGAGAAGAACGGGGTATCGGCAACGACGGCCCCATGTTTCTTATATAATACAAAATAAATATTTCCGGTGACATTGTGTTTTTCTGATATACGGGAAAAATCATAACCATATTCAACCGCGGCGTCCATAACCATTTTGCGGGTTGCCGTGCTGACACCCGGCTTATTGTTCAGTGCCATTGAGACGGCAGCTGCGGACAGATTCAGTTTTCCGGCAAGTTCTTTTGCTGTAATTGTCATAAGAATATCCTTCCTTTTTTCCAAATCAAATGCTGTAACTTCATTATGAACTCTTTCCTTAATTATTTCAATGCTTAAGTTAATAATTAAGTTAATTATGCTGAATAATTGGATGAAATTAAGCCTTGTGAATTATATACTGCAAGTAACAAAGAAAAGCCACTCACCTGTTCATGTAACAGGACGTTGTTAAGGAGGAAGTAAAATGAAGAAAATTAAGTTAGGCTTTGCACCGACAAGAAGGAGCATCTTCAGTGCACCGGATGCGGTTAAGTTCCGGGGGCTGACAGCAAAACGTCTGGAAGAGCTGGGAATTGATTTCATAGATATTACAGATATCAATGAAGAAGGGCTTTTGTATGACGATCATGATGTCGAGAAAATAGCAGCCAAATTTATTGCAGAGGGTGTTGATGGCCTGATGCTGCCTCATTGTAATTTCGGTACGGAGTATGTCTGTGCAAGGCTGGCGAAGAAACTGAATGTCCCGGTTCTCCTCTGGGGACCGCTGGATGAACGCCCGGAACCGGACGGAACAAGACTCAGGGATACACAGTGCGGTCTGTTTGCAACGGGAAAAGTACTCAGGAGATTCCAGATCCCGTTTACATATCTTACAAACTGCCGTCTGAATGACCCGGTATTTGAGCGGGGTTTAAGAGACTTTCTGGCGGTCTGCAATGTTGTAAAGACGTTCCGTAATATCCGGATTCTCCAGATTTCTACAAGACCGTTTGATTTCTGGACAACGATGTGCAACGAAGGAGAGCTTCTGGAGAAATTCAATGTCCAGCTGGCGCCGGTACCGATGACAGAGCTGGTAGAAGAAGTCAGGGCGGTAAAGGCAGAGAAGAGTGAACTGGAAGCGATGACTGCATACATCCACGAGACGATGGACGTGCAGATTCAGGAGCACCAGACAGAAAATGTTGCGGCGCTCGCTGTTGCCATGAAGCACCTTGTAACAAAATATGGCTGCCAGGCTGCGGCAATCCAGTGCTGGAATGCCCTGCAGACGGAACTCGGGGTAATGCCGTGTGCAGCCAATGCGATTTTAAATGAAGAAGGAATCCCGGTTGTCTGTGAAACGGATATCCACGGTGCGGTTACTGCATTGATGGTCGAAGCGGCAGGCATGGATGAGGCGAGGGGGTTCTTTGCGGACTGGACAATCAGACACCCGGATATTGCCAACGGGGAACTGCTCCAGCACTGCGGACCGTGGCCGGTTTCTGTTGCAAAAGAAAAGCCAAAGCTTACCTACCCGCTCGCATTTGATCATCCGGGAAGTCTGACGGCAGAGGCAAAACACGGTGATGTAACACTCTGCCGGTTTGACGGGGATAACGGGGAATACTCCCTTCTCCTCGGAAGAGCAAAAGGAGTGGACGGCCCGAAGGGTATGGGAACTTATCTCTGGGTTGAAGTGGAGAATATCAAGCGTCTGGAAGCGAAGATTGTGGAGGGGCCATACATTCACCACTGTGTAGGAATCCACAGAGATGTTGTGCCGGTGCTCTATGAGGCTTGTAAATATATAGGTGTAAAACCGGATCTGTATGATCCGATTGAGGAAGAAGTAAGGGCATATCTCCGCGGAGAATGATCCTGATTCCAAGTTTGGAACAACGCATAAATAATAGAAGGAAAGGTGAAATTAGAATGAATTTAAAAGCATTGGCATATAAGCTGAGAGAAGACACCGTAGATTTGATCCGTGCGGGAAAGGCGGGGCATATCGGCGGGGACATGAGTGTGATGGAAATTTTGACAGAGCTGTATTTTGACCAGATGCATATTAGCCCGGAAAACATGGATTCACCGGACAGGGATTTATTTGTCATGAGCAAGGGACATTCTGTAGAGGCTTATTACTCCGTTCTGGCAGAAAAAGGTTTTTTCCCGAAGGAGCAGCTGCACAAAGAATTTAGTAAGTTTGGATCAAAATTCATCGGACACCCAAACAATAAACTGCCTGGAATCGAAATGAATTCCGGCTCCCTCGGACATGGACTTCCGGTCTGTGTAGGGATGGCAAAGGCAGGAAAAATGGATGACAGGTCTTACAGGGTCTATACCGTTATGGGCGACGGGGAACTGGCGGAAGGTTCTGTGTGGGAAGGCGCAATGGCGGCAAGTCATTATAAGCTGGATAATCTCTGCGCGGTGGTTGACAGGAACCGTCTGCAGATTTCAGGTGGTACGGAAGAGGTAATGGCGCATGATGATCTGCATGAACGTTTCAGAAGCTTTGGCTGGTACGTAATCGATGTGGCCGACGGCAATAATATCGATGAACTGAAAGCGGCTTTTGAAGAAGCAAAGACAGTGAAAGGAAAACCGACTGTCCTGATTGCTAACACGGTAAAGGGAAAAGGTTCCCCAATCATGGAAAATAAAGCGGCCTGGCACCATAAAGTACCCACGGACGAAGAATATACACAGATAATGAAAGACTTAGAACAGGCAAAGGAGGCAGCAGAATAATGGGAAAAATAGCAAATAAACAGATGATTTGTGAAGTATTGATGGAACATGCGGTTCAGGATAAGAGTATTGTGGCCCTGTGCAGCGATTCCAGAGGGAGTGGTTCTTTTACTCCGTTTGCAGACCAGTATCCGGAGCAGTTCGTGGAAACCGGGATTGCCGAACAGAACCTGGTCAGTATTGCAGCAGGTCTTGCAAAATGCGGTAAGAAAGCTTATGCAGTTTCTCCGGCATGTTTTTTGTCTACGAGAAGTTATGAACAGTGCAAGGTGGATGCCGCATACTCCAATACGAATGTGAAGCTGATAGGCATCAGCGGCGGTGTCAGCTACGGAGCTCTCGGAATGAGCCATCATTCTGCACAGGATATCGCGGCTATGAGCGCAATCCCCAATATGCGTGTCTATATCCCGAGCGATTACCTCCAGACAAAGGCACTGACAGAAGCACTCCTGGAGGATGAGAAACCGGCGTATATCCGTGTCGGAAGAAATGCAGTAGATGCGGTATATGAGGAAAATAACGTGCCGTTTGAAATGGATAAGGCTACATTCGTGACAGAGGGTGAAGACGCAGCGGTCATCGCATGCGGGGAAATGGTTGGTCCTGCAAAAGATGCGGCAGAGCTTCTTGCGAAGGAGGGCATCCATGTGTCCGTGATTGATATGTACTGTGTGAAACCACTGGATGAAGCAGCGGTAATTAAGGCGGCATCTGGCGCAAAGGGCGTGGTTACGGTGGAAGAACATGCACCGTTCGGAGGTCTTGGATCAATGGTTGCACAGGTAGTCTCAAGGGAGTGCCCGAAAAAGGTATTGAATATGTCTCTTCCGGATGCCCCGGTTATTACAGGGACTTCAAAGGAAGTGTTTGATTACTACGGATTAAATGCACAGGGGATTGCAGCCAAAGTAAAAGAAGCGATTGCGTAACCGGCTGCCGGCATATTACAGGAGGCAAAAATGCAGGATCAATATATTATCAGTATAGACCAGAGTACACAGGGCACAAAAGCCTTACTGTTCAGCGGCGGGGGTAAACTTCTGGAGCGCTCTGATTTATCCCACAGGCAGATTGTAAATGAATCCGGATGGGTGTCCCATGACCCGGAGGAAATTTATCATAATACTATCCGTGTTGTGAAGGATCTTCTGGAGAAAGCAGATATTGACAGGGAAAAGGTTGCCGGGGTAGGAATCAGTAATCAGAGGGAAACCTCTCTGATCTGGGATTCTGTAACCGGGAAACCTGCGGCAGATGCTATTGTATGGCAGTGCGCCCGCGCCCAGGGTGTCTGCGAAAAAGTGGAGAAGGAAGGTCATGGAGAGCTGATATGCAGAAGCACGGGGCTGAAACTTTCCCCGTATTTCCCGGCATCCAAGTTTGCATGGCTGTTGGAAAATACAGAAGGAGCGAAAGAAAAAGCAGCAGACGGGAGACTTTGTTTCGGAACCGTTGACACGTGGCTTGTATATAAACTGACGAACGGGAAGGCTTATAAAACGGATTATTCTAATGCATCCAGAACACAGCTGTTCAACATCCATACATTGAAATGGGATGAAGACATCTGTTCTATCTTCGGTATTTCACCGGACAGTCTGGCTGAGGTATGTGATTCCGACAGCTGTTTCGGGATGACGGATTTCGGAGGTGTGCTGCCTCATGAAGTTCCCATCAGCGGGGTTCTGGGAGATTCGCACGGAGCCCTGTTCGGGCAGGGGTGTCTGGAACCGGGGATGATGAAAACGACCTATGGCACGGGTTCTTCTATCATGATGAACACAGGTGAAAAGCCTGTCATGAGCACACATGGTGTGGTTACCTCTCTGGCATGGAAGATAAATGGGAAAGTGAATTATGTGCTGGAGGGAAATATCAACTATACCGGGGCGGTCATTAGCTGGCTGAAGGATGAAGTCCAGTTAATCAGCTCACCGGGAGAGACAGAAGGTCTCTGCAGGGAAGCAGAACCAGACGATGAACTCTATTTCATTCCGGCGTTTACCGGGCTCGGGGCGCCCTATTGGAACAGCCGTGCAAAGGGGATGCTGAGCGGGATCACAAGAACGACCAGACGGGCCGAAATCGTCCGGGCATGTACCGAATGCATCGCATATCAGATCATGGATATTGTTCAGGCCATGAGTCAGGATGCCGGGCTGGATGCGGTACAGCTCAGAGTCGACGGCGGACCTACAAAAAACCAGTATCTGATGCAGTTTCAGAGCGATGTCCTGGATGCCGAAGTACTTGTGCCGGATGCCGAAGAATTGTCTGGGATCGGAGCTGCCTATGCGGCGGGAATCGCGCTGGGGGTATTCGCCCCGGATGTGTTCGAACAGATGAAGAGGGAAAGATATACACCGAAGATGACGGCAGGAAGAAGAGAAAAAAAGATCACCGGCTGGAAAGAGGCTGTGGGGAAAGTGCTGTAGACAGCTATTAATTGATAAATCACCTTCATTATGCTATGGTTTATGTAAACACTTTTGTTTATATGAAGAGGATGCATTATGGAAGAATACCGTCACGAGTTTATTGATAAAAATGAAATGCTTGACCTGCATCTGGATTTCTTCATTGATCCCGGGCAGACAGTAATTAATAAGCATTTCCACGACTGGATTGAGATTGTTTATCTGATCCACGGGGATCTGGAGATTCAGGTGAATAACAGGTCAATGAAGTTAAGAGAGAATGATTTTGTCGTGATCAACCCGATGAGTATTCACTCGACACGCTGCATGAACGGGAATACGGCGATTCTGCTTCAGATTCCGACATCATTTCTGGAGAAGTTCATGCCGGATATCAGGTATTTTTCGTTTGCCGTGGATCTGGAGTCAAAAGATCCAAGGGTGCAGACTAAACTGGCTAATATCCGCAGTACACTTCAGGATTTATGGATTAATTACCAGTTTCAGGCGGAAGGGTACGTGTTTCGGTGTTACAGCCTCATCTTTGAGGTAATTTATATTCTGATCCACTCGTTCTCTTACAAAGTGGACCGGAAGGAACAGCAGAAAAACCAAAAGAATCTGGAACGTATCCAGGAGATTATGGAGTATGTGGAGAGTCATTATACGGAGCAGATTTCGATTGCGGAGATAGCGGGAAGGGTAGGACTTAATGAGATTTATTTCTCCAGATTTTTTAAGGCAAACATGGGGATGACTTTTCTCGAATACCTGAATATGGTAAGGCTGGAGAAGATTTATGTGGATCTTCTGAATACAAACATGCCGGTCAAAGATATCCAGACAAAGCATGGATTTTATAATGATAAGGTTTTCCGCAGGATGTTCCGCGAAGTATACGGATGTACTCCGCGGGAGGCAAGAACACAGTAGCATGGTGTAGTAAAGTAAAAATATGGGTCGATACAAAAAAGTTTGTATCGACCTATTTTTTCGTTTGTTTACATCCTTATATCCGGCCGCCGGAATTGCTAAAATATAACCATAAAAGGAAATGAAAGCTTACGGGGCCCTGAAGCTTAATTACCTGCCTGATTAACAGATGAGAGGAATTAAGGAGGAGTGTTCTGATGGAACAGAAAAAGAGAAAAGGATTATCCATTTTTGAGCGTTTCGCGTTTGGATGCGGAGATGCGGGATGTAACATTATTTATACGGCAATGACAGGGTTTCTGCTTCTGTATTATACAGATTATGCGGGTGTGAATGCGGGGGCTGTTGGTATCATCATGCTGGTTTCACGTGTTTTTGACGGAGTCAGTGATCTGATTATGGGAAATATTGTTGACCGGACTCATTCCAGATTTGGTAAGGCGAGGCCGTGGATTTTAAGGATGTGTATTCCGTTTGCACTTGCAGGAATCCTTCTGTTTTCGGTTCCTGCAAGCTGGGCTTCCAATGCGAAGCTGGTGTACGTGTTCATTACATATAACCTGGTTTCTACGGTGATCTATACAGCCATCAATGTGCCATATTCTTCTTTAAACGCACTGATGACGCAGAACCCATATGAGAGAAGTGTGCTAAGTATATTCCGTAATCTGCTTGCAACAGCAGGGTCACTTTTCATCAATACATTTACATTAAGATTTGTAGAATTTTTCGGGGACAATGCAGCGGCTTGGAGCAAAACATTCGGGGTGTTCGGGCTGATTGCGGTTATCCTGTTCCTGATTAATTTCGCGGGATGCAAAGAACGTGTAAAGCCGGCGGTAAAAGACGGGGAAGAAAAAACGGTTCCGGTCAAGGAAGGGTTTGTTTCCCTCCTGAAAAATAAATACTGGATTATTGTAACGGTCATGCTTGCTCTGATCTTTGTGTCTATGGCGCTGTATGGCGGGGCAACAGTTTATTTTGCAAAGACGGTGCTGGGAGACAAGAACCTTGTTGCGCCAATCGGGAATGCAGTCTATATTGCGCAGATCGTGACGATGTTTATCGTGGCTTTCTTTGTAAAGAAGATGGGCAAAAGAAATGTTATGATAGTGGGATGTGTATTGAACATCATAGGTTTCGGCCTGATGCTCCTGACAGATAATTATGTACTGATTATTGCGTGCAGCGTACTGCGCGGTGTTGCTTCGGCGTGCATGGGGGCAACAATGTGGGCGATGGTTTCCGATACGATTGATTACGGCGAGTGGAAGACAGGCAACCGTACAGAGGGCCTTGTAAACAGTGCCTGCAGTTTCGGATATAAGATTGGCAACGGGCTTGGTTCCGCAATCCTGGGAGGCATCATCTCTATGGGCGGTTACGTGGATTCGGCTGCGGTTCAGTCGGCAGGGGCGGTTTTCTCAGTAAAACTGGCGTTTGCAATTATCCCGATTGTGATCTATGTGGTCATCATCATTTTACTGAAAGGCTATAAACTGGATCAGGAATTTGACGGGATTATCGAGGATCTGAAGAAACGGGCGGAAGCTTAACATAGAAAGACGAGGTTGAATGCAATGTATATAAAAGGTGTGAATTTAGGAAACTGGCTTGTACTGGAAAAGTGGATGAATCCGGCTTTGTTCGAAGGGACGACGGCAGAGGATGAATATTACCTTCCCAGGCAGCTCACAAAAGAAGTCTATGAGGCGCGGATCAGGGTGCACCGCAGTGAATATATTACAGAACGGGACTTTGCCATTATCAAGTCTTACGGAATGAATGCAGTGCGTATTCCGGTCCCTTACTTTATCTTTGGTGACTGTGAACCCTTTATTGGCTGCATTGAGGAACTGGATAAGGCATTTTGCTGGGCGGATAAGTACGGGCTGAAAGTGCTGATTGACCTGCATACAGTGCCCGGCAGCCAGAATGGTTTTGACAACGGCGGCCTTTCCGGGGTATGTAAATGGGCACAGCAGGAAGAAAGTGTGGAGTTTACCCTGAACCTTCTGGAAAGATTGTCTGAGCGGTATGCTGACAGGAAAAGCCTCTGGGGAATCGAGATTGTGAACGAGCCGCTGACCGCAGCGGTATGGGACACGTTTCAGATTGAAGAGCGTTATCCTGCCGTAGATGCAGAAATGGCAGCAGGCAGTGCGCCGGTATCGTTTGAGTTCCTGAAAAAATTTTATATAGAGGCCTACCGAAGAATGCGTCGATATCTGCCGGAGGATAAGGTGATTGTATTTCATGACGGCTTTGATATTTATGCATGGAAAGACTTTATGAGGGAAGAAGAGTTCAAAAATGTCGTGCTGGATACACACCAGTATCTGATGATGGCAGAGAGTGATGGATGCCCTCAGAATAAAGATGCCTATGTGGAATATATCAAAGAACATTATGAAAAGGCAGTGGATGAGATGCAGCAGTATTTTCCGGTTATATGCGGAGAATGGTGTCTCTTTAACTCACAGGCATGCGGATGTGATACAAAGGGCGGCCAGTCTGTTTTAAACGGTATCGAAGGGGCAGGAGAAGAGACCTATAGTGAGGAAGAAAAGAAAGAGATTTACCGGGCAGTGGCAGAGGCACAGCTTCAGGCATGGAGAAAAGGCAGTGGTTATTTTTACTGGAATTATAAGCTGCTTCTGGATACAGTCAATGAAACAGGATGGATCGGCTGGGATGCGTGGGATTTTGGAAAGTGCGCTGCACATGGCTGGTTTCAGGATGAAAAGGAGGGCGAATTATGATACAGAACCCAATCTTGCCGGGATTTAACCCGGACCCGTGTATTTGCAGGAAAGGGGAAGACTATTATCTGGCGGTTTCTACATTTGAATGGTTTCCGGGAATCCCGGTTTACCATTCCCGCGATTTGAAGAACTGGGAGCTCTACACACACGTTTTGACAGATGATGTGCAGGTTGACCTGAAGAAACTTCCATCAGCGAAAGGAATCTGGGCGCCGTGCCTGACATACTGTGAACAGGAAGATCTGTTCTATGTTGTGTATGGTGTGATGAATTCTATGAATGCAAGGTATTTTGATGTAGACAATTTTGTGGTGACGGCAAAGGATATCAAGGGGCCGTGGAGTGAACCTGTTTATCTGCATTCGTCAGGATTCGATGCGTCCATGTTCCACGATGATGACGGCAGGAAATGGGTCGTGTCACTGGAGTGGGAAACGCGCGAAGGCTATGAGAAACCGGGGGCAATCTGTATGGTGGAATATTCTCCCAAACAGAAGAGCATCCTCGGCTATCCGAAGAGAATCTGGAGCGGCGGAACGGACAGGGGGTGCATTGAGGCACCACACCTGACAAAACGAGGCAGATATTATTACATCATGTGTGCTGAAGGAGGAACGGGATACAATCATTGTGTCACAATGGGTAGGGCCAAACAGGTCTGGGGACCATATGAAAAAGACCCGAAAAATCCGATCGTGACATCGGTTCCCGGGGAATCCTATGAAAGGCATGACCCGGATCATCTGAAACCGAAGTATTATAATCCGGAATCTGTCCTGCAGAAATCAGGTCATGGAAGTTATGTGGAAACGCCAGATGGCGAGGTGTATCTTGTTCATCTCACGTCCCGGCCATTTGTACCGGAGCTGCGCTGTACTCTGGGGCGGGAAACCGCGATCCAGAAGATGATGTGGACAGAGGATGACTGGCTTTGTATGGCGGACGGCAGCAATCTGGCGAAGCTGGAAGTGCCGGAAAGCAGCCTTCCCGAATATCCGGTGCCGCAAATCCCGGATTTCGATGATTTTGATTCAGATGAACTCGGTATCTGGTATTATGCACCGAGGATCATGCCTCAGTCATTTGCAGATGTAAAAGTAAGGCCGGGATATGTAAGACTCCGGGGACAGGAGTCCAGAACGTCTCTGAATAAGGTCAGTATTCTCGCGAGAAAACTCACAAGCGTGCATGCAAGAATCACGACAAAAATGGAGTTCGTCCCGGAGGTCCACCAGCACAGTGCCGGGCTGATCCTATATTATGACAACATGAACTACATCAATCTCAGAAAATATTATAGCGAGACACTGGGGCAGAGCGCGCTTTCCATCATTCATCTGGAAAACGGGGAGAAGACCGAGTTCCTGAATACGAGAATCCCGGTGGAGGATGTTCCCGTATACATGAGACTCTACATCCAGGGCAGGGAATCCTGGTTTGAGTGGAGCTGTGACGGAGAAAATTATCAGAAGATCGGCCGGAAATTTGATACGACGAAATTTTCTGATGAATACTGTAAATACGGCGAATTTACAGGGACAATGGTGGGAATAACATGTGCTGACAGGGTGCGGCACCAGTACTATGCGGATTTTGATTTTCTGGAGTATATAGATCTGGGCGAGGGGATTTAACCCATACATTACTGAATAAAAGCAGGCATCGCTCTGCAGTCTCCAAACCCTATACTCCAATGAGTCCGAGCTGTCTTAAAGCCTTTGGAATCCCTTCATGTTCCATAGTATCCGTGACATAGTCAGCCGCTTCGGCCAGTTCCCGGGAGGCATTGCCCATAGCAACCTTGGTGTGGACGACTTCGAACATGGAAAGATCATTATTGCTGTCTCCGAAAGCGTAAGTATCGGCCTTATCAATTCCCAGTACACCGCAGATGACGGCGATAGCCAGACCTTTTGAACAGCCTTTTGTGATGAATTCAATCGTTTTTCCTACAAAATTGCCTTCATGGCAGATATAATCAAAGATTGGTTCCAACTCCCGGCAGGCTTTCTCCACCTGACAGCCGGGAGTTTTTTTCGCACTGATTTTACTGAAATGGAGCCGATCCTCGTTCCCGCTGATCGGAAGAAGTCTGGAACCAAGTTCCTTTGTAATCAGGTCAGCATACCAATCTACATCAGTCGTATATTCGTCCTGATCATAGTACATATAATCTGCGCCCTCCAGAACAGGAACGAACCCGCATTTACGGAGCGTGTCCACGGAAAATCTGGCATCAGAAGCGGAAAGTTCCCTGTGGAAAATACAGTTTCCCTCATATTCCATATAGGCTCCGAGATTGGTTATCATACCCGAAAATCCCAATTCTTCCACCTCTTTCGGGATGAAAGCCCGGCTTCTTCCGGTGCATAAAAAAGCAAGATGGCCGTTTTGGGTCAGCTTTCGGATGGCCGGCTTTATGTCGGATGGGACTCCTTTTTCGATATCTAAGATTGTTCCGTCTGCATCAAAGAAAACACATTTTCTCATAAGAATATCCTCACAATTTATAATAAGCGCAATACTGAATTTATTTTTATAAGTATATCATATCAGCAGACACGAGTACACTGGATTATGATATACTATTCATAGAAATAAAAACTGGCTGCGGTTCTATAAAAAGTGTTTGGAAAGGAGAAATGCAGTATGAGTGATAAGGCAGAACAACTGAAAATTTTAAAAGAAATCTTCAAGGAAGATTTCGAAGAAATTGATGCCGGTGTCCGAAGCGGAGGGGATACTACATTGTTTGAAGTAACGAGTATTGAAGGAGTGGCGATTCCGGAGGGGCTTACCATTATCGTCAATTTTGATAATGGTAAAAAGCTAGGCTGGGCCGGACCAAGCTCACCTCTCTACACATCTGACCGTTTTGACGAGCGGTTTAAAGGGAATCTGAACATATTTGTTATGAAAAAAAAGAAGGTCCTGAAACAAATTCATACAACATATAATCAGGAAACCTTCAAAAAAAGGGCAGATACATATAGCTTTCAGGAAATATTGGATTCTGTGGAATCCTGATCATGACTGCTCATAACCTCACAGCTGCTTCTAAGGTGCATATATTATTATTGAGACTTTATCTCATTTCCCCGAAAGGAGAATCACTATGAAGGAGCAAGAAAAAAGGAGTATGAGTAATCCAGAGAATATGTCTGTGCCCTCAAATATAGCTGCAAATGCTGATGAGCCTGACGCGCCGCAGAATCTGATCGCGGTGGCTGACGGTCCGATAAGAATCAACACGTCATGGGACGGGGCAGCCGGAGCTGAACTGTATAAGGTGTACCGCAGTACAACGGTTTCCGGCCCATATGAGCTGGTTGGGCTGACGGCAGCAACGTCATACACGGATGCAGGCCTGACACCAAATACCACTTACTATTACCGGGTGTCGGCCACGGCGGGCACTACAGAAGGGGCTTTGAGTAATATCGCGTCTGCCACCACGGATGCCGATGTACCAATGCCGACGAATGTAATAGCTACACCGGTGAGCCAGACGCAGATCAATACGACGTGGAACCCTGTACCGAATGCTATGGCCTATGCAGTTTACCGCAGTACGACACCGGACGGGACATACCAGTATGTTGGCACGGCTTCCGGCCCGGCCTACAGTGATACGGGACTGACGCCGGGAACGGCCTACTATTACCGGGTGGCTGCCATTGTCGGCGGAGCGGAGGGAACTCCGAGCGCATACGCGGCAGCAACGACTTATCCGGAAATTCCCGTTCCGCCATGCAGGCCATGCTGCTGCCCACGCTGTGGGTGCAGTCCGTGCCGCTGTCCCCGGGAACAACATCACAATCCATGCAGCCGGTAAGTGACGGGAAAATATTAAAAAGAAGAGACGCCCGGGTGAAAGCCCGGGCGTTTTCCTATGTCTGTAAATCGAAATCATAGACAAAATCTATAAGTATCAATGTATATGCCAATTATTAATTAGTGAATAAATAAGGACAATGATAAAATATAAACAGACTGTACAAGGCCCCGCAACATACCGGGGCCGGAGAAGATTAATTGGAGGACTTGAAAATGGAAGTAATTAAAGATCTGCCGGAAGTATTTGAGGAGTTTGCAGAACAGCGGAAGAATTCATTTCTGACTGTCAAGGAATTAAAGGATAAGGGGATTCCGATTGTGGGGGCTTACTGCACCTATTTCCCACAGGAGATCGCGATGGCAATGGGCGCTGCCACGGTAGGGCTGTGTTCCACATCAGATGAGACGATTCCGGTGGCTGAGAGAGACCTGCCGAAGAACTTGTGTCCGCTGATCAAATCCAGTTATGGATTTGCCATCACAGATAAATGTCCGTTCTTTTATTTTTCAGATGTGGTAGTAGGGGAAACTACCTGTGACGGAAAAAAGAAAATGTATGAGTACATGGCAGAGTTTAAGGATGTATTTCTCATGGAACTGCCGAACAGCCAGAGGGAAGAGGGCCTCAAACTGTGGAAGAGTGAGATTATCCGTTTCAAGGAGTATTTAGAGAAGAAGTTCGATGTGGAGATAACTGAAGACCAGATCCGTGATGCGATAAAAGTTAATAACGCAGGCAGACGTTCCTTAAAAAGGTTGTATGAGGTCATGAAGCATGACCCTGCGCCGATCAAAGGACAGGATTTGTTTAAGGTGCTCTATGGCAGTACGTTTAAGTTTGATAGAAAAGCAATTCCGGCGGAGGTCGATGCACTGGTTGATAAGATTGAAAAAGAGTATGCCGAAGGTATCATGCAGGAAGAGAAGCCCCGTATTCTGGTGACAGGATGTCCGGTGGGAGGCGCTACGGAGAAGGTTATCAAAGCGATTGAAGATAACGGCGGTATTGTTGTTACCTATGAAAACTGTACCGGGGCAAAATCCATTGACAAGCTGGTAGATGAGGACAATCCGGATGTGTATGATGCACTGGCGAGACGTTATCTGAATATCGGATGTTCTGTCATGACCCCGAATCCGAACCGGCTGGAACTTATGGGACGCCTGATTGATGAATATCAGGTCGACGGAGTTGTGGAAGTGCTGCTTCAGGCCTGCCATACATATAGCGTGGAATCAAAGGGAATCCATGATTTTGTAAACGAGAAAAAAGGAATCCCGTACATCAGCGTTGAGACAGATTATTCCCAGGCTGATATCGGTCAGCTGAACACAAGGATTGCGGCGTTTATAGAGATGCTATAAAGGGCTGCCCGGCAGAGACGATGCATCGTTTACGGCTGATATATGGTAAACCTGTAAAGGACGGAAGGTATAAGAGGATGGATTATGTAGGGATAGATATAGGTTCCACTGCGTCAAAGGTAGTGGCAAGAGGGAAGAATGAACTGCATTTTACCCTGCCTACAGGATGGAACAGCAAGGAAACGGCAATGGTGATTGAAGACAGGCTGCGCGAGGCCGGTGTGGATGTCCGCTCGGATGCGACGAAAACAATCGCGACAGGCTATGGGCGTGTGGCTGTTGATTTTGCCGATTATGTGGTTACAGAAATCACCTGCCATGCCAGGGGAGGCATTGAATTTGCAGGAAAAGACTGTGCAATCATCGATGTAGGCGGACAGGATACGAAAGTAATCCTTGTAAGACAGGGAATGGTACAGGATTTCCTGATGAATGACAAGTGTTCTGCGGGGACGGGAAAGTTTCTGGAGATTATGGCAAACCGCCTTGGTATTACCCTGCAGGAACTATTTAATATTGCGTCACAGGGAGATGTTCTGCCGATCAGTTCCCTCTGCACTGTGTTTGCAGAATCAGAGATTATCAGTTACATCGGTGAAGGGAGAAAAAGGGAAGATATTGCAGCGGGTGTTGTAGACTCCGTAGCGGCAAAGGTTGCCCAGATGAGCCTGCGCCGGGAACTGCCGGAGAAGATTATGCTGACAGGGGGATTAAGTGAAAGTACATATTTTGCAAAGATCCTGTCAGATAAAATCGGAAGAAAAGTAGAGAATACGAGTCATGGAAGATATGCCGGGGCATTGGGCGCGGCAATTCTGGCAGAAGAAAAATCAAAGAGGAGAGCAAAGAAAAATGAACATTAAGAACGAGGCAAGTGTCGATAAAATAAGAAAAGATGCCGAGGATTATTTCAGAGGGGGATACTTTTGCTGTGAAGCTGTTATGGCGGCAATCCGGGATAATTTTGAACTGGATGTACCAAAAGAAGTGATAGCAATGGCAACCGGTATGGCGGTTGGCGCAGGGCATTCGGGATGCATGTGCGGAGCTTTGAATGGCGGAATCCTTGCCTTGGGACTGCTATTTGGCCGCACGGAGCAGAATGGGCCGAAAGACCCGAAGGCGGTTAAATGTATGGAACTGACGAATGAACTCCACACTTGGTTCAAGGAGGCAAGCGGGAAGAATTCTGTCTGCTGCCGTGTATTGACCAAAGAATTTGATATGGGGAAAGGGGAGCATAAAGAACAGTGTGTCCGTTATACAGGACTCTGTGCAGGAAAAGTGGCAGAAATCGTAATACGTGAGTTCGGACTCACCAATACCGATGAAGAGACAGCATAGGGATACATAATAAGAGGAGCATGGAGAGAGGGAATGAAAGATAAAATACATAAAGTACATAAAGTACCACTGCCGTTGTGCGGTGTCATGCTCGGATGCGCGGCACTTGGCAATCTGCTGCAAAGTTATTCGGAAGGACTTCGCTATATCTGCGGGATCGCCGCGGCTTTTCTGTTTATACTGATTCTGCTGAAACTGATCCTTTTTCCAGAAATGTTCAGGGAAGATATGAAGAATCCGATCATGGCAAGTGTGTCTGGGACATTTTCAATGGCACTGATGATTCTCAGCACATATTTAAAACCATTTATCAAGGGAGGCGCTTATTATATCTGGCTTTTTGCACTGGCGCTGCATATTGTGCTGATCGTCTTCTTTACATTCCGGTTCATCGTGCATATACAGATGCCGAAAATATTCGCGAGTTACTACATTGTATATGTCGGGATTGCAGTGGCGGCGATTACTGCACCGGCCTATGAAAAAACGGGGATTGGAAGTGCGGCATTCTGGTTCGGGTTTGTGTCACTGATCGTGCTTTTGATACTGGTGACATACCGATACGCAAAGTTCAGGCAGATACCGGAACCGGCAAAACCGTTGATCTGTATCTACGCGGCACCGGCCAGCCTGTGCATTGCAGGCTATGTGCAGTCCGTGGCAGTCAAATCAAAGGGATTTTTCGTTGGAATGCTTATCCTCGCCAGTATCCTGTATGTGTTTGCACTGGTAAATGCGGTGCGCTTCATGAAAATGCCGTTTTACCCAAGCTATGCTTCATTTACGTTTCCATTTGTGATCAGCGCCATCGCTGTGAAACAGGCCGCAGCCTGTCTTGGCAGCCTGGGGATGCAGGTACCGGGAATACAGATTCTGGTGCTGGCAGAGACCGTGATTGCGGTGGCACTTGTCCTATATACTTATGTCAGGTTTATGCAGAATATCTTTGGTCTAAAAAAATAAATGCATATGGGGTGGCTCTAATCAATTTGAAATGCTCAAATGATTGGCAGCTGCCCCATTTTATTATCAAAATCGAAAGTATAAACAAAAGCTGTTAAAGAAATGAAAACATGCTATAATAATTACGGCCTTTTTATGAAAGAGGAAAAGATGGTTATATTACATTAAAACTTAATGATAACGGAGAGGAAACTTACGATATGTTAACCAAAGAGGTGATGCTGCTGCTTGATATTCTTTCCGGAAAAGAATATGTAACAGCATCTGATTTAGCTGAAAAAGCCGGGTGCAGCAGTAAAACAGTACGTAGCAGAATGAAAGAACTGAATGAAGCTTTAAGCCGGATTCCGGGCAGTCCTGCGTGGGTGGAGTCAAAACCCCGCTATGGATTTAGACTGGTGCATGGACAAGGGATAGATATAAAAACCCTTCCTCAGCTTCTTGGGGCAGAGGAAGCCAAAAGCATGCCGGCAACTCCTGGGGAACGGGTTAAGTTTTTATTGTTTCATTTACTGGAACGGAAGAGTTATATTACTATCTCAGAACTTGCAGAGCAGCTCTATGTGTCGGATGGAGTCGTGAAGACTGCCCTGAAGAATACGGAACGTATTCTGGACCAGTATGGAATCCATATAGCCAGAAGGCCCGGTTATGGAATTCTTGCGGTAGGGGATGAAACGAATATAAGAACCTGCCTTGTAGATATGTTCATGGATGAAGATAGTAAAATAGGTGTAAGCTACGACATGCGGCAAAAGGAAATGGAGGAACTGGTCCAGATCGTTGCGGGGCTTATGAAGGAACATAATGTTTCTATTCCGGAGATATCTTTTTATAATTTTGTAAAGTATATCTATGTTTCTATAAAAAGGATTCAACACGGAATGGAGGTCCATTTCCAAAGCGAGTCGCAGGTACAGATAGACGAATCCAACATAAAATTCGTTAACAATCTGGATGATAAAATCAGGGATTACTTTGATATAAATATCTCTGATAATGAGAAAGAATATCTGGCAATCCAGCTTGCAGGCAAACGGGTGATCGGGAACAACGGAGAGGGAAATCTGGTATTTAAGGAAGAACTCAGCAGTCTGGTTTCTCAGATGATGGAGATCACGTTTGAGGAATTCAATCTGGATCTGAGAGGAAATTTAGATTTAATTATGCTTTTGAACCAACATATGATTCCGCTGGATATCAGGTTGAAGTATAACATTCCCCAGGTGAACCCGTTGCTGGAGGATATACAGAAAAATTATCCTTTTGCATACACGATAGCAGAACGTACTGCTGTTATTTTGCAGGAATATTATGGCAGGGAGGTGCCGGAAGATGAGATTGGTTATCTTGCAATCATTTTTGCTCTTGGGCTTGAAGAGCAGAAGCCAGTAGTAGAGCCCAGTAATATCCTGATTGTATGCAGCTCTGGAAAGGGGAGCTCCAGACTGCTGACTTATAAATACCGGCAGGAGTTTGGGGAATACATCGACCAAATCAAGATTTGCAATTTATTTGAATTAGGACAGATAAATTTTGACGATATAGATTATGTCTTTACTACAGTACCGATTGAAGACCCTGTCCCGGTGCCTGTCTATGAAGTAAGTCTGTTTCTTAATGGGGAAGATATCATTCATGTTAGAAAAATTCTGGAAAAGGGAAACGATGGATTTTTAAAGACTTATTTTGCAAAAGAATTATTTTTCCCAAAGATAGGAGGGCTTACAAAAGAGGAGGTTATCCGGGAATTATGCCAGAGGGGGCGTGAGGTACTGGAACTGCCTGAAAAGTTTGAAGAGTCAGTTCTATATAGAGAAGAACTTTCTTCTACGGACTATGGAAATATGGCAGCAATTCCCCATCCATATAAAGCAATGGGAACAGAGACTGTGGTGATTGTTGGCATTCTTGAGGAGCCTGTATTTTGGGGACGGGGAGAAGTCCAGGTAGTCTTCCTCATTTCTATAGGCAGCCGGGAAGACCGAAATTTGCAGAGGTTTTATCAGGAAGTTATGAGGCTTTTAATGAATCAGGATACAATCCGGGAGTTCATAAAAGAAAAGGACCTGGATGCTTTCTTAAGTGGGATATAGTAAAA
This sequence comes from Faecalicatena orotica, assembly GCF_905197545.1. Classification (NCBI taxonomy): domain Bacteria; kingdom Bacillati; phylum Bacillota; class Clostridia; order Lachnospirales; family Lachnospiraceae; genus Faecalicatena; species Faecalicatena orotica. The sequence continues at coordinate 97,096 of NZ_CAJJZH010000013.1, forward strand.
GTGAACAAATCCACATTCATTTTTTCCAGAATGAATGTGGATTTTTTGTGTCTGGAGATAAAAAAAGGTTATGTTAAGATTTAAATATAAATAAATAATCTAAAAAGGAGGACAGATTTATGGCGGAATCTTGGGAAACCCTTGATCAGAGGGAAATACCAGAATGGTTTCAAAACGCTAAATTTGGAGTGTTTATACACTGGGGACCATATAGCGTGCCTGCATACCGCTCCGTAAATAATGAACAATTCGGTTCCTATGCTGAATGGTATTATGCATCTGTATATGGCAGTTATCGGAATAGCGGGGAACGTTATCATGAGAAAATGTACGGGGAGGATACCGAGTACAGGGATTTTGCAAAATGGTTCCGGGCAGAACTGTTTGATCCGGATTATTTAGCAGGCCTGATCCGGGACAGTGGGGCAAAATATGTCGTACTTACAACCAAACACCATGACGGATATTGCATGTGGCCTACGGAAAATCCACACAAAACCCATTGGAACTCCTTCGAAAATGGTCCGAAGAGGGATATCACAGGAGAGTTAAAGGAAGCGGTGGAAAAGAAAGGAATGAAGTTTGGGATATATTACTCTATCATTGATTGGGAAAGTGTACCATCCCACCGCTGTGATGACGGATATTTTATTCCTGAAAAGGATGTGAAGAAATATGGCCTTCCAAAAGATAGATATCTCAAAGAAGTGCTTGCTCCGCAGCTCCATGAACTTGTAGAGAAATATGAGCCGTCAGTGATTTATTCTGATGGCGGTGAATGGGATCTGACAGAGGATGAGAGCCAGGTCCGTCCGTTTTTGAGCTGGCTTTACAATGAATCCCCGGTGAAAGATAAGGTGGTTGTGAATGACCGGTTTTACAAGGAAATGCCTGGTCAGCATGGAGACTACTATTCAACGGAATATCAGGATAAGCAGATTGACAATCATCCATTTGAAGAAAGCCGGGGGATAGGGAAATCTTACGGGTACAACAGGGCTGAAAGGGCAGAGGATTACTGCACTTCAAAAGAGTTAATACAGGAATTGGTCCGTGTGGTGAGTAAGGGAGGAAATTTGCTGCTGAATATAGGACCAATGGCTGATGGAACAATACCAATTCATGAAGTGGAAAGGCTGAAGGAAATCGGGGCATGGCTGGCAGACTGCGGAGAGGCTATTTATAATACAAAACCGTATTTCCCAGAGAATGAGAATCCATCTACATGCTGCGGCAGGAACAGATATATTTTTCTCGACCGGGCAGATGCAGAAGGCATTTACCTGACATCACACGAAGAACAAATGGTAGAAAGCATCAGCATTTTGGGAGTAGACCCTGATTGTATATACCAGACTGAAGACGGCAGACTGCGTGTTGAGACAGATAATCTGGAGGGGCTTTACAGGTATCTGGAGAGATTCGGTATGATTACAGTTAAAATTACAGAGAATGATAGTAGAAAAGAGGAGGAAGAGAAATAATGGAGGCTGCAAAAGTAAACAGATTTGAAAAATTTCTTGATGCAAAATTGATTCCACTGGGAAATAAAGTGTCCCAACAAAGACATTTGAAGGCAATTCGTGATGGTATGGTTGCTGCCACGCCTTTGGCCCTGCTGGGTGGCATGACCTTAATTGTGACATCACCGCCGGTTAATCTGGAGACCATGAAGCCCACTAATTTTTTGTTCCAATTTCTGATTGCGTGGAAACAGTGGGCGGTAGCCAACGGAATGCAGATTGAATTGTTGTACCGTGCATCTATGGGACTGATGGCTATGTTTATCTGTCTGGCAATTGCGCATTCACTGGCAAAATCTTATAAGATGGACCCGGTAGGAAGTATGATTGTTTCAGCAGTCTGCTTTATGATTACCTCTGCGCCATCCGATTTGGGTGTAATGTCGGCCGGTATTACTGCAAAGATGACCGGCGAACAAATTCTTGCGAACCAGTCAGTACTGATGCCAACGGGATTTCTGGGAGCGGAAGGTATTTTCACAGCAATCATTTTGGGCCTTCTGACTACAGAAGTGACAAGAGTCATGCATGAAAGAGGATTATTTATAAAAATGCCGGATGCAGTACCGGCTCCTGTAAAAGCATCCTTTGCATCCATCATACCCTTGATTGTAAATGCTGTAGGTATTTTCCTTATCAGTATGCTGGTGCAGAAACTGAGCGGGGGACTTCTTATTCCGGAATTGATCAAAGCATTGTTTAAACCATTAGTAGTTGCGGTAGATTCACCTTTCGGCATCATATTAATTTCCGTTGTTACCCAGGTTCTGTGGCTCGTTGGACTTCATGGCTCCTCTATTGTAAGTGGGGTTGTTGGTGCCTTTGAATTAGGAAACCTTACCGCAAATGCAGCCTTGGTTACACAGGGACTGTCACCGGAATATATTTACACAGAGCCATTCAGGGCATTTTTTATGATACTGGGCGGTGCCGGAGCGACAATCGGCCTGAATATTCTGATGCTCAGAAGCAGGTCAAAACAACTGAAGACATTAGGAAGACTTGCAATCGTACCATCTATTTTCAATATCAATGAACCATTGATTTTTGGTACACCAATTGTTCTGAATCCTACATTAGCAATACCATTTATATTAGCCCAGACTGTAAACGGGGTACTGACTTATCTGATTATGTATGTGGACATCATCGGAAAGACCTTTACGTATGTTCCGTGGACAACACCGGCACCTATAGGGGCAGCTATTTCAACGATGGATTTTAAAGCATTAATATGGGTACTGCTACTGATTATTGTTGACTTACTGATCTGGTTCCCATTCTTTAAATCCTATGAGAAACAGCTTATCCTCGAGGAGAAAGAAGAAACGGAGGCATAGTGATGACACAGGAAGAAATTCACAAACACATATTATGGGGGGCGGCAACGGCCGCCTATCAGGTAGAAGGTGCAGCATATTGTGACGGCAAGGGAAAAAATTCATGGGATGAATATTATGAAATCAATGATATCGGATATGACGGTACTGTGGCAGTGGACCACTACCATCATGTGGCGGAGGATTTAAGACTCTTCCATGAAATCGGCCTTCAGACATACCGGTTTTCAGTTTCTTGGTCAAGAATTCTGCCGGAGGGGACTGGAGAAGTGAATCCCAAAGGCCTGGAATTCTATGACTTTATTGTTGATACGCTGAATGAATATGGAATTGAACCATACCTTACATTGTATCACTGGGATCTTCCGCTGCCGCTGCTGAAAAAAGGCGGCTGGCTGAATCCGGAAGTTATAAAGGATTATCTGAATTACTGCAGGATATTATTTGAACATTTTCGCGGAAGAGTACGGATGTGGGGCACAATCAATGAACCTGCGTCAGAAGTAATTGAAGGATATATTCAGGGGACCCATCCGCCTCAGGAAAAGAATTATGCCCATGCATTTCAAGTGTCACACCATTATAATCTGGCAAGTGCATCCGCGATAAAAATGTTCCGTGAGATGGGGATGGAAGGAAAGATCGGAATTGTTTTGAATCCGATGCCTGTTGATGTCCTGGAAGAAACACCTGATAATCTAAAAGCAAGGGATATTGCTTATGATTTCTTGTCCGACTGGTATTTGAGTCCTGCACTAACCGGTCGTTATCCTAAGAAGATGCTGGAATACTGTCAGAAGACGTATGGTTCTCCAAAGATTCAGGAGTCCGATTACCGTCTTATGGAAGAAAATACAGGGGATTATCTGGGGATAAACTATTATATGCGAAGGGTAGTAAAAGCAAAAGACCTTGACAGTAAAAGCATTGAAGATCAATATACCTTTGTAAAAGTACCAGATGGTAATTACACGAAATGGGGATGGGAAATCTATCCTGAAGGAGTTGCAAATCTGCTGCAACGAATCTATAATGATTATGGGAAAAAGGAAATTATTATAGCAGAAAATGGTATTGGTTTTGACGATCAGATTGACGAGTCAGGACAATTTCAGGATGAGGAAAGAATCTCATATATGCATCAGCATATTGATACCATTGAACGGCTTTGCTGTGAAGGATTTAATATTACTGCTTACTATGTCTGGTCAGCCATTGATTTACTTTCCTGGACAAATGGCTACCAGAAGAGATACGGTTTGATTGGGGTAGATTATAAAACTTTAGAGCGAAGGATTAAGAAAAGTGGCTTCTGGTACAAAGACTTTATAGAAGATTAATAGGAGAGTATAAATTAATGGAGAGCAAAGAAGAAAATTTGTTAAATATAATTGTTAATTCAGGTGAGGCAAAGTCTCTGGCCTTTGAATCCATCCAGCTAGCCAAAAAGGGTGAACTGGAAGCTGCAGAGGAGAAACTAGAGGAAGCAAAACAAGTGCAGTTAAAAGCACATAATGCACAGACGGAACTATTAGTGCAGGAGGCAAATGGAGAACATACGTCACTGAGCATGCTTCTGATTCATGCTCAGGACCATCTGATGAACAGTATAACATTTGTAGACCTTTCAAAAGAGATTGTAGAATTATATAGGAGGCAAAAATAATGAAAAAAATATATTTGATTTGTGCAGCAGGGCTTTCCACAAGCATGATGGTTGAAAAGATGAAAAAAGCAGCTTCAAAAGATGGGTTCGAGTGTATGATTCAGGCGGTAGGCATCCCAATGGCAGAAAGTATTATGCCGAGTGCGGACTGTATCCTTTTAGGGCCACAGATTCGCTTTGAGAAGGAGAATATTTGTAAAATCGCAGGAGATGTACCGGTTGCTGTGATAGATATGAAGGATTATGGCAGAATGAATGGGGAAGCCGTGATACAGCAGGCAAAAAAGCTGATGGAAGACAGGTAACTCGTTTAGCCAGAAATAAAAAGGGTGGCTTCAGGAACAATTGACAGCTACCCTGTATTTTAAGTCCTATTGTATACTTCTCCCTAGTTCCAGTATTCTGTCATAACATTTCTCAAAGAATATCTGATAACCTGCGCAGAAGTAATTTTCATACAGTCCGGTGGAGGGATTGAAATCCCGGTTCCGCTGACAGCCGCCCCGGCAGAGGCGGCTGTATTTGCATTCTCTGCACTTTTCATTCAGCTTTAAGGAGCGTTCAACAAATCCGATTGCTTCCCGCCTTTCATTGATATGATCCAGCCGGTGTTCATTAAAATTACCAAGGCAGTATTCGTCCAGCATATAGAAATCACACGGATAGACGCTGCCGTCTGCTTCGACAACATTCTGAATTCCGCAGGAACCTCTCTGATCACAGGATTCCGCCATATATCCGGCGGCAAGTCCGATATAATTTTCAAACTGCCTGATATAAGGCTGGCGGCCATGCTTAAGATCTTCATACCACAGGTCGAATAAATCAGTGAGGAACTGTCCGTATTTTTCCGGTGTGAGAGAATAAGGAGTCTTCTCATGACCTTCATCCAGAGGGTCGAGACAGGCGATATACTGCTGGTAATTCCAGCCATGTTTCTGGTAATCCCGGTAAATCTTTTTGACATTGTCAGCGACTGCAGGTGTTACGACCGTCAGGATATTATATTCCACCTGAAATTTGTCCATCAGCCTTGCCGCCTCACTGGTCCGGGCATAAGTGCCCCCGCCGTTTTTTGTATGGCGAAGCGAGTCATGGATATCCTGTGTGCCGTCTAAGGAAAGACCGATCAGAAAGTTATTTTCCCGGAAGAAACGGCACCACTTTTCATCGATTACATATCCATTTGTCTGCAGGGCATTGTGGACCTGAATCTGGTTTTTATTATACTGTTTCTGATAGTCCACAGCCTTTTTGAAAAAATCCAGTCCTCTTAGGGTTGGTTCCCCGCCCTGAAAGGCATAGCTGATCATTCCTTCCGCACGCAGCATAGTCTTGCGGATGACATTTTTTAATGTTTGTTCGGACATGAATCCGAAAGATTCCTGAGAACGTTTTTGTGCCTCATCACAGTAAAAGCAGTAGTCACAGGACATATTGCACATACTTGAGGAAGGTTTGATTAAAACACTGACAGCAGGCATAGTAGATTCCCCTTTCAATTTAAGATAACTTCACCGAACCGATATATTCAGATTCAGATGTGTATGACATGAGTGACGGTATAGTAAGATACTTCGAGTAAACCACAAAGTACCATGACCAGAATTGGATTTAATTTTATCTTACGCAGCAGCACGACTGCAAGGATAAAATACAGGACCATACGGACAGAAACATTTTCCCGGGTAAAGGAGATCAGGCCGTTTACAAAAAATGCGGAGATTATGATGGTAAGTCCGGCTTTGGCAATCATGGCTACCACTGCGGGCCGCAGCGAGGCAAGTGTCCCCTGAAGGAGGGAAAGATTCCTGTATTTGGTATAGATAAAGGCGAGGAGTGTGACAAAAATACAGGACGGGAGGATGCATCCGAGTGTCGCTGCGACGGCACCCGGCGCCCCGGCAATCTGTGTACCTACGAAAGTTGCGGCATTCACGGCAATCGGGCCGGGGGTCATCTCTGCAATTGTGACCAGATCTGTGAACGCGTTCATGGAAAGCCAGTGGTTGAGGGTGACAACCTGCTCCTGAATAAGAGGCATGGCCGCATATCCGCCTCCGAAACTGAAACAGCCAATCTGCAGGAAACTGAAAAATAGTTTGAGATATATCATCCTTTTGTCCTCCTCCTTTCCTCAAAAACGGTGCGCAGAAGTCCGAATACAGCAACGGCGATGATGATAAGAACCACATTCATACCAAAGAAATAGCTTGCACAGAAACTGACCAGCATGATCACGATATTGATCCAGTCTTTTGTTTTAACGACATTTGCGCCCATATCGTAAACGACGGAGGCGATGACGGCCCCGACACCTGCTTTCATGCCGCCTAACAGGGCTGCAATATACGGATTTGTCCGGAACGCATCATAGAAGACGGAGACAAGCGAAAGGATGACCATAGGGGGAATAACAGCACCCAGCACGGACACAAGAACTCCGGGGATTTTACAGAGCTTATAGCCGATGACGATAGCGCCGTTCACGGCGATGGCTCCGGGGGAGGACTGTGCAATTGCGACAAGGTCCAGCATTTCCTCCCCATCAATCCAGTGGTAGTGGTCTACGAATTTATCCTTCAGCAGAGTGACGATGACATAGCCCCCACCGAATGTGAAGGTACTTAAATATAGGGTTGCAAAAAAAAGTGTGGTTAAAATATGTTTTTGGTTCTCTGGTTTTCTTTCTTTTACTGTTGTTTCTTTCATAAATGGAAATCCTCCCTCTGTTACTAACAGTATATCGTGCATTGATATATAAGGCAAATAGTATTATTATATAGATATGTATAATGAAAATATTATGAAAAATATGAGGCATTACTATGACATTGAGACATTTAAGAATCTTTGCTGCTGTCTATCAGGAAATGAGTATTACAAAGGCCTCCGGGAAACTGCACCTTGCACAGCCAAGCGTCAGCCTTGCCATAAAAGAACTGGAGGAGGCATACCATATAAAGCTGTTCGACAGAATCAACAGGAGACTGTTTATAACGGAAAAAGGAGAAGCGTTTTATACCTATGCCTCCCATATACTGGATCTGTTTGATGAGATGGAGAATTGTATGATAGCCCCGGATATTCCGGTCGGGATTTCATTAGGATCGAGTATCACGATCGGCAATTACCTTGTGCCGCAGACCGTTGCCGCATTCCGCAACAAATATCCGGCGTGTGAAGTGACAGTAAGAATACAGAATTCACAGCAGATTGTACAGGCGGTTCTGAAAAACGATCTGGATCTGGGACTGGTGGAAGACAAAGTCAAACATGACCAGCTTGAGGCGGTTCCGTTTATGAATGACCGGCTTTACTTCATATGCGGGAAAGACCATCCGCTGGCGGGCAGGAAGATGCTGACACTAGAGGTGATCTGCGCCTATCCGTTATTTTTGAGGGAACCGGGAAGTGCGGGCAGGGAGATCACGGATGGTTTATTAAAGGCACACCAGATCAAGCCCAAAATCTCATGGGAAAGTGTCAGTAACCAGGCACTGATACGGGCGGTGGAAGTAAATCCCGGGATTTCAGTGATGTCGGAGAAACTTGTTGAGGAGGATGTGAAAAATGGCAGGATTGTGATACTGCCGTTTTATCCAGATGCATTTGAAAGAAGCTTTACTTTAATTTACCATAAAAAGAAATACATAACAGGAGCACTCGGGGAGCTGATTCAGATGTTTAAACTTTCATGGAGGGAATGATGATGGATGCAATCGAAACGAAAATATATTACCTGATCTGCAGCCACGAGGGTATTAAAGCAAAGGATATCGGTAGATACACAGGGCAGCCGAGAAAGGTAATCAACCATTACCTTTATAACTCCCCCTATATGAAAGAACTTTGTTATCAGGATAAAGACTACAGATGGCACGGCATGATACGGCAGTGTGTGCCGCATTACGGTCTGGAGGAGTTCAGCGGTTATTACAGCTGGGTCCGTGAACTTCTGGATACGGATTACGAGGAATTTCTTCAGCACCTAAAGCGGGGGTGTACCCAGATTGGACGGAACCTGAATGATACGAGGGGGCTCTTCCATTCTTTCGAAGATACCTACAATACTATGCAGAACCTGTTCGGAGATTTGATGATGCATGGAGTCGGTACTTCAAAATGGGAGAAGTGGGAAATCTTATTTGAACTCAGGATTAAGCGGGCCAGATACATAAGGATTTATGCGGATGTGATACTGATTACCAAAGAGAAGGTGTTTTCACTGGAATTCAAGATGAAGGATGAGGCGCTTGAGGAAGACATCAGTCAGGCAGCAAAATACTGTGAGTATCTGGAAGTCCTGTTCGGGCCTTCCTATGATGTCATACCGGCACTCGTCCTGACTCAGGGAGAGGATATTTACGGGGAGGCCAATCTGGCAGGCTCTACTGCGATAGTACCGGTGTGTTCAGGGGACAGATTGTTTCAACTGATAAAAGAATACTGCAAAGAGACTGCCTGACTTCGTTAGTTAAAGTTATACAGATAATGATTCCCCTCATTATCACTGATATAAATTCCTTCTATTGGCTCCTCCCCATTCATAATCTGCACCCTTGAGGCTTTGGATGCCGAATGGACTTTGCTGTAATTAAGCTCTTTTTTTATACCTTCGATATTCTTGTGCATATCAAATAAATATGGTGTTTCTACTGCACGTACCAGTGACAGGCTGTCGCCGTCGTATGATATGACGGCATAGCCGCATTTCTGGTTCTCAGCTGAAAATGTACAGATGTATAAGGAATCTTTCTCCATATCAGGATTCATGTCCTTATCTAAAATAGTATATTTGGCAAAGGTATCGTAATTCCACTTTGGATTTTCGATATCACCGAGTTTGGCGGTCCATCCGCTGGCAAGGTGTTTAAAAATGGATTTATTAAACATCTTAAACGCATGTGAATCCTGTGCTTCATAATAAGAATTAAGTAAAGCCTCTGTCCCGGAATTTTGCTCAAATTTCACACTGCCTTTTGCCTTCTCTCCGGTTACTGTGACCTTGTATGACCCACTTTCTTCAATCGGGACCTGAAAGGTATCGGAAGAGACAATATTATTCGTTTCATAGACCGGATCATCCTTATCCTTCTGGATTTTTACGGATAACTGTCCACTGTCGATTACAAGTTCTGCATCGATGACATCCCCTTTTTCCAGTTCAAGTAACTGAGAATCTGTACCGTTAAAGATACGGTATTCCATGAGCAGATGGCTGTCATCCCCGATTCGGCTTCCGCTGAAGTTGGAGTCCCGGCAGGCGGTCAGTGAGAATACAGTAAGTATTGCGGCGGACAAAAACAGGTATTTTTTCATAATATTTCCTCCTCAGCCTGAATCATACGCCTGTTTTCTAAAGAAGAGGGGTGGGAATAACTTAAAAATTTCTTAAGGATGATAATGTAATAATAATATGGCAGATTTTGGAGTATTTGAGTGATCTGTGATTGACAATTGATAATAAATATTTAATAATATGGTTAGCTGTATTACAGCATACAAGAAACACCTTTCGAGAATAAGCAGTATAAGAAGATACGACACTGCTTATCTATGAAGGAAAGGGAATCAGATATTATTAACCAGGAGGTATTGTCATGGGAATTAAGCCTATTAAGAAGGTCAATGTTGGTGAACAGGTATTTTTTCAGTTAAAGAAGATGCTGATAGATGGGGAATGGGGGCCGGGCAGTAAGATTCCATCCGAGAATGATTTAGCAGATTTATTTGATGTGAGCAGGATCACGGTCCGGCAGGCCCTGCAGAAATTAAATGCATTGGGGTTGATAGAAACGAGGCTCGGAGACGGCTCTTATGTAAGAGACATTAATGTCGGGGACAGCATGAATGCTTTGATTCCAGTTATGTATTTAGGCGAACAGACGGCAACACAGGTTTTTGAATTCAGACAGATTATAGAAACGGGCTGTACACGTCTGGCGGTAAAGCGGGCAACAGAAGGGGACATTGAAGAATTAAAGAACATTTTGGTGAAAATGACCAAATACAGAGATAAATCCGATAGTAATAATTTCAGTAAAGCAGATCTGGAGTTTCACTTAAAGATCGCCCAGATTACAAGAAATGCACTTTTTATAAAAACAAACAGTATTCTGCAGGATGTTTTAGAGCAGTCGATGGATGCTGTAATTGATAAGATGGGGTATGAGAATGGTCTTTACTACCATGAACAGATTATAAAGGCAATTGAGAGCCGCGATGAAGAAAAGGCTGCCGAGATGATGAAAGAGCATATTGAAAAGAATTTAGAGTATTTTAAATGAAAGCGGAAGTGATAACGACACACAATGATTTATATATATTGCACAAAAAAATCTTTCGTTTGAGAAATATATTGAAAAAAACGTAAATGTATGTTATATTTTACCCATAGCTGTAATACAGGTAACAACTAACAACAATTGAGCCACAGATGTAAGCTCCAGATCGAAATATTGGAATTAGGCAGACATCAAATTGGGCTCACAGAAGATGGGAGGGATTATTGTAAATCTGGAAACATGTAGGGATACAGTAAAAGTTCAAAAGGAGGAGAAAAGGAATGAATATTAAAATGAAACGTATCTTATCTTGTTTAATGGTTATTTGTATGGTATTTGGATTATGTGCATGCGGAAAAAAAGGGCAGACGGAAGAAAAGGAGCAGGGGGAACTGGCAGATGCCGGATATGATATTGATGCGATGGAAGTCGAAGAGACGACTGTAAAGTTATATCATCGTATCAACGCTGATGGGGGAGATGCAGAAAGTGAGTATTTCATCAGGAAAATAAATGAATGGAATGAAGAAGATAACGGCATTACAATTGAACCGGTCTTCATTATGAAAGAAACAGACTATCTTGACAGATTGTCTACAGACATTGCATCAGGAGATGCGCCTGATATTTTTATGCAGTATGGGGGTACAAACTGTCTGGATTACGTAGAGTCTGATATTGTATTAAATCTGGAACCTTACTTTGATGCAGATCAGGATTGGTACAATGGTATTGTTAAAGCAAACTGGAACATGGTGGATTATGAGAGGTATGGGCATGAGGGGATATACGGTGCTCCGTGGTCAGCGTTTGAACTGCTTTTATACTATAACGAAGAGTATTTAAGCAAATGCAATCTGGAAGTTCCCAAGAGCTGGGAAGAACTGGAGCATTGCTGCGAGGTTCTGAAAGAAAATGGATATCAGCCATTTTTAGTTGGTGAAGCTGATAACTACCGTTATGGGCATCTTCTGAGTGCTATGGCTGTAAAATCATATGGACCGGATTTTGAGAATCAGTTAGCTGACAGGAAATATACTTACGAAAGCCCGGAAATCGTGAAGTTAATTCAAGAGATTAAGGATATGCAGGACAAAGGGTATTTCGGAGAGAATGTATTAAGCGTTGATGTAAATGCAGAGCGTTCCTATTTTGGGGCAGGGGATTGTGCGTTTATGATAGATTTATCCAGAGGCGGTGCGCTGCTCTCTGATTCAGAATGCTTTAAAAACCAGACGATTCATGCAGCGAAGATTCCATATTTCGATGCCAAATATGAGAAAGATAATATGGGTGGAGCATCCCAGAATTACTTTGTCTGCACGATGAATAAATCTGTCAATCAGATTAAGGCATCCCTGAAAGTAGTAAAGTGGCTTACAAGCCAGGGATTTGTGGACGAGCTGGTCAAGGAATATGCTAATACATATTCAGTTATTCCTTCAGAAGGAATCATTGACAATTATATGTTTGATGAATGTAATGAACTGATGTCCCAGACGGAAGCTTATGTTGCTGAATTGGCACAGGCAAGTACAAATACTGCGGAACTGACCGTTGTAAGAAATGCACTCCAACTGTTGGGAAGTGGTTCATCGGCGGAAGACGTCAGTAAAGAGATTATGGATAACTTAGCAAACTACGAGTAAGCAGATAAAGGGCCCGTGCAGTTTGTCTGGTATTAAGGCGGTGCGTGGGCCCCTCAAAGGAGGAAAAGGCATGAAAAAGAAGGATTATTGGATTGCAGCCATATTCTTGCTTCCGGCGGTTTTATTATTGATTGTATTTGTTATTTATCCGATTATCAGCAATGTGATTTTATCTTTTCATTCTTGGAATGGGATTTTTAGTGCGAAAAGGACGTTTGTAGGTATGGAAAATTATCAGGTAATCCTTTCAGACAAATCATTTTGGCGCTCTCTGACAAATGCGGGTATCTTTCTGTTCGTTGGGTTTCTGATACAGATGCCCTTATCGTATGCGCTGGCAATTCTGGTAACAGCTAAAATAAGAGGGACAAAGGTTTTCAGAACTGTTTATTACCTGCCGGTTATACTGGGAACAACAATCGTGGCAGTTATGTGGAAGAATCTGATAAATCCTAATTATGGAGCCATCATAGAGATTCTGAAAAGCCTCGGATTAAATTCTCTTGCTTTTGACTGGCTGAATACGCCCGGTCTGAATGTCTGGATAGTCGCTTTGGTGAACTGCTGGAAGTCTGCCGCATTTAACATGCTGATTTTCTGTGCAGGTCTGGTTACCATCCCGGATGCACTCAATGAGGCGGCGGTAATAGATGGATGCACTACTTGGCAGAGAATCCGTTACATTACCCTTCCATTAAGTAAGAATTCCTTTAAGGTATATTCTATCCTGTGTATTACAGGCTGTATCAAGCAGTTCGATATGATTTGGGCAATGACAGGCGGCGGACCGAATGCGACCAGTTCCACTCCGGGAATTTTACTTTATTTGAATGCGTATTCATTTAAACTAATGGGCAGGAGTGCGGCGATTGCGATTATTTTATTAATATTGGGCGTTGCATTAAGTATTTGCTGTAACAGAATCTTCAGACAGGAAGAGTATTGAAAGGGGGGGACGGTGTGAAAAGCAGAAAATGGAAGAAAATAATGTTATATGTGGTTGCTGTAATCTGGCTTCTTGCAACAATAATCCCACTGCTGTATGTATTTATTTCATCATTTAAGACGAATGACGAGATGTATAGAAGCGCATTAAATCTTCCCATACAGTGGAAAATAGAAAATTACGCAGTAGCAAATGAACTGGGGCACTCATTTCGTTCCATCGGGAATTCACTTCTTGTCGCGATATCGACGACTATAATAGAAATAATTGTCGCGATGATGGCCGCATACGCAATTTCAAGAAAGCGTCATGTGTTTTTTGCCCGCCACGCGTATATGTTGTTTGTGATCGGGGTTATGGTTCCGATACATTCTACTTTAATCCCTATTTCCTCAATGGCCGCAGACTGGGGTCTGAAGAATAACTTCGGATACCTTGTTCTGGTTTATGTCTGCTTTAACCTCGCACAGGGAATCTTTTTGTTTACAGGTTTTCTGGATTCGGTGAGCAGGGAAATAGATGAGGCGGCAATTATAGATGGATGCAGTGACTTTAGGCTGCTCAGGTCAATTCTGCTGCCTATTTGCAAACCAATCATAGCAACAGAGGCAATTTTTTCATTTATTTATGCATATGGAGAACTTGTATTTTCCCTGACATTGATTTCAGAGCCGGCAAAATATACGGTTCCCCGGGCAATGCTGTCGTTCTGGGGTGAATTCTCAGCACAGATGGGCCCGCAGTATGCTTTTATAATTTTATCTGTTATTCCGGTAGTTATAATATATGTACTGTTCCATAATCAAATTCAGAGCGGAGTTATGTCCGGGGCGATTAAGGGGTAAGAGGAAGGAGTCTTGAATGAGAAGTGATAATTGGTTTAAAGATGCAAAATACGGTTTGTTCATCCATTGGGGCATTTATGCTGCACTAGGGGGAATATATCAGGGTGAGAAGGTACCATATGGGGCAGAGTGGATCATGAGGAATGCAAGGATTCCCGAGAAAGAATACCGCAGATTAGCGGAGCAGTTTAATCCGGTAGATTTTCATGCAGAAGAGATTGTCCGGAAAGCAAAAGAATGGGGAATGAAGTACCTTGTTTTTACGGCCAAGCACCATGACGGATTTGCAATGTATGATTCCAAAGTATCAGACTATAACATTATGAATACACCGTTTGGGAGAGATCCTTTAAAAGAACTGGCAGATGAATGTCAAAAGCAGGGTATGGTATTAGGCATTTATTATTCCCAGATGCAGGATTGGGAAGATGAAAATGGATGGGGAAATGACTGGGATTATAAGAAGGATGAAGAAAAAGACTTTGAAAAGTATTTTTACGGAAAAGTCGAACCGCAGGTAAGGGAACTGCTGACTAATTATGGAGAAGTAGGCATTATGTGGTTTGATACGCCTTATGTGATGCCTGTGGAGCTCTGTAAGGAGTTGAAAAGATTTGTAAAAGATCTGCAGCCGGACTGCCTGATTAATGGGAGAATCGGATATAAACTGGGTGATTACAGGCAGATGTCTGATAATGAAATTCCTGTTCTTTCTTTCCCGGGAGCATGGGAGACGCCGATGACCCTGAACGATACATGGGGGTATTCGAGTATAGACCATAATTGGAAGTCTGCAAAAGATGTACTCTATAAACTTGTTGATGTAGCAGGTAAGGGCGGAAACCTTCTGCTGAATATCGGGCCGGACGAACGCGGCCGGATTCCCCAGAAGAGTATCGAAGTATTGGATGAAGCAGGCGAATGGATCAGGGTAAACGGAGAAAGTATCTATGGCTGTAATTCCAGACTGGACTTCCAGTATGAGATACGCTGGGGGAAAATAACAGGCAAGAATAAAAAGCTGTTTCTGCATGTCTTTGAATATCCGGAATTTCCTTATGAGATACTCGTTACGGGATTGAGAACAAAAGTGACAGACGTATACATGCTTGAGGATAAAAGACAATTAGAATTTTATCAAAGTTATGAACCGGCAAGGGATGAATACCGGTTCAGAGTGATACTGCCGGAGACGGCGAAACTGGATAAGGACCTGGTTATTTGTGCCGAATATGAGGGAGAAATAAATATCCAGGAACTCGATTAAAAATAAACAGATATGTATTACAGCAGCTATCATACTAAAGGGGGCTCAGAGATGGAATATAGTAAAGAACTGATAAACAGACTTGAGGAAAAGGCAAAGACTCTAAGGCGGAATGTTGTAGTAAGCATCGGCGTAGGAGTCGCAGGGCATATAGGGGGATCTAATTCTTCTGCGGATATTGTTGCCGCACTTTATTTTTACAAGATGCACTATGACTGTAAGAATCCAGAAATGAAAGACAGGGACCGTTTTTTACTGAGTAAGGGACATGTGGCGATTTTACAGTACGCCGCATTGGCGGAAGCTGGTTTCTTCCCTGTCGGCGATCTCAGGCATACAAAGGAAATAGGCTTTTACCTGCAGGGGCATCCTGACGTCAGGAAAACACCCGGTATCGAGGCCGGGACAGGTTCTCTTGGACAGGGGCTGTCCATTGGCCTCGGAATGGCACTTGGAATGAAAGCCGACCATATTGACCGGAATGTGTATGTTCTGATCGGGGACGGAGAATTGGGAGAAGGGCAGATATGGGAAGCGGCGATGGCTGCAGGTTACTACAAAACAGGGAATCTGATCGCAATCGTAGATAAAAATAATCTACAGGCAAGCGGGGCTGTGAGAGACAGAATGAATTCGAATCCGGTTCCAGATAAGTGGAAAAGTTTCGGTTGGAATGTAATCGAGATTAACGGGCATGACATGGTGGAAATCCTGACAGCTTTGGATCAGGCAGATCAGGAAAAAGGAAAACCTACAGTTATAATTGCGGATACGGTAAAGGGAAAAGGAGTCAGTTTTGCAGAGAATGTGGTAGGTTTCCATAATGGCATGCTGACAGAGGAAACTTACAGGCAGGCATTAGCGGAACTGGCATAAAGGAGGGGCATATGAACTGTAATAATCAAAGGACTGCCTACGGGGAGGCATTGGTCGAACTGGGAAGAGAGAATAAAGACATTGTTGTACTGGATGCTGATCTGGGAGGCTCTACGATGGGGAAGATGTTTGAGGCGGCATATCCGGAAAGACATTATGAAATGGGTATTGCAGAGGCCAATATGACCTCGGTTGCAGCCGGGCTGGCACAGACCGGTAAAATACCATTTACAAATTCATTTGCAGTGTTTGCAGCAGGGAGGGCGTACGACCAGATCCGGCAGACAATAGCTATTGGTAAATTGAATGTTAAAATCTGCGGTTCTTCTTCCGGACTATCTGATTTTGGGGACGGGGCAACACACCAGTCGGTGGAAGACATTGCAATTATGCGTGCAATACCGAATATGACCGTATTGTCCCCGGCAGACGCAAATGAAACAAAGGCGGCAGTGAAAGCAATGACAGAACTGGAAGGTCCATGTTACATAAGATTAAACCGCAACGATTATGAGAATGTTACAGACGAAGGAAGTGAATTTAAGATAGGCGAGCCGGCTGTATTACGGTCAGGCAGTGATGTTGTTATTTTTGCTACAGGCTATATGACAGGGGTGTCAATGAAAGCGGCGGAAGAACTGGAAGGGCGGATTTCTGTAAAGGTAGTAAATATCAGTACAATAAAGCCTATGGATGAAGAGGCGGTCATCCGGCTTGCAAAGGATTGTAAAGGCGTTGTCACGGCTGAGGAACACAGTATTGTGGGCGGATTAGGCAGTGCAGTGTCAGAGGTATTGAGGAAGGAATGCAAGCCAATCGAATATGTGGGAATCGAAGACAGCTTCGGCTGCAGTGCACACAATTATCAGGAACTGCTCACTTACTATGGATTGACAAAAGAGCATGTTATAAAGGCAGTCGAGTCAATATATGAATGAGATGGTTATTCAGACGAGGAGGTAACAAAGTGAAAATAGGATTTATTGGATTAGGTATTATGGGAAAGCCTATGGCCAGAAATCTGATGAAGGCAGGCCATACAGTTATTGTGTATGATATCGTGAAAGAAAATACTGAGGTTATGGTGGAAGAAGGTGCGTCAGAGCGCAATTCTGCCAGAGAGGTGGCAGAGGAATGCAAGGTGATTATTACGGTTTTACCTAATTCACCTCATGTACGGGCCGCGGTTATGGGAAAAAACGGTGTTCTGGAAGGGGCATCAGCGGGAAGTATTTTAATTGATATGAGCTCTATCGCGCCGCAGGTATCGAAGGAGATTAGTGAAGCGTGTGAAAAACAGGGAATAGAAATGCTGGATGCGCCCGTATCCGGTGGTGAACCCAAAGCGATAGACGGGACATTATCAATTATGGTGGGCGGAAAAGAAGAAGTTTTTAAACAGGTGTATGATATTCTCATGGCAATGGGGGGGAGTGCAGTTTATTGCGGGGAAATAGGTGCAGGAAATACAACAAAGCTTGCCAACCAGATTATCGTTGCTTTAAATATTGCAGCGGTGTCAGAGGCATTTATGCTGAGTACGAAGGCAGGCGTTGATCCGGACAAGGTATTTAACGCGATCAAGGGCGGCCTGGCAGGTTCTACTGTTATGAATGCAAAAATACCAATGATTATGGAGAGAAATTTTAAGCCGGGCTTTAAAATCGACCTGCATATAAAGGATTTGAATAATGCCCTTGATACGGGGCATGAGATAGGAGTTCCGCTCCCTCTGACGGCAAATGTAATGGAAATGCTGCAGAAACTTCATGCAGACGGACATGGACAGGAAGACCACAGTGCAATTGCAAAATATTATGAGAAAATCGCAGATGTCTGTGTTGAGTCTGAGAGGTGAGCCAGATGATGAATATAGGAGAGAACCTACAGAAAATGTTTTCACTGGAGGGCAGTGTTGTTGTATTTACAGGAGCTGCCGGAGGAATCGGAAGTGCCATTGCAGAGGGGATGGCACTTGCAGGAGCGCGCGTGGCACTATGTGATATTAATCAGGAACAGCTGGAACAGGTTCAGAAAAGAATAACAGAGGCAGGCGGGGAGGCCTCATGCCACAGGCTGGATGTTACCGATAAGGATTGTATTGAAGAATGCATTGACGGGATCGGCCGTCAATATAAGCATATCGATATTTTAGTCAACTGTGCCGGGATCAATAAGCGAGAAGGATTTATGGATGTAGAAGAAGAGACATATGACCGCATTATGGATATTAACTTAAAAGGTGTCTTTCTGGTTACACAGTCTGTAGCGCCATATATGAAAACACAGAAAAAGGGCAGTATTATTAATATAGGCTCACATAATACAGGCAGCATCTTAGGAGGCTGTTCCGTATATGGAGCAACAAAATGTGGTGTACTGTCTATGACAAGGTCAATGGCAGTTGAATGGGCAAAATACAATATCAGGGCAAACTGCGTCAGTCCGGGCCATATTCAGACTCCGCTGACAGTGCCGACATGGGAGCACCCCGGGCGTTCAAAATATTTGCTGGACAGAATTGCACTGAACAGGCCTGGCGTCCCCGAAGACATTACGGGAATCTGTATCCTGCTTGCATCAGATGCATCGGCATATATTACCGGTGCAGAAATCAGAGTTGACGGCGGATGCATTGCGGGAGGACAGCCTTGGGATTATGATACGGCATTTTAGTATCATAACTGGTTTGAGTGGACGTATTGAAGGAGTGTTTGTGAAAAATAACGAATGAATGTCACTGTATCTGCATAAAATAAAATTGTAATTGCATTCTGCGGAAGGGTATTGTAGAATGTAATTAGAAAAGCTGTGAATCAGCGGTGGGTTGACACCTAAAATCTGATATGTTTTCCGAACGCAGGTGTCGGAGGTTGGCAGGCAACGGAAAAAACTGTTATTTTCCAGACGAAGGTGCTGGAGGTTGGCAGACAACGGAAAAATCAACCATGAAAAGGGAATGTTTGGTGCTGCGGCATCGACATTCCCTTTTCTAAAACTTTGTGATTAAAGGATAAAGCAATGGATAAAAGAAAACCAATTCAGATTATGACAAAATCGGCAGTCTTATATCAGGAAAATCTTGAAGATCAAAAGCTTCTGCTATACATTTTTATGAAAAATGTTTGGACAGACGTTTGAACGAAGATGATTTTTTCTTATCAAAGGATGAGTCTACAGGACAGAAACTAAATATATTGGAAAGTATGATGCAGATTAAACGTAATGTTACAATGATTGGAGATTTTACAGACAAGGTGCCAAAACTGTATTTGGAAAAAGCAGCGGGAATGTGTGCGCATGTTCAGCACGGCACGGTTTAACAGTAAGTTAAGCAGGCCCCCCCGGGGATAAGATTGCCTCAAATAACTACTTGCATAATTATATAGAATAAAGAAATTCTTCGGTGGGCGAAAGGATATCCAAAGTCTGGGAATCCAGTAAATACAAGGGGTTTCGCGATAGGAAAAGAAAATTTACGACAAATTATATTTGGATGAGTTTTGTTATGATAATCTACGGTTACGCCGTAGCTTTTTTGATGTTTCAATTAGGTTTTTAGAGTTCAGCCAGCGGGCAAGATTGAATATTTAGCAAAATTGATAAGCGACTATTTTTTCTAATAAAAGGATCTGAAAATAACTGGTAGAGTAAAAAAAATTCACAAATTAATGTCATTCATAATAACCAGATATAACCAGATATAAAGTCGTAATATGTTGAGACAATATTAATTTAATGATATAATTACATTATTGAATTAGTATTCGGAGGAAATATTGTGGATGAAAAAGCGTTACGAGAACAAGAAGAGGTAATACAGTTACTAATTGAATCGTATAATGAAGTTGATATCTTATCTGCAAGTAGAAAGTTGGGAATTGATCCTAGTGGATTTTATGCCAATGGCATTACAATTGCTAAACTTGCTAATGATTTTGTAATTAGAGTATACCAATTAGGGAAAAATAAAGAACTGAATGACTATATTGCCAGAGAAAGGATTGGTATAGATTCCAAAATAAATATTAGTAATAAATCAGCTGAAAAATTTTCGTTATTGTTGAATAGCTTCTTGGATAATTTAAGTGACATTGATGGAGAGGATTTTGCAGAAAGTGATCTGTTTGATCCAATTGAATTTGAGGATAAAATGCGGAACAGAGCAAAATTAAGTGAAGATGTAATAAGACAAGGTATAACTTTAAAACCAGATATTGTTGTGCTACGACGAAAAGCAAATGCTTTGGACTATGAAAAGTATAGTAAGTTAATCCAAAAACTAGCTAAATTTTATTTATACATAATATGTGAAAAATTTCCAAGAGATAAGTGTTCGGCGAATGAAAGATTTGCTGAATTGAGAAAAGCATTGCTCAGATTTATTCCAGACAATTTATATGATAAAGATGATGAGATAGAGGAATATATAGATGGAATTATTTTTGATACTATTTCAAAATGTTTGATATTTAATGATTAAGGTGGAAATATGGAAAATAGATTTTTTGATATAGATAATAACGTATATTTAAATGGATTATATATAGCTGCATTACTAGTTAATGTAACATCTACATATAAATTGGAAGAGATAAATTTAAAATTATTTTTGATGAAGAATCCGTCTGTATTATTGAATCTTTGCAAATATCTTGATATTCCAATTAATAGAAATATATTTGAAGAATTTCAATATTCAAACTTGCAAGCAGATATGTCAAAATATCTATTAAAGGTTCAAGTTAGTGGGCTAATGGAGACACTTAATTTTCTATATAGCAAAGGGCTGATAAAACTGGATTATAATAAAAATATGGTATCTTCCACAGAAAAATGTCAGAAACTTGTAAATAATGAAATGCCAGAAAAGATTCGTTGCATAGCATCTAAAATTAATGAACTATTTACTAAAAGAGATATGAAAAGTATCAAAGGCACATTATTTATAGAGAAGGGGGATATATATGAGTAATATATGTTTGATTAGATTAATAATAAAACCACAACTCGGTAAATGCGATGTGCTTTTTAAAAATGGTTTAAATATTATTTGGGCAGAGAACAAATTAGGAGTAGTTGAAGGTGCTGATTTTAGAAATAGTGTTGGAAAGACAACATTTATAAAATTAATTGACTATTTGTTAGGAAAAAGGGAATATATTACGAATCCTCTGGCTTCAGAGGGGGTTTTTGTTGAGAGAGAATTATTAGCTGAATTAATATTGGGAAATACTTGCTTTACCATAAGTCGGAGGTTAACTGATGGAGAAGAAAATCGAGTATATGAAGGATTGGTTATTGATAGATTGCTTAACGAGGAAGTTATTGAGTCTACATATTACAACAATTCGGATTATATAAAATTTTTGACAGATCAAATTTATGGAGAAAGTATCATCATTAATAACAAAACATATATAACACATAGATCAATTATGTGTTATTTAATTAGAGATCAGTTTTACGGTTTTACAAAATTTGATTCTGGTATTAAGGAAGAAAGCGCGAAGGTTAAGAAGAAACGCTTAGAGTTTTTATTAGGTTTAGTAACGAGAGAGAAAGTGATGTTGGAAGAATCACAAGCTGAGCTTGAAAGTGAAAAATCAAAATTAGTGAATCAAAGAAACACATTAAAGAAATACTTTGACTATGTATCAGATGAAACATATTCCGGATTAAAAAAGCGTAAATTAAAACTTGAAAAAGAATTATTTAAAAATGAAGAAATATTGGAAAATGCAATAGATATTAAAACTCAAATTGATATGGAGTTAGAAGCCGGCAAACGGGAACTCATTAAGATAGACAATAAACTGAGGAATTATGAGGAGGAATTATATATTCTTCGTAATAGAAAATGGGAGTACCAAAAAGCTGTAAATGATATTGATAATGAAAACTATAAAATTGATACCATGAATATTGGAATAGAATTGTTTGATAATATTAGCTATGATAAATGTCCGTTTTATATGCAAGAATTGGAAACATCTGGCGATGGGTGTGAATATTTAAAAGAGCAAGGTAAAAAGAAACAGTTAATTCACGCAACTAATGCTCGGAAAAAAATTATCCAGATGGAACGGAAAGAATTAATGGATTCCATTAGACGAGTTAGCTCATATATAAAGCAGTTTGAGAAAGAATTGACATCAACTCAAAAATCTCAGATTGTGTATCAAAAGAAGCAGGAAAATCTAAAGTTTGAAAGAACTGAAAAATATGAAAAAGTGGATGAAGAAAATCAGAGAATTAAACATAGTTTAGAATTACTGGCAAAAGATATGCGGAACTTTGAATATCTAGATGAATTAGAAGAAAAAATAAGTGAACAGAATTCTGCAATTAAAGATATTTCGGATGAATTGAAACAAATGGGGAAAAATCGTGCTGTTGAGTTAAATAAGTATTATTCGAAAATTGTAAAATTTATAACAAATGATCAAAGAATAGGCGAAGTGAACTTTAAAACCTATGAACCAAGGATATTATATAAAGATGGAACATTGGATAAAGGAGCAGGTATGAGAAATGCCTCTTTATTAGCATTTGACGTTGCACTTTTAGAATTAACAATAAATAATAAAGATGTATCAGAATGTAGACCACCGATACTTATACATGATTCGCCTAAACTTCACGATTTAGATTTATCGATATATTGCCGCTTAATAGAGTATGTTAAGGAGATGGAGAATACCTATTCTGCAAATGATAAAAAGTTTCAATATATCATAACAACATTAGATATTCCAGAAGTAATAAAAAAAGATGAAGAATTATATGTTCGTTTAAAACTGGATAATTCAGGCGATGGAGGTAAGTTATTTGGATGCACAATTAGTATTGAGTGATAGACAGAAATTAATTGATTTATTTTCGGAAATGTATTCCCAAGAGGATATTTTTGCGATTGGTAGGTTAATTGGAATTGATAAGATAAAATATTATGGATTTGGAATGAATGCTATTCAATTATCAGAGGCTTTTTTTGGATGTATTGTCCAGAACGAAAAGGAAGAAGAGTTACTTAAGGTTTTATATGAAAATAAAAAATATTATAGAGATTCTATAAATAAAATTATTTATTTTAAAGGTAATAATGAAAGTAATGCTACTTGTAAGCGGTTGAACGATTCGTTAAAAGCAATTATTATTGGTATAGATGAATATAATTATCCGGGGGCAGACAACTTAGATTATGCAGCAGCAGATGCAGATGGATTAGCATTGTTTTTAAAAGATAAATGGAAAGTGCCTGATGCTAATATTCTAAAATTTACAGGATCTGCTAATTATCGGGATATTATATGTGCTATAAGATGTTTGTGCGATCATTTGACTGATAAGGATAATCTTCTATTCTTTTTTTCTGGACATGGGACGGAAGTGCTAGGGCATAGTTATCTTGTTGTAACAGATACTGATTTTAATATTGATGGAACGCCTAAAAATGCAATAATACTTGAAGAATTGAATGATATCATTAAAAGGTGTAAGGCAAAGTTAAAAATTCGTTTTTTTGATGCATGCCATTGTGGAGAAAGATTTAATAAAGGTTTGAAAAATTCTAATACTATCATAAAAAAAATGACAAACAAAATGAAACAAGATATCCTTGCAACAGGGAATGGATGGATTACATTTTGTTCTTGCGATATTGATGAAGTGTCAAGGGAATGCCCTAATTTGGGACATGGTTTATTTACATATTGTGTACTAAAAGGATTGAATGGTGCTGCACGAAGAGGAGAGGGGAAAATGTATATTGAAGATTTAAAAATTTATGTGTGTCAAGAAATTACCCGACTACACCAAGTTCCTTCTTCACCGCAAAATCCTCAGTATCAATGTGAAATAGAAGGGAATATTTTAATTGAATAGGTAAGCACGGAAGTTAATTATTAAAGTTTGTTTTAAGATTAAGCTGTTTGTTCTATGGTAAGCGCTTAAATCTTGGGTAGCTTTACTGTCTACGTTTTTGAACTCATAATGATAGTAAATAGATTTTTAC
>NZ_CAJJZH010000014.1:0-86294 GCF_905197545.1 Faecalicatena orotica
CCCCCCCCCCCCCCCCCCCCCCCCCCCCCCCCCCCCCCCCCCCCCCCCCCTCCTTATTGGCGTCCCCCCTCCAAACAGAAATTTTTTCACCCCACCGCCACTTTTTTGTGGTATAATGGGCGTATGAATGTAAAGGAGGTTTTTTCATGAAAGTTTCAGAGAGAATTGAAAAGCTCCGTCAGTTGATGGAGGAGAAAGGCATGGATGCATACATCGTGCCAACGGCTGATTACCACCAGAGTGAATATGTTGGGGAACACTTTAAGGTAAGGGCGTTTATGACTGGTTTTACAGGGTCTGCAGGAACAGCCGTGTTCACAAAGGATGAAGCGGGAATGTGGACAGATGGAAGATATTTCATTCAGGCTTCACAGCAGATGGAAGGGACAGGTGTTATGCTTCGCAAGATGGGCGAACCGGGAGTGCCTTCTGTCGAGGAATATCTGAAAGAAACATTAGGTGAAAACTGTGTGATTGGTTTTGACGGACGCACTGTTGGAGTGGATGAAGGACAGGTTTATGCTGATATTGCGGCAGAAAAGAAGGGCAGTGTGATCTATGATTATGATCTCGTGGATGAGATCTGGGAAGACAGACCGCCGCTTTCTGAGAAACCGGCATTCCTTCTGGATGTAAAGTATGCAGGCGAGACTGTTGCTTCCAAGTTGGAACGCGTACGGGCTGCGATGAAGGAGGCAGGGGCTAATACACATATCATTACAAGTCTGGATGATACGGGCTGGCTTTTGAATGTAAGGGGAGATGATGTTGAATACTTCCCGCTGCTTCTTTCTTATACGGTTGTAAAAATGGATTCGGTTGAGCTTTATGTGGACGAGCGTAAGCTGAATGATGAAATCAAGGCGGAATTTGAGAAAAACCATGTTTGTATACATGCATACAATGACGTTTATGAGGCAGTCAAAAAGCTCGGAGCAGATGATGTGGTTATGATTGACCCGAGAAGAATGAATTATGCCCTGTATAATAACATTCCTGACAGTGTCCAGACTGTAAAACAGGAGAACCCTACCATTCTTATGAAAGCAGTCAAGAATGACGTTGAGGTTGAGAATATCAAAAAGGCACATATCAAAGACGGGGTGGCACATACGAAGTTTATGTACTGGCTGAAGAAAAATGTGGGCAAGATTGAGATGACGGAGTTAAGCGCATCTGATAAACTGGAAGAATTCCGTGCAGAGCAGGATAATTTCCTCTGGCCAAGTTTCGAACCAATCTGTGCCTATAAGGAACATGGGGCGATTGTACATTATACATCTACCCCGGAGACAAATGTTGAACTGAAGGAAGGCGCGCTGTTCCTGACAGACACCGGCGGACATTATTACGAAGGTTCAACAGACATTACGCGTACGGTTGCATTAGGTGAAGTGAGCCAGATTGAAAAAGACCACTTTACAGCCGTAGCGGTCAGCATGCTGAATCTGGCGGATGTGAAGTTCCTGTACGGGTGTTCAGGAATGAATCTGGACTATGTGGCAAGAGAACCATTCTGGAGACAGAACTTAAACTTCAACCACGGTACGGGACACGGAGTAGGCTACCTCGGAAATATCCATGAGCCGCCGACAGGTTTCCGCTGGCAGTTCCGTCCGAATGAGATCCATCCTTTCGAAGCGAACATGATCATTACTGACGAGCCGGGAATCTACATTGAAGGTTCTCACGGAATCCGTACAGAAAATGAACTTCTCGTATGCAACGGTGAAAAGAACGAATACGGACAGTTCATGTACTTCGAACCAATCACATTCGTACCGATCGATCTGGATGCGATTAATCCAGACCTGATGTCAGTAAAAGAGAAACAACTCTTAAATGATTATCATAAGAAGGTATACGAATTGATTGCACCACACCTGACAGAGGAAGAGCAGGAGTGGCTGAAAGAATATACAAGAGAAATCTAAGGGACGGGTCAGACAGATCCGGACCTGATATTAAAGGACACGAGGGCTGTGCCGCATTTTCCGTAAGGAAATGCAGCACAGCCCTGTTCTTGTTCAGCATTACTATTGACGGCCACAGGCCATGTATAAGCGGTCTGGCCTCTTTTTGCGTAATAGCGCCTTGCAAACAAATTGAGGGTATTGTATAATCAGAATGATGTTGGGGTCAAAAGGTATTTTGAACCGGGAAGAGGAATGAATGTGAGTGGAAATAAAGTAAACACGAATGAGAGCGGCACGAACGAACTGCTGCTTCGAATTGAAGAGAAATATAAAAAACTCAGCAAGGGGCAGAAGCGTCTCGCCAATTATGTCTGTGAAAATTATGATAAAGCGGTTTTCCTGACGGCCGCAAAGCTGGGGGAAATTGTCGGTGTCAGTGAGTCCACAGTGGTGCGTTTTGCAACTCAGCTGGGTTACAAGGGATATCCGGGATTCCAGAAGGCTTTGGAGGAACTGGTCCGTAATAAGCTGAATTCAATCCAGAGAATGGAAGTGACATATGGGCGAATCAGCCAGTCTGAGATACTGGCAACTGTCCTGCAGTCCGATATAGATAAGATCAAGCTGACACTCGCAGGGATTGACCAGAAGGTCTTTGAACTTGCCATTGACACTATTCTGAATGCAAAGAGGATCTATGTGATCGGGATCAGAAGCTGTGCGCCGCTGGCGGCATTTTTAAGCTTTTACCTGAATCTGATTTGTGAGAGTGTAACAGCAGTGAATACAAACAGCTCCAGTGAAATATTTGAGCAGTTGATCCGGATTAATGCGGATGATGTGATCATCGGCATCAGTTTTCCGCGCTATTCCATGCGTACCCTAAAAGCACTTGAGTTTGCCAGCAACCGGAAGGCCAAGGTGATTACACTGACAGACAGCGTGCATTCTCCTATGACACTGTATTCTTCCTGCAACCTGATTGCCAGAAGTGATATGGCGTCTATCGTGGATTCCCTTGTGGCACCCCTCAGTGTTGTGAATGCGCTCGTGGTGGCCCTCTGTATGAAGAAGCAGAAGGAAGTCGTCACCACGCTTGAGACACTGGAAGAGATATGGGATGAGTACCAGGTGTACAGTGGTGATGAGCTGAACCATGTCAACGATAAACTTCCTGTTGTGCCGGAAAATTTGGAAGGGAAGACAGATGAGTAAAATACAGATTATAGGCGGCGGCGCCGCAGGAATGATGGCAGGGATATTTGCTGCAAGGAACGGGCATGAGGTCCATATATATGAAAAAAACGAAAAGCTTGGAAAGAAACTCTTTATTACGGGGAAGGGGCGCTGCAACATAACGAATGCCGGCGACATGGACACTCTTTTTGCGTCTGTGCTGACAAATCCGAAGTTTCTTTACAGTGGTTTTTACAGCTTTACAAATGAACAGGCAATCAATTTTTTTGAAGAATTAGGCGTGAAAACAAAAGTTGAACGGGGGAACAGGGTATTTCCCCAGTCTGACCATTCCTCGGATGTGATCGGGGCTATGCAAAGAGAACTTAAAAGGCTGCACACACAGATCCACCTGCACTGTAATGTGAAGGAAATACGGGTAAAAGACGGCCGTTATCACAGTCTGCTTCTTTCTGACGGAAAGGAATTGGAAGGAGATGCCTGTATCGTTGCGACAGGGGGAGTCTCATATCCGGCTACGGGGTCTACCGGGGACGGCTATCGTTTTGCCAGAGAGTCAGGGCATCGTGTCACAGAGCTTCTGCCTTCTCTTGTGCCGGTCGAGGCTAAAGAGGATGATGTGAAGGCTTTACAAGGTCTTTCCCTTCGCAATGTGAATGCCCGCATCTATGACGGGAAAAAGAAGATATATGAAGAATTCGGCGAAATGCTGTTTACACATTATGGCGTGAGCGGCCCGGTTATCATCAGTGCCAGCAGTGTGATAGGGAAGGTCTTAAAAAAGCGCAGCCTCAGACTTCTGATCGACTTAAAGCCGGCATTGACTTTTGAACAGCTTGATGCAAGAGTGCTGCGGGACTTTGAAGAGAACAGGAATAAGCAGTTTAAGAATGCAGTAGATAAACTCTTTCCAGCGAAATTAAAGCCGGTGATGATAGAACGCAGCGGGATCGATCCGGAGAAGAAGGTAAATGAGGTCAGCAGAGAGGAAAGGCAGCATTTTGCTGCCCTGATCAAGAACTTTGAGGTCACCCTTGTGAAACTGAGAGATTTTAAAGAAGCGATTATTACCAAGGGCGGTGTGGATGTGAAGGAGATTGATCCGGGCACGATGGAATCCAGACTCGTTCCGGGACTGTATTTTATTGGCGAAGTGCTGGATCTGGATGCCCTGACAGGCGGGTTTAATCTGCAGATTGCATGGTCTACGGCATACCTTGCCGGTATTTCTGTCTAAAGCAGAAAGTATACAGGATATAAGGAGGATATATAATGGGATATAATGTAGCAATAGACGGACCGGCAGGGGCCGGTAAAAGTACGATTGCAAAACTGGTTGCAAAAGAAAAAGGATATATATATGTAGATACAGGGGCGATGTACCGCGCTCTTGCGGTTCATTTTCTGGAATGCGGCATTCGTCCGGAGGATACGTTAGGGATCGTTGGAGCCTGTAAAGATGCAGATGTCAGTATTAAATATCAGGACAATGTCCAGCAGGTTTATTTAAATGGGAAGAATGTAACGTCCAGACTGAGAGAGGAAAGTGTCGGAAATATGGCATCCGTTAGTTCAGCGGTGCCTGAAGTGCGTGAAAAGCTTCTGGAACTGCAGCGGGGGCTGGCAAGATCGGAAGATGTGATTATGGACGGACGGGATATCGGGACGAATATACTTCCTGATGCGGATGTGAAGATTTATCTGACGGCCAGTGTTGCAACACGGGCAAAGAGACGTTATGATGAACTCAGGGAAAAAGGGATCGAATGTGATTATAACGAAATCGCCCGAGATATCGAGGAGCGCGACAGAAGGGATATGAGCCGTGAGACTGCCCCTCTTAAACAGGCAGAGGATGCAGTCCTTGTCGACAGTTCTGAGATGACGATTGAAGAAGTTGTAAAAGAGATTATCAGACACTGCAGGTAAATAGGTCGCAGATACGAAATAGTAACAGGCATAAAGCAAGAAAGGGAAAAGGATGGAAATCATTCGTGCAAAGACGGCGGGCTTCTGTTTTGGCGTCAGACGGGCCGTAGAAACCGTGTATAAACAGTTAGAAAAGAATGGCGGGGAAAACACCGGCATCTATACCTTTGGCCCGATTATCCACAACGAAGAGGTTGTGAAGGATATGGAGAAAAAAGGGGTCAGGGTGCTCCGGACAGAAGAAGAACTAAAACAGCTGGAAAAAGGAACCGTAATCATCCGTTCACACGGGGTGGCGGAACAGGTTTACAGGGAGATGGAGGCAAACGGTCTGGAAATTATTGATGCAACCTGTCCTTTTGTAAAAAAAATCCATAATATTGTAAAAAAAGAGAGCGGCGAAGGAAAACACATCGTGATTATCGGGAACCCGGACCACCCTGAAGTGGAGGGAATCCGCGGCTGGGCAGGGGCTGATGTGACCGTCGTGCAGACACCTGAAGAGGCTGAAAAATTTTCCGCCGGAGAGGGAAAGAAGGTCTGTATTGTCTCCCAGACGACATTTAATTACAATAAATTTAAAGAATTAGTTGAAATTCTTTCAAAAAAGAGTTATGATGTAAGTGTTTTAAATACAATCTGCAATGCAACGAAAGAGCGTCAGACCGAAGCTCGCAGTATTGCGGAAGAGGTGGATGCTATGATAGTGATTGGTGACAAACATAGTTCCAACACCCAGAAGTTATTTGAAATATGTCAGAACGCATGTAAAGATACGTACTATATACAGACACTTGACGATTTGGATTTGAATCAATTAGGGTCAGTGGAAACAGTAGGTATTACAGCAGGGGCATCCACGCCCAACAATATAATTGAGGAGGTTCAAAATAATGTCAGAATTATCTTTTGAACAAATGTTAGACGAATCATTTAAAACAATTCACAACGGAGAGGTAGTAGATGGGACAGTCATTGACGTGAAGCCGGATGAGATTATCCTGAATATCGGATGTAAAGCGGATGGTATCATATCTAAGAGTGAGTATTCCAACGATCAGTCATTAGATCTGACAACTGTTGTAAAAGTTGGTGATCCGATGACAGTGAAGGTATTAAAGGTGAACGACGGCGAAGGCCAGATGTTGCTGACTTATAAGAGACTTGCTGCTGAAAAGGGAAATGAGAGGTTAAGAGAGGCTTATGAGAACAAAGAAGTTCTGAAGGCTACAGTAACTCAGATCCTTGGTGGTGGATTATGTGCGACAGTTGAAGAAGCACGTGTATTCATTCCGGCAAGCCTTGTTTCTGATTCTTATGAGAAGGACCTGAGCAAATATGAAGGCCAGGAGATTGAATTTGTAATCAGCGAATTCAACCCGAGAAGAAACCGCGTGATCGGTGACAGAAGACAGCTTCTCGTTGCAGAGAGAGCAGAGAGACAGAAAGAGCTGTTTGCTAAGCTGCAGATTGGCGATACAATTGAAGGAACTGTTAAGAATGTAACAGACTTTGGAGCATTTATTGATCTCGGCGGTGTTGACGGACTGTTACATATCTCTGAGATGTCATGGGGAAGAGTTGAGAATCCTAAGAAAGTCTTCCAGGTTGGAGATGTGTTAAAAGTTCTTGTAAAAGACATCAATGATACAAAGGTTGCACTCAGCCTGAAGTTCCCGGAGACGAATCCGTGGGCTAATGCTACAGAGGATTTTGCAGTAGGTACAGTTATTACAGGAAAAGTTGCACGTATGACAGATTTCGGAGCATTTGTTGAGCTTGCGCCGGGAGTTGACGCACTGCTTCATGTTTCCCAGATTTCGAGGGCACATGTTGAGAAACCGTCTGATGTACTTTCTATCGGACAGGAAATTACGGCTAAGATTGTGGACCTGAATGAGGCAGATAAGAAGATCAGCCTGAGCATGAAGGCTCTGGAAGAGCCTGAGGCACAGGAGTATACAGAAGAGTAGTATATGTTTTAACATCTATATGGGACTTTGAGATAGAGGCTGACAAGCCTCTATCTTTGTTTTGTGGTAAATGTTAAAAAAACGACAAGATGTATGGATTTATGTGCAATAAAATATGTGAATTTACTGGATTTTGCATACAATTTTTAGTACAATACTATTATTGCGATAAGAGAAAGGAAGGTAGTAAAGAATGGGACTTTTAACTTTTAAAGGCGGAATACATCCAAATGACGGTAAAAGTCTGGCAAAGGATCAGGCGATTGCAGAAGTACTGCCGAAAGGCGATTTGGTATATCCGCTTTCACAGCATATCGGTGCCCCTGCAAGTCCGGTTGTACAAAAGGGCGACCATGTGTTAAAAGGCCAGAAGATTGCTGAAGCTGGCGGATTTGTTTCCGCACCGGTTTATGCGTCTGTTTCAGGTACTGTCAAAGGCCTGGAAAAGCATTTCAATCCGACAGGGAGCAAAGTGGATTGTATCGTAATTGAAAACGATGGGGAATATGCAGAGGTAGAGTATCCTGAAGTGAAGCCGCTTAATGAGCTTACGAAGGAAGAAGTCATCAAAATGATCGGTGATGCCGGAATTGTCGGAATGGGTGGTGCCGGATTCCCTACAAGAGTGAAGCTTTCTCCGAAAGAACCTGACAAGATTGAATATATCATAGCGAACTGTGCAGAATGCGAACCGTACATAACAGCAGACTACCGGAGAATGTTAGAGAATACAGAAGAGCTGGTAAGTGGTATGAGGGTTATATTATCCTTGTTTGAAAATGCAAAAGGTATATTCGGTGTAGAAGACAATAAAAAGGACTGTATTGAGAAATTAAAAGAGGCAGTTAAGGATGAACCGCGTATGGAGGTCAATGTGCTGCAGACGAAATATCCGCAGGGGGCTGAGCGCCAGCTGATCTACGCGGTAACGAAACGTGCTATAAATTCTGCGATGCTTCCGGCTGATGCGGGCTGTATCGTGGATAACGTGGAGACTCTTGTGAGCATCCATCGTGCCGTGGTAGAAGGAAAACCTCTTATGGAGCGTGTCGTGACAGTCAGCGGTAATGCGGTTGCAAAGCCAGGCAACTTCAAGGCACTTTTAGGAACGAACCAGCAGGAGCTTGTTGAGGCTGCCGGCGGGTTTAAGACAGAGCCGAAGAAAGTGATTTCAGGCGGCCCGATGATGGGATTTGCAATGATGACCCTGGATACCCCGGTCACAAAGACATCTTCCTCCATCCTTGGATTTACAGAGGATGAAGTGGAGAAGGCAAAACCAGGTCCCTGCATCAACTGCGGACGGTGTGTGGAAATATGCCCGAGCAGAATTATTCCGTCCAGACTTGCGGATTATGCGGAGAGACACGATGAAGAGACCTTTACTGCACAGAACGGACTGGAGTGTGTGGAATGCGGTTCCTGCAGCTATGTCTGCCCGGCAAAAAGACCGCTGAAGCAGTCAATTGGTTCTATGCGCAAGATTGCTCTCGCGAACAGAAAGAAAAAATAACGAAAGAGGTGAATCAAAAGTGAACGAGAATTATAACATATCATCTTCACCGCATATACGAGACAAGGCAACCACAAGCAATATCATGCTGTATGTTGTGATTGCGCTTCTGCCGGCAACAATCTTTGGAATCTATAATTTCAGACACGAAAATGCATGGCTTCTGGTTGCAGTTACGACGGGAACTGCGGTGTTGACTGAGTACTTATATGAGAGGCTGATGCATAAGCCGATCACAATCAAAGATTTCAGTGCGGTTGTCACAGGACTTTTGCTGGCATTGAATCTGCCGCCGACACTCCCGTTATGGATGGGGGCGCTTGGTTCCGTATTTGCTATCATAGTGGTAAAACAGCTTTTTGGCGGTCTGGGGCAGAACTTTATGAACCCGGCACTGGGAGCGAGATGTTTCCTGCTTATTTCTTTTACGGGGCGTATGACCTACTTTGTATATGATGGTGTCACAGGCGCAACACCGCTTGCACAGCTCAAAGCGGGTGAGGCAGTGAACACAATGGATATGCTGATGGGGAATATCCGTGGTACGATTGGTGAGACTTCCGTGCTTGCAATCATGATTGGTGCCATGTTCCTTCTTCTGATGGGGATTATTGATTTAAGGATACCCGGTACATATCTTGTAACATTTGTCATTTTCATTACGATTTTCGGCGGACACGGGCTTGACCCGCAGTACATCACCGCACATCTCTGCGGAGGCGGCCTGATGCTGGGGGCATGGTTCATGGCTACGGATTATGTTACTTCGCCTATTACAAAACGAGGGCAGATTGTATATGGTGTCTGTTTAGGTCTTTTGACCGGTCTTTTCAGACTGTTCGGCGGATCGGCAGAGGGTGTGTCCTATGCGATCATCATCAGTAACCTTTTAGTACCGCTGATCGAAAAGGTTACTCTTCCAAAACCATTCGGTAAAGGAGGAGAAAAATAATGAATAAAATAGTAAAGAACACATTGATACTCACGATAATTACTCTGGTCGCAGGAACACTTCTGGGCCTCGTCTATGAAGTGACAAAAGCTCCTATCGCCAAGGCGCAGGAGAATGCAAAGCAGGAAGCGTATAAGACGGTCCTTGCAGATGCGGCTGTATTTGAAGAGTATGCGGATTTTAATGAAAATGAGGCGGCCAAAGTGTTAAAAGAAGGCGGCTATACAGGGGATGACATCACAGAAGTAGCCGTAGCAAAAGACGAGAACGGCGAAGATGTGGGATATGTTGTGACTGTAACTTCTCATGAGGGTTACGGCGGGGATATCAAGATTTCTGTCGGAATCTTAAGCGACGGTACTGTGAAGGGAATCGAGATGCTTTCGATCAGTGAAACAGCCGGACTTGGTATGAAATCCACGGAACCTGCGTTTAAGGACCAGTTCAAGGATAAGCAGGTCGAGAAGTTTTCCTATACAAAGACCGGTGAGAAGGGCGATGACAAGATTGATGCGCTCAGTGGCGCCACAATCACGACAAACGCCGTAACGAATGCGGTAGACTCTGCCCTGGTATATTTTCAGAATGTGTTAGGAGGTAGTGTCAATGAATAAGTATACGGAAAGACTGTATAACGGTCTGATCAAAGAAAACCCTACCTTCGTGCTGATGCTTGGTATGTGTCCTACACTGGCGGTTACAACGTCGGCGATCAATGGAATCGGTATGGGACTCTCAACAACAGTTGTACTTGTATTATCCAATATGCTAATATCCATGCTGAGGAAGATTATCCCGGATTCCGTCAGAATGCCTGCATTTATCGTTGTCGTGGCATCCTTTGTAACGATGGTGCAGTTCCTGCTGGAAGGATTCGTCCCGAGTCTCTATGATTCACTGGGAATCTATATCCCTTTGATCGTTGTTAACTGTATTATCCTTGGAAGGGCCGAAAGCTATGCATCTAAGAACCCTGTTTTGCCATCCATATTTGACGGAATTGGTATGGGACTTGGATTTACGGTAGGTCTCACGGCAATTGGCCTTGTAAGAGAAATTATTGGTTCAGGAAAGGCATTTAACTTCCAGATCCTGCCAACATCCTATGAACCGGTCACAATCTTTATTCTGGCGCCCGGCGCGTTCTTCGTGCTTGCAGCCTTGACTGCCCTGCAGAACAAGTTCAAGAAGAAAGCGGCAGAAAAGGGTGATCCAATCGCTGAAAAGATCGGCTGCGGATCAGGATGTGCAACATGCGGGAAGAAAGAGACCTGCGGAGGTTCAATGTTTATAGATGTGACCCCGGAATCAAAGAAAACAGCAAAAAATGAGAAGGAATAGGAGGAGAGTGTAGATGAAAGAACTACTTTTAATTGCAGTTGGCGCTGCATTCGTGAATAACGTTGTACTCAGCCAGTTCCTTGGAATCTGTCCGTTCCTCGGTGTTTCTAAAAATGTAAAGACCGCAGGCGGTATGGGCGGTGCTGTTATTTTCGTTATTACAATTGCATCATTTGTAACAAGTTTAATTTATAAATTCATCCTTGTGCCGGCAAATTTTGAATATTTACAGACGATCGTCTTCATTCTTGTTATTGCGGCGCTTGTACAGTTTGTAGAGATGTTCCTGAAAAAGGCGATGCCGCCTTTGTATAATGCACTTGGTGTTTACCTGCCGCTGATCACAACAAACTGTGCAGTGCTCGGTGTCGCGCTGACAAATGTCCAGAAATCATACAGTATTCTGGAAGGCGTGATTAACGGGATTGCAACAGCATTTGGTTTCCTTGTGGCGATCGTGCTGATGGCAGGTATCCGTGAGAAGATAGAGCACAATGATATCACGGAATCGTTTCAGGGAACTCCGATTGTCCTTGTAACTGCGGGACTGATGGCAATTGCATTTTTCGGATTTTCAGGATTAATTTAGGAGGGAAGAAACATGAGTATATCAGGAATTTTAATAGCTGCGGCAATCGTCGGCGGAACCGGATTATTCATCGGTGTCTTCCTTGGGATATCAGGAAAGAAGTTTGCGGTAGAAGTTGACGAAAGGGAAGAGGCTATTATGGGCGTGCTCCCGGGCAACAACTGCGGCGGCTGCGGCTATGCAGGATGTTCAGGTCTGGCGGCTGCGATCGTAGAAGGAAAGGCTGAAGTTAGCGGATGCCCGGTCGGCGGTGCACCTGTTGCGGCCCGTATCGGTGAGATTATGGGAATGGCGGCAGGAGATCAGGTTCGTCAGGTTGCATTCGTGAAATGTGCCGGTACCTGTGAAAAGGCGCAGAATAAATATGAGTATTTTGGAATCGAAGACTGCACTATGGTAAATATGATGCAGGATGGCGGACCAAAAGGCTGTGACTATGGATGTCTCGGTTATGGCACCTGTGTGAAGGCGTGCCCGTTCGATGCAATCCATATTATCGAAGGAATCGCAGTTGTAGACAAGGAAAAATGTAAGGCATGTTCTAAGTGTGTTGCAGCATGTCCGAAACATCTGATTGAGCTGATCCCGTATGATCAGAAGACATTTGTACAGTGTAATTCCAACGATAAAGGAAAAGCACTGATGGATGTCTGTCTGGTTGGCTGCATCGGCTGCCGTCTCTGTGTGAAGAACTGTGAGTTCGGTGCCGTGACAGTGACAGATAACCTGGCACACATTGATCCGGAGAAATGTACGAACTGCGGCGTTTGTGCCGATAAGTGCCCGAGAAAGATTATTACACCAAGAAAGATACCGATTTCATAAGAATTATAGCGGTAATGTCATTAGAAAACGCTGCATGGGAAGCTTAAGGCTTCCTGTATGCAGCGTTTTTGTTCCATAGAGAATGATTTATTAATTTACATAGTGCAGGCTGTAGTCATCTGTTACAAAGATGGCCCGTATGCCGTCCAGACTTTCAACCAGCTGGCTTCCCTGTTCAAGCCCCAGTGCGAAGCAGGCTGTACTCAGCCCGTCGCCATCCACAGACTGGTCGGAGATGATCGTTACCTGAAGCAGGTGGTTATCGAACGGATAACCTGTTTCCGGGTCAAGAAGGTGGTGGTAAATCTTACCGTCTTTCTTAAAATAACGTTCGTAGATCCCGGAGGAGACGACAGACTGGTCATGGATGTCGACAGTTGTGATGGCCTCATTCGTTTCAGCAAAGGGTTTCTGGATGCCAATGTGAAAATCGCTGCCATCCGTCTTACTTCCTATTGTAAGCAGGTTCCCGCCCAGATCGATCTGCCCGTGTTCGATGCCTTCACTTTTCAGCCAGGCTTTCAGCTTGTCTGCGATGAATCCTTTTGCGATACCTCCAAGGTCAATCGCTGCCTTCGGATCTTTCAGGGTGACAGTATTGCCTTCGACCAGAACATTTCTGTAGTCTATATGGCTTACGGCTTCTTCAATGGCGGCTTCGTCCGGAATGCTGCCGGGATTGTTTTTGATATCCCAGAGTTCACTTAAGGGTGCAATTGTGATATCAAACCTTCCTCCTGAAAGCTGGCTATAGTACAGTCCTTTTTCAATCAGTTCGATAGTCTCGTCATCCACCTCGACAGGCTGTCCGTGTGCTGCATTGATCCTTGAAATATCGCTTGTATCAATCGTGCGGCTGAATAACTGTTCATAATCTGAGCACATTTCCTTGCAGTGATCGAGTATATCCTGACTGCCGCCCCATATTTTTATGGATATAATGGTGTC
Organism: Faecalicatena orotica; assembly: GCF_905197545.1. Lineage (NCBI taxonomy): Bacteria > Bacillati > Bacillota > Clostridia > Lachnospirales > Lachnospiraceae > Faecalicatena > Faecalicatena orotica. The sequence goes on from NZ_CAJJZH010000014.1 coordinate 13,184, forward strand.
GAAATAAACACCGACTGTTTCGAGAGGTTCACTGGCGGGCGGAGTCGTGCAGCCGGTGAGTGAAAAAAGCATGGCTGCCGATACCAGGAACGGCAGCATATGTTTCGTAAATCTTTTCATAAGGTTCCTCTTTTCGTATAATACAATATCTGAATCATTATACCCATTTCAAAGGAAAATTACAATCGAACATGTGATTGTATTGTTCCTGTTCACACTACAGTGTGAACAGGAACATTGCATTCTAAAAGTCGGTGTGCTATGATAATTGCTGGAGGCTGTGATGAAGAAAAATGATTTAATATTAGTTGGAATGATTTTATGTCTGGCTGCCGCGTTCATCGGTTACCAATTCCTGAAGGGGAAGAGTGTTAACGCAGATGTTGTGGTCACCGTTGATGGAGAGCCATATGGCAGATATGCACTGTCAGCGGACCAGATAATAAAGATAGACGGTACGAATACCCTCGAGATCAGGGACGGGAAGGCCGCTATGAAGGCCGCGGACTGTCCGGACAAGCTGTGTGTGCATCAGAAGGCAATCTCCAGAGACGGTGAGAGCATCATTTGTCTGCCGAATAAAGTGGTGGTAACCATTGAAGGCGGAGAAAAGAGTGAACTTGATGGGGTTGCGAAGTAGGAGGATGACCGGTGAAAAATAGAGCAGCATATTTTGGAGTATTCACGGCCCTTGCCCTTATTTTCAGCTATGTGGAAATGCTGATTCCGATTCAGTTCGGTGTGCCGGGGATTAAACTGGGTCTGGCGAATCTCCTGATCGTGATCATGTTATATAAATGCGGGCCGAAGGAGGCACTGCTTCTGTCCGTTGTCAGAATCGTCCTGTCCGGATTTATATTTGGAAATATGTTCAGTATTATATACAGTCTGGCCGGTGGGATTTTGAGCCTGGCGGTGATGGCGTTTCTGAAGGGGCGCGGCAGTTTCAGCGTGATGGGCGTCAGTATTGCTGGCGGCGTATGCCACAATATGGGACAGCTTGCCGTCGCAATGGCCGTTGTGGAGACATACCGGGTAGGTTACTATCTCCCGGTTCTTCTGATCGCCGGAATGCTGACCGGAATGCTGATCGGCATTGTGTCCAATGAGGTGTTGAAACGGATCAGGAATATCAATCTGTATTAAGGAGAAGGAGAGTTATGATTTCATATATTCGCGGCGAACTTGCCGCTGTAGAAAAAGAGAAAGTAATTGTAGATGTGGGGGGCGTCGGATACGGCATCTATATGCCCGGACAGGCACTTGCCGTGCTTCCACAGCCCGGCAGTGAGGTGAAGATCCATACATATCTGAATGTACGGGAGGATGCCATGCAGCTGTTTGGATTCCTGACAAGGGATGACCTGGAGATTTTTAAGCTTGTAATCGGCGTCAGCGGAATCGGTCCGAAGGGGGGATTAAGTATCTTATCGAAGCTCAGCCCGGATGATCTGAGGTATGCTGTTTTGTCCGGTGACGTCAAGGCCATCTCTGCTGCACCCGGGATCGGGAAGAAGACGGCGGAGAAGCTGATCATTGAATTAAAGGACAAGCTGGATATAGAGGATGTTTTAAACCATGCCATCGAAAGCGACAGGGCGCCGGATACGGATGTCTCAGGAGGGATTCAGTCTGAGGCAGTGCAGGCACTGGTGGCACTTGGTTATGGAAGCACCGAGAGTCTGCGTGCTGTCAGACAGGTGGAGCTGGAGAATGCTTCAGTAGAAGATGTACTGAAAGAAGCTTTAAAGAAAATGCTTTAAAGATATAGAGGGAGAGTATGGGAAAAAGAATTATCACTACGGAAAATCTGGAAGAAGACATTAAGATCGAAAGCAGTCTCAGGCCCCAGTTTCTGGAGGACTATATCGGACAGGAGAAGGCGAAGGAGACACTGAACATATATATTAAGGCCGCGAAGGAGAGGCACGAAGCATTGGACCATGTTCTTTTTTACGGCCCTCCGGGGCTTGGAAAGACAACACTTGCAGGTATTATTGCAAATGAGATGGGTGTGAATATTAAGATTACATCTGGTCCCGCAATTGAAAAACCGGGGGAAATGGCGGCTATCCTGAATAATCTTCAGGAAAGCGATGTTTTGTTCGTGGATGAGATCCACCGCCTGAACCGCCAGGTGGAAGAGGTTCTGTACCCGGCTATGGAGGATTATGCCATAGACATTATGATAGGAAAGGGCGCTACCGCCCGTTCGATCCGGCTGGACCTGCCAAAGTTTACACTGGTTGGGGCCACGACAAGGGCCGGGATGCTGACTGCGCCATTAAGGGATCGGTTTGGCGTTGTCAATCATCTGGAGTTCTATACGGAACAAGAATTAAAGACCATTATCCTGCGGTCGGCACACGTGCTCGGAGTAGAGATTGACGAGAAGGGGGCCCTGGAACTTGCAAAACGCTCCAGAGGCACGCCGAGGCTGGCAAACCGCCTGCTGAAAAGAGTCAGGGACTTCGCACAGGTCAAATATGACGGTGTGATCACGGAGGCAGTAGCCAATTACGCCCTTGATCTGCTGGATGTCGATAAATATGGTCTGGACCACATAGACAGGAACATCCTGCTGACTATGATCGAGAAGTTCCAGGGCGGGCCTGTCGGTCTGGAGACACTGGCGGCTACCATTTCAGAGGATGCAGGCACGCTTGAGGACGTCTACGAGCCTTATCTGCTGAAAAGCGGATTTATACAGCGGACCCCCCGTGGAAGAGTGGCGACGGAGATGGCATATGCCCATCTCGGCATTCCGTTTCCTTAAATAAGGAGTCCGTGCCTTTGGGGAGGAAAAGGAAATAACTTGAAAAAATGGTTGGTTTTTGTATTCATATAGTTTATAATAACAGATAAGAAACGCGAGGAGGATGCTATGAGTTCAGCTAAACATTATACGGAAGTTTTAATTGGAGGAAAGGTCTACACATTGAGCGGCTTTGAGGGTGAGGAATACCTTCAAAAAGTTTCTTCCTATCTGAACCATAAAATTACAGAATGTGCCAACAGTGAAGGATTCAGACGGCAGAGCTCTGATACCCGGAACGTACTCCTTGCCCTGAACATCGCAGATGACTACTTTAAAGCGAAGAAACAGGGTGATTCCCTTGAAAGTGATATCGAACTGAAAGACAAAGAGATGTACGACCTGAAGCACGAATTGATATCTGTTCAGATTAAGCTTGAGAATGCTGAAAAAGAACTGGCGAAGATGAAGGAAGAGAATAATGACCTGCAGATGCAGATCGTAAAATTAGAGACCGAGATGAAGAACCGCAGGAAATAGGGATAGGCTGTCTTAAGACAGCTTATTTCATCTTATGGACAACTTTGCTATGTATAGACTAAACTTGGAGGAGCAGGATTGACAAGGGGTAATCAGGATAGACGGAGAATAGAGATACTGGCGCCGGCAGGCTCTTATGAGAGCTTTCTGGCGGCCGTAAGAGCAGGGGCGGATGCGGTTTACGCAGGCGGCCCTCGTTTTGGTGCGCGGGCCTTTGCAGATAACTTTACAGAAGATATGCTTTTAAAGGCCATTGACTATGCGCATTTACATGGCAGAAAGCTGTATCTGACTGTTAATACACTGCTTAAGGATGCGGAGACAGATCACTTATATGAGTATCTTGCACCACTGTACCGGCAGGGGCTGGATGCAGTGATTGTTCAGGATGCAGGGGTCCTGGAATTCATGAGGACGCAGTTTCCAAAGATGGCGGTACATGCCAGCACCCAGATGACGATTACAAATGCAGAGGGCGCTCTGTTTCTGGAAGAGCAGGGGGTGGAGCGGGTTGTACCGGCAAGAGAGCTCTCTCTGGAAGAGGTCAGGGATATTGCTGACAGGACAGGGCTGGAGATTGAGTGCTTTGTACATGGGGCACTCTGCTACTGTTATTCAGGACAGTGCCTGCTAAGCAGCCTGATCGGTGGAAGAAGCGGCAACAGGGGACAGTGTGCACAGCCGTGCAGACTTCCTTTTACGACGGATAAAAAGAAAGAGCATTTACTGAGCCTGAAAGATATTTGTACACTGGAACTGATTCCAGAGCTTGTTGAGGCAGGGATCGATTCCTTTAAAATAGAGGGCAGGATGAAAAAGCCGGAATATGTGGCCTTAGTAACCTCTATGTACCGGAAATATACAGATTTATATCTGGAGGAAGGGAAAGAAGCATTTCGGGTTACAGACCAGGATAAAGAAATGCTGATGGATATTTACAACCGCGGAGGGTTCAGCACCGGATATTACAGGCAGCATAACGGGAGAGACATGTTATCCCTGAAGCGGCCGAACCATGCCGGGGTTCCTGCCGTAAGGGTGACGGGGCAGAAAGGCCGGGAAGTTTTCGGTGAGGCCCTGACGGATATCCACAAAGGTGATATACTGGAACTCGACAGTTTCAGAGACCATACGGATACAAAGAATAACTATACCTTTGGGAAGGATGCGGGCAGGGGAAGCGGTGTCTCACTTCTTGTTCCAAAGGGAAGGAAATATGCAAAGGGGATTGTATTATACCGCCTTCGTAACCAGAGCCTGCTGGATGATATTGGGGAACGTTATGGCAGAGGTGCCGTTTGGGGGCCAATCACCGGAAGATTGGAGCTCAGACAGGGTGAGAAGGCCGTGCTGACAGTCAGCCGCGGCGAGGTATCCGTAACGGTCAGGGCAGAAGAGCTTACAGAGGAAGCCAAGAACCAGCCTCTGGATGAGACCCGCCTCAGAAAGCAGCTTCAAAAGACCGGGAATACAGAATTTAATTTTGAAAATCTGGAAATTGTAACAGAAGGGGCGGTTTTTCTTCCCATGCAGAGGATTAACGAACTTAGGCGCCGGGCACTGGAACTGCTGGAAAAGAAAATCTGTGACGGATTCCGGCGGAAAGAAGAGGGCACCCTTTACGGAGAGCGGATGACGGATCAAGTGATTTCCGGCAGTCTTTATCAGGAGGAATGGTTTCCCCGGCTGTCTGCACTGGTGGAATCAAAGGAGCAGCTGAGGGCTGCGGCAGATTCTGATGACCTGTACAGGATTTACATAGACAGCGTCATTGAAGGTGACATTTTCCGGGATCATGAACTTGCCGGTCTGAGAGATAAATGCAAAGAGACGGGAAAGGAGTTCTTTCTTGCCATGCCGCATATTTTCCGAAAGGAGGCGGCTGCGTTTTTTGACGCGGGCTGGGAGGACTTTCTGAAGTTTGGATTTGACGGGGTTTTGGTAAGGAATTATGAAAGTTTTCATTATTTAAAGGAACATGGATTTGACAAGAAGGTCATATTGGACCATAATCTATATGTGTTCAATCAGAAGGCTAAGCAGTTCTGGAGCAGGCAGGGGCAGATTTCCTTTACGGCACCTGCCGAGCTAAACGAAGGGGAATTAAAGGAATTAGGCATCAGTGAGGCCGAACTGGTCGCATATGGAAGGCTTCCCGCGATGGTTACGGCCCAGTGTATCTTAAAAACGACTGACGGATGCAGCAGGGTGACCGGTATTACGAGGATCGGTGACAGGTACCAGAAAGAATTTCCGGTCAGGAATTGCTGCCGTTTTTGTTATAATATTATATATTATACCTCTCCACTTTTTACGGCGGATTTAAAAGAATCTTTGAGGGGGCTTTCCCCGGCCGGGCTGAGGATGCAGTTTTCGCTGGAAGATGCAGAAGAGACGGCACGTATCATCCGGTTATGCGGGGATATTTACCACAGGGACATGCCGGCTGATTTGAAAGACACAGATTTTACCAGAGGACATTTTAAACGGGGGGTAACCTAGTTCTTAACGACTTATAAAGCAGGTGAAAAATGGTTAATGTAATAGTAGAATTATCAAAGTATATTATGATCATACTGATGGCTGTATACACATTTTCATGCTTTTCGGTATTTGCCCAGGTATATGAAGAAGATAAGAAGTGGATACTGATCAGGCAGAATGTCCTGATGTTCCTGATTCAGTTCACGGCATATCTGGTCATGTATCTGCAGACAGAGGAGAAGAAGCTTGTCTTCTTTTATCTGGCCCAGGTGGTACTGCTGATTGCGATCCTTGTACTGTACAGAGTTTTATATCCGAAAGTATCCAGACTGATTGTAAATAATATGTGTATGCTGCTGAGCATCGGATTTATCATGATTACAAGGCTGACTTACTCAAAAGCAGTGAAGCAGTTTATATTTGCGGTGCTGGGAACCGTGATCGGTCTGTTTGTACCGGTGCTGATAAGAAAACTGAAGTTCTTAAAGGACTGGGGGTATATCTATGCCGGCATCGGGATACTCGCACTGGGGGCTGTTGCCGTACTGGGGCAGATATCTGACGGGGCGAAGCTTGGATTTACAATAGCGGGATTCGGGGTACAGCCTTCTGAATTTATCAAGATTTTGTTTGTGTTTTTTGTGGCGGCGAGCCTGAACAGGTCGACAAGTTTTAAAAATGTTGTGATCACGACGGCCATAGCGGCCGCACATGTTCTGATCCTTGTTATTTCCACGGACCTTGGTGCCGCTTTGATTATGTTTGTTGTTTATCTGGTTATGCTCTACGTGGCGACCAGAAATCCGTTCTATGCAATTGCGGGCATCGGGGGAGGGAGTGTGGCCGCCGTGCTGGGCTATCATATGTTCAGCCATATTAAAGTCAGGGTTTCAGCCTGGCAGGACCCGTTTGCCTCTTACAGTGAGGGCGGCTACCAGGTCGCACAGTCTTTGTTTGCAATCGGGACAGGGAGCTGGTTCGGGATGGGGCTGTATCAGGGACTGCCTGACAGCATACCGGTAGCAGCCGAAGATTTTATTTTTTCCGCCATTTCAGAAGAAATGGGACTGATATTCGCGCTGTGCCTGATACTCGTGTGCGTGAGCTGTTACGTAATGTTTTTAAACATTGCAATGGCGATCCGCAACCAGTTCTATAAATTAATAGCTCTTGGTCTTGGAACCTGCTATATTTTCCAGGTATTCCTGACAATCGGCGGTGTTACAAAGTTCATTCCGTCTACCGGGGTGACCCTGCCGCTGGTCAGCTATGGAGGAAGCTCCATGCTGAGTACAATGATTATGTTTGGGATTATACAGGGCCTGTATATTTTAAGAGAAGACGAGGAAGAGATTATTGAGAAGAGAAGAGAAAGAGATATTCGAAGAAGTGAGCCAGGGGGGAGGGCGCCGGGGAAAAAACAGCCGCCAAAACAGCCGCCAAAACGTCCGTCAGAGCAGCCGCCAAAACAGCGGAGGAAAAAACCAGCGTTCGAAGAAGTTCCGCAACAAAGAGTTCGCTAGGGTCACCTATCTCTTTGTCGCGCTGTTTCTGGCGCTGATGGCTTATATTGTATATTTTAACATTGTGCGGGCAAAGACAATCGTAAACAGTCCGTATAATGAACGTCAGGATGCATTTGCCGACCGGGTCATACGCGGAAACATTGCAGACAGGAACGGCAATATCCTTGCGACGACAGAGGTCGCGGAGGATGGAAGCGAGGTGCGCAGCTACCCTTATGGGGCCGCTTTCGCACATGTAGTCGGATTCAGCAATTCCGCCGCGGGCAAGAGCGGTCTGGAATCGATCGAGAATTTTGAGCTGCTCACCTCGAACTCATTTTTTGTAGAAAAGTTGATGAACGAGTTTAAAGATGAAAAGAATATGGGGGATACGGTTGTTACGACTCTGGACGCGGATCTGCAGCAGGCTGCCTATAATGCACTTGGCAGTAATAAAGGTGCAATTGTCGTGATGGAGCCGGGCACAGGAAAGATACTGGCTATGGTCTCGGGGCCCGCCTATGATCCGAACAGCGTGGAGAGTAACTGGGATGTCCTGAATTCAGACGATACAAACAGCCCGTTGTTAAACAGGGCGACACAGGGGCAGTATGCCCCCGGTTCAACATTCAAAGTAGTCACGGCGCTGGAATATATGCGGGAACATAGTGATTATGCGAATTACAGCTATGAATGCAATGGTGAGATCACGGCGGATAATGTGACGATCCACTGCTTTGACAGTACCGTTCACGGGCTGGAGGACCTGCGTAGTTCTATGGCGAACTCCTGTAATTCCTCATTTGCCAATATCGGGTTATCTTTAAACAAGACATCGTACCGGAAAACCGCGGAGGACCTGCTCTTTAATAAGAAGCTTCCGTCTGTAATGGACTACTCCAGAAGCTCTTTTAGGATTAATGAAAAGTCTACAAGCGCCGATATGATGATGACGGCAATGGGACAGGGGGAGACATTGGTCAGTCCTTACCACATGGCCTTGATTACGTCCGCAATTGCCAACGGCGGAACATTGATGGAACCATATCTTGTCGAAAAAGTAACGAATTACAATGGAACAGAGATCAGCAAGAATGTCCCGAAGAGTTATAGAAAGCTGATGACCTCTGATGAGGCATCCCAGCTGAAAGATTATATGCGGGCGGTTGTGGACGAAGGAACGGCAACGCTTTTGAGTGGTCAGTCCTATACGGCGGCAGGAAAAACAGGAACAGCTGAGTACAGTCTTGACGACGGGGAGAAGACACATTCCTGGTTCATGGGATTTACCAATGTTGACAACCCGGAGCTTGTGATCAGTGTCATTATCGAAGGCTATGACGGAGATGCAGGAGCAAAGGCAGTGCCTATCGCTAAGCAGGTGCTGGATGCTTACTATTATTAAAATATAGGGCCAAAAGTGGTGAAGAAAATGCAGATGACATTTTACTGTGACTTATATGTCAGTGAAGATTTGGGGAAGAAAAAAGAGAAGGTAATGCAGAAACTTCGGGAAAACAAGGCACAGCCTTCGGTTTATGTAATAACCCTTGCACAGGGGAGACAGAACCATCTGGAATTTTATTCTTCCCTGCTTTTAAAACAGCATATTTATGAAGATACCCCTCTGTTTGTTGTGGGAATCGCAGACGGATATGACGATGCTATGTACTTGGTGGAACAAATCGTCAGAGAAATTTATGACCGGACGGATGATACCGATGTACGGGGATACATCGAGAAGCGTCAGATAGAATATGAGGAAGGCAGAGTGTAAGAGTAGATGTTACATATAATCCTGTTGATTTTAAAAATTATAGGATGGATATTGCTTGCGATACTGGGACTTATTGTATTGCTTCTTTGTGTCGTCTTTTTTGTGCCCCTTTGTTACCGCGCGGACGGAAGCTGTAAGGGAACTTTTGACTCCCTGTACGGGAAAATCCGTTTTTCCTGGCTTTGGCATCTGGTCAGCGGTATTGCCGTGTATGAGGAAGGTAAGTTAAGCTGGACGGTCAGGATTGCATGGAAGAAGATGTCGTCGGAAGAACCGGTGCAGGAAGCCGTTTTGGATGAACTTGAGGTGCCTGGGGAAAACATGCGTCAGGAAGAACCGGCGCAGGAAGAGATAAAGCAGGAGCCGGGCAGAGAAAAAGAGCCAGACAAAGAGAAAGAGCCGGGAGAATTTGAATCTGATGTGAAGCGTCTGGAGAAGCTCATGCAGGAGGAGGAGGGATCAATTCAGGATGAGAAGACCATTCAGGAAGAAACAAACACTCCTCAGCCGGAAGTAAAGCAGATACCTTTTCCTGAACCTGAAGAAAAAGAAGAGGAGAAGGGGCCCGGTTTATTCAGCAGGATTGGGAACCTGTTTCGGGGTTTCGCCGAAAAGGTAAAGAAATTATATGAAAAGTTAAAATATACATTTCTTAAAATCTGTGATACTATGAAAACAACGTCGGATAAGAAAGACAAGCTGATCCTGTTTATTACTGATGAAGTCCATAAATCAGCATTGGGCGCCGTACTCGTGGAGGTGAGGAGGCTTCTGCGCTTCCTGAAACCAAAGAAACTTAAGGCGGATGTCCATTTTGGTTTCGAGGACCCGTATTATACAGGACAGGTACTGGCGGTACTGAGCGTGATTTATCCATTTCTTGGAGATCATGCAGATATTGAGCCGGACTTTGAACAGAAAGTATTGGAAGGCAGTATTATGATTTCAGGAAAGGTGCGTGTTCTTTACATGATCATCATGCTCTGGAATCTGGTATGGAATAAAAACGTACGGACCACAATAAAACATATCCGGAAATTTGAATTATAGGAGGAATCAGGCATGGCAGAAGAAAACAACTTCAAAGCAACAGTGGAAGCATTATTTCAGGGGATGGACAGTGTTGTGACATCCAAGACCGTAGTAGGGGACGCAATCAATGTGGGGGATACGATTATCCTGCCGCTTGTGGATGTTTCATTTGGAATCGGGGCGGGCTCATTCAACGCTGATAAAAAGAACAAAGGCATGGGCGGTATGGGCGGAAAAGTGACCCCGAGTGCGGTATTGGTTATCAGAAACGGGTCGACGAAGCTTGTTAATATTAAAAATCAGGATACCATCACAAAGATACTGGATATGGTTCCCGATATGGTAGACAAGTTTACGACAAGAAAAGAAGATAAGGTGACAGAGGAAGACGTCATGGATATCCTGAATTCTGAAGAATCAGATGAAAATGATGCACGCATTTAAAGAATCCGCATAGAATAAACCAAAGAACCTGCCGGAGGCTGGCAGCTATGAAAAAAGTAATAGGATTCGCATTACTCTGGTTTGCAATAGGAATGTTCCTTATGCTGATTCTGCCGAATGGGATAGGACTGATCATCACCTTTATATGTCTGGCGGTGGGATATAAGCTGTTTTGCAGCTGTTAACAGAACAAAAAAAGTAATGAAGCTGTATTTTACAGACAATAATTGTCGTAAAGTACAGCTTTTTCTATTGCCGGCAATAGTAATTGGCCGGGACATAAATTTTAACTATATGTTGCCATAAAATATAAAGATTATCCTATGGCAGTATCTCCATGCTATAATTCTAAGCACGAAACAAATGAAAATTGGATTGCAGGGAGATTGAAAGATGAAAATAAAGGAATTATTTAAACAAAAAACGGTTCTGTCTTTTGAGGTGTTTCCACCGAAAAGGACGGGGTCCATCCATACAATATACCGTACTCTGGATGAACTGAAAGAACTCCGCCCAGATTTTATCAGTGTTACCTATGGGGCTGGCGGAAGCGAAAACTGCAGGACGACACTGGACATTGCTTCAGCCATCAGGAATGATTATGGGATTGAGAGTGCGGCACACCTGCCGTGCATGGGGCTGACAAAAGAAGACATCCTGACGCAGCTTGGCCAGTTTAAAGAGGCAGGGATTGAGAACATTCTGGCACTCAGGGGAGATTATGTGCCGGGACTGGAGTCGAGAGGCGATTTTCAGCATGCGGATGAGCTGATTTCCTTTATCAGGGAGAATGGTGACTTTCATATCAGTGCGGCCTGCTACCCCGAAGGGCATAATGAGTCCGCAGATATTGTTGCGGACATCCGCAATCTGAAAAGAAAAGTAGATGCAGGGGCGTCCCATTTGATTTCACAGTTGTTTTTCCACAATGATTACTTTTATAAATTCAGAGAGCGGTGCACCCTGGCCGGGATCGATGTTCCCATAGAAGCCGGAATCATGCCTGTGGCCAATAAGAAACAGATCGAACGGATGGTGTCACTCTGCGGGGTGCACCTGCCGTCCAAATTCGTCACCATGATGGAACGTTATGAAGACAATCCTGAAGCCATGAGGGATGCCGGAATTGCATATGCCATCAATCAGATCGTGGACCTGATATCGCAGGGGGTTGACGGAATCCATCTTTACACGATGAATAACCCCTATATTGCATCGCGGATATATGAGGCCGTACACAGGTTAATCGCAGCATGAATATCCGTATTCTGTTATCAGTGTTTTTAATTCTTCTATGTACCGGGAGGCGGATGCGCTGAACGGTACCTTTTCATGAGAAATCAGCCCCACCTTCATCCGCTCATCAGTCTCCAGCTTTACGGAAACAATATTATCTCCGTTGAGGTCTCTGTTAAGTACACCGGTACAGATTGTATATCCGTTCAGACCGATAAGGAGATTAAACAGAGTTGCCCTGTCGCTGACATGGATTGTCTTTTTATGGGGCGCGGTACTGAGGATCTCCTCGGAAAAATAGAAGGAATTAAAGGTTCCCTGCTCAAACGCAAGAAACGGGTAATCGTCCAGATCTTCCAGTGCGACCTGCTTCCTGCCTGCCAGAGGATGTCCGGAATGAATGAAAACATGGGGAATGGCATCAAACAGCGGTGTAAAGCGCAGGGCATTCTCCTTCAGAAGTTTTTTCAGCACTTTTTCGTTAAAGGAGCTCAAATAAAGAATTCCTATTTCACTTCTCATGTTTGCCACATCTTCTATAATCTCATAGGTCCTTGTCTCCCTCAGAGTAAACTCGTATTCATCTGCCTCGAGAGAAGAGATCAGGTTTACAAAGGCGTTGACAGCGAATGCATAATGCTGGGTGGAGACGGAGCAGAGCTGCCTCGAAGGCTTTTTATTTGTATACCGCTGTTCAAGCAACTGGGTTTGTTCAATGATCTGGCGGGCATAGGAAAGAAATTCCGTTCCGTCCGCGGATAAGGAAATGCCTTTTGGTGTCCGGTAGAATATTTCAATCCCCAGTTCTGCCTCGAGTTCCTTTACAGCGGTGGACAGGGTGGGCTGTGAGATAAAGAGCCGCCTTGCCGCCTCCGTGATGGAACCACATTCTACAATTTTAATTACATATCTTAACTGCTGTAGTGTCATAATAAAATCCTGCCGTTTACATTTAGTTTTTATTAGGATATAATGAAATTCTGCCTTACAAGGTACAAAAAAAGTACCCACATAAGTGAGTACCCCCGTGTCAGTTCAATGTTTATTAAGCGCGTTCTACACGTCCTGATTTTAAGCAGGATGTACAAACGTACATTTTTTTAGATCCGCCTTCTGTTTTCACTCTAACGGACTTCACATTTGATTTCCACATTTTTGGTGATTTTCTATGAGAGTGACTTACGTTGTTTCCAAAATGAGCACCCTTTTCACAAATAGCACATTTAGCCATCATTGCACCTCCTAACAATCTGAAATAGTCCATACAGACTCACAACACTGTTATTTTAGCAGATAGGGGTGGTTTATGCAAGCACTTTTTCAAATTTTTCCTTTTCCTTTTCTTTTACGGTTCACATAATCTGGAATTCATGATAAAATCAATATAAATAAACCGAACCGGGAGATGATATGGTACATACTATCCCGGGAACGAAGAAAGCGGGGAAGACTATGGGCAGACGGGTGATTACAATTGGGAGACAGTACGGGAGCAACGGGCATAGAATTGCTAAAAAATTATCTGAACGTCTTGGGATTCATTATTATGACAAGGAATTAATCAAGATTGCAGGTGAGATGCAGAACATTACTTATGAAGAATTACTCAAAGTAGATGAAAAGAGGGCTAATCCGTGGCGGTATCCGGTGGAGGATGAAGTCCAGATGGCGAAGCAGTTCCGCTTCGAACCTATGAATGATGTGCTTTTTTATACACAGGTAGAGATTATTAAGGATCTGGCTGCAAAAGAAGACTGCATTATTGTCGGACGCTGCGCGAATGACATCCTGAAAGGGTATGAGGGATGCAGGAGCGTGTTCATTCATGCCCCGTTTGAGAAACGGGTAGAAGTCATTATGGAGAGGGCGTCTGTTGATGAGAGGGAAGCATCACTTCTGATTAAAAAGATTGATAAACAGCGCAGATATTATTATAACTATTTTACAGACCAGAAATGGGAAGATATGACACAGTATGACATCTGCCTGAACAGTGGAAGTGTCTGTGAGGAGCAGATTCTCGATGTTTTGGCAGCACTTTATGAATCGATATTGTAAAATTCGGATAAAGAGAGTATAATACCTGTGTTGATTATCGCGAAAATCCATATAAGAATTGGAGGTAATATATGATGAAGGGTAGTATGAGTACAGATCTGGGGATTATTACGATCAATCCTGACGTAATTTCCAAGTATGCAGGATCTGTTGCGGTAGAGTGTTTTGGCATCGTCGGTATGGCTGCGGTCAATATGAAAGACGGATTAGTAAGGCTTTTAAAGAAAGAAAGCCTGACCCACGGAATCCATGTGGAGATTTCTGAGGATAATGTCCTGGCATTAGATTTTCACGTGATTGTTGCTTATGGAGTGAATATTCTTTCAGTTTCTGACAATCTGATGAACAATGTGAAGTATAAGGTAGAGGAATTTACCGGCATGACTGTAGATAAAATAAACATCTTCGTCGAAGGTGTCAGAGTGATTGATTAAGGAGGATACTTGTCGTGGCAACAAAAACGATAAATACAGAGCTGCTTACGAAGATGTTTTTAGCGGGGGCAGCAAATCTGGAGGCAAAAAAGGAATTTATTAACGAGTTGAATGTATTCCCGGTTCCTGACGGGGATACGGGGACGAACATGACGCTGACGATCATGTCTGCGGCCAAAGAAGTCAGCAGTCTGGAAAACCCGGATATGCTGTCTGTATCCAAGGCAATCTCTTCCGGCTCCCTTCGTGGCGCCAGAGGGAACTCAGGAGTCATCCTGTCCCAGCTGCTGCGTGGATTTACGAAGGAGATCCGTGAGTTCAAAGAGATTGATGTGCCGGTACTGGCACAGGCATGTGAGCGTGCCCGTGCGACAGCCTATAAGGCGGTCATGAAGCCGAAGGAGGGAACAATCCTGACTGTGGCAAAGGGGATCGCTCAGAAGGCGGCAGAGATGGCCGAGACAACAGATGATCTGGAAGTATTCATTCCGGAAGTGATTAAGCATGCGGAGTATGTTCTTTCCAAGACACCAGAGATGCTTCCGGTCCTGAAGGAGGCTGGTGTTGTGGATTCAGGCGGACAGGGACTTTTAGAAGTGATAAATGGTGCGTATGATGCTTTCCAGGGGAAAGAGATCGACTACAGTGCGATTGAGGCAAGCGCCGGGACAAAGATGGTGAAACCGACGGCTCAGGCCGAGGCGGACATCAAGTTCGGTTACTGTACGGAATTCATTATTATGGTGGAGAAGGAATTTACGGATGATGACGAGATAGATTTCAAGGCATATCTGGAATCGATCGGCGATTCCATCGTCTGCGTGGCAGATGATGATATCGTGAAGATCCATGTGCATACGAACGATCCGGGGCTGGCAATCCAGAAGGCACTGACCTATGGACAGCTCTCCAGGATGAAGATTGATAACATGCGTGAGGAGCATCAGGAGAAGCTGATCAAAGATGCTGAGAAGCTCGCCGCACAGCAGAAAGAAGAGAAGAAGGTTACGGTTCCGAGGAAGTCTGTCGGCTTCATCGCGGTTTCAATCGGTGAGGGAATGAATGAGATATTCAAAGAACTGGGTGTTGACTATATTATCGAAGGCGGCCAGACGATGAACCCGAGTACGGAAGACATGCTGACGGCAATCGATGAAGTAAATGCTGACCACATTTTTATTCTGCCGAATAACAAGAATATCATTCTGGCTGCCAATCAGGCACAGATGCTGACAAAGGATAAAGACATCCTGGTAATTCCGACGAAGACAGTCCCTCAGGGAATTACAGCCGTGATCAATTACATGCCGGAGGCGGATATTGATACGAACGCGGAGACGATGAATGAGGAGATCAAGAACGTTAAGACAGGACAGGTTACTTATGCGGTCAGAGATACGAAGATAGATGACAAGGAGATCCATGAGGGAGATATCATGGGAATCGGCGATGCCGGAATCCTTTCTGTCGGACAGTCTGTAGAGGAGACGGCGAAGGATATGCTTTCCCAGCTTGTCGATGACGATACAGAACTGATCAGCTTATATTATGGACAGGATGTCCTCGAGGAGGATGCGGCACACTTTGCAGAGCAGATCGAGGAATTGTATCCGGACGTGGATGTGGATGCACATTCAGGCGGCCAGCCGATTTACTACTATGTATTATCTGTAGAATAACGAAAGACATAAATACAGGAACGGGCCAGCACCCAGAAGAGGGCAGCTGACCCGTTTCGAAAGTTATAGACCAAAACGTGTCAGGAAATTCAGGCAGGAGAATAATAATTCTATGAACGAAGATTCTAAAATCAGTGCGTTAAAAGGAATAGGTGAAAAGACGGAGGCATTATTTGTGAAAGCCGGAATCCGTACGATCGGCGAGCTGCTGCGATACTATCCAAGAGGATATGATGTTTATGATGACCCGGTATCTATCGGGGAGGCAGTGGAGGGCAGGACAGTCGCCATAACCGGTGCCATATACGGAAAGGTACAGGTGGGCGGCAGCCGGAATATGCAGGTTACCACGATATACCTGAAGGATATTACAGGGACGCTGAAGGTGATCTGGTTCCGCATGCCGTTTTTGAGAAATACGCTTGCACGCGGAGGCATCATTACACTGCGGGGCAGAATTGTAAGAAGGCGCGACGGACTTGTGATGGAACATCCCGAGATCTTTTATCCGAGTGTGAAGTACGAGGAGAAACAGGGTACACTGCAGCCGGTCTATCCTCTTACGGCAGGGCTTACGAATAATGCAGTCAAAAAAGCGATGCTGCAGGCGGTCGGATATCTGGATCTGAAGCAGGAATTCCTGCCTGAGGATATCCGGATGAAATATGGTCTGGCTGAGTATAACTATTCTGTGAGGGGGATTCATTTCCCGGAAGATAAAGAAGAATTTTTCCATGCCAGAGAACGTCTGGTATTTGAAGAATTTCTTGTGTTCGTCTTATCTCTTAAGAATCTCAAAAGCAGGGAGGACAAGGCGAAGAACGGATTTCTGTTCCGGGATCAGGAAAAGATCGACGCCTTTTTAGGTGCACTCCCGTATGAGCTGACGAATGCACAGAAAAAGGTATGGCTTGAGATGAAGCGGGATATGTCAGGAGAGCATATCATGTCGCGGCTTGTGCAGGGAGACGTAGGTTCCGGCAAGACGATAGTGGCGCTTTTAGGTTTGATGTATGCCGGGCTGAATGGATATCAGGGGGCGATGATGGCCCCGACGGAGGTGCTGGCAAAGCAGCATTATGAGAATATCACTTCGATGTTCGGGCAGTATGATATCCCGCTGAAGACAGAACTGCTGACCGGTTCGATGACGGCAAAGGAGAAGCGGGAGGCTTATGAACGGATTGCTTCCGGGGAGGCCGATATTATCATCGGGACCCATGCCCTGATTCAGGAGAAGGCACAGTACCGTAATCTGGCGCTTGTCGTAACAGATGAGCAGCACCGTTTTGGTGTGAAGCAGAGAGAGACGCTGGCCGGAAAAGGTGTTATGCCACATATTCTTGTCATGAGCGCCACGCCGATTCCACGGACGCTGGCAATCATCCTTTATGGCGATCTGGACATTTCGGTTATTGATGAACTGCCTAAGAACAGGCTTCCGATTAAGAACTGTGTGGTAGACACAGGATACCGCGGCACGGCTTATAAATTCATGCAGAAGCAGGTGGCAGAGGGCAGGCAGTGCTATGTGATCTGCCCGATGGTTGAGGAAAGCGAGAGCATGGAGGCGGAAAATGTAATCGACTACACCCAGATGCTGAAAGAATCTCTCGGAAACGGCATCCACATTGCTTATCTGCATGGCAAGATGAAGCAGGCGGAGAAAGATATCATTATGGAAGCGTTTGGAAGGAATGAGATCCAGATTCTTGTCTCCACTACGGTCATAGAGGTCGGGATCGATGTCCCGAATTCGACGGTCATGCTGATAGAGAATGCGGAACGGTTCGGCCTCGCCCAGCTCCACCAGCTCAGGGGCCGGGTGGGAAGGGGGAAATACCAGTCCTACTGCATTTTTATGAGTGCATCTAAATCAAAAGAGACAAAAGAACGTCTTGAAATTTTGAATAAATCAAATGATGGATTTTTTATTGCATCCGAGGACTTAAGACTGCGAGGTCCCGGCGACCTGTTCGGAATCCGCCAGAGCGGGCTTCTGGATTTCAGGCTTGGTGACGTGTTCCAGGATTCTAAAATCCTGAAGATGGCGAATGAAGCCGCGGCAGAACTTTTAGAGGAAGATCCGGAACTGAAAAAAGAGGGACATGAAAAGCTGAGAGACCATATTAACCACTATATGTCTGAGATTATGCTGGAGAATACGCTCTGACGCTCCCAGGAAAATGCTTTAAAAGCCTGTAAAATCCGCCTTTTTTAGCAATTTACAAAAATCACTAAAGAAGGAAGGAACTTCCAAGAGTAAAACAGCGAATCCTCCATATACTATGGTTGTAACACACAAGAGTGTTACTAAAAAATCTGAAAAAGTAACGAAGAAAAGTTACGAGAAGGAGGAAATTATCATGGCAAGTCGTTCATCAAACAGAGCAGCCGTACCAGAGGCAAAGAGTGCACTGGACAAATTCAAATATGAGGTAGCAAGCGAGCTGGGAGTACCGCTTTCTGACGGTTACAACGGAGATTTAACATCTAAGCAGAACGGATCTGTTGGCGGTTATATGGTTAAGAAAATGATCGAACAGCAGGAAAGACAGATGGCTGGTAAATAAGCAAATTTCGTAAGAAAAAGCACTTAGGATTGACCTAAGTGCTTTTTTCTGCTAAAATTCAGCATAGTTAGAAGAATGAGGGTGTTTAAGATGAGAGTCATTGCAGGAACTGCCAAAAGGTTACAACTTAAGACATTGGACGGACTTGACACAAGGCCGACGACAGACCGGATCAAAGAGACATTATTTAATATGATAGCCCCGGGTATTTACGACAGTATATTTCTTGATTTATTTAGTGGAAGCGGCGGGATAGGGATTGAGGCATTGAGCCGCGGCGCCCGTGAAGCAGTCTTTGTAGAAAATAATCCGAAGGCTATGGCTGTTATAAAAGAGAATCTGAAGTTTACGAAGCTGGACCACAAGGCACTGACGGTGACGAGGGACGTTATGACGGCGCTGTATCAGCTGGAGGGTGAAAAAAGCTTTGATTTTATATTTATGGACCCTCCGTATGACAGAGAGCTTGAAAAGAAGGTGCTCAATTATCTGGCAGACTCACAGCTTGTTTACGAAGATACCGTGATTATTGTGGAAGCATCGAAAGAAACTGATTTTTCATACCTAGAAGAACTGGGTTTTTCCCTGATCAGGGAGAAGACCTACAAAACCAATAAGCATGTCTTCATTGAAAAGGCTGGAAAGGAAGAAATATGTTAAAAGCAATTTATCCGGGAAGCTTTGACCCGGTTACATACGGACACCTCGATGTGATCAGAAGATCCTGTAAAATCGTGGATGAGTTAATTGTCGGAGTGCTGAATAATAATGCGAAAATGCCGTTGTTTTCTGCGGAAGAACGTGTTAAAATGTTAGAGGAAGTAACAAAAGACTTGACAAATGTGAAAATTGTCCTGTTTAATGGATTATTAATTGATTTCGCAAGACAACAGGGGGCAGCTGTCGTAATCCGGGGACTGAGAGCGATTACTGACTTTGAATACGAGTTACAGATGTCCCAGACCAATCATAAACTGGAACCAGGTGTCGAGACTATGTTCTTGACCACAAGCATTGAATATTCTTACTTAAGTTCTACTACAGTGAAAGAGATCGCAGCTTTTGGGGGAGATATATCACAATTTGTGCCGGAAGCTGTAGCAGTGGAACTGGAGAAAAAGATGAAAGCAAAAAGGAGAGTGTAACTATGAGCAGCCGCATTGAGCAGATTATTGAAGAGATCGAGGAGTACATTGACAGGGACTGTAAGTTCCAGCCATTGTCTACGACAAAGATTATCGTGAATAAGGAACATCTGGATGAGTTATTGCGGGAACTCAGGATGAAGACACCAGATGAGATTAAGAGATATCAGAAGATCATAGCAAACAGAGACGCCATTCTTGCCGATGCACAGGCAAAAGCGGACGCCATGATCGAGGAAGCACAGGTACAGACGACAGAGCTGGTCAGCGAGCATGAGATCATGCAGCAGGCGTATGCCCAGGCAAACGAGATCGTTACCCAGGCAACGGCTCAGGCGCAGGAGATTATAGACAACGCGACAGAGGATGCCAATGCAATCCGGCTCGGAGCCATCCAGTATACAGATGACCTGCTGGCGAATGCAGAGAGCATTATCGGCCATACACTGGACAGCTACACGACAAAGTATGACGGACTCATCAATTCCCTTCAGGAGTGTTACGATGTTGTGCGCACTAACCGTGCAGAACTCGAGGTTCCTGAGGACGATGGCAGCCAGTATGACATTCCTCAGGACGGCTTAGGTGAAATGTAAATACAGAAAAGCAATCAGGCTGGTAACCACTGCGGTTGCCAGCTTTTCTAATGTATACGGAAGGATGGAAAGGCTGGTTTTCTGAATCATACACTGTGTCTGTGCCACCGCACAGATTCCTCCGAATGAAGTCAGGGCAAGGATCGCACAGTACTGCATGTCAAAAGGCAGGGCGGATTTTCCAAGCAGGGCGATTCCGTTCGTCACTTCCAGAGTGGGCAGGAGATATGTAATAAACGGAAACTCAAAGGGTGCTGACCGGACAAGCTCCAGAATAACCGAGAAGAGGATAATATACCCTCCAACCTTGGTGATCGTCTCAAAACTATCCATAATACATGTATCCACGATTTTAAAATTCCAGTTTGCTTTTGTGTGCCCGGCTTCTTTTAAGCCGGAAAATTGTTTTCTGCCTTTGAGGTAGAACCGTCTGAATAAGAAGCTCATCAGCATTGGTGTCCCGAGCAGAATAAGCAGGGATGGAGCGATGAGCTCTTCTTTCCCCAGCGTTTTCCAGACGATAAAATTCAGGATAAACACCGGACTTGTATTGTTGCAGAAGGAGAGTAGGTAGCGGCCTTCATCCTCGGACACATACCTGCTGCCAATCAGGTCGGCCGTCACCTTTGCCCCCATCGGGTAACCGCAAAGGAATCCCGTGATGATGGCAAAGCTCCCGTTGTCTGATACTTTAAAAATTTTCTTAAGGACCGCCCCGACGGCGCCGGATATGTAATGGATACTGTCTGTACAGACCAGCAGATTTGTAATGATGATGAAAGGAAATAAGGTTGGCAGTATGATTTGAAACCATAAAAGAAGACCTTCACTGGCACCGTTAAATACCGCTTTCGGAGAGATCAGCATGATTGCAAACAGTATGACAATTCCGATTCCGGCCAGATTACGTTTCATAAGAAGGTCTCCTCGTGAATTTTGACAATAAATATTAATAAAGATATATGAAATTGGTTGATTTTTTATGCCTCCTGTGACAAAATGATGATAGCAACTTAAACAGGAAGGGGAATGAAACAATGGCAGTATTAGAAGAATTAGAACCACAGGAAGTCTTTCACTATTTTGAAGAATTGAGTCAGATTCCAAGGGGGACATTCAACACAAAAGCAGTAAGCGATTATTGCGTGAAGTTTGCAAATGACAGAGGACTCGAGGTCATTCAGGATGAACTGAACAATGTTATTATCAAAAAGCCGGGGACAGAAGGGTATGAAGAGAGTGAGCCGGTTATTGTTCAGGGACATCTGGATATGGTGTGTGAGAAGACGGAAGTTTCAGATCACGATTTTGAAAAAGATCCGTTAGACCTCTATGTGGAGGACGGATTTGTAAAAGCAAGAGATACGACGTTGGGGGCTGACGATGGAATCGCAGTGGCGATCGCACTTGCTTTGCTCGACAGTGATACGATCCCGCATCCGCCGCTTGAGGCAGTATTCACAGTGGATGAAGAAGTGGGAATGGGAGGGGCAGGCGGAATCGACCTGACACCTTTGAAGGGAAAGATGCTCATAAACCTTGACTCAGAAGATGAGGGGACGATTATTGCAGGCTGTGCAGGCGGATTGAGCTTCTGCATGAATCTGCCGGTCGGAAGAAAGCAGGTAACAGGAGACTGCCTCGAGGTTACTATCAGAGGGTTAAAGGGAGGACATTCCGGAATGGAGATCCACCACCAGAGAGGCAATGCGAACAAACTTGCCGGACGTCTCCTGAACCGCCTGAACCAGAACATGGATATTTCACTGGCAGAAGTCCAGGGAGGTGCCAAAGACAATGTTATTCCGTCAGCCTGCACATTCACGATTGTCGTACACGACAGTGTAAAGGCAGAGATGATCATCGAGAACATGGAGAATGTCTGGAAACAGGAATTTGGCGAGGACGAACCTGAGCTGGAGGTTATCGTAACAAAGACAGAGAACATAGAGAAATCTGTGATGTCTGACATGGACATGAAGAAAGTAATCTTCTTTATCAATAACTGCCAGAACGGTGTGTATGGCTTCAGCCGCTCCTTAAAGGGACTGGTTGAGACATCAGACAATCTCGGTGTTGTTACGACAGAAGAGAACAAAATAAGCTTTGTCTTCCTGATCAGAAGTTCTGTTTCTTCGAAAATGGAGGAAATGAAAGAAGCCTTCATCAGCTGGGCTGAATTCCTTGGCGGGACCTATGAACTCTCCGGGGCATATCCGGCATGGATGTATAAGGAAAATTCAAAGATCCGTCCGATCGTAGCAGAGGTATTCGAGAAGGTATATGGCAAGACGCCGAACATCTCAACGATCCATGCAGGATTAGAGTGCGGACTCCTCTCCGGCAAGAAGCCGGAACTGGACTGTGTATCTTTCGGACCGAGGATGTATGACATTCACTCTGTAAATGAGCGTCTGGATATCGCGTCCACATGGAGAATGTGGAACATTATCAAAGAAGTTCTGAAAGAATGCAAGTAGGACAGTCAGTGCTTCATATATTAGAATGACTAACATATCAAAGGGGTTGTTCTTAAAAGAGTGAAGCGAAGAAAGTTACATAATTATGTGCTCCTGAATCTGCTTCTGGCTCTGTTTCTTACGATTGGTATACACGAAGTTCTCACAATAGGGGGCTTTGCAAGGCTGAATGAAGATACGGTTACGTCAGACGGGTTCAGGAGGCAGACTCTGAATGAAGAGTTTCTGAATTACATACAGAATACAAAAGACCCGGGAAAAGACCTGGGTCTTTATTTGTTGGAAACTGATTTTGGGAAGAAACCACTGAAAACGGTGCCGGATAAACAGGTGTTGTATGAAATGGAGAAGAAGTGGGCAGGGAGGGAAGGATGGGATGCTTACCTTGCCCAGTGCAGGGGAATCTGGAACGATGTCAGGTATTTCCCGATACCGGAGCCGGCAGGCAGCAAGGATTACGGGACATCTTTTGTTGATTCATGGATGTTTGAGCGCAGCTATGGAGGAAAGAGGGGGCATGAGGGAACTGATATTATGGCAAAGGAGAATACACGCGGACTCTATCCGGTCGTCAGTATGACGGATGGTGTAGTGCGCCACAAAGGCTGGCTGGAACAGGGGGGATGGAGGCTCGGGATCGTTGCACCCGGTGGTACATATTTCTACTATGCACATATGGATTCCTATGCGGATATTGAGGAGGGGGACACGGTCCGCGCCGGAGACCTGCTTGGTTATATGGGGGACACCGGCTACAGCAAAACAGAGGGGACAACAGGCAACTTCCCGGTGCACCTCCATGTAGGAATCTACATTTTTCACGGAGAGGAAGAGATCAGTGTAAATCCGTACTGGGTTCTTAAGTATCTGGAAAATCGTAAAATCAAATGTGTGTATTAGTAAGCGGGGTCTTTCACGAGTCCGGGATTTATGATATAATCAATCCCATGTGGAGGAAACGATATGAATTTACCGATAGCATTTGAAGAGAAAATGAGAAGTCTGCTGCATGAAGAGTATGCGGATTATGAGAAGTGTTTTGACGAGGCGCGGCATTACGGGCTGCGTGTGAATACAAATAAAATTACTGTGGAAGAGTTTTTAAAGATTGCGCCGTGGAAGCTGGAGCCGATCCCGTGGATACACAATGGGTTCTATTATGACGGGGATAGTGTTCAGCCTGCAAAGCACCCGTACTATTTTGC
Source organism: Faecalicatena orotica (assembly GCF_905197545.1). NCBI lineage: Bacteria > Bacillati > Bacillota > Clostridia > Lachnospirales > Lachnospiraceae > Faecalicatena > Faecalicatena orotica. The sequence goes on from NZ_CAJJZH010000014.1 coordinate 37,127, forward strand.
GGGACTGTATTATCTGCAGGAGCCGAGTGCCATGACTCCGGCCGACAGGCTCCCGGTGGATCCGGGGGATAAGGTGCTGGATGTCTGTGCGGCCCCGGGGGGGAAGGCTACTGAGCTCGGAGCTAAGCTTCAGGGAAAGGGCGTCCTGATCGCGAATGACATCAGCAGTTCCAGAGCAAAGGGATTATTGAAGAATCTGGAACTGTTCGGAATCGGGAATATGATGGTGCTCAGTGAGGAGCCCGGGAAGCTGACGGAGTATTTCCGGGGGTATTTTGATAAGATTTTAATCGATGCCCCGTGTTCCGGAGAGGGGATGTTCCGCAAGGATAAGAAGATGGTGAAGGCATGGGAGGAACACGGACCTGAATTCTTCTCAAAGATCCAGAGGAGTATTATTACACAGGCCGCTTCTATGCTGAAGACAGGCGGCATGCTCTTATATTCCACCTGTACCTTTGACCCTTCCGAAAACGAGCAGACGATCGAATATCTGCTGTCAGAATATCCGGAATTTGAAATCTGCAGTATCCGGCCTTACGAAGGATTTGCCGAAGGAATGCCGGAAACGGGGGACAGCGGGAATCAGGAACTTAAGAAGACGGTCCGCATCTTCCCCCACAGGATGCAGGGGGAAGGGCATTACCTTGCTCTGCTAAAGAAAGGGCATTGTGAAGAGAACCATGCAGCAGATGCAGACAGGGCCGGGAAAACGGCAGGGAGGAAGAAAAAGCTGCCTGAGGAACTGGATGCATTTTTTCAGGATGTGGACTGGGAACTGGATGCGTCCCGCCTTGATATACATGGAGAGCGTGTCTACTACATGCCGGAAGGCCTGCCTGACCTGAAGGGGGTCCGTTTTTTACGTTCCGGCCTTTTATTGGGAGAACTAAAGAAAAACCGCTTTGAACCGAGCCAGGCACTTGCCATGTGCCTGAAACGTAAAGATTATGCAAGGGTATTAGACCTGCCTTTGGAGGATGAGCGTGTCATCAAGTATCTGAAAGGGGATACGCTGGATCTGGAAGATATGGTGTCTGCAAAGGAGAAAGGCTGGTATCTGGTCTGCGTGGACGGATATCCGCTCGGATTCGGCAAACTTTTAGGCCAGACACTGAAGAATAAGTACCTCCCGGGCTGGAGATGGATGGGAAGTGGGCAGTAAAAAAATGAAGTTAAGACTGGATAAATATCTTGCCGACATGGGGACAGGAACCCGCAGTGAGGTGAAAAAGGCAGTTGCAAAGGGGCAGGTAACCGTGAACCGGGAAGTGGTTAAAAAGCCGGAGACGAAGATCGACACGGAGAAAGATACCGTCTGTTGCCAGGGGATGATTGTCGGCTATACGGAGTATGAATATTATATGCTGAACAAGCCCTCCGGCGTTGTCTCGGCAACAGAGGACAAAAGGGACCGGACGGTGGTTGATTTAATTGAAAGTAAAAGACGTAAGGACCTGTTCCCGGTGGGAAGGCTGGACAAGGATACAGAAGGGCTGCTCCTGATTACAAATGACGGGGCACTTGCCCACAGGCTCCTGTCGCCAAAGAAACATGTTGACAAGGTGTACTACGCGGAGGTTTCAGGAAAGGTCACCAAAGAGGATGTGGACGCTTTCGCCGGAGGCCTTGATATCGGGGAAGAGCAAAAGACCCTGCCGGGAAAGCTTGAGATTCTTGAATCAGACGAGATATCACGGATTGAACTGACCATACAGGAAGGAAAATTCCATCAGGTGAAGAGGATGTTTCAGGCGGTGGACAAGGAAGTTGTTTACCTGAAACGTATCCGTATGGGACCTCTTTTGCTGGATGAAACCCTTGCGGCGGGAGAATACAGAGAATTGACAAAGGAAGAGATAGCACAATTATGTTAGAGAATAAAAAAGCGGTAATATTTGATCTGGACGGTTCACTGGTTGATTCCATGTGGATCTGGCCGGAGGTGGATGACATATATATGGAAAAATACAACCTGACACAGCCGGAGGATTTCCATAAGGCGATCGAGGGGATGAGCTACACAGAAACGGCACAGTATTTTCTGGATACATTCCCGTCATTGGAGTGCACCCTCGATGATGTCCGCGAGGAATGGAAGAACATGACGATGGAGCTGTATGCATCGAAGGTTCCTTTCAAGCCGGGGGCACGTGAATTTCTGGAACAGATGCAGGAACAGGGGATCCTTATGGGGATCGCTACGAGCAATGCAAGAGAGCTTGTAGATGCGGTCCTGAAAGCACTCCATGCGGAGGAGTTTTTTATCTCTGTAAGAACGGCATGCGAAGTGGCCGCCGGAAAGCCTGCACCGGATGTTTACCTGAAGGTTGCCGAAGACCTTAATGTAGACCCGAAGGACTGTCTGGTATTCGAGGATGTTCCGAAAGGGATTGAGGCGGCCTTAAATGCGGGGATGACTGTATGTGCCGTGGATGATGAATTTTCAAGACCGGATGAGGCCGAGAAAAAGCGTCTGGCCGATTATTTTATCCATGATTATTATGATATTAAAAATAACACCTATGAGGTATAGAAGATGAACCAGGGGTTTTTACCACTATGTAAACAGGATATGAAGGACAGGGGATGGGACCGGGTTGATTTTGTCTATGTCTCCGGAGATGCCTATGTCGACCACCCGTCTTTTGGACATGCCATTATTACCAGAATTCTGGAGTCCCACGGGTACCGGGTGGGGATTATCGCACAGCCGGACTGGAGGGTGAAAGAAAGCGTGACGGTATACGGGGAGCCGCGTCTCGGTTTCCTTGTCTCGGCGGGAAATATGGATTCTATGGTGAACCATTTTTCGGTCTCTAAGAAGAGGCGCCGTCAGGATGCCTATACACCCGGCGGGGAGATGGGGAAACGTCCGGATTATGCTGCAGTCGTCTATGGCAATCTGATCCGGCAGACGTATAAGCATACGCCGGTTATTCTGGGAGGTATTGAAGCGAGTCTTCGCAGGCTTGCACATTATGACTACTGGTCTGACAAGGTCAAACGCTCCGTCCTTTTGGATTCCGGCGCAGATATCATATCTTACGGGATGGGGGAACGTTCCATTATTGAGATAGCGGAGGCTCTGGATGCAGGTATTGATGTATCGGACCTGACCTATCTTGACGGGACCGTCGTAAAGACAAAAAGTCTTGATTCCGTATATGACGCGGTGGTCCTGCCGTCCTATGGTGAACTGGTGAAGTCGCCCCGGGCATATGCTGAAAGCTTTTATATGCAGTACCAGAATACAGATCCCTTTACAGGAAAACGCCTTGTGGAGCCGTATTCAGACCACTTGTATGTGGTCCAGAACCCGCCGCCTGGACCGCTTAGCCAGACGGAGATGGACGATGTCTATGCACTTCCCTATATGCGGACGTACCATCCTTCCTATGAAAAGGCGGGGGGAGTCCCGGCCATTGCCGAGATTAAATTCAGCCTGATCAGCAACAGGGGGTGCTTCGGCGGATGTAACTTCTGTGCACTCACCTTCCATCAGGGCAGGATTATCCAGACACGCAGCCATGAATCTCTTCTGGAGGAGGCAGAGCTTTTAACAAATGAGCCGGATTTTAAGGGATATATTCATGATGTAGGCGGGCCGACGGCTAATTTCCGCCATCCGTCCTGCAGAAAGCAGCTGGAGCACGGTGTATGCAAGGAGAAACAGTGCCTGTTTCCGCAGCCGTGCCGGAACCTGGATGCAGACCACAGAGACTATGTGGAACTGCTGAGAAAGCTGAGAGATGTGCCGAAGGTAAAAAAAGTATTCATCCGTTCCGGCATCCGGTTTGATTATCTGCTTGCAGACAAGGATAAAACATTCTTAAGGGAACTGTGCGAATACCATGTAAGCGGGCAGCTCAAAGTTGCCCCGGAGCATGTCGCGGATGAAGTTTTAAGTAAAATGGGCAAGCCAAAGCATCAGGTATATGAGGAATTTACAAGAAAATTTCAGGATATGAACAAGAAACTCCATAAACAGCAGTTTCTTGTGCCTTATCTGATGTCTTCCCATCCAGGGTCCGACATGAAAGCGGCTGTGAAGCTTGCAGAATACTGCCGGGATCTGGGATATATGCCAGAGCAGGTACAGGATTTCTATCCGACTCCGTCCACCATCTCCACATGTATGTACTATACCGGGCTTGACCCGCGTACAATGGAAAAGGTGTATGTACCGAAGAACCCGCATGAGAAGGCACTGCAGAGGGCATTGATCCAGTACAGGAATCCGGATAATTATGACCTTGTGATGGAGGCGCTGAAAAAGGCGGGGCGGATGGATCTGGTCGGGTTTGGGAAACAGTGCCTGATCAGGCCCAGAAAGTTTTCAAGTGAGAAGCACCCTGTGGGGAAACAGACACAGGGAAAAACAAAAGCCGGCAGACCTTTACAAAAGAAGCCTGCCCGCAGCGTCAGCAGGAAAAAAGCCGGAAGGTGATTAGAGAGAAGAAGGTGTTTGATGTGAGAATTGCGATTGTAACGGGGGCTTCCTCGGGTATGGGGCGGGAATTTGTCCGACAGCTTCCGTATTTTTACCATAATCTGGATGAGATCTGGATCATTGCCCGCAGGGAGGAGAAACTCGCCGCCCTTGCACACGGAAGTGCCGTTCCATGCAGGATCTTTGCAGGCGATTTATGCAAGGGTGAGATTTACCAGAAGTTAGAACATGCGTTAAAGGAAGAAACACCGGATATACGGATGCTTGTGAATGCGGCCGGATTCGGGAAGGTAGGTGAGGTGAAGAAGATTGCCCACAGGGAACCGTCAGCCCAGACGGCGATGATTGATCTGAACTGCCGGGCGCTCACAAGGATGACTCTCATCTGCCTGCCTTACCTGCGCCTTGGGAGCAGGGTTGTGAATCTGGCTTCCGCGGCGGCATTCTGTCCGCAGCCGTCTTTTGCCGTTTATGCGGCTACGAAATCTTATGTTCTGAGTTTTTCAAGGGCCCTTGGTGCAGAACTGAAGCGCACGGGCATTTATGTGACAGCAGTCTGCCCGGGACCCGTGGCAACAGAGTTTTTCGATGTCTCGGGAAAACTTCCCAACAAATGGAAGGATGCCGTGATGGCGAAACCGGACAGGGTAGTGAAAAAGGCACTTCTCGACGTGAGGAAGAAAAAAGAAATATCCGTTTATGGAATTGCAATGAAGGGCGCAGAGCTTGGCGCGAAGCTTATGCCTCACCGTGTTATCATGGATTTACTTTCAAACTAGATATAGAGAATTGAGGAGACATACGAATGAAAAAGATAATAAAGGGAAATCCCGGCTATCTGGATTATAAGAAGAAGGTGGAGATCATCCGCACGATTATTTATTTTGCCCTTGTGGCAGCGGTCTTTTTTCTCGGTTACAGTCAGGCCCACACAAAGAAAAATCTTCTGACAATTGTCGCGATACTCGGCTGCCTGCCTGCATCCAAAGCACTGGTGGGGGTGATCACCCGTTTTCCGTATCCTTCCATTGCAAGTATCCGCGCAGAAGAAATTAAAGACAAGACAGGGTATATTACGGTGATATATGATATGATTATTACAAGCCGTGAGAAAGTCATGCCGATGGACTGCATCGTGATATCCGGCAATACGATTTTCGGCTATACGAATAGTGAAAAAGTGGACGTGAAATATGCGGCCTCCCATATCAGGGGGATTTTGAACCAGAACCAGTTCCCGGATGTATCTGTTAAGATCCTGAATAATTACACTGCTTTTCTGGCGAGGGCTGAGGGACTGAATTCCATCGCGGCCGTGGAAAAGAGTGACACAAAGGAACTGGAAGAACAGATGGCACATGTCATCTTAAATATTTCAATGTAGGAAGGTTTACGAATGCAGCAGATTATCATTAAAGACAACGAGGCCGGACAGCGGCTGGATAAGATGCTTGCGAAGTATCTGAATGAGGCGCCGAAGAGTTTTCTCTATAAAATGCTCCGCAAGAAAAATATCACACTGAATGGGAAAAAAGCGGCGGGAAATGAAAAGCTGGTGAGCGGTGACGAGGTGAAGCTGTTTCTTTCCGATGAAACGATTGCCAGATTCTCCAGCAGTCTGGTGCAGTATACGAAGGAAAAACTGGATATTCTCTATGAAGATGAGAACATCCTGCTGATCAATAAGCCGGCAGGAATGCTTTCCCAGAAAGCGGTGGATTCGGATGAGTCGGTGGTGGAACACCTGATCACATACCTGCTTACTTCCGGGCAGCTTTCAGAGCAGGATTTGAAGACGTTTAAGCCTTCCGTCTGCAACCGTCTCGACCGGAATACAAGCGGGATGATCGCCGCAGGGAAAAGTCTGAAAGGCCTGCAGGAGTTAAGCCGCCTCTTTAAGGACAGGACGCTCGGGAAATATTACCTCTGCCTCGCTGCGGGAAATATAACGGAACCGTCACGGATACAGGGGTATTTAGCAAAGGACGAAAAGACGAATCAGGTAACTGTCCGTACCGTGAAGACAGATGGTGCGGACCCGATTGAGACGGAGTACCGCCCCCTGAAGGCAGACGGGGATGTAACGCTTCTGGAGGTCCACCTGATTACCGGGAAGACGCACCAGATCCGGGCGCATCTGGCTTCAGTGGGACATCCGGTTATCGGGGATTATAAGTACGGGAACCGGAATGTTAACGACAGCTACAGGAAAGCTTACGGACTGGAGCACCAGCTCCTCCATGCGTACAGGCTCATCTTCCCGGAACTGAAAGGGGCGCTTTCGAACCTGTCCCAAAAAGAATTTATCGCGCCTCTTACAAAGGAGTTTTGCGAAATAGCAGCAGATAAGGGAGTTTTATAAGATGGCTACATGGAATTCCAGAGGGTTAAGGGGATCGACACTGGAAGATCTGATCAACCGTACGAATGAACGATATGAAGAGATGGGGCTGGCGCTGATCCAGAAGATCCCGACCCCCATTACACCTGTCAGGATAGACAAGGAGCGCCGCCATATTACGCTGGCCTACTTTGACAAGATCAGTACGGTGGATTATATCGGGGCAGTGCAGGGGATTCCGGTCTGTTTTGATGCAAAGGAATGCAGTGCGGATACATTTCCACTGCAGAACGTGCATGAGCACCAGATGGTATTTATGGAGAAGTTTGAGAAACAGGGAGGGCTTTCCTTTCTGATTATTTATTACAGCAGCAACAACGAATTATATTATATGAGATACAAAGAAATCAGGCAATTCTGGGACAGGGCTTCAGAAGGCGGGCGTAAGAGCTTCCGCTATGAAGAACTGGACCCTGCCTATTTTATGAAACTGAAAAATAATTGTTTTGTGCCATATCTGGATTATATACAGAAGGATTTAGACTCCAGGGATTGACAATGCACAAGAAACTGCGTATAATTTACAAAGTAATTTAGCGTATTAGCACGATAAAGTGAAAGGGCATTAAACTATGGAACAGAAATTACATACTCCTGAAGGAGTCAGGGATATTTACAATACAGAATGCAAGAAGAAGCTGTCCGTACAGGGAAAGCTTCTGGACGTCCTGCACCTCTACGGATATCAGGACATACAGACACCGACATTTGAATATTTTGACGTGTTCAGAAAGGAGATCGGAACCATCTCCTCCCGTGAGCTATATAAGTTCTTTGACAGGGATGGGAATACACTGGCTCTGCGCCCGGATATTACCCCTTCCATCGCGAGGGCTGCTGCGACGCTGTTTGAGGACGAGGAGTTCCCGATCCGCCTCTGTTATATGGGGAATACATTCATCAATCATTCCAGCTACCAAGGGAGGCTGAAGGAGAATACCCAGATGGGGGCAGAGCTGATTGGCGTGGATTCTATAGAAGCTGACGCCGAACTGCTTGCCATGCTTGCAGACGGCCTTAGGAAAGTGGGCCTGAAAGAATTCCAGATCAATATCGGCCACGTGGACTTTATCCAGAGCCTTCTGGAGGCGACCGGCCTTGAGGAGGAAGAACGGACAGAGATCCATCATCTGATCACGAACAGGAATTATTTTGGTGTAGAGGAGATTCTGGACAACCGGGATGTTGAAGATACGATCAAACAGGCGTTTCAGATACTTCCCGAACTAATCGGGGATGTGGAAATTTTAAACCAGGCAATGGAGATTGCACCGAATATCAGTGCGAAGCTGGCTGTTTCCCGCCTGCAGCAGATCTATAAGATACTCACGCTGTACGGGGTACAGGACCATATTACTTTTGACCTGAGCATGAGTGGAAGTTATGGTTACTATACCGGAATTATTTTCCGTGCCTATACATATGGAACCGGAGATGCCATCGTACGCGGCGGACGTTATGACCATCTTCTTGAGAAATTTGGAAAGAATACGCCGTCCATCGGGTTTGCGGTTATTGTGGATGAACTAATGAGTGCTTTAAGCCGGCAGAAAATACAGATAGAGGCTGCACATACGAACCTGATCGTCTATACGCAGGCGACGCAGAAATGGGCAATTTCCCTTGCCAGGAACTTCCGTTCAAAAGGAAAGTGCGTAGAGATGCTCAAGAGGAATCCGGATGATGAGCGGGAGGAATATCTGGAGTATGGCAGACGGACACAGGCGGTCAGCATGCTGTATCTGAAGGATGACCTGACGATCGAGATGGTGAACCTGAAAAACGGGGAAGAGAAGCTGATTAATGCTGGAAAAAGGAAATAGAGGAAGTCTGATATGAGATATTTAACATTTGCCCTCACGAAAGGGCGTCTTGCGAGTAAAACACTGGAAATGCTTGAAAAACTGGGAATCACATGCGATGAGATGAAGGATAAGAACTCCCGGAAACTGATTTTTGTAAATGAAGAACTGAAATTAAAATTCTTTCTGGCAAAGGGGCCGGATGTTCCGACTTACGTGGAATACGGCGCTGCGGACATCGGCGTAGTCGGGAAGGATACAATTGTGGAAGAAGGGCGAAAGGTCCATGAAGTGCTGGATTTAGGCTTTGGGAAATGCCGGATGTGCGTGTGCGGACAGGAGGATGCGGCAGAGCTTTTAAAGCACCATGAACTGATCCGTGTGGCAACGAAGTATCCGAATATTGCGAAGGATTATTTTTACAATAAAAAGCATCAGACAGTAGAGATCATCAAAATGAATGGTTCCATCGAGCTGGCGCCGATCGTGGGCCTTTCCGAGGTGATTGTCGATATCGTGGAGACCGGTTCCACATTGAAAGAAAACGGGCTTGTCGTACTGGAGGAAGTATGCCCGCTTTCCGCCCGGATGATCGTCAACCCGGTAAGTATGCGGATGGAGAATGACAGGATCAAGGAACTGATTATGAATCTTCGGAATTTACTACAGGAGGAAGCGTAATGCGTATAGAGAAATTAGATGAAAGCACGAGACAGAATCTTTTGGATGACCTTTTAAAACGCAGCCCCAACAATTATGGCCAGTATGAGGCAAGTGTGCATGCGATTCTGGATGAAGTGAAGGAAAAAGGGGACGAGGCAGTCTTTACTTATACGAAGAAATTCGATGGTGCGGATGTAAATGCGGGGAATATTCTCGTGACGGAAGAAGAAGTGAAAGAGGCCTATGATGCGGTCGATGATTCTCTGATTGAAATCATCAGGAAGTCTTTGAAGAATATTGAATCTTATCATGCAAAGCAGATGCAGTACAGCTGGTTTGACAGCAAACCGGACGGCACGCTGCTCGGACAGAAGGTAACGGCGCTTGCACGTGTCGGTGTATATGTACCCGGCGGCAAGGCAGTGTACCCGTCCTCTGTCCTGATGAACATTATGCCTGCCAAGGTTGCGGGAGTGGATGAGATCGTTATGGCTACGCCTCCGGGGAAAGACGGAAAGGTGAACCCGACTACGCTGGTTGCCGCAAAAGAGGCCGGTGCGACAGCGGTTTACAAGGTGGGCGGGGCACAGGCGATCGCCGCGCTGGCTTATGGAACTGAAAGTATTCCGAAGGTAGATAAGATCGTGGGGCCGGGAAATATTTATGTAGCACTTGCGAAAAAGGCAGTATACGGCCACGTGAGCATCGATTCCATCGCCGGACCAAGTGAGATCCTCGTACTTGCGGATGAGACTGCCAATCCGAGATATGTTGCTGCGGACCTGCTTTCCCAGGCTGAACATGATGAACTGGCATCAGCGATTCTCGTGACAACAAGTGAGGAACTGGCCCGGAAAGTGTCCGCGCAGGTAGATGCATTTGTGAAAGAGCTCTCCAGGGGCGAGATTATTCAGAAGTCACTGGATAATTATGGACATATACTCGTGGCTGATACGCTTGAGGATGCCATCGCCGCGGCGAACGAGATTGCCTCGGAGCATTTGGAGATCGTGACAAAAGATCCTTATCAGGTCATGATGAAGATACGCAATGCAGGGGCCATTTTTATCGGGGAATATTCAAGCGAACCGCTGGGAGACTATTTTGCGGGGCCGAACCATGTCCTGCCGACAAACGGGACCGCCAAGTTCTTCTCACCGCTGTCCGTGGATGATTTCCTGAAGAAATCCAGTATCATAGCGTATTCAAAAGAAGCGCTTGAGGCAGTGCATCTGGATATTGAAAAGTTTGCGGAGGCGGAGCAGCTGACCGCCCATGCAAACTCAATCAAAGTCCGTTTTGAGAAGGAAGAACAATAAATTGTTTTAGGGAGGGATGTATGATGGACAGGACAGGAAGCTGTATGCGTAAAACGAAGGAGACGGAGATTACTTTAACGATCAATCTGGATGGAAGGGGAAAGAACCAGATTGATACGGGAATCGCTTTTTTTGACCATATGCTGGATGGATTTGCAAGGCATGGTTTATTCGATCTCGAAGTAAAGGTAAAGGGAGACCTGGAGGTAGACTGCCATCATACGGTTGAAGACACAGGCATTGTACTCGGACAGGCAATCGCCAATGCATTGGGTGACAAGGCCGGAATCAAACGCTACGGGAGCTTCATGCTTCCGATGGACGAGACACTGGCTTTGTGTGCAATTGACCTGTCAGGGCGCCCCTATCTGAATTACAGTGCGCCGTTTACCGTGGAAAAAGTCGGCGGTCTGGATACGGAGATGGTCAGAGAATTTTTCTATGCGGTATCTTACAGCGGGGCCATGAACCTGCACCTGAAGATACTGGATGAGGGCAATAACCACCATATGGCGGAGGCTTTATTTAAAGCATTCGGAAAGGCGCTGGACATGGCGACAATGGAAGAACCGAGAATGAAAGAGGTGTGGTCCACGAAGGGCAGCCTTTAATCGGATAAAGGAGAGATGACAAATGAGTTACAAGAGATTGACTCCCTGCATTTTTATTGATGGCGGGAAGGCTGTAAAATGGTTTGATGACAGAGAAGTGATCGCGGAAGACGTGGTTTCTCTTGCAAAGCATTATGGAGAAATGGGTGCGGATGAGCTGATTATCTTTGATTTATCCAGCTCTGATGAAGAACACGAGGAATCCATCGACCTGATGAAGCGGATCAACCGTGTCATCAGCATCCCGATGGTTGCGGGCGGAAATATCCGCAGACAGGAGGATGTGAAGAAGATTCTGTATGCAGGCGCGAAGCGTGCAATGCTGAACTTTTCCAAACACCTGTCCATAGACCTGATTGAGGAGGTATCCAAGCGTTTCGGCAAAGAGCGGATTGCCGTGTCCCTGAATGATTTTGATGCGCTGTTCAAACAGCAGCACCTGATTGAGGAGTACAGCACGGAGATTATCTTTATGCACAGGCTGGACCTGAATTCAGTCATGAATGTGACGCAGATTCCATGTGTCGTAGTAACCGATACAATGGAACAGGAGGAAATACTGAAGATTCTGAAATGCAGTGGTGTAAAAGGGGTATCCGGTATGTTCATCAGCCAGCGGGATATGGACTTTAATTCGTTTAAGAATATCTGTACATCAGAGGGGATTAAGATGACCTCATTCGAGAGCATGATGGATTTTTCAGAGTTTAAATTGAATTCAGACGGACTGCTCCCGGTCATCGTTCAGGATTACAAGACAAATGAAGTGCTGATGATGGCCTATATGAACGAGGAGGCTTTCGAGCATACTGTGAAATCCGGACGGATGACATATTACAGCAGGAGCCGGAAGGAACAGTGGGTGAAGGGCGAGACCTCCGGACATTACCAGTACGTAAAGACACTGACGATCGACTGTGACAAGGATACACTGCTTGCGAAGGTAGAACAGGTTGGTGCCGCCTGTCACACAGGAAACCGTACATGCTTCTTCCAGCCCGTAGTGGGGAGCGATTACGATGCAAAGAATCCGCTTCAGGTATTTGAGTCCGTATATGAAACGATTCTGGACCGGAAACGGAATCCGAAGGAAGGATCCTATACAAACTATCTGTTCGATAAGGGAATCGATAAAATACTGAAGAAGGTCGGAGAGGAGGCGACGGAGATCGTCATTGCCGCCAAGAATCCGAACCCGGAAGAAATTAAATATGAGATGTCCGATTTCCTCTACCACGCAATGGTTCTCATGGTGGAGCGGGGAATTACATGGGATGATATTACAAATGAACTTGCAGACAGATAAGAGGCGGGAAGTTCTAGTAAGGGCACAAAAGGCATATGATATGTTAGACGTATCATATGCCTTTTTTAAACCAAGGAGGTCGTGAACCATGAATGAATCAGAGGCGCGGCGCCGTGAACTGCTCCGCCAGACAAGAAAGCTTTATAACGAGGACGGCTTTGTACCGGCAGTACATCCACGTTACGGTAATATCTACAATAACCTGTATGACGACGGTATGCAGGAAAGGCCGAAAAACAGTTTTTTCTTCCGTTTGTCACTCGGCATTCTCTGCTTCGTCTGTTATGTCTGGATGGATTACGGAAAAGTAAATGTGGCAAATGTCAGCAGCGACAAGATCGTAAACCAGATTGAAAAGCAGATGGATATGAAAGATATTGAGGCTGTATGGAAGAATCTTTAGCTGAAGTATGCTTACGGCCAGATGTGGTGATTGCCAAAAGCGGCGGGATATCAGCGTCCTGCCGTTTTTTTGTTGTTATCGGGTATTTCTAAATTCATTGCGCATTCATTTCCTGTATGTTAGAATTAATAGAAATGTGTATGGGCCGATCGAAAAAATACATTATGGACATACCAGGAGATTAACATGAACAAAGTCAGAAAAAAGCAATTATGCTCCTTAGCCGCAGCCAGTATCTTTCTTCTTACCGGCTGTTCCGAAAAAGGGAGTGTTGTTAATTATGAGGAAACGAAGGAGGACGTTACGTCTATCACCTTCTTTGGCAACAAATACGAACCGGAGAATGTGACTGTAATCGAAGAGATCATATCCGGATTTATGAGAGAAAACCCCGACATCCGGGTTTCATACGAAAGTTTAAAGGGAAATGATTATTATACTGCACTGGAAAAGAGGATGGAGGCCGGCAAGGGAGACGATGTGTTCATGGTGAACCATGACGCGGTTCTCGAACTGAAGGCAAAGGGACAGCTCGCGGATCTTTCGGATTTAAGTACCATAGAGGAATATACTGATCAGATGGTTGACCAGATGATGGATAATGGAGAGATCTATTGGATGCCTACAACGGTGTCTTCCTTCGGGCTGTATTGCAATCTGGATCTTTTAAGAGAGTATGATCTGGAAGTGCCGGAGAATCTGGGAGAATGGAAAGAAATCTGTGAAATATTTGTAAAGCAGGAAATTACCCCGGTTATTGCCAATAATGATATTTCACTGAAGACTCTGGCAATCGGGGAGGGCTTCTTTTATACATATCAGGAGGGCAGACAGAAAGAAGTCATGGAGCGCCTGAACAGTGGGGAAGACCGGCTCAGTGATTATCTGACATCTGGCTTTTCGGTTGCGGAGGAATTCATCAGTAAAGGATACATCGATGCCGGGAAGGCTGTTGATACAAAGAAGACCTCGGACGATCTGGAAGAATTTGTAAAAGGGGAATGTCCTTTTATGCTGACTGGAGCGTGGGCGGCCGGCCGCGTACATAATATGGAACCAGATTTTGATTTTGAAGTTGTGCCATATCCGGTTCTGGAGGATGGCTCACTGCTTGTAATCAATCCGGATGTACGCCTGAGTGTGAATGCGCAGAGCGAACATACTGAAGCGGCGATGCGGTTTCTGGAGTATTTTACGCAGGAGGAGAACATCCGGAAATTGGCAGACCAGCAGTCATCATTCAGCCCACTGAAAGGTGGAACCCCTTCTTCTGTGGAAGAAATCCAGCCTCTGGTCCCATGCTATCAGGAGGGGCGGGATGTGATCGGTACAGACAGCCTGCTTTACCTGCCAGTCTGGGAATTAACGGCAGAAGCTTCCATGAGCCTGCTGTCGGGGGAAAAACTGGAAGTTGTCATGGATCAGATGGATAAAGAGGCAGAGTTGGAAAGGGGAGCCTTGTAATGGAAAAGAAAAGCTCCGGGGGATCTAAAAAGAAAATAGCAGTAACAGCTGTGTGTGTTGCCGCACTGCTCTGTACTTTTACGTTCCTGTTTGTGAGAGGTGTTAAGGAACAGTTATGGGAACAATCTGTCAATACAATTGCCGAGAGTACAAGACAGGGGTGCGGTACCCTGAAAGTGCAGCTTACAGAAGATTACCAGACAATGAGCACGGTTGCACAGAACATAGAGGAAATCAGCCCGGGAGAGGGCGATGAAGATATAGAAGAGGCCATGAGCGGCTATTCACAAATAGAGAGCGGGATCAGCCTTTATCTGTCTGACGGCAGATGTATGCCGGATGGTTCTGTGATCGATGAGAATGCATGGAATTTCTTAGAGAATACAAAGCAGGGAAAAGGGATTATCAATCCACATATCAGCAGTGTTACAGGAATGAATGTGTTTGACCTGTTTGTAAAAGTCAGTCTGGCTGACGGGACAGAAGGATGGATCGTGAAGGAGTACGAGATCGAGAGTATTGTTGACAGTTTCAGCCTGTCATTTTATAACAATGCCGGATTTTCCTATGTGATCAATCGGCAGGGGGATGTACTGATCCGTTCACCGCATCCTGACAGCAATAAAACCGTTCAAAATCTGTTTGATATGCTGCCGGATGTAGAGAATGACCCGAAAAGCCTGAGCCGGTTCAGGGACTCTCTGGAGAATCTGAAAAGCGGATATGCAGTGTTTGTTTATCAGGGCGAGGAGACGGTATTCTGTTATACCCCGCTGAAACTGGAGACAGACTGGTATCTAATTTCCATTATTCCGAAAGAGGTGGTGGATGAACAGACAAATCAGATATTAAGGCGCTCCATGATGCTGATAGCAAGCATTATCGTGGGAATCTGCCTGCTGATACTTCTATATATCCGTTATGTAAACAGGACAAATAAAAAGCTCCGGAATCAGGCTGACTATATCGGGCATCTTTATAATGCGATTCCGGATGCTGTAGCGCTTTTGACAGTTGATCCGCCTTACCGGATCATACAGATGAACAGGGAAGGCCTGAAAATTCTGAATTATCCGGAAGATACACCGATGTGGGAAATGTGTCTGGAAGATATTATTTATCCCGATGATTACAGGGAAATGGCGGGAGTTCTTGAAGATACGATTGCCCATTCGCGGAAAAATGTTTTTGAGCACCGCATCCAAAAATCGGACGGCTGTTTTTTATGGGCAGCCGGTATTATAGAAAAAACGCTGGATGAGGACGGAACTCCAGTTCTGATTGCTGCGTTTCACGATATTACAGATAAGAAGCTGGCCGAGGAGGAAGAGGAGAAGGCGAAGCTCCAGGAACGCCTGACTCTGGTCAGGGCGATATCTAATGCCTATCCGGTAATCATCAGCATCAATCTGACGAAGGATACTGTTACTTTCATTTATACAGAGAGTAAGGATATGCCCGGTCTCGGGGAACAGAAGTCCTACACAGAGTTCTTTGATATATTTGCATCCAGTGTACATCCGGACAGTCGTGAGGAGTTCAGGGCCCGTTTCTCGCTCGAAAACCTTGCCACAGTTCTGGGAGAGAACAAGACAGAAGTATTTCTGGAGACAAAACAGAACTTTGGAGACGGAGTCTATCACTGGACCTCTACACAGATCATTCATGTGGATAACCCATACTCAAAGGATAAGCTGGCAATTCTGATTTCACGCTGTATCGATGAGCAGAGATATGAGGAGGAACAAAGAAGACAGGCACTTCAGAGTGCGCTCGATAATGCAATGGCGGCAAACAGCGCAAAGAGCCAGTTCTTATCGAATATGAGCCATGATATCCGGACACCAATGAATGCCATTGTCGGAATGACTGCGATTGCGGCGGCCCATCTTGACGACAGGGACAGAGTGGCCGCATGCCTGAAAAAAATTAACCTTTCCAGCAGCCATCTGCTTAGTCTGATCAATGATGTACTGGATATGTCAAAAATAGAGAGCGGCAAGATGTCACTGAGCGAGGAACCATTTAATCTTGCGGAACTGATTGCAAATTCGATTGAGTTAATCCGTCCCCAGACGAATGAAAAGCAGCAGGAACTGGATGTACATATGGCTATTAAGGATGAGGATGTATCCGGGGATGCACTCCGCATTCAGCAGGCATGCCTCAATATCCTGAGTAATGCCGTAAAGTATACGCCTGAGGGCGGCTGTATCCATGTGGAGGTAAGGCAGGAGCAGTGCATACGTAAAGGTTACCAGAGGTACATATTTGTCTGTGCCGATAATGGAATCGGGATGAATGAGGAATTTCTGGATAAACTGTTTCAGCCGTTCGAACGTGCAAAAGATTCGACAAGCAGCCGGATAGCCGGAACCGGACTGGGTATGGCAATCACGAAGAATGTAATTGACCTGATGGACGGCGATATCCAGGTTGAGAGTGTACCGGGCAGGGGGTCTGTATTTACAGTAACAATACCTCTTAAGGTACAGGATATTGAAGCGGATGAAGTACCTGAGGAATGGATCGGAATAAGGACACTGATTGTGGACGATGATGTGCAGACATGTGAAAATGCGGCAGAACTTTTGAAGGAGATGGGCCTGCGCGCCCAGTTCGTGACAGATGGTGAAAAGGCAGTGCAGTGTGCAGTTTGTGAGGCGGAAACTTCAGATCCATTTAATATGGTCATTGTCGACTGGAAAATGCCGGGTATGGATGGTATTGAGGTTACAAGACAGATACGGATGAAACTTGGTGATGGGATTCCGGTTATTGTGCTGACTGCATATGACTGGTCGGAAATTGAGCAGGAGGCGAGGGCGGCAGGTGTAACGGCCTTTATCTCAAAGCCATTTTACCGTTCAAAGATCTGCGGCCTGTTGGGAGAACTGAGCGGCAGTGGTGAATCCATAGAGGAGCAGTTTGTGGACCGGAAGCCTGACTATTCGGGCAGTAGAATTCTTCTGGCCGAGGATAATGAATTAAACCGTGAGATTGCCTATGAACTGCTCAGTGATACAGGTGTGCAGATTGAGGAAGCTGTAAACGGAGAGGAAGCGGTGAATAAGGTTGCTGCATCAGAAGAGGGATACTATGATTTAATACTCATGGATGTCCAGATGCCGAAGATGGACGGGTATGAGGCTACAAAGGCAATCCGGAGGCTGAAGAGGCCGGACGCCGGGAATATACCGATTGTCGCCATGACGGCGAATGCATTCGAAGAGGATGTCCGGGCCGCACTGCATGCAGGTATGGATGCCCATCTTGCAAAGCCGGTTGATATAAAAGAACTGGAACGGATACTTTATCTTTACCTATATCAGAAAAGAACGAATACTTAAAGATCAGAGACGGAGATGGGAATCTCCGTCTTTGTCTCTGCAAAGCAGTTTTTTATAACTTTGGTCCATTCCAATCGCTCCCAGAGGGGCTGTAATGAGAATTGCCAATACGGCAACAGACAGAATGATTTTGCCGCAGGGCAGTCCCAATGACAGTGGAACCGAGCCGATTGCTGCCTGTACAGTAGCCTTAGGCATGTATGCAATCATGCAGAAGAGACGTTCTTTCAAATTAAGCCGGGTCCCTAAAAGACAAATATAAACGCCTGCCGCACGAAACAGAAGAGCAGTAAATATCATTACGACTGCTGCCAGTCCGGCTTCCATTGTATAACGAATGTCAACTGCCGCGCCTACCAGCACAAATAAGATAACCTCTGCTGCAAGCCATAATTTCCCGAATTTTTCGGACAGTCTTTTTGATACGAACGCAGTACTCTTCATTTTGAGTACACAGGCCATACTTACTACTGCAAGTAAGCCGGAAACCGATATGATATCTTTCAGCCATGTCTCAATCGCCGTCAGCATAAACGAAGTCCCAAGTACAATAATCACCTTCATACTGTTTCTGACACAATGTTCATGTGCATATGCAGTTTCAAAAAACAGGCTGAGGATAAATCCCGCGGCGGCACCCAGTACGATTCCAAGAAGTATGGAGATAGGAATATTCACAAAATCTTTGAGATTTGCATTCCCTCCCTGTGCCATGCTGGTAAATGTTGAAAATAGTACAATTACAAAGATATCATCGCAGGAAGCACCAGCCAGAATAAGCTGTGGGATACTCTTGGATGTACCGTATTTCATATCCATCAATTGTACCATCCTTGGCACAACGACAGCCGGGGACACTGCTCCCAGTACGGCGCCCATAACAGCGGCGTCTATTTTTGTGATACCGAGTATATGTGGGGCAAACAGAAAGAAAGCCAATATTTCAAAACTGGCGGGGATACATGACATCATAACCGCAGGCCGCCCCACCTTTTTAAGATCTGACAGATCGAGGGAAAGTCCGGCCTTAAGCAGGATAATGATAAGGGCCATCTGCCGCAGTTCAGAAGAAACAGCCAGAATGGATGGATCAAGCAAATCTAAAGCATATGGCCCTAAGACGATACCTGTCACCAGCATACCGATAATGCGCGGTAACTGAAGTTTCTGGCAGATGGCCGCCATAGCCAGACCTGCAAGAAAAATAAAAGCAAGTGATGTTAGCATAATAAACCTCCTGAAATTCGAATCTAGTATACAGTGTTACTTTTGATTTGTAAACCTGTTTTTGCCTAAAAGTAGATTTAGATGAAGATCAAACTTATCATAATACTCTTGACATCGCTGTTCTATTCGAGTAGAATAAAATTATATTCTATTACAGTAGAACGGAGGCGCGTTAAATGGACTTAAAACTTTTTGATTCAGAACGGCGTGTGATGGAATGCCTGTGGAGCAGCGGCAGCCTCAGCGCAAAGGAAATTGCAGGGCAGTTATCTGAACAGGTGGGATGGAGCAAGACGACAACGTACACGGTGATACGTAAATGTATTGATAAAGGAATTATAGAGCGTACCGATCCAGGATTTCACTGCCGGCCCCTTGTTACCCGGGAAGAAATCTGTACACAGGAGACTGAGGAATTGATCCAGAGGAATTTCGGCGGGTCTGCAGACCTCCTAGTAGCCTCTTTACTTGGAGCCAGAAGGCTCTCCAAGGGAGAGATTGAGCGCATGAAAGCGCTGATTGAAGAATTGAGGTGACAATCTATGATGTCCTTAATCGAGATGACTCTCGAAGGATCGGTAATCATTATGGCAATTACACTGGTCCGTTCCCTGACGATTCACCATCTGCCCAAAAAGGCATTTCTCCTGTTATGGGCCGTAGCATTAACCCGTTTACTGCTGCCGGTGCGCATATCTTCACCGGCAAGTATCTACACGGTAACACCGGGGCTTTCCGATGCCGGACGCAGCGGGATCCTGCTGCCGGGAGTGGCTGCGCAGGCGTCAGCTTCTTCATCCGGAAGAGTGGCAGTGCCCGTTTCTTTCTGGGCCATTGTATGGCTTGCCGGGGGGCTGCTGCTGGCACTTGGGATCCTGATCTGCCATATCAGGAACCGGCGGATATACCGTACATCACTTCCGGCGGAAAGCCAGTGGGTCAGGCAGTGGATCGAATGTCACCGCCTGAGGCGCCCTGTTTTTGTACGGTACTCGGATCAAATAGAGGCCCCGCTGACCTATGGCGTACTTTGGCCGGTTATTTTGCTGCCGGCAGAGATAAACTGGTCTGATGAGGTGCTGCTGGGATATATTCTGGCACATGAAATGTCTCATATCCGCAGATTTGATGCCCTGATTAAGTGGTTTTTAGCCGCTGCATTATGTCTGCATTGGTTCAACCCGCTTGTATGGGCCATGTATATACTGGCAAACCGTGATCTGGAGATTTCCTGTGATGAATCCGTGCTTCATCTGTATGGACAGCAGTCCCGGGCCGACTATGCACTGACACTTGTAGGAATGGAGGAACGCCGGACAGAATTTGCACCTCTGGCAAACTGCTTCAGCAGAAATGCCCTAAAAGAACGGATCACCGCCATTATGAAATCTCCGGAAAAATCAGTGAAGAACCTTGTGGCTTCCGCTGTCCTGATCGGGGTTATCACGATCGTATTTGCAACCTCTGCCCCTGCCGGGCGTGCTTCCGCAAGTGGGGTGCAAACCATATCCAGAGAAACGGTGCAGGAAAGTGTTTTTGATGCGGAATATCCTCAGGAACCCTCCTATACAAAGGCGCAGTATCAGAAGCTGCTAAAGAGGATCAAACTGAAAGGTTATGAAGAGATGTCCATCGCTGAATTTAACCGCAGGATAAATGCACTGCTGTCTGTGGAGAATGACGGGCAGCGAGAATTGTATGAACAGATTCTGGCTTTTCTGCCTGCTGACGATCCGGAAGCAGATTATCTCTGCAATACTGTTCAGGCATCCCTCGGAGAGTATTCGGCACGTATGGATGAGGTGTTTTCAGGGGAGCAGAACGACCCTGTGTTCTATGGTTCTGTCGAACTTGAACTGGAAGAAGATGTATTCGGTGACAGGGTCGTAACAGGCGGCAGACATGCAGACTATGAGTTTAGTTACCGCATCCTGCATCAGGATAAACTGACTGTAAAGGAAAGAGATGCTTTCCTGCAGAACATCATGCATAGTATGCAGGATTACGCAGATGAAAATTATGGAGATCCCTTTACAGAAGAAGGCCTTCGGAAAATTTTGACTATAGCAGGTAAAAAATATGCCACAGATAAGATCTCTTTTACCGGTGGAAAAATAACGAATATTGAAAGCTATTAAAGCGGGGAGGATAACAATATGTTCCATAAGAAAAAGCAGACAACCGTTTTGTTATTGATTAGTGCGGCCATCGCTGCAATGTCAGGGTGTGCATCCTCACCTGCCAGGCCGGCACAGCCTGAGGCTGTTTCGGGTACAAGGTATCAGGCATACAGATGGGGAAAACCTGTAGAAAAGTATACGAAGGCCGATTATGATTTTCTCCTTTCCTTCCAGACGGAAGGATATGGGAAACTGCCGGTGGAAGAGTTCAACCATAAAGTGCTGAACTGGGAAGATGAGGAAGAGTACCACAAAACAGAAGATATATTAGCCCGTGTTTCTGCCACGCTTTCAGAAGAAGATGAAAATGCGGACTTTATATTGGTTACACTGGGAAATACATGGAATGAATGTGAAAAAAAGCACTTCAATACATGTGAAAGAGAGAAGGCTCCCTGGCACAGCAGTCAGGCTTTATATGAGACCTACGGAGATGTTTTTGGGGATAAAGTGCTGCTGACGGGTGCATATGCAGACTTCAGCTTTGACTACAATCTGGACACGGACCAGAAGCTGACCGTCAGAGAGCGCGATGATTTACTGGACAGTATCGGCAATAAGCTGGAAGAATATATGATGAAGCAGCAGGCGGGTGCACTGAAAGAGGAAGAGAAGATGGAAAAAACGCTTTCTTCACATTTAACAGAACTGCTGAAATCTCTGGACGGGGGAATCACATGGGGCGGAACTGCTGATCTCGACTATTACTGGGATACCCCTTATGATTTCAGGCAGGATAACGGCAGTGAGGCTACAGATGTCTCTTCAGAAGATAGTTTCTCTTATACAAAGAAGCAGTACAATCTGGTGATGGAAAGATTCAAACCGCAGAACTATGAACAAATGTCTGTTTCTGAATATAACCGTACTATATACAATGCTTTTATTGATGATACGGACGATGAGGAGGGGGCAGGATATGCCTATGAGATGGTTATGGCTTCGCTGTCTGAGAATGACAAAAACTGGACATACCTTCACGATACGGTACAGAGGGCTTTGGATGAATACCATACGAGGATGACCGAAGTTTATACCGGTGAAAAGACAGACTTTTGCTGCACAGGGGATATCTACGTTCCACTGATAGAAGATGTTTACGGGGACAAAGTAGAGGTCGGCAGTGTCGATGGACAATATGAATTCACATACCGCATCACAGATGCCGCTAAACTTACCGTGCAGGAAAGGGAGGAGTTCATAAATAAGGTGAACCAGAAGGTGAAAGAATTAGCAGAAAAAGAGGCCGGAAAAGGTACTTTGGATGAAGCAGGATTTAAAAAACTGCTGGAGTCGGCTGGGGAAAAAGCAAGTACTCAATATATCGAATTCACGGGATGCAGTCTGGGGTACTTTGAAGTGTATCGGTAATAATTTATTAGAGAACGATGGTAGTAAAGGAAGGATAGAACTGACGGAGGTAATATGTTTATAAGAAAAGCGGCATTAAGCGACTTAGATGCAATAGCAGCGGTTGAAGCAGCGTGCTTTCCGAAAGCTGAAGCGGCTGACAGGGAGGCATTCAAAAACAGGCTGATGACATATCCAGATCATTTCTGGTTATTGGAGGATGATGGGAGAATCATCGTTTTTGTGAACGGAATGGTATCGGACAAATCGGTTTTGTGTGATGAGATGTATGAAAATGCATCTATGCATAATGAGTATGGGGACTGGCAGATGATTTTCGGTGTGGATACGATTCCAGAATACCAGAGGCAGGGATGTGCAGAAAAATTAATCAGAGAGGTAATAGAAGACGCTAAGAAACAGGGACGGCTGGGGGTAGTACTAACTTGTAAGGAGAAACTGCTTCATTATTATGAAAAGTTTGGATTTGTGAATGAAGGAGTGTCTGATTCAGTACACGGTGGTGCCGTATGGTATGATATGCGGCTGGAATTAAAATAATAGATATAAAAGGAAACTGGCAGGGCGAAGTGATTTATCCTGCCAGTTTCCTTTTGTAAGCTTATAAAATCTTTAGAAAATATTAAATATATATATAATTGACTCATAGATAGGCAAAGATTATAATGAGTCATACTAATTAACGATAAAGAGCAGATCAGGAAAGGAGATGATAAAGTGGACAGAAGAAAAGCATTTGCTTTGGGGCAGAGCTGCCTTGCAGTATTGAAGGTAGAAGCGTTTTTTAAGCCTGCCTCTGTTTTGGTAATAGGGCCGCTTTTAAATTGGATTTTTACTGTCTGGGTCTTGGGGGATACGCCGGTATTTAATGAGGAGATGTTCCTCAGCGTCCTCTCACCTGTCAGACTGATACTTACTATTGTACTTTTTCTGGCGGCCGCGCTGTGGTGCTGTTATGAGATCAGCTGCCTCCTCCATACACTGTATTGGTGCAGGAAAGGGGAACGGCCCGGTCTTATAGACATTTTAAGGAGTTCAGCAGAGACACTGAAGGGGCTGAAGCATATTTCCATCCTTTTGGCAGGAGTCTATTTTGTATTATTCCTTCCGCTGGTACATGCGGGATACCTGAATTCTCTGGTCAGCCGGATTGATATCCCGAGATTTGTGGTGAATGAACTTAAGAAGACCACTCTGGGCAGTATGGGTATTCTGGCTGGACGGGCCGGATATATTATACTCTTTCTTGCATTGGCCCTGGTACCACCGGCCATGTTTTTAAAGCGTACGAATTTCCTGAAAGCGGTACAACAGAATTTTTACTGGTTCCGCCTCATGCAGTGGAAGGATAAGATGAAGCTTTGGGGAGCATTTTTCCTGTGGATTGCCGTAGAAGGTGGTATTGTGTACCTGCTGCAGGGAAGACTGATTCAAAGTCAGGATTTCAATATATCGGTGCTGAAATATTTGGTTCATTCAGGGTCATTTCGTACAGGATTCTTGTATTGGACACTTCTTGTCCTGATTCAGTGTGTGGCAATGGCACTGATTTATCAATTTATGTTTGACATTCTGGATAAATACGAGGAGCTCCCTGAACTTCCGGGAATCAAGAATACGAAGGCCCTGGGGCGTACTGTTGCAGCCGCTGCGGGCGGCAGGAGAGCTCTTATCAGAACAGGGAAAAAGTTCTGGAATTCCAGAAAGCACAAAAAAGTCTGGGCAGGTTTTGCCATCCTGTTAATTGCGGCAGTTATTAACGGATATTTTAATGAAGCACCTCTGGTTCATAAGCCTCTGGCAATCGGCCACAGAGGGTGTATCTACGAACCGGAAAATACCATCGCCGCAGTGGAAAAAGCTGTCAGTCTTGGGGCCGACTACGCAGAAATAGATGTAAAGCTTTCAAAAGACGGGGTTCCTGTTGTTGTTCATGATGAAAGCCTAAAGAGGCTTGCAGGCATTTCGGGTAAGGTAGAAAGCATGACGGCTGCCGAGCTGAAGGAACTGACAATCACTTCCAATGAAAAACAGGGAAAAATCCCTACGTTTGAGGAGATGATTCAGGCAGTTCAGGGAATGAAGAACAGGGCAGGACTGCTGGTGGAGTTAAAGCCAACTTCAGACACGAAAGAGGAGCTTGTCAGAAAAGTGATTGAAGCAGTAGAAAAAAACAGCGCACAAAAGCAGTGTATATTTATGTCGATTGATTACAAAAGTGTTTCCCTGTTGAAAGAACAGCGCCCGGACTGGTGGGTAGGTTATTGCATTTTCGGCAGTGCAGGGAAGATTGAGGATGCTGTCTGGGATTATAATATTGATTTCCTCGCAGTGGAGGAGGGCGTTGCGAGCAACAGGTTTATGGAACGTGCACGAAACAGCCTGATTCCTGTGTATATCTGGACATCCAATAATTATGATGATATGGCAAATTACCTTCAGATGGGGGCATCCGGAATCACCACGGATATGCCCGACCTGGCCAGGGCGGAGATTGATAAATATCTGGAAAAAGGAAGGAAATATTATGTGTACGAGGGGGAACCCGTCAGGTGATTACCGTCCATATCCTTCCCGGTTTTCCATTTACAGTTAGTTTCTGGCTTCCGGGAGGTATGAATCACAGTTATTTTTATTGCAAATGAAAGCATTTTACAGTATTATAATATGGATAAGGTTCCAAGAAAAATAAAAGTATAAATATTTGCCCAATGTAGAATAATCTGTCGGAGTCTGCTCCTGCGTACTTAATGCAGTAACCAGTAAAGGTTCAGGATGTGGATGGATATAGATAAGGGGGGAAAGCATATGACGGAGGAAGACAGAATCAAAGAAGTGCTTTATAAATTTGAAGATGGAGGCCTCATTTCAAAGGATTTAGATAGCGTTTTGGAATGCCTTTCAGATTCCGTAGTGGGGATTGGAATCGGTGAACAGGGGTTTGTAACATCCAAATATGATGTTACAAAAGTCTTCCTGGATGGCCAGAAAAATGACAATGAAGTTTCCCATTCCCTTGATTTTAGCCGTATAGAGATACGGATGCTCAGAGGAGATATAGCTGTACTCTGTGCAGATGTGATTGTGACAGCAAAATGCCATGAAAAAGTAACAAAAAGCAGGTTCTCACAATCTCTTACCCTGATGAAAGATGAGAAAGATTGGAAAATTGGCTGTCTGCATGCCTCAGCGCCTGTAGTTACAGAAGAAAACATAGAGGCATATCCTCTTAGATTTGCAGATAAAACATTGCAAACCCTGCGGGAGAAAATAGGAGGCGAAGTCTATGCTGTGGAGGAACAGTACCGTATGGCAGTGCTGTCCGATACCATTGCATTTTATATTATCAATTTTTCAAAAAATATTTATGAAAAATGTCAACTGAACTGTGAAATATGCGCCTATGTAGAAGAAGGAAGCAATTATGAGCAGTTTGCCTTAGACCATATTGCAGAATATGTGAAGGAGGAAGACAGGGAAGCATATCTGGAATGTTTTTTGATGAAAAATATTAATAAGGCCTTTCAAAACAAAGAGCAGGAGGTTAAGCTTGAATACCGTATGCTGAATGGCCAGGAGGGCACCTACATCTGGGTTGTGACGATTATACGCCTGATCACGGATATTGTCACTGGCGAGAAGAAGGGTATTATGTATGTAAAGAATATAAACGATTCAAAGCGCCGCGAGATTGCAATGCAGGAGAGGGCAGAATACGATACAAGTCTGAAGATTTATAATAAAGATACATTTATTCAGTCCGTCGAAGGTCTCCTCAACCAGAGGGAAGGTATTTTTATTATGCTGGATATTGATAATTTCAAAGATATAAATGATACTTTTGGTCATCCGTTTGGTGATAAAGTGTTGATTAGAACAGCGGAGTTACTGAAAGCTTCTTTTCCGGACACTGCAGTTATCGGAAGACTGGGAGGGGATGAGTTCGGCATTTTTCTTCAGGAGGGGCACAGCAGGGAACAGATTAAGGGATATATCAGACAAGTGAATGACCATATATCAGGATTTATGTCTGATTCAGGAAAAAGCGGAAAAGTTTCCTTCAGTGTGGGGATCGCGCCATCAATGGGAAAAAGTTTTCCATATTTTTACAAAGATGCAGATGCAGCGCTTTATGCTTCGAAAAATGGTGGGAAAAACCGCATTTCTTTTTATGAAAATTGAAAACCGCAGTTCTTTTTACATTCGGGGAAAATAGTAAGTCCTTAACCCGAAAATAGGAATATCCCGTGGAATCAGGTGCCTTTTAGCATATGATTTTCCACAGGATATTCCTGTTTTTTTATTTCATAGTTCTTGTTGACACTTATAACAGTTGTATTTATTTTAAGTCAAAAACAACGTTGTTATGGACGCTCAGGCTGAAATATAGTAAACTGGATTTATCAAAATTTTTGAATATAAAATAAAAAGCCGGTATAAATGCCGCCCGGTATTAAAACATAAAGGAATCGAATCGTATGAATATAGAATTTTTGAAAAAATTGAGTTTTAATGATCAATTTGAACATGAATCCGAGCGGGAAATCGTGTTAAAGCGTGCAGCTGCTGACAGTTTGGCCAGTGGGAAAAGAGCAGTTCCAACGATCATGTTTTTCGAAATCATAATGCTGGGGATGTGGTTTCTGCGGGGAGGCTTTTTTAGCAGTATGGAGTATATTGCATATTTCATAGCATATACCTCCCTATTATTATGTAGTATAGCAGCATATATCATCTTAATAGCCGTAAGCAGGGATATTGATCATAGATATCATATTGTGGAAGTCCTAAGTGTAGTGTATGATGGATTTTTGATTGTGTGGTCCGTCTATATTACGGCTGTTGATACATATTACAATGGAAGCTTTTCCGGAATTATTTTTATTACAATTCTGGTAATTGTGCCGATTGTTTCGTTTGTGAAACCAGTTTTCTATATGATTTTTCATGTGGCCGGCTGCGGGCTGATTCTTATTATCATAAGTCTATATACAAAAGAAGACGTTCTGGCAAATATTATTAATTTTTCAGTTTTTGCTATTATTTCCTTAATTTCGAGCCTTACATATTATGGAGTCAGGATAAACTCTTATAAAAGACAGGTTTTGCTGGAGGAAGCAGCCGAAAGAGATGCCCTGTCCGGACTCTATAACAGACAGAAGCTGGGGCAGATGTCGCCTATGATATGGCAGCGCTGTATTGAAAAGAAGATGCCACTGACTTGTGTTTTGTGTGATATTGATGATTTTAAACAGATAAATGATAACTATGGACACCTTGTGGGCGATGAATGGATTCAAACTGTGGCGAATGTCATGAAGCAGTCTTTCCAAAACGATTTGTGCTTTCGGTATGGGGGTGAGGAATTCATTGTGATTCTCCCAGGGAGGGATCTGGAGGCTGCCGTCCATGTAGTGGAGACGATACAGACAGGACTTAAGGCACTTCAGGAAAAACCGGGCGGCATAGATGTTACATTAAGTTTCGGAATTTACGAGGGGCAGCCTTCGGTGGAAGGTGACAACATTGAGAAATTCTTTTCAAAAGCGGATGCCCTCATGTATCAGGCAAAACGAAATGGTAAGAACCAGTATTGTTCAGAATGTGAAAAGGATTGAGGCCTGTGTCGTTATAACCACCGTTATATATAAAAGATGGCTGCATTATGCATGAATTTACGCAGGCTGAAATCAGACAGTTGGCTACAGATGAAATATTTTATTGGGAGTCTGTTTATAAAAGTACACCAAAAAATCGGAAGTCATCTACAAGCAACAGGATTTCTTCCGATTTTTTTCACATATAGTGTGCGGGGATTGCTTAATTATTTATTTTAATAATTTCGCGACACCCTCTTTTGCTGTTAATATAGTTATGTTCAGAGAAACGGATTAAGAAAACTGCTTGCAGGGCTTAATTACGCCGTATAGCCTGCATTTTTCTATTTTGCGTACTGGTTCCTATTTTCCGGAAAGTTGAAATTATCAGACAAAGAGAAAGGATCAGAACCAGTAGATCCGTAATCACAGGCGCAAAGAATACGCCGTTTATCGCCGCCTTTGCCGGATACAGTTTGGGCAGCAGGAAGATGAGGGGGATAAAGAAGGCAATCTGGCGGAGTATCGTCAGTAAAGCAGCTTTGCCGCCCTGTCCCAGTGACTGGAATAAGGTTATGGTCATGATCATGAGGCCCAGTGTGATGTAGCTGGAGAAAAAAATCCGGAGGTTGCTTACACCAGTATTTACAAGGGCAGGGTTATCTGCTATCAGCATGGATAACATAGCTTTTGGTGCCAACATGACAGGCAGGTAAAAGATAAGGGATAAGGCTGTCGCACCGGTAACGAACACCCGCATCAGAGTTTTTACACGGCTGTAGTCCTTTGCTCCATAATTTGTGCCGGCTGCCGGCTGAAAGCCCTGGCTCATGCCCCATAGTGGTATAAAAGCAAATGCCTGAAGGCTCAGTGCTGCACTTAGGACTGTCTGCCATTCGCTGCCTCCATATTTTTGTGCTGCACTGTACATAACGGTCTGCTGGACGAGCTGCATTACCTGCATCAGCATTGCTGATACACCAACACCCAACACCTCCGGCAGAAGTTTTTGGTCAAGTTTTAGGCGGTTAATCCGGACATTCTTACTTTTTATGGTAAAATACCATAATGTGAAACATGCCTGAGTGAACTGAGAAAGGATTGTGGCATATGCAGCACCTTCCACTGATTTCAGGAGCCATAGGAACAAAGGATCGAGAATAATATTTAGGGCAGCGCCAAGTCCCATAATCAACATAGCCTTTTTAAGCAGTCCTTCTCCCCGCATGACCATATTGGCTGATTGGGCGAAGTTAACGAAGAGTGAACCGATAAAGATAATGCGCAGATAGCGCACGCCAAGCTCCATGATTTCATTTTTTGCACCAGCCAGTGTCAGAAGCTGTCTGGTAAAAATCGTACCTAATACGGTTACTGCCAGTGACAGGACAATAATGCATACGGATAGGTTTCCCATGATACGGTCAACGGTATCCCGGTCATTTTTGCCGACTGCCCGGGATAGAACAGATGCAGATCCGACACCGATCAAAGTGGATATTCCGCTGTTAATCAGTGTAAAAGGATAAGAAACCTTCACAGCTGTCATAGCTGCCGATCCAATCATATTCCCGACGTAGACGGCATCCATAAAATTATACAGGCCAATGACCACCATTCCTATGATGGCGGGCAGGCTTAGAGACACCATCAATCGCCACGGATTTTCTGTCAGTAACTGTGTTCTTGTGTCTTGGGCACTCATAACAATAATCCTCCTTCTTGAGTTAGTAAAAACTAACTTTACATTAAAAAAATACAGTCTTAAGGTAACGGTGAAAAAAGATCCCTCCAGCCGCAGCAGAAAAAGCGTTTGAGCTGAAGAAAATATGTTTTTGCTTCTTCCCGGTCCATGTCACGGACTACAATTTCAAATACACCCATCCAGTAAGCACTGGAGAGTGTCTGTAAAAGGCTTAACGACAGACGGCCAGACTCAAGAGCATCGTTGTGGATTGCCTGTATATAGTGCTGTGTCTGTGCTGCTTCGAGTTCTGCAATGCGGTGTATGAAATTGCTGAAGGCTGAACTTTCTGCCTTACTGGATAAAAGCTTGAAGGCTTCAAAATGGTCAAAAATATTGTCAAGAATCCGGTCCATCATACCCATTTTGTAGCTGATCATATCATCAAAGGGCATTTCACTGTTATTTTGGTTGAATATTTCAATTTCTTCTTCACACATTTTCAAAAAGTCATCGCAGGCGCCATCGACAATGGCGGAAAAAAGACCGGCCTTGTCTCCAAACCGCACATAGATTGAGCTGGTGCTTGTATTTGCAGCTTCGGAAATTCTACGCAGAGAAGCGTCTGCGTAACCTTTTTTTAAAAATTCCTTTGCAGCACAACACAGAAGCTGCTCGGTTACACCTTCAATTTGATTTGCCATTTTTATAAGCCTCCAATCTATAACGATGTTATATAACACTGTTACAGATTATAAAACTACTAATTTGGATTGTCAAGAGTTTTTGGAATTTTCTAATGAAAATTATTCTCAGTTGGTTTGAAAATCTTCAGTAGATACTGTGATTAAAATTCTTTATAATTACATAGAAGATTTGAGGAAGTCAGCAAGACAGACACATAATCCGATAGATATGATACACTGTAATTTTCTTATCCAGATTGCCAATATTCTGGAACACAACGATTTTCTGACCTCCCAATTTCAGCGCCTCAGGGAATTTAGCGCAATCGTCGCTGGAATTTCGGAAGAAAACGCAGTTACTTATCTCTAAGAGTCCGTAAGGCCTTATTATAAAGACTATATTGCAAATGCAAGAGAGTCCGGCTACCGCTCACTTTACATCACATTTTATGACAATAGCGCCCGCTGTTGTTTTGAGGTGCAAGTGCGCATAAAAGGAATGGATGATTATGCTGAAATTGGACCGGCGAACCTGCTTGCAAGCAAAATCTGATGATGCTAAATGTTTAGATGAAAAAAGAGGTGGAAAAATGACACAAAGGGATAACATGCTAAATGAACTTTATTCTGAATTAATAATGAACTCTCCACAGACATTTACAATGGAGATGCCTGCAGATGTTGGAAATGGGCGTATTTTTCAAACAACTACGAAACGTGGGGTCATCTTATCGGATTGGCAGATGAATTATTTTTCTGATATAAATGTTCAAGGGATTAACAGTGACGAATACGTCCAGATCATGTTCTGTTTAAATGAAGGTGTATCGTGGGGTGTTATGAATGAATGCAATTCAGTGAATATTCAAAAGGGGGAGTCTTGTATTTATAAAGGACACGGAAAAACAGAATGTGTTTGTTATATAAAAGACCGGGATTTTTCGTTTAAATGTATGAAAATCCCAATGTCATATTTTTCTATGCTGTTAACAGAATACTTTGAGGTTCAGGAAATACAAGCGTATAAAGAAAAACTTTTAGGGGGAATTTCGAAAGTCAATATTACCCCGTCAATGGAAAGAATTTTGGCGGAAACAAAAGAATTTATGCACTTTAGAGGCGGATTGGGGTATCTATATCTTGAGGCAAAGGTATTAGAGCTTTTGGCTGTATATTTAAGTGAAATATTGGAATTGGATATTTTAATAAGAAATGATATTCTGATATCCAAAACTGAAAGAATCTCTGTCATGGAAGCTAAACGTATTATAGATTCCCAACTGGCATATGCTCCTTCGTGCGAAGATTTAGCGAAACAAGTGCAATTAAGTATAAGTAAATTAACAAAAGGATTCTCTAATATAGTGGGTATGCCGATTCATACCTATATCATTGACCAGAGGCTAACTCGCGGTGCGCAGCTTCTGATTGAGAGTAACTTAAATATCAGTGAGATTGCAGCCATGATAGGCTATTCTAAACCAAGTAATTTTTCAGCTGCTTTTAAAAAGAAATACGGCGTGGTACCAAAATTATACAAAGAAATGCAACGCTTCAATCTATAAAATACTGATTTTGGGTTTAGAAATATTGATTTTGGGTTGAAATTAGAAATTGCTATCTGTTATTATAATCACGAGTTAGTGAGAGCTAACTCAATGCGACTTCAGAATAACATAAGGAGGAAGATTTTTATGTCAAAGAAATTAACTGCAAAAGATTTTATTCTAACTGGAGCTTTGACGGCACTTATGTGGATCATTTGTATGATTATTAGTACAATCATGAGTGTGGCCGGCCCTGTAACAAATGTATTTTACCCGGCAGTAGTGGCCATTCCTAATGGAATTGTAATGATGTTATTGCTTGCCAAAGTTCCAAAAAAAGGAGTGTTCACAATATGCGGAGCTATTCAGGCGATTCTTTTCCTGTTGGTGGGTGCTTTCTGGTTTATTCCGATTGCATTGGTCGTGGGAGGTATTATCTGTGATTTCCTGGTTATGGGAAGAAAAAATATCACTATTAAGTCTATGGTTACATCATATGTGATTTTCAGCGGTGTTTTTGCATTTGGAGCTATTTGTCCGATTAAATTTTTGCAAAGTGCTTTTGTTGGAGCAATGGAGAAAAACAATATTGCTCAGGAATACATAGATGGTATGTTAACAATCACTTCTGTACCAATGCTGGTTGTGATTGTCGCAGCAGGCTTGGTGGGTGGCTTACTGGGTGGCTATATCGGACAGAAAATGTTGAAGAAGCATTTTATTAAGGCTGGACTTGTTTTGGTAAAATAAGATTAAAAAGACACAAATATGTAATATGAATAAGGTTCCAATATGAGTACCTAAATATAAGGACGGGGCTACGTTGGCGTAGTCCCGTTCATTTTCGGAGGAATACATGAAGGAAGATAATATTAAGCAAATAATTAAAACACAACAATATCATGGAACGGCAAGGCTTGATCCGCGATGTAAGGCTTTGTTATTGATTCTTCTTGGATTTACAAGCTATTTCTTGGGAGGTGATATTGTAAGTTTGGCTTTACTTGTTGTCTTTGCATTGTTTATTAGCCTTGGAAATGGGTCTATGTGGGCATTAAAAATGCTGTTGATTTATGTGATTATTGCATATCTTAACGCTCTGCTTCGATATGTACAGGTTCCTGTGTTAAGCGTAATTATGAGTGTTTTTGGTGTTACATTATTGAAACTTATTCCAATTGTTATGTTAGGGTTATGGATTTTGAGAACGACATATATGGATGACCTTATGGTTTCCCTGCAAAGAATTCATCTTCCACAAGCAGTAACAATTCCCCTTGTGGTAATGTTCCGTTATATTCCAACTCTTCGGATAGAGTATGGAATGATCCGTGATACTATGAAAATCAGAGGAATCTGTGATACGGCGTGGAAAAAGATGACACATCCAATCGCCACAATAGAATATATTTTGATTCCATTATTGATGCGATGCTTAAAAGTAACGGATGAGCTGGCAGCATCAGGAACTACGCGTGGATTGGAACTGGAGGCAAAAAGATATGCCCTGAACCGTATCTATTTCTCGTGGCAGGAATATGCAGTAATAATTTTATGTACTGCCTTTTTAGGTTTTCTTCTGTTTCTGGATCATACGTCCATTGGTGAGATTATTTTATGGAGGGTATAGTTGATGATAGAATTTCAGGATTTTTCATTCAGATATGAAGAAAGTTCAGAATATATATTGAAGAATATCAAGATGACTGTTCAGAATGGGGAATTCATTCTTCTGACTGGCAGGAGCGGTTGCGGGAAAACGACATTAATTCGGTCGTTGAATGGTTTAATACCACATTTTTATCCAGGAAAAATCAAAGGAAACCTTCTGTTGGATGGAGAATCTGTTTTAAAAATGGAACCTGCCCAACTGGCAGGAAAAGTAGGAACAGTATTTCAAGACCCACGCTCACAGTTTTTTATGACCGATACTACAAGGGAGTTGGCTTTCGGTTGTGAGAATATGGGGTATCCAAGAGAGGAAACTATATCCCGGATAACAAGAGCTGTGAGGGATTTGGTGTTGGAGAAATTTCTAAATAGAAGTATTTTTACATTATCCAGTGGCGAAAAACAGCAGGTTGCAATCGGTTCCGTTTATGCACTTGCGCCTAAAGTCTATATATTTGATGAACCTTCTGCAAATTTAGATTATGAATCTACAAAGAGGTTAGCTCAGATCATGAAAAAGCTGAAGCAGCAAGGTTTTACAATTTTTGTAGTAGAGCATCGGTTTTATTATCTGCGTGATTTATATGACCGGATCTTTTTGATTGAGAATGGCGGTATAAAAGAAAAATTCACCAGAAACGGATTTTGTGAGCTTTCAGATGAACGACGAGTTGCTTATGGGTTGCGAACAGTATTTCCGGAAAGAGATGCGGAAAATTATTGTGCAAAAAGACGGAAGACTAAAGAGCAACATATATTGCGCGCCAAAAAGTTAGGATTCGCTTATAAAAAGGAGGAACAAGTATTAAGTAATATCAGTTTCGAAACACATTCAGGGGATGTTATTGGTATTTTGGGACATAATGGTGCCGGAAAAACAACTCTGCTATCTATTCTGACAGGGTTATTAAAAGAAACTGATGGTGAAATTCAATATGATGGAAAAAAGTTATCACCTAGGCAGCGCAGAGCACTATCTTATTTGGTTATGCAGGATACAGATTATCAATTATTTGGAAGCAGCGTAGAAGAAGAACTGTCACTTGGCATTGAGTCGGATTGTGCAAAAAAGGTCGAGGAAACATTAGAGGCGTTGGAACTTTCGGAATATCGAAAAAGGCATCCGGCATCTCTCTCGGGAGGTCAGAAGCAACGGGTCACTATTGGTGCTTCCCTGCTAAAAGACAGCCCTGTTATTTATTTTGACGAACCGACAAGTGGATTGGATTACGAATCAATGATAAGGGTAAGTCACTTAATAGAAAGGCTTGCAGATTCGGGAGTCATCATTTTTGTGGTATCACATGATTTTGAATTTATTGTTCGTACCTGTACTGAGGTATTACAGCTTGATCAAACAGGATATATTCACAATCAAGAGTTAACTCCGTCAATTCTAAAGATGCTGTCAATAAAATATTTTTGTTAGGAGAGTTTTATGTTCAAAAAAGTATTTGAGTATGCGGGACCGCATAAAAAAGAAATGTACAGAGCAACCTTCGTTATGCTGCTAAGCGTTTTGATGGGGATTTTACCATTTGTATCAGCCTATGAGATAATCACGTCGCTGGTCATGGGAGAATCCATTGAGGGTACATATATTTTACCGAGGGTATGTGGTGTGTTGGCCTGCCTTGTATTACAGGCGGTCTTATATGGTGTAGGGCTGAACATATCGCACAGAGCGGCTTATAGTACGCTATTACGTCTGCGAATTGCACTGCAGAAGCGTTTTGAGAGAATGCCTCTTGGATTTATCCAAGATAAGGGAACCGGTACAGTAAAGAAATTATTTGTAGATGATGTAGACAGCCTGGAAGTATTATTGGCTCATTCTTTGCCAGAGGGAATTGCCAATCTTATGATTCCACTGGCTATCTACATGGCAATGTTTTTTGTGGACTGGAAGCTGGCTTTAATGTCACTTGTATCCATACCATTCAGTTTTATAGCTATGATGATCATGTACTCTGTTGGCATGAAAAAAATGGGACCGTATTATATGGCGGGACAGAGGATGAATAATACTATTATAGAATATATAAATGGTATGGAAGTCGTAAAGGTGTTTAATAAAGATGCAGAATCCTATGAGCGGTTTCAGAAGGATGTAGGAGATTATAGGGATTATACACTGGCTTGGTATAAAGCAGCATGGCCCTGGATGGCAATTTATAGCAGTCTCTTGCCGTGTACGATTATCCTCACACTTCCGTTGGGAGCGTGGTGTGTTCTCTGTGGCTGGTCTTCACTTCCAGATTTGATTCTTGTATTGTGTTTATCATTGAGCATTGGTATGCCATTATTAAAATCCATGGGATTTTTACCGACCATGCCGCAGTTAAACTGTAAGATATCGGCGTTGGAACAGGTTCTTGATAGCGCACCACTACAGCAGACAGAGGATGATTTTGTTGGAGGGGATCATACAATTTCATATAGAAATGTTACCTTTGGATATTCTCAGAGTAAGCCAGGTCTGGATGGACAGCCAATTGAAACAGTAAATAATGTAATTAATAATGTGAGTTTTATTGCAAAGGCAGGACAAAAGGTGGCATTGGTCGGGGAATCTGGATCTGGAAAAAGTACGCTGGCAAAGCTTTTGATTCATTATTATGATCCGCAGCAGGGCAGCATATCGATTGGCGGTCAGAAGATCTCGGAAATGAGTTTGGAGGCCCTGAATAATCAGATATCCTATGTGGCTCAGGATCAATATTTATTTAATGCCTCGCTTTTGGAAAATATTAGAATGGGACGTTTAGACGCAACGGACGAAGAGGTTATGGAAGCCGCGAGGAAAGCGCAATGTTCAGAGTTTTTAGAAAAATTGCCCAATGGTATTCATTCTATGGCCGGAGATGCCGGAAAAATGTTATCTGGAGGACAACGTCAAAGAATTGCGCTTGCACGCGCTATCTTAAAAAATGCGCCAATTGTCGTGTTGGATGAAGCAACTGCCTATGCAGATCCGGAGAATGAAGAGAAGATGGAAACGGCTATCGCAGAACTGGTAAAAGGCAAAACACTTTTGGTTATTGCCCATAAACTTCCTGCGATAATGAATGCAGACCAAATCTGCGTCATGGCACAGGGTTCGTTGGTAGCAACGGGAACTCATGAAGAATTGTTAAAGAGCTGTAAGGAATATCAGAAATTATGGCATGCAGTTTTAGATAGTGAAGAGTGGAAGATCAATACGTCAAAGGAGGGGAGATAAATGTTCACATTATTCTCAAGAATTTTAAAACTTTCCGGACAATATAAAGGCCGAATACAGGCAGCCTTAGTATGCGCCTTTTTGGAATCTATTCTTTCCAAAATGCCGATTTTTTTTGCATTTGTTGTTTTGACTGGGTTTTATCAAAAAACATTGACAGGTAAGCAATGCCTCTATGTGGGATTTGGTTTGGCAGGTGCCGTGGCCGTTCAGATGTTGGTCCACTTTTTAAGTGACCGTTTACAAAGTGCTGCCGGATTTATGATGTTTGCAGACAAAAGAATGGAACTGGGAGCACATCTTGGAAAAATGCCGATGGGATATTTCACGGAAGGTAACATTGGAAAAGTCAGTTCTGTTTTGAGTACAGATATGGTATTTATTGAAGAAGTATCAATGAGCACCTTGGCGAATATGCTGAGTTATGTCCTTTCTACATTTGTGCTGCTTGTGTTTATGTTCGTGCTTGACGGGCGCTTAGGTCTGGCAGCGGTGGCTGTTACGATGATTGCTACTTTAGTAGCACATAATATGAACAATCAAGTTTCGTTAAATGAGGCAGTAAAAAGACAGGACCAAAGCGAACATTTGACAGATGCGGTACTATCTTTTGCAGAAGGTATTAGCGTAATTAAGAGCTACAATCTGCTTGGAAAAAAATCAGAAGAGCTGGCAGATAATTTTAGACGCTCCAGAGATACCTCTACTGCGTTTGAAGCAAAGATGACGCCATGGACAAGTGGCTTAAATGTTATTTATGGGATAGGAATCACTGCTATTTTCGCATTGTCCATTCTGCTACAACTGAATGGAAGTTTATCCCTGCCTTATTTATTAGGCGTACTGCTATTTGTATTTGACCTGTTTGGGCCTCTAAAGGCGCTGTATGGAGAAGCCTCCAGACTTACAGTAATGAACGCTGCTCTTGATCGGATTGAAACCGTTTTGTATGAAGAAAAATTGCCGGATGAGGGTAAAAAGCATATTCCCGCTCAGAGTGGCACGGATCAGCCAGAAATTGTTTTTGATAATGTAGCTTTTGCTTATACAGATAAGGAAGTTCTGCATGATATTAGCTTTACCATGAAGAAAAATACAATGACTGCATTAGTAGGTCCGTCTGGAGGGGGTAAGTCTACCATTGCAAATTTGCTCGCACGCCTATGGGATATAAAATCCGGAACGATAACCATTCGTGGGACAGATATTCGAGAGGTGCCTCTAGCTGAACTGATGGGACAGATCAGTGTGGTCTTCCAGAGAGTGTACCTTTTCCATGATACTATTTATAACAATATAAGTATGGGAAAACCAGACGCATCTGAGGAAGAGATTTATGAAGCAGCCAAGAAAGCAAGGTGTTATAATTTTATTATGGCATTGCCTGATGGATTCCAAACAGTTGTTGGCGAAGGCGGTTCTACACTATCAGGCGGGGAGAAGCAGCGTATCTCGATTGCCCGCTGTATCTTGAAGGATGCCCCCATTATAATTCTGGATGAAGCAACAGCAAGTGTGGATATCGACAATGAAAGCTATATTCAGGAGGCCATATCTGAACTTGTAAAGGGAAAGACGCTGCTGATAATTGCCCATCGTCTAAATACGATTCAACTTGCTGATCAGATTTTGGTGATTGTTGATGGTGAAATCAAACAGCGGGGAACAAACGAAGAACTTTTATCACAGGCGGGGATTTATCAAGATTTTGTGAATATACGTGAACGATCCGCAGGCTGGAATCTAACAATATATTAATTATGTACTTTTGAGTCTTGACAAATTATCTTTAAGCTGTTAAAATGATAACAGTGTTATGAAACGGTGTTATTGTTGGGAGGTGATTCTGTGGCAAAACAGATTGAAGGAGTTTATGAACGCCTGCTGGAATGTGCGAAACAGGAGTTTTTAGAAAAAGGCTATAAGGATGCATCCCTTCGGACGATTGCAGTAAATGCAGGTACCAGCACCAATTCCATCTATGTCCGTTTCCGGGATAAGGAGGGATTATTTGAAGCACTTGTGGAACCTGCGGTAACCGGGGTACTTCAGTTATTCAGTGAAATTCAGGAGACGTTTCACAGGTTCGAGCCGGAAGTGCAGAAGGAACGCGTCAATGAATACAGTTTTAGGGAAATGGACCATTTCTTAGATTATGTTTATGAGAATCTGGATGAATTCCGCCTGCTGCTGGATGCTTCCCACGGTACCAAATTCCAGAACTTTGTAGATGAACTGACCCAGATTGAAGTGGAGTATACCTATAAATACATGGAAGTGGCCGGGTATAAAGTCGCGGGAGACATGGAAGTGACTCAGGATTTTTTACATATAGTCACTACTGCATATTTTGAAGGCGTGTTCGAGGTTGTCCGGCACAGGATGAGCCGTGAGACTGCCGGCAAATATGTTTGTATGCTGGAAAAATACCATGCGGCAGGATTTGATACTTTTTTTGGCCAGGAGGATTCATAAAATTATTTGTTTGGCTGCAGATTCCATTTGATGGAACAGGCAGCCTAAAAATAAAATCATGAGTTAGTTAAAACTAACTAAAAGGAGGAAAAACTATGAAACAGCAAAGCCCTTTGCTCCGGATATGGGAGCTGGGAGAATCACAGCATGGAAGGCTTCTTAAGTCCATTGTGCTGGCAGTCATTGGCGTTTTGGGAGGCCTTGTGCCTTTCTTTGCAGCGGCGCAGGTCATCATTGCCTTGATACAGGGGGAAACACAAAGGGGAATCTACCTGTTTTGGTGTGCGTTGGCACTGGCAGGTTCTCTTGTGAAGACGTTTTTTTACAATGTGGCGCTGGCAGTGTCACATAAAGCTGCCTTTTCCATTTTAAAGGAAATCCGCCAAAAGATCCTTGCCAAGCTGCCCAGGATGCCCCTTGGAACCATTGTGGATACTTCCGGCGGCAGGATGAAACAGATCATCGTGGATCAGGTGGACAGTATGGAGACAACGCTTGCCCACCTTGTTCCGGAGATGACATCCAACCTGTTGGTCCCGGTCAGCATTATCATCTACCTGTTTGTTCTGGACTGGCGCATTGCGCTTCTGTCTCTGGTATCCATCCCGGTAGGGATGCTGTTTATGATGCTGGTCATGGGCGGTTATGGAAAGGATTATGAGGGTGCCGTTCAGACAACCAGGGAAATGAACGAGAGCATTGTGGAATATATCAGCGGCATTGAAGTCATCAAGGCATTCAACCAGGGGCAGAGATCCTACGGGAAATTTGCAGACCGGATAAAAGCTAATGCGGCTTATTATTATCACTGGATGAAAAAATGCCAGTTTAAAATGTCCCTTGCTTATGCCATTGCACCGGCCACGCTGGTCACTGTGCTCCCGGCAGGATGGCTCATGTACCGTGGCGGCAGTCTTCCTATGGAAACCTTCGTAATCGCCATTGTGCTGTCATTGTGCATTGTAGGCCCGCTGATCAAGGCCATGAGCTTTACGGACAGCCTGGCAAAAATCGGAACCATTACCGGCTCTGTTGACGAGATATTGAAAGGAGAAGAGCAGGAGCATGCCAAAGCACCCGCATCCATAGGGAAAATGGACATCGAACTCCGTCATGTATCCTTTGGCTATCATTCTGAGAAAGAGATCCTGCATGATATTAACCTGTCGATCCCGGCAGGTACAATGACAGCGCTTGTAGGCCCATCTGGAAGCGGGAAATCCACCATTGCCAAGCTGATCGGCGGCTTCTGGGATGTGGACAGTGGGAAGGTTCTGCTCGGGGGAACAGATGAGAAGGAAATTCCGCTTTGGCAGCTTTACGGGCAGATCGCCTTTGTATCCCAGGACAATTATCTGTTTAATGATACCATACGGGAAAATATCCGGATGGGCAGGACTTCCGCATCGGATGCAGAGGTTGAAAAGGCGGCAAAAGCCGCAGGCTGTGATACGTTCATCCTCGGACTGGAAAAGAAATATGACACAAAAGCAGGAGGCGGCGGCGCCCATCTTTCCGGTGGGGAACGGCAGCGGATTGCCATCGCAAGAGCGATGCTGAAAAACGCCCCTGTCATCATCCTGGATGAGGCCACGGCCTATATTGACCCCGAAAATGAGGCCGTGGTGCAGAATGCAGTGGCGAAGCTTATCCAGGGAAAGACCGTCATCGTAATTGCTCACCGGCTGTCTACGATTACAGATGTAGACCAGATCGTGGTGGTGAAGGATGGCCGGATCGATGCTGTGGGTACCCATGAAGAACTTAGGAAAGACAGTACGCTGTATGAAACCATGTGGAAGGCGCATATAGGGGGAAAGGATGGTGATGCAGCATGATAAATGCTTTAAAGAAGATCTGGCAGTTCGCCGGGAAAGAACGGAAAAACATCAATAAATCTGTTATAGTCTGCTTTTTGGAAGCAGTTTTCAAGATGTTCCAGATTGGGGCGATCTACTTTGTCCTTCTGGCACTGACAGGAGGGGAGGGCGGAACCGGCCCTGCATGGACGGCGGTTGCTCTGATGCTGGCCAGTATTCTGGGAAATGCAGTTACGCGGTATTTCTCACAGCTTCAGCAGACACATGCCGGATACTTTATGGTGTCAGATAAGCGTATCCAGATCGGCAGTCAGCTGAAAAGCGTGCCTATGGGTTATTTTAACGATAACAGCCTTGGGGAGATAACCGGAGTTACCACAACGGTCCTTGAAAATGTAGAGACCATTGCTCCTATGGTGCTGGTAGGGATGTTGGGCGGTTTCGTCAATTCACTGGTGTTCACGGTCATGGTCCTGGTTTTTGACTGGCGGATTGGTTTGATTGTTGTGGCGGGAACCGTGATATATCTGCTGATAACCTCTTTAATGGAAAGGAAATCCGCCCACATTGCACCGAAGCGCCAGAAGTCTGAGGCAGTATTGGTGGAGGCGGTTCTGGAGTATGTGCAGGGAATGAGCATCATTAAGTCCTTTAATCTGACTGGAAGGGGGGATAAGAAGGTACAGGATGCACTGGAATCCAACCGGAAAAGCAATCTGGATATGGAGCAGCTGTTCACACCCTATGTGATCGCCCAGGGACTGACACTGCAGATCTCCGGCATCGGCATGATACTGGGGGCAGTACAGCTGTTTTTATCTGGAAATATGCTCCTTGCCGATGCACTGATGGTGGTGATTATGTCCTTTCTGGTCTTTGCACAGATTGAAACAGCCGGTAGCGGGATGTCACTGCTAAGGCTGGTTAGCAGCTCCATAGAGCATGCCAACCAGATGGATGATATACCGCAGATGGATGTGAGAGGGAAGGAGATGGCCCCGGTCTCCCATGATATCGTCTTTGACCATGTCAGGTTCTCTTATGAAAAAAAGGAAATCCTGCATGATGTGTCCTTCACGGTCCCTGACAGGACAACGACTGCAGTTATAGGACTCAGTGGTTCAGGAAAGACCACACTCTGTAATCTGGCTGCACGGTTCTGGGATGTGGATGGCGGCTCGGTGAGGCTCGGAGGACATGATGTGCGCGACTATACATTGGAATCTCTGATGGACCAGATCAGCATAGTATTCCAGAATGTCTACCTGTTTGCAGATACCATTGAGAATAATATTAAATTCGGAAAACCAAAAGCCACGCATGCCCAGGTGGTGGTGGCTGCAAAACAGGCATGCTGCGATGACTTTATTGAGGCACTCCCGGATGGATACCATACGGTGATCGGTGAGGGCGGCGCTTCTTTATCCGGCGGGGAAAAACAAAGGATCTCCATAGCAAGAGCCATGCTGAAGGACGCGCCTGTGGTGATCCTTGATGAAGCTACGGCCAATGTGGACCCGGAGAATGAGGACCGGCTGCAGAAGGCTATCGAGGTACTCACAAGGGATAAGACCATCATCATGATCGCACACCGGTTAAAGACCGTGCGCAACGCAGACCAGATCCTGGTGGTGGATGATGGGCGGATCGTGCAGAGAGGAAACCACGAGGAGCTGATCAGGCAGAAAGGAATCTATGCGGACTTCGTGCTGGAGCGTAAAGAAGCAACCAGTTGGAAGCTGAATGCTTAAGAGATTATAACCAGATGATGGACAGATATAAAAAACAATAGATGTGAGGAAGCACTGTATAACATTAACAGAATAAATATACAGTGCTTCTTTTTTGCTTTTTACTCCGATATATAAATCGGAAAAAAGCGATAACTTCAAAACAAGCAACAGAATGGGGCAAAAGGAATAAAAAATTAAATGGGGGGTATCCATCTTGTTCTCTGGATGCTGATGTACACTTGCTCTATTAGAAATTACTGGTTTTATCCTTTCAAAAAAAGGGATTTTATTGT
Source organism: Faecalicatena orotica (assembly GCF_905197545.1). Lineage (NCBI taxonomy): Bacteria > Bacillati > Bacillota > Clostridia > Lachnospirales > Lachnospiraceae > Faecalicatena > Faecalicatena orotica. The sequence continues at coordinate 80,406 of NZ_CAJJZH010000014.1, forward strand.
AAAATGATAACAGGTTTCCTGTCCATTTTTACAGGGAAGCATCTCTTGTTTTGTAAAAACGTTCCAGACAATGCCCTCGATATGCTTTATAATTGCTGTATTTCATAAAAGCATTTGAACTGGTATCCATGACGTATAAATAAAGGGTTAAAGCTGCTGAACGCAGATTGTGGAGTTAGGTGAAGGAGAGATTATTATGAATGATTTTGATGCGATTTTATCGGATGGACATATGGAACAGCTAAAAGATATAGTAGAAAATTTCCCTCTGGCCTGTTATTTTTTAAAAAAGGATAAGGAGCTTACAATCTTGTATGGAAATGCAGCTTTTTATTCGATGCTGCAGCAGAGCAGGGATGATGTCAGATATAAATATAAAAACTGTCTTTCATCCTTACTCTCTACAGAAAAGTTTTTCGAGGGATACCAGGAGGATATCCAGAGCAGGGAATTCCTTCATGATGCGGAAGTACATAATAGAAAGCGCCGTTTTTATACCCGGATGAAGCTGATCGAAGCAGATGGGATTTATTGCTGCATGTCATTGGATGTAAGTGATTTTGTACTTGGTAAAACAAAAAACGAGGATATGCTTCAGCTTCTGCACGTTTTATTTACACAGCTCCGGCAGGAAGCTTTTGTTGTAGACGTCAAAAACCAGATCGTCTATATGGCCAGCCAGAAAAAAATCCTTTCAGGCCTTCCTAAAGTGTTTACTTTTTCTGCATACTCTTCTGAGTATGCAAAAAGGGACCGGCCATTGAGCAAGACAGATGATGACAAACTGCAGCATGCATTTCATAAAACGCTGAAGCAGCATGTCCGTACCATAAACGAAGTGAGGCTGACCAGTGGGGAATGGGTCCGTTTCCAGTTCAGCTCCTATGAAAAAAAGAAGGACAAGGAGCCTGTTATCCTGGGGTTTATTGAAGACATATCCAAGGAAAAGCAGGAGTATTTAACCTATCTGAAGGAAACGCAGTTTTATCATATGCTGCTGTCAGAGAAGAAAGCATACGGACATTTTAATATAACACAGGACCAGTTTTATGGAATGGGCGGCATCTGGAACCTTTATAATGAACTGGTTGAGGAGATGACCTACACACAGCTGTATACACGTTTTATTTATAAGGTTGTACATCCGGATGACCGCAGGGGTTATATGGAGCTGATGGATCGCAATAACCTCAGGCAGTCTTATCAAAACGGCCTTACCAGATTAAAATATGAATTCCGCAGGATCATAGAACAGAATAAGATGATGTGGATGGAGATAGAAATCCTGCTGTTTAAGGAGCCGCTGCAGAATGAACTGATGGCGCTGATGTATCTGACGGATATTGACGAACGGAAGAAAAGCAGCTTTCAGCTGCGCTATGAGTCAGAATTTGATCAGCTGACGGATGTGTATAATAAAAAGAGTACAGAAACAAAAATTATTCAATGTCTCCGTGAACCGGCAGAACTGCGTGCCTTTCTGATCCTGGATCTTGATAATTTTAAAGAGATCAATGACAGCTATGGACATAAAGCCGGAGATGATACGCTGATACTGTTTGCAGATTATCTGAAGGCAGTCTTTCACGAACACTGTGTTGTAGGACGTTTCGGTGGTGATGAATTCATTGTCCTTATGGAACAGATCTCGTCCTATAAAGAGGTTGATGAAGCATTGATGGAGCTGTATCAGAAGATGCAGGAGGATAAAAGGTATGATATTAAATTCAGTGCCGGTATTTCCCTGATAAAAGGCAGCAGTGATTATGAAACTGTGTTTGAACAGGCTGATAAGACTCTGTATGAGGTGAAAAATTCACAGAAAGGTTTATATCAGTATTATAACAGGGAGGTAAAACCCAGGCTGGATCTAAAAGAACTGCAGTCCTTGACGGCAGCGGAATGTGCAGAGGCAGGATATGAAAATCTGGAACTTTTGGAAAAAAAGGATTTTGATACCTATCTGGGAGAATTTGGTGATATTGCCTATCTTGTTGATCCGGACAGCTATGCTCTTATTTTAGGAAACCAGGCATTTTATGACCGTGTCGGGCTTACAAAAAGCCAGTGCCGTCAAAAAAAGTGCTATGAGATCATGCATAGGAGGAAGAGCCCCTGTCCGTTTTGTGCAAAGGCAAACTGGTCAAAAGATAAATTCTATTTATGGAAGGATATGAATACCGCACTGGAGCAGGAATTTCTTATCAAAAATAAACTGATCACATGGAAGCAGCAGGTTGTTTTACTGGCGATCGCTGTTGATATTTCTAATGATAAGAGTATTGTGGATTCCATGGAAAGTAATGCAACAGAAAGCCATTTTCTGCTCAGTGGTATCCAGCATATGCAGGAAAGAGTGAGTTTTGATGAGGCGATGCAGAGTATTCTGGAAACGATCTGTCATTTTTTCAAAGCAGATCATGCAGGGATCTGGATGATGGATGAACAGAGCGGTCTTTATGCACTGAACAGCGAATGGTTTGTCGGGGAATCAGGGGACCAATGGACATTAGGCGAAGAGGAGGTGGCGGTGCTCAGCGGATGGCTGAGTGCGCAGAAGTGGAATAAGCCGGTGAAGCTGGAGAATCCGCAGGCAATGATCGGAGAGTCTTTCGACATGTACCAGCTGATGCAGGGGCACCATGTGGAAAATCAGCACTGGATCCATCTGGAAGAGCATGGGGAGGAGTACGGCTGTCTAGTCATAGATAATACCAATGCCAACTTTCAGAATGTTTCATTTCTGGAATCCCTGTCCGGTTTCATCGTCAATGAGATCAAACGGGACCGTCTGTTCCAGGCGACGCTTCATGCCAATCACTACGATCTGCTGACAGATGTACTGAACAGAAACAGTTATGAAAATAATCTGCCGCATTACCAGTCAGAAGCGGTACGCTCACTTGGTGTGATCGTTGCCAATATAGATAATCTGAAAAAGATCAATGAGGATCATGGCACTGTTACGGGAGATCAATATATCCGCCATCTGGCAAATCTGATGAAAATGGTCTTTGCTCAGACGGATATTTACCGTTTCAATGGTGACGAATTCCTGATCATTGCCGTTAATAGTGAAAAAGCCGTGCTGGAGGGCCAGGTTCAAGAGCTGCGGGAGAAAATCGAGAAAAATGAAAATTTCAGTGTGTCTCTGGGGTTTTCATGGGATAATGTGGAGCATGATCTGCCGGCATTGATCCATGCCGCAGATGATGTGATGAAGCTGAACAAAAAACGTCATTATGATGAAATACATGGGAGTGAGGATGCACAGCACCGCCAGCTGCTTAGAAATCTGGTCAGGCAGATCCAAAGAGGTGAGTATGTCATTTATCTGCAGCCCAAATACCATCTGGAAAACCACAAGGGGATCGGTGCGGAAGCTCTGATCCGTCAGCAGCACCCGGAATTCGGAATCCTGCCTCCATCTGAGTTTATACCAGTTTTGGAATCAAACGGGATCATCCGCTATATTGACCTTTTTGTCTTGGAAGAGGTATGCAAACTGCTGCAGAAGTGGGATCGGGATGATCTGGTCATATCTCTGAACTTTTCAAGGGTTACGCTGATGGAAGATGATCTTATCAGCAGCATGAAGAAGATCCTGGATAAGTATGATTACCCAAGGCAATGTCTTGAAATCGAGATGACGGAGAGTACCGTGGAACACTGTCCGGCCATGCTCTATAAGACGGTACAGGAGATCCGCAGCCTTGGTCTGCGCATATCCCTGGATGATTTCGGCATCCGCTATAGTAATCTGTCTGTACTGAATGATATCCATTTTGATACACTGAAGCTGGACAAGAGCCTGATCCAGACGCTGGTCAGCCAACAGCGGAGCCGTATTATCCTGCGAAATATCATACAAATGTGCAGGGACCTGGATATAGAAATGATCGCAGAAGGTGTGGAAACAAGCCGTCAGGAGGAAATCCTGAGATCACTTGACTGCCCGAACGGACAGGGGTATCTATTTGCCCGGCCGGTTCCTGTAAAAGATTTTGAAGCCGATTATATCCTGGACAGATCATAGTAGAATATTTGATGAGGAAGGGGATTTTATAGATATACATAGAATTATAAGAAATATTTCGGAGGCAGCTCTTAATGGGCTGCCTTTTTTAGACAGCCCATGACTTGTAATTATTCCTCTGTTTCTTCCTTGCGTTTCCTGCTTTTTAGGAGTGCGACCGTTCCAGCGGATAACGACATTATCATTGCCCATAGTCCGGTAGTCGTGGTGTCACCTGTTTGTACAGCACCGTTCTTATCATTTTTAGTGCTATTGGATGCTTTCTTCGTATCTGTGCTGCCAGACGGCTTTTTGTTCTCTACTGTATAAGTCCTTGTAACGGTTCCTTTATAATTGCCTTTAAATGTGATCGTGACAGTGACTTTGCTGCCGTCCTGCTTCTTACTAACATCATAGTCAGTGCCCTTTTTCAACTCCTTGTCACCGTCCTTGATGACAAGATTCTCTACATCTTTATCACTTTTCAAATCGGGTACGACAATCTGGCTGTTATTATCAATACTCTTTGGGGCAATCGTAAAGGCGAGGGTAGTTTCTAACCCTGTATAGTTGTCTGTGCCGGAAACTGCCGCTTTCACATACCAAGTGCCTGCGTCAGTCGGAACGGTATCTGTGTAGGTTCCATCCTCAGAATCACTGTAGGTAAAAATGACATTGCCGAACTTTGCCTTGGCAGTTGGAGATACTGCCTTTTCCCCATACGTCCAGCCCGTCATAGCAAGGCTCTCTGTCCAGCCGTTTGCTGCCTGCACCACAGTGACGGTAACATCAATATCAGGAACGGTTACATAATTTTCTGTATCTTTCGGTGTATAAGCCACCTTGAATGTATTTGTTCCTGCGCTGCCGACAGACTGTGTATCATCTGCCCATGCAAACCCCTCTGGGAGTGTGATATTCTTTAAAAATTGACCGTAAGCCGCCGTTAGGTTCGTTGGTGGAGTGTAAACAGGTGTGGCTTTTTCAATCGTAAATTCCTTATAATCAGATTCAGCGTCACTGTACAGGGCATTTTCCTCTAAGGCTGCCTTTACCCGGTATGTACCCGCATTGACGGGGGCGGAGCCTAGGTTTGTCCATGAACCGTCACCATTCTTCTTATCATAAGTAAACTTGACCTCGCCATCACTTCCGTAAATCGCACAGTTATCTCTTGTCAGGGTGATGGGTTTCCCCGTGTATGTCAGGTGTGGGTCATTGACGGCAATCGTGCTTTTTTCTTTTAAGTTTACGGTAACTGTTAATGTTTCATTTCCGGCTGTTGATTTACCGCAGTCATATTCATAGACCAGTGGAGTTCCCGCTACAACTCCGGTGACCGTTGAGCCTGATAAGGCAGGATCACCGCCGCTGATAATGGTAACTTTGCTGACATCCATGCCCTTGTCTAATTCCTTCAGGTCAAAAGTAGAGCCTGTAAACGTCATGTTATTGATAGTCGGATCTATTTTCGTAAGGCGGGATAGGCTTCCGTTGTCTCCGAGATTTAACCATGTCAACTTACAGTTGTCACAGTTTAAATTCCACAAGCCAGTACAACTGCTGATATCAAGGCTTGTTAAGCTGGTATCGGAACAGTTCAATATCCGCAAGCCAGTACACTTGCTGACATCAAGGCTTGTTAAGCTGGTATTGGAACAGTCCAATTACTGCAAGCCAGTACACCTGCTGACATTAAGGCTTGTTAAGCTGGTATTGGAACAGTGCAATTTCTGCAAGCCAGTACACCCGCTGACATTAAGGCTTGTTAAGCTGGTATTGTTGTTACAGAACAATTTCTGCAAGCCAGTACATCCGTTGACATTAAGGCTTGCTAAGCTGGTATTGGAACAGGACAATGTCTGCAAGCCAGT
>NZ_CAJJZH010000015.1:0-74730 GCF_905197545.1 Faecalicatena orotica
GTGCAGACGGTAAGAGCAGCTATACACATATAGCATATGCCAACAGTGCGGATGGAAAGACTGATTTTTCCGTGTCAGACAGTAACCGTACTTACATTGGAATGTATGTTGATAATGTGGTGACAGACAGCACAAATCCTGAAGCCTATTCGTGGAGTAAGATTAAAGGTGCGGATGGAGCTCAGGGGACACCCGGAAAGGCCGGTGCAGATGGTAAGACGCCTTATCTTCATATAGCATATGCCAACAGTGCGGATGGTAAGAGTGGCTTTTCTGTGTCGGACAGTGCCAATAAGCTGTATATCGGGCAGTACACGGACTTCATAGTGGCAGACAGTACAGATCCTGCGAAATACTCCTGGTCAAAAATAAGGGGAGAGGATGCCGCTGTTATCAGTTCTACAGAGCCGGAAGATAAGACAAAATTATGGTGTGATACATCCATTGAACCTCCCTTGATGAAACATTATAATAATTCGGCAGGGGCATGGGAGATTGTGAATGATCAGTCAAGTGCAATCGAGACAATCTATCAGAGTGCATATGCTGAAATTGACAAGGCATCTGATAAAGTTCTGTCTGAGGTCGGCGAGAAAACTTATCTCAAGGAGGATGTTGACAGCCTGATAGGAGAGGTAAATACAAAATTTGAACAGACTAAAGATTCCTTTGTATTTGATTTCAATCAGCTTACTGAAAATTTAAATGAACTGTCTACTGGTACAGATTCTGAATTCAACGAGATAAAAAAATATATACGGTTTATTGACGGAGCTATTATTATCGGGGTGGAAGGTAATCCGCTGACGTTGAAGATGATTAATGACAGGATATCATTTCTGGAAAATGGAAATGAAGTTGCATACATCAGTAACCGTCGTATGTATATCAACGATGCAGAAATTCTTTCGTCGCTGGTACTTGGGAATTTTGCATTCACACCACGCACGAATGGGAATCTGTCATTTGGAAAAGTGAGGTAAAACATGGCAAATTATGAAACAAGGATACGGTTAATCAGCGAGACAAATGTAAATGTTGCTAATAATACAAGTTATGTCACAGTTGCGCTGGATTTTAGACGGACAGACTATCAATATTATGGGTACAATTTAGACGGAAATGCGTATTGGATTATCAAGGTAGATTCACTGTCAACGGGAAATGTGAATTTTACATTTAACTGGACAATTCCTCAGAACCAATGGAAAGAGGTTGCACGAAGAAGCTTTACGGTAACGCATAATGCAGATGGTACAAAATCAATTAACCTGTCAGGTACTATATATTTTGGAGATGGCGTGTCACCGGGAACTCTTTCAGCTTCTGGGAAGGCAACACTAAGTACGATACCGAGAGCGACTGTGCCGTCACTTTCACCAGCAAGTCAGGCGATAGGAAGTGCAATTACGATAAATCTGCCAAGGGCCAGTAGTGCATTTACACACACTTTAACATACAGCTTTGGCAGCGCAGCAGGAACAATTGCGACTGGTGCCGGCGGATCAGCAAGCTGGACACTGCCCAATTCACTGGCAGCACAAATACCGAATGCTGCCAGTGGAACGGGCCAGATTACATGCAGCACATATAATGGTTCAACACTTGTGGGAACAAAATATATTAATTTTACAGCGACTGTGCCTGCCAGTATGGTTCCATCTATCAGCAGCATAGGGATTACAGAGGCAGCAACCGGAATAAATGCCCAATTTGGCGCTTATGTGCAGAATAAGAGCAGGCTTAATATTGCCATATCCGCAAGCGGTATACAGGGAAGTACAATCGTATCATATAAAACGGAAGTTGCGGGCTCTTCATTTTCAGGCAGCAGTGTCGTCACAGGTTATATTACTTCTCCGGGAAGTCTCCCTGTAAAGGTTACAGTAACAGATAGCAGGGGGCATACTGCCGTGAAAACACAGACAGTAAATGTAGTGGCGTATGCAAATCCGGCAATTGCGTCATTTACCGCTGTCAGATCTACCACAGCCGGAGTTTTTGACGATCAGGGGACTTCCTTGAGTATCTCAATGAATTTTAATGTCTCGGCTGTTGGGAATAAGAATACGAAAAGCTATGCAGTGGACCTGCAGAAAAATGGTGAAACAACATGGGTATCTTTGCTAAAAGGAAGTGTGTATTCCTATAACAGCACTTATGTGGCTGATAATGTGCTGAGTATAGATTCATCATATACGCTGAGGCTGAGGGTCACAGATTATTTCACGACGTCAGAGGCTATTGTAGATATCAGTAGCGGGTTTACATTGATGGATTTTCGAAGTACTGGTAAGGGTGCCGCAGTAGGAAAGGTAAGTGAAAAGGATGCTTTTGAGGTGGGGATGATTGCAGAATTTTTTAAGTCTGTTATTATTCATGGGAATGGGAGTGAATACAATCTTTTTGATAAGATTTCGCAACTTAATATAGATATTACTGGAAAAGCACAGACCAGCCATGCGAGTACTGGAACAGGTTATGGGGTAGGGACTACGGAAAGCTATGGGCACGTCAAACTTATTAATGCACTCACTTCACCATTATATACAACAGGGCAGGCTTTGTCGGCTTATCAGGGGTATGTGCTCGATAACAAAATAGCAGCCAAGAAGTCAAAAAGTTTGTCATCATTAGTAAATGTTGTTGCCAATAACTCCTCGGTTGCCACATATCCGGTTGATTCAGGAGCACTCCTGTATATTATAAAAGGATACTGTAACAATATTGCTACTGGTTTTTTTTCAGCTGTGATACCAAATGGAGGCCACATAAATGTTCCAGTATTCAATTATCAGACGATAATTTACAACATAGATTTTCAGCATAATGGTTCTCAAATAAAATTTCAATCAAAGTATAGTGGTAATACATCTCTTAAAATATTTGTTAATGAAGTAATAGAAATATTTATATAAAAGTATATAAAAAATTGAACTAGGAGGGGGAACATTGATTGAGTGAAATAATAATGCGGACATATACAATCTCTCTGCCATTTCTGTTGGGCTACATTGTCTGGCTTCTTAAAAGACAAAAGAAGGAACGTGACGCAAACAGCAGGGGGACAATGCTCCTCCTGCGTGTACAGATGATGGAATACCATGATAAGTACATGGACATTGGCTATATACCATCTTATGCATACCAGAACTTCTGTGACATGTATATGGCCTACCATGAATTAGGCGGCAATGGAATGATTACTAAAATGTATGACGAAATACAGGAATTACATATAAGAAAGAAGATGAATAATAATGAAAAACAGAAATTGGATTGAATGGATGAAGAAAGCAGCTGTGCGGGCAGTAAAGACAATGGCCCAGACTGCAGCTGCCATGCTTCCGGCAGCAGTTACAATTGTACAGGTAGATTGGTTAACGGTAATCGGGACAGCCGCATTAGCGGGTGTTGCGTCAGTATTGACATCTCTTGCCGGATTACCGGAATTAAACACCGGGACTGAGGAAGAGGCCTTGTAGTTTCTTCTATTTAGAAGATATCAGATGGAAAGGACGTATATATGAAAAGATTAGTAATTGATGTAAGTTATGCGCAGGGAGAGATTAACTGGGAGCAGGTAAAAAGTGCAGGTATAGATGGTGTAATTATCCAGTGTGGATACGGAGATAATATGGAATCTCAGGATGATAAATACTGGAAACGCAACGCGGATGAATGCACAAGGCTGGGCATACCGTTTGGGGCATATTTGTACAGTTATGCAGTCAGCATGGCACAGGCGGAAAGTGAGGCACAACATGTGCTGAGACTGATAAAGGGGTACAAGCTGTCATATCCTGTTTATCTGGATCTGGAGGAGCCGGGGACACAGGCAGGGGCGGTGGAGCGTGCGAAACGGTTTGGGGATATGATAGAGTCAGCCGGATACTGGTGTGGTATTTACGCAAATTTGAACTGGTGGAATCACTATCTGCCCGGGCTGGACCGGTTTACCAAGTGGATTGCGCAGTATAACAGTACTTGTGATTATACCGGCAAGGATAAAGATATGTGGCAGTACAGCAGTACCGGACGGGTAGCAGGAATTAGTGGAAACACAGATATGAATGAGTGCTACAGGGATTTTCCAAATGAAATTAGTGGAGGACTAAAGACCCAGCAGCACGGCACCAAACCGGATGGGAAACCAGAATTTAAACCGCAAAATGGGACAGGTACTGAAGAAAGGACGCATACTGTACAACGAGGTGAAACATTGAGCCAGATTGCGGCGAGATATGGAACGACGTATCAGCAGCTTGCAAAGATCAATAACATAGCCAATCCAGATTTAATTTACCCGGGCCAGATTCTTAAAATAAACGGTGTGGTGGCTTCATCAAAGTCATACACTGTTCAAAATGGTGACACATTGTCAGGCATTGCATCCAAGTATGGTACAAGCTATCAGCGACTCTCCCAGATTAATGGTATCAGCAATCCGGATCTGATTTTTCCGGGACAGATTATAAGAATCAGTTGAATATCCATCTCCGGGCAGTAAGAAAATATCAAAGAAAACCCGCATTTATGGACTATATCTTCACGAAAAATTATGATATACTTAATGAGTAGTTCACAACTTTGTAAGATACCTGTAGTACAATATACGAAAAGTAACTTACAAAGGGAAAATAGAAGAGGCAGCAGGTGATTTTATGAGCGGATTTAAAGATGTAGTGGGACATAAGAATATTATACAATATATAGGGAATGCAGTGAAGACGGACAAGGTTTCCCATGCATATATCCTAAATGGGGAAAAGGGGTCCGGCAAGAAACTGCTTGCCAGCCTGTTTGCTATGAGCCTGCAGTGTCAGGACAGGGAAGAAGACGGGGATGCGTGCGGCAAGTGCCAGTCCTGTAAGCAGACGGTTAATAATAACCAGCCTGACATTATCAAGGTGACACACGAGAAGCCGAGTACCATCAGTATTGATGATATCCGGGAACAGGTGAATAATGATATTGTGATCAAGCCTTACAGCAGCAGATACAAGATATATATCATTGCCGATGCGGATATGATGACTGTTCAGGCCCAGAATGCGCTCCTGAAGACAATTGAGGAACCGCCGGAGTATGCCGTGATCATGCTGCTGACGGAGAATGCTGAGATATTGCTGCCGACGATACGGTCCAGATGTGTAATGCTTAAGCTGCGTAACATTAAGGACCAGCTTGTGAAGAAGTATCTGATGGAGCAGATGGAGATACCAGATTATAAGGCGGATGTTTGTGTGGCATTTGCGCAGGGTAATATGGGCAAAGCCATTATGCTTGCTACGTCCGAACATTTTAATGAGATCAAGGAAGAGGCAGTTCATCTGCTGCGAAATATTAACGAGATGGATCTGAATGAACTGATCGATGCCGTGAAGAGATGTATGTCCTACAAGCTGGAGATTTCGGATTATCTGGATGTGATCGCGATATGGTACCGTGACGTGCTGATCTATAAGGCAACACGCAATGTGGACAGGGTGGTTTTTTCAGACCAGCTGAAGTATATCAAGGATCGTGCAAATAAGAGTTCCTATGAAGGGATTGAGATTATTTTAGATGCACTTGAGAAAGCAAAGTCAAGGCTTAAGGCAAATGTAAACTTTGAGCTGACGATGGAATTGCTTTTACTGACAATAAAGGAGAACTAATAGGATGACTAAAGTAATAGGTGTGAGATTCCGTACGGCCGGGAAGATTTATTTCTTTGCGCCGGGGAAGTTCGACATCAGGCAGGGTGATAATGTAATCGTAGAGACTGCGCGCGGCGTTGAGTTTGGACGTGTCGTTGCAGGGCCTAAGGAAGTAAAGGATGAAGAGGTGGTTCAGCCGCTGAAGTCTGTGATCAGAGTAGCTACTGAACAGGACAGCAAAGTGGAGGAGAAGAACCGGGAAAAAGAAAAAGAGGCTTTCAAGATCTGCCTCGAGAAAATCCGTAAGCATGGGCTTGAGATGAAGCTGATAGATGCAGAATATACATTTGATAATAATAAGGTATTGTTTTATTTTACGGCTGACGGAAGAATCGATTTCAGAGAACTGGTAAAGGATTTGGCAGCGGTTTTCCGTACAAGGATTGAACTGAGGCAGATTGGTGTGAGGGATGAGACTAAGATCCGCGGGGGAATCGGCATCTGCGGAAGGCCCCTTTGCTGTAACACCTATCTTTCCGAATTTGCAGCAGTTTCGATTAAGATGGCGAAGGAACAGAACCTGTCCTTGAATCCGACGAAGATTTCCGGTGTATGCGGGCGCCTGATGTGCTGTCTGACGAATGAGGAAGAGACTTACGAGGAGCTTAACAGTCAGCTCCCGTCCCTTGGAGATACCGTCACAACAGCTGAGGGGCTTACCGGAACCGTACATTCACTGAGCGTGTTAAGAAAGCTGGTCAAGGTAATTGTAACTTTGGAGAATGATGAGAAGGAGATCCGGGAATATAAAGCGGAGGAACTGAAATTCAAGCCAAGGCGCAGGAAGGCCAAAGTATCCAGGGAAGAGATGAAGAAGCTTGCAGAACTTGAGAAAGGTGAAGGAGCATCGAAATTAGATGACAACTAAATTATATCCCGGGGAGCGGCTCGATGACCTGCAGCTGGACGGGTACGAGATCATCCAGAACCCGGAACGTTTTTGTTTCGGGATTGATGCAGTGCTGCTTTCTGATTTTATCAGAGTAAAAAAGGATGAGACTGTGCTAGATTTAGGAACCGGGACTGGTATCCTGCCAATCCTGATGGCGGCCAAGACATCCGGCAGCCATTTTACAGGGCTGGAGATACAGGCTGAGAGCGCAGACATGGCAAGGCGGAGTGTGATTCACAACCGGCTTGAAGATAAGATCGATATCGTAACAGGAGATATAAAAGAGGCGGCTGAGATACTGGGGCCGGCCTTTTTTGATGTAATCGTAACAAATCCACCATATATGCTGGATCAGCACGGACTTAAAAACCCACAGGATGCAAAAGCAATAGCCCGGCATGAAATTTTATGTACACTCGATGATATTTTGCGAGAGAGCGGGAAAATGCTGCGGGAAAGTAAGGGCAGATTTTACATGATACATAAGCCATTCCGGCTTGCAGAGATCATGGTGAAGATGAATCAGTATAAAATAGAACCAAAACGGCTGCAGTTTATTCACCCTTATGTGGATAAAGAACCAACAATGGTGATGATAGAGGGGATAAAAGGCGGTAAATCCCGGGTGACAGTAGAACCGCCGGTAATCATGTACAAAAAGGTACAGGGCAAAAGTTAATTTGGGACGTAGTAAACCTGAAAAAGATTACGTCCTCTAAGGAGGGTTTATGTCAGGAACTTTATACTTATGTGCGACTCCCATCGGAAATCTTGAGGATATGACGTTCCGTGTGATACGCACGCTGAAAGAGGTGGATTTGATAGCTGCGGAGGATACCCGCAACAGTATTAAGCTGCTGAATCATTTTGAAATCCAGACGCCTATGACGAGTTATCATGAGTATAACAAGTTTGATAAGGGAAAAAAGCTTGTGGAAAAGCTGCAGGATGGGATGGATATTGCTTTGATAACTGACGCCGGGACGCCCGGGATATCTGATCCGGGGGAGGAACTGGTTAAGATGTGTTATGAGGCAGGAATTCCAGTGACATCACTTCCCGGTGCGGCGGCCTGCATTACGGCGCTCACTTTATCCGGCTTATCCACTCGGAGATTTGCATTTGAAGCATTCCTTCCGACGGAAAAGAAGGAGCGGGCCTGGGTGTTGGAGGAGCTGGAGAGAGAATTCAGGACGATGATCTTGTATGAAGCTCCTCACAGGCTTGTGAAGACTCTGAAGCTGCTTCTGGAGCATTTAGGAAACCGGAGGGTAACTGTGTGCAGGGAGCTGACGAAGCGTCATGAAACGGCATTTGCAACGACCCTTGAAGAGGCAGCGGTTTATTATGAAAATAATGAACCTAAGGGGGAATGTGTGCTTGTTATTGAGGGCAGGAATCGAGAAGATGCCGTGCGGGAAGAGCGTGAAAAGTGGGAAGAGATGAGCGTTCAAGAACACATGGATGTATATCTGTCACAAGGCCTCAGTAAAAAAGATGCCATGAAAAAGGTGGCAAAAGACCGTGGTGTGCAGAAGAGGGAAATTTATAATTACCTCGAAGGCAGGGTGGAATAAAATTAGTAAGATTGTTAAAAATTTGTTGATATTCTAAGATTATTTTAGAAAAATATCACATTGACGTTTTGAACGAGTGAGTATAAAATAAAAACCAAGTTCAAAGTGAACCAAGCTGACAACGGTGTCGCGGATATCGCGGCACCTTTTTGCAAAATTTCGGATATGACATCAGTGCTGACGTCAGGTAAGATCTCAGGAATATGACATCAGGTAAGACATCGAGGATAGACAACAGGCAGGACATCTGGGACAGACATCAAGGATATGACAACAGGCAGGACATCTGGGACAGGCATCAGATAAGGCAACAGTTTTGACATCAGAGATCAGTATCATGTAAGGCAGCGGGGAGAGACATCATGTTCAGACAGGAAAGACATTTAAGAATCCGGAATTATAATATAGGACTTGGATTGAACTCATGTTAGGGCGTATTGCATAAGCTGCAATACGTCTTTTCATTTAAAGAAAAATATTTGAATGAAAGCATAGATATTTTTTTAAATAGCCACTTAAATGCAAATCTACAAAAATAAAAGTACATAAAAACAGCTGCCGCATACAATAAACTCTCAACAGGACATGATACAATGCAGATCAGATAGTACCAATATTCTGTATAAAAAATTTAATATACGGCAGCTTTAAAAAAACTATTTTACTGACGTACTTCTGTAATTTCCCCTTCTTTCATAAAAACAATTTTTGTTCCGAGTGTAATTGCTTCATCATAATTATTTGTCACATAGAGCACGGTTATCCCCAAATCTTTATTGATTTTCTTGATATCTGCGATCATTTCCTGACGGCGCTGTTCATTCTGCCTTGCGAAATCCTCATCAACAAGCAAGACTTTTGGATGGCATACAATAGCCCGTCCCAGGGCAACTTTTTGTTTTTCCGATTCAGAAATAGACCGGATTTTCTTGTCAATGATGCCCGAAATACCGAAGAAATCGGCAGCTATTTTAACGCGGGTATCAATGACTCCGCGGGGGAGGTTGCGCAGTCTGAGCCCCAATGCCATGTTATCGTAAACGTTAAAATGAGAATACAGTACATAATTCTGAAAAGCCATTGCAAGGCTCCTGTCTCTGGGGAGGATGTCATTAAGCAGTTCCTTTCCCAGATAAATTTCCCCGGTAGTGATATCCTCCAGTCCGCCTATCATGCGGAGTATCGTAGATTTACCACAGCCGCTTGGACCGTGGAATGTTACAAATTCACCATCTCCAATTTCAAGAGAAACATTTTTAACGGAAATAAATCCGTTGGGATAAGTTTTATTTAAATTCTTCAAAGTCACACTGGCCATAGAAACACCTCCGCTTTTTCTTAACACAATTTTAGCACATCCCATATGGCAATGCAAAGGGGTCAGACCCTTTTGCAGTTCATTTTCTGAATTGTATCTGAAAATTCGAAAAACGGAGCTCAAAAGGGTCAGACCCCTTTGAACATCATCCCCGCGAGGAGCACACTTGCGACGAGTCCTGCGAAGGTTGCGAGCAGTGCACCGGGCAGGGTGTAGCGTGATTTTTTTATTTTGGCGGTCATGAAGTATACGCTCATGGTGTAAAATATGGTTTCTGTGCATGCCATTGAGATGGAGGCGATGAGTCCAAGGCGGGAGTCGGTGCCGTATTCTTTAAAGATGTCGAGAAGCAGCCCTGTTGCCGCGGAGGAGGAGAACATTTTTACAATGGTAAGGGGGACGAGCTCTCCGGGGAAGCCTATGTACGCGGTAAAATGGCCGATCAGGGAGGAGAGGAAGTCGAGGAAACCGGAGGCGCGCAGGATGCCGACGGCGACCATGAGGCCGATCAGGGTGGGCATGATCTTTATGACTGTGAAGAACCCGCTTTTGGCTCCTTTGATGAAATTATCGTATACGTTCGTTTTCATCAGGACTCCATAGGTGACGATGGCGAGTATGATAAAGGGAACGATAAAGTCTGTGATATAAAGAAAAAACTGCATGAAATACCTCGGCCGGTTATTTACTATTGCTTTATTTATATGCCTTTTTCTGAAAATCAATGTATAGAAAATACAGGAAATGACTTCGTTTAGCATATCGTCTTTCTTTTTTTCATAAAATAAAGCAAAGATATCAGGGGAGTTCTTATGCCATCTCTATTTCCCAGACATATAAAGAAGCGGCTTCTTGCCGTTTGTCTTACTATCAGCATAGCAGGTACATTGCTGTTCACGGGGTGCAGCCAGAAGTCCGGCGCCAATCAGAATAAAACATTCCAGTCATTTACAAATGAAGTATTCTGCCAGGAGGTTTCCTCGAATTCGATCAGCCTCCATTATTCCCTGAAGGACCCGGAAAAGTACGGGATCAGGGAGGCCCCGGTAACATTCGGAAGCTTTTCGGCAGATTCAAAAGCTGCTGCGGCTTCTTACGAGAACCTGAAAGCTGCTTTGAACCAGTTTTCTTATGACAGCCTGTCTGTGGAAAACCAACTGACTTATGATGTTCTGGATTATTATCTACAAATGGCCCAGAAAAATGCAAATTATCTTTTATATGAGGAGCCTCTGGGACTGGTCAGCGGAATCCAGACGCAGCTTCCGGTACTGCTGTCGGAATATCAGTTCTACAGTGAGGAAGATATTGATACATATCTGGAACTCATGCAGACCACTCCCGATTATTTCGATTCTCTGATTGCATTTGAGAAGGAAAAATCAAAAGCCGGATTGTTTATGGCGGATTATGCGGCTGACACGGTTATTGCCCAGTGCACAGCCTTTATGGAAATGGGGGAGAGTAATTATCTGATTTCTACTTTTGTGGACCGCCTCAAGGAACTGAATATTTCAAGTGCACAGCAGAGCAGTTATATTAAGAAAAATGCCCAGATGCTTCAGAGCTATGTCCTGCCGGCATACAGCCGACTGGTTTCGGCAGTGCAGAGCCTTAAGGGAACCGGAAAAAATGAAGAGGGACTCTGCCACCTGCCTGATGGAAAAAACTATTATGAGCAGATTGTGGAAGAAGCGACCGGGTCGGGCAGGACAGTACCGGAGCTGGAAGATCTGACAAGACGGCAGATCATATCAGATCTGGAGGCTATGGAAGAAGTTCTCCAGATTGCAGGGAATGAAGCGAAAGAAACGGCTGCTATGGAGGATAACAACCCGGTTACGATTCTGAATGAACTGGAATCGAAGACAGGGAAGTCATTCCCGGAGCCTCCTGAGACTGTGACTCAGGTAAAATATGTCCCGAAAGCAATGGAAGAACATTTAAGCCCGGCTTTCTATATGATACCGGCAATCGATAACACGAAAGAAAATGTGATTTATGTCAATCAGTCACAGATGAGTAATAACCTTACATTATATACAACTCTTGCCCACGAGGGGTACCCGGGACACCTGTACCAGACTGTTTACTATGCAGGAACAGACCCGGACCCATTAAGGAGTATCTTCAACTTTGGCGGATATGTAGAGGGATGGGCAACCTATGCAGAGATGTGCAGTTATTATCTTTCTTCGCTGAGTAAGGAGCAGGCCACACTGCTGCAGAAAAACAGTTCGATTATTCTCGGATTATATGCACTTGCCGATATGGGAATCCATTATGAAGGATGGAGTAAGATTGACACCATTGCCTTTTTTAAAAACTATGGAATCAAAGACAGTAAAGTGATTGAACGGATTTATGAACTGATCATCGGCTCACCGGGAAACTATCTAAAATACTATATCGGATATGTGGAATTTCTGGAATTGAAGAAGGAATGGGCAAAACAAAAGGGCAATGATTTTTCACAAAAAGAATTCCACGAGGCGGTGCTCTCTGTCGGGCCTGCACCATTTACACTCGTGGAAGAATATATGGGGAAACTGACGAACCATTAATGTAAAATATGGTAGAACGCATACTGGTTCTTTCCGTTTTGCTTAGATAAATAAAGAGCTTCATCACCGTGCTTGAACAGTTCCTTAAAAGAACTGCCGTCCTCCGGGAAAAAGGCGACTCCGACGCTTGCGCTTATATGCGGAATTTCTTCTCCGGCAGAGTCATTGATATTACCGACATCTTCAAGAAATCTGGAAATGCGCTGCCGGATGATCTCCGGATCAATGCAGTCAGGAAGAAAGACGATAAACTCATCCCCGCCGAGCCGTCCGATAATATCCGTTGAACGAAAGGAATGCTTCAGTGCAGATGCAATCTCCTTGAGCACCCGGTCACCACAGTCATGCCCTTTGGAATCATTGACCAGCTTAAAATTATCAATATCAATGACAAGGAGGGCACCTTTCGAACCATTCTGTGCAGTAAATGCCGTGATCTTTCTTTCACAGAAACCACGGTTCCACAGACCGGTCATCTTGTCTGTATCTCTCTGGATTGCCAGAATATTATTGGACATAACCTGCTTCATATTCAGGTAGTTAGACTGATGAGAAGTCAGGATACTGATCAGGAAAAATATAACGGTATTAATGATATCGTAAGATGCAACATACGGAACTTTAAAGTATCTCGTCATAATACAGAATATAAGGGAAAACACACTCATAAAGAAACACATTCGTGACGGAAGATCGATCATAAATAGAGGCAGAACGACCAAAAACACAATAAATGTGACAGCGTTCATATCAGGCTGTGCTATAGTGCCGAGATAAACTGCGGCAGACATAATGACCGAATATGTGATATAAAAAGCAATAGGAATGGCATGTATATGTTTCTTTAGAAATGTTTTAGTAAGTATATTCAAAATTAAGGATGCAAGAAATAGCGTAATGTATGCTCCCGTAGCGGTTAGAAATTCTTCAATTACCAGTGAAATAACAATCAGAGGAATTCCTGCAATTGTCCCCAGCATGGATATAAGACGCAGGGACTTTAAATTTTTATCAGCAATGTCTTCATAATATGTATGATAATTTTCAACATAAAAATTACTATATGGAATCATAACAGGTACCTCGAATCATGAAGTTATTTTGAGTCTATTGTAACATAAAAATCACAGAAATATTACATTAATCTTAAAAAAATCAAAGGAGGAAGAAATGCTGAATTATTTGTGGGCAGCCATGATCATAATAGGAGTCGTATTCGGCGCTTTTAACGGCAAAATGCCGGATATCACCAATGCCGCTCTGGATTCTGCGAAAGAGGCTGTAACATTGTGTATTACTATGATGGGTGTTATGTCATTCTGGGTAGGGATGATGGAGATCGCGACAAGAGCGGGAATTATAGAAATGGCATCGAAAAAAATGAGACCGCTGATCCGGTTTCTGTTTCCGGATATACCAGAAGGACATAAGGCGAATGAGTATATAACAACAAACTTTATTGCCAATTTCCTTGGGCTGGGCTGGGCGGCGACACCGGCCGGGCTGCAGGGCATGAGTGCACTTGCAGAACTCGAAAAGGAGAGGCGGCAGAAGGGGATTAATACAGTAAAACCGGGAGTGGCTTCGGATGAGATGTGCACGTTTCTAATCATGAATATCTCATCGCTGCAATTGATACCAGTGAATGTGATAGCTTATAGGAGTCAGTACGGATCTGTGAACCCGGCGGGGATCGTCGGCGCGGGGATACTGGCGACGGCGGCGAGCACGATGGTGGCTATGGTCTATTGCAAGATGAAGGCGAAAAGGCGGAGGGCCTGAAAGGGTCCTCCGAACTCTAAGCGGGACATTATCCGTATACATGATTTATCAAACACACTCTGGTTTGATGCTAAGTAATGTGTTATGATGAAGAAAAATCGGACACGCGCTTAAACAAAAGGAATAGATTATCATGATGACAACGACAGAAAAACAAAATGTGATTGAAGAAGACATTCATGCCATTTATCTGGGAAATTTGAATACCGTAGAATTTAACCTCGATCTTCCAACTAAGGGGAAGAATGGGAGCGTCATTACATGGGAATCTTCTCATGAAGGTATTTTGCAGCCGGATGGAACCGTAAGAAGACCTGCATATGGAATGGGGAACCGGAAAATTGAATTAACGGCAACATTTACATATGGGGAGGTCTGCAAAACACAAGTCTATGATATTACAGTATTGGAAGAAGTGAAGAAAGACACCATTCAAAAGGTATATCCATTGAAAGTAAAGGTGAACAAAGGAAAGGAATATATGCTTCCAGCGTACACTGTGGTGGATACGGAGGATGGAGACACGATTGTAAAAGAAGTCCAATGGGATGAGAACCGGATGCATTTATTTGAGTATGGTGGTACATACTTTTTTTCTGGAAAAGTTAAGGACACGAAAGAAGCTGTTACACTGGAAGTTCAGGTTCTTGAGGAATCCAAGGCAGACATTTGCAATAAAGAAAAGAAGGCCATCAGTATCAGTGATACAGAAGATGCAGGGAATCTGATACTATTGGAAGGTTCGCCTTATTATGAGGCACAACAGAACATGCATGCGTATTTAAAAAAGCAAGATTTAGACCAGTTTCTCTATAGTTTCCGGGAGGCAGCAGGACTTCCTGTCAGACAGGCAAAACCAATGAGGGGATGGGATTCTCCAGAGGGTTTGTTAAGAGGGCATACGACAGGGCATTTTTTGACTGCATTGGCACTGGCTTACCATAGTACAGGTGAAGAGTGTTTTAAGGAAAAAGCAGACTATCTGGTAGAGGAACTGCAAAAATGTCAGGAAGCTTTTGGCCGGTTAGAAGGATACCAGAAAGGATTTTTAAGTGCATATTCTCAGGAACAGTTTGATTTATTGGAGCAATATGTTACATATCCCAAAATCTGGGCGCCTTATTATACCATGCACAAAATTTTAGCAGGACTCATAGACAGCTATCGTTTTACCCGGAACGAAACCGCACTGAAGGTGGCAGAAGGATTAGGAGACTGGATTACAGCGCGATTAAAAAAACTACACCCGGAACAACTGGAAAAGATGTGGAGCATTTATATAGCAGGAGAGTTTGGGGGAATTAATGAAAGCCTGATCTGGCTATACGAATATACAGGGAAAACAGAATATATAGAAACAGCACGTCTGTTTGATAATGAAAAGCTGTTACTGCCATTAGAAAATCATATCGATGCCTTAAGTGGTATACACGCCAACCAACACATTCCGCAAATCATTGGAATGCTGAAGCGTTTTGATGCGACGAAAGAGGCCCCTGATTATGAAAGGGCTGCATTCTTTTGGGACGTTGTAACACGTTTCCATTCGTATTCCATTGGTGGCGTTGGGGAAGCAGAGATGTTTCATGCCAGAAACCGGATTGGGGGATTGCTTACAGACAGTACGGCAGAAAGCTGTGCCTCCTATAATATGCTGAAACTGACGAAAATGCTCTATGAATATGAACCAAGGGCAGATTATATGGATTACTATGAACGAACGGTGCTCAATCATATCGTGCCGGGTCTGGACAAGAAAAAAACAGGTGAAAGTACCTATTTTTTCCCGTTAAAGGCCGGGGCGAAAAGGGAGTTCCTTTTTGAAAATTCCTGCTGTCATGGAACCGGAATGGAAAGTCATTCTAAATATTTAGACAGTGCTTATTTTTATGGGGATGAGACCCTTTATATCAATCAGTTTATTCCATCTAAAATCTTATGGGAAAAGGGTGGATATGAAATTGTACAGTACGGTGAAAGTAATCATCCGGAAAAGATTGTATTGGAGATTTCCCGCTTGTCAAAGGAATCTGCGAGGCCTATAATAAAAAGAGTAAAACTTCGCAAACCAGACTGGTGTCAGGGTGAAGTGAAACTAAAAGTAAACCAGGAGATACAAGTGGCAGAAGAGCAAGAGGGATATATTGTGTCAGATCTTTGTTTTGAACAGGGAACTGTGGGATTGGAACTGGAGTATCCCTGTGGACTGCATATTAGGACGACGCCAGATGTTCCGGAATTAACGACGCTTTTTTATGGCCCTTATGTACTGGCAGCAGTTACGGATGAGCTGGAGCATATCCATGTAAAGAAAGGGGACAAACCATTAGAAACATTGTGGAAAAGGGATGGTGAAGAGTTGGTTTTTCACTGTCAGGGATATTCGTTTATACCACTTTATCAAATTGACGAACAATCTTATCAGGTATATTTCGTCATGGAGTATTAGTATTACTTAAGTCAGAATATAGGAGGCAGTCATGGACGCAAAATTCTATAAGGAAAACAGATCTGCATTATACCGAAATTTGAAACCATCCTCAATGGTACTTATTTTTAGTGGGGAGGAGCTTCGAAAAACGAATGATGAAGATTACCCATTCTTTGCAAACAGAAATTTTGTTTATTTGACAGGAGTGGAACAAAAGGAAAGCATTCTTTGGGGACAGGTCACAGAAACAGGTGACATAAAAGAAACCTTGTTTCTTCTCCCACCAGATAAGATGAAAGAAAGATGGACTGGAAGGAGATTGACAATGCCAGAGGCAGAAGCAGTCTCAGGTGTTGCAGACTACGCCTTTTTGGAAGCATTTCAGCCAATGTTAGAGCAGACACTTTCGCAAAGACAGGTGGATACTGTCTATTTGGATATTGATGAAAGCACCATTGGTGGAAATGTCAGATATCCGGCCCGGAGCATTCAATCTTATATTGAAGAAACATATCCGGACATTAAAATTGACAGTGCAAGAGCAATCTTAAAGACCTTAAGAACGATCAAAAAACCTTGCGAAATTGAAGCGCTGAAGAAGGCAGAGGAAATCACAAGAGAAGGTATCCTTGCAATGATGGAACATTCAAAACCAGGGATGTATGAATACCAGTATAAAGCATATTATGATTTTGTATTAGCGCAGCATGGACTTTTAGAGCCAGGATTTCCTTCGATTATTTCCGGTGGAAAGAACAATTTCTGTATTCATTATTATAGTTATATGGGGCAGGTGTGTGATGGAGATATGGTTTTAAATGACGTGGGAGTCAACTATGACCATGTGACTACGGATGTTTCCCGCGGATGGCCCTGTAATGGGAAATATTCAGACAAACAAAAGCTGTTATACGAGTGTGCATACAATACTTCAGAGTATATGTTCAGAACGGTAAAACCAGGTATTCCAGCTATGGATATTGATAAGATGATAAAAAGCTATAACTGCCGGCAGCTAATGGAAGCAGGAGTTTTGGATAATGCGGATGACATCGACACTTATATGTGGCATGGCGGTGCACATCATATTGGGTTTGATGTGCATGACGTGGTTGATGTAAAAGGCAGGCTGACAGAACCGGGCATGGTATTCTGCATTGATGTGGGTATCTATCATGAAGAATGGGGAATTGGTTTCAGGCTGGAAGATAATTGTCTGGTTACAGAAGACGGCTGTGTAAATTTATCCGCAAATATACCGAGAAGATGGCAGGATATTGAAGAAATCATGAAATAGTGTGGTAATGCCACATAGGAGGAGCAAAGATGAACAACGTACAGAAATTATTAACGTATATGGAAAAAGAAAACCTGGAGGCATTTTACATAAGCAGTCCTGCAAACGTAAGATACATCAGTGGATACACAGGGGATGATTCATACCTTGTTATTACTAAAAACAAAAAATATTTTATAACCGATCCAAGATATACAGAACAGGCTGCTGAGGAATGCCCGGATTATCAGATTTATAATTGGCGTACTCCCGGGAAAACCATTGGTGATGCTCTGGGTAATATTATAAGCACAGAGCATATTAAAAATGTGGGGTTTGAATCAGATAAGGTAACCTATCAGGACTATAAAGAAATGGAAGATAAGGCAAAGGCAGAACTCGTTCCTACCGTAGATGTGATAGAAACATTCCGTGCAATTAAATCAGAAGAAGAAATTGCATGTCTGCGTATATCCTGTGACATTGCTTCCAGGGCATTTGAGAAAATCATCAAAGATATTCGCGTTGGTGTAACAGAAAAAGAACTGGCATCGAAATTATCACACTATATGGTGATGGAAGGTGCTGATACAAAACCTTACGGTGGAATTCTGATTTCAGGGGCAAGAACTTCTTTACTGCATGGGATTCCTTCTTCAAAAGCACTGGAATATGGAGACTTTGTATTGATGGATTACGGCTGCCAGTACAAAGGCTATTTATCAGATATGACAAGAACAGTTGTATTAGGGAAGGCAACAGCAAAGCAGAGAGAGGTTTATGTACTGGAGCAGCAGATGGTGGAAGACTTTGAAGCCATCTTAAGACCTGGAACAACTGGAAAAGAAACCTATGAAGCATCTTTAAAAGCCATCAGAGGAACAGAGTACGAGCAGTATAACTATGGCGGCATCGGACATGGAGTAGGTGTATTCGTACATGAGATTCCGTTCCTGGGTTCGAATTCTACAGCAGTACTTGAAAAAGGAAACGTTGTGACAGTTGAACCCGGACTATATATCCCGGGCTGGGGCGGAGTCCGGATCGAAGATCAGGTACTGATTACAGAAGATGGATATGAGAACCTCATTAGTGCGACAAAAGAATTAATTGAACTATAAAAATAATCCGTGGAAAGCTTTCATGCATTCCACGGATTTTTACGTCAAAGATGGTACCATCAGATTACACAAGATGGCATGCTACATAATGTCCCGGAGTCATTTCGCGAAGTTCAGGCTGCTCTTTGTGACAACGTTCTGTTGCATATTGGCACCGCTCCACGAACCGGCAGCACTCCGGCGGGTTAATAGGACTTGGAATCTCGCCCTTAATCGGAATACGCTGGCTCGCTTTTGCCCTATCAGGATCTGCCTCTGGAATGGCGGAAATCAGCGCTTTTGTGTAAGGATGCATAGTGTTGCCGTAAAGCTCCTCCGTCTCAGCAGTCTCGACCACTGTTCCCAGATACATAACAACTACGCGGTCTGAAATATATTTTACTACACTCAAATCGTGGGCAATGAACATGTAGGTCAGTCCACGTTTCTCCTGAAGCTCCTTCAGCATGTTAATAACCTGTGCCTGTACAGACACGTCAAGGGCTGAAATCGGCTCGTCACAGATAATAAAGTCCGGCTCTACGGAAAGGGCTCTGGCAATACCGATACGTTGTCTCTGTCCGCCCGAGAACTCATGAGGGAAACGGGACATATGATCCTTATTAAGGCCTACCGTTTCAAGAAGCGTTTTTACACGCTCCTCCAGTTCTTTTCTGGGTGTTCCATGCTGCTTTAAACCTTCTCCTACGATCTCCTTAACTGTCATACGGGAATTAAGCGACGCATAGGGGTTCTGGAAGATCATCTGTACTTTTTGGCAGAACTGCTTCTGCTCCTCTTTGGAAAGCTTTGTAATATCTTTGCCATCGTAAATCACTTCCCCGGCTGTAGGCTCGTAGAGACGAATCATACAGCGGCCAAGGGTGGATTTACCACAGCCAGACTCTCCAACGACACCTACTGTCTCACCTTTAAAGACATCAAAGGAAACATGGTCTACTGCCTTTAGATAAGCCTTTTTCCCGACTTTAAAGTACTTACATACATCCCTTACCTGCACGAGAGGCTGTTTTTCATTATTATTCATCCGTCTTCACCTCTCCTTCCTCAAGTATTGCTGCGTTTGCTTTCTTCATGTCCGTATCAGGAGCAAATTCATGCTGGAGCCAGCAATTTGTAATATGCTCATCTGTTATATGGTAGCAGCCTGGCGGATTGTCTTTACATACATCCATAGCGTATTCGCAACGGGCTGCAAATGGACATCCCTTCGGGGGGAAGAATAAATCAGGGGGTGTACCATCGATAGGGGTCAGTTTTGCTCCTTTTGCTGTATCCAGCTTCGCAATGGAGCCCATCAGGCCCTTTGTGTATGGATGAGCTGTATCATAAAATATTTCCTGTACGGTACCTTTTTCGACAACCTTGCCGCCATACATAACTACCACCCGGTCACACATACGTGCGATAACGCCCAGGTCATGTGTAATAATAATAATCGACGTTCCAAGTTTTTCTCTCAGTTCAAGAAGCAGATCAAGGATCTGTGCCTCAATGGTTACATCCAGAGAAGTAGTTGGCTCATCGCAGATAACAATGTCCGGGCGGCTCACAAGGGCAATGGCAATCATAACACGCTGCTTCATACCACCTGACAATTCGTGGGGGTACTGTTTATATCGCTTCTCTACATCTGAAATACCAACCAGCTTCATAATCTCAAGGGCTTTTTCCTTCACTTCTTTCTTTGTCACATCAGTGCGCCCTAAAAATACTTCTTCAATCTGTGCGCCAATCTTCATGGTTGGATTCAGGGATGTCATAGGATCCTGGAATACAAACCCGATATCCTGCCCCCGGAGCTTACGCAGCTCTTTCTTTGTCATTTTCAAAACATCTTTACCGTGAACAAGTACCTCGCCGCCCTCGAAAAATCCCGGCGGTTCCGGGTTCAGTCTCATAATGCACTGGGCTGTAACACTTTTTCCGCAGCCAGACTCACCCACAATTCCAAGTATCTCTCCCTTCCTTACTTCAAAGCTTACGTCACGCACAGCTTTTACTTCGCCGCCGTATGTATGGAAGGAATATACTACATTTTTCAGTTCTAGTATCTTTTCTCGTTCGGTCATTTCTACGACTCCTCCTATTCTGTTCCGCGCAGTCTTGGGTCGACTGCGTCACGCAGGCCGTTACCGAGAAGGTTCAAAGCCAGCATGGTCGTACATACAAAAAATGCCGGTATCAGCACCTGATGCGGTGAATAGCGCAGGTACTGAATTCCTTCTTTGCAGATAACTCCCCAGCTACAGTCAGGCGGTGTAATACCAAGTCCGATGTAACTTAGAAAGGCTTCCTGGAAAATAGCTCCCGGGATTGCCATACACAGGTTTGTTACGAGCATTCCAAGAATATTTGGAATCATATGCTTAATAATAATCTTAAAGTCCGGTACACCGAGTACTCTGGCAGCAAGGACAAAATCCTGCTCCTTAATACGATATACCTCGCCACGTACAAAGCGGCATGTCCCAATCCATCCAACGACACACATGGCTACGATCAGCGGTGTAATACCTTTACCAAGTACCATCATAACAAGGATGGTGATAATTAGACTGGGAATTCCGTATAAAAGGTCTACAATACGCATCACAATCATATCCAGCTTACCGCCGTAATATCCGCAAAGTCCGCCGATTACAGCACCTACACACATATTTACAACTGCTGCAATCAGGCCGATACTAAGAGATACACGCGCTCCCATCCAGATACGCACCCAAAGGTCGCGTCCTGTAGAGTCTGTCCCGAGCCAATGAGCGCTGGAGATAAATGCGCTTCTTGCATTGATATCCATCTGGGATTGTGTGTACTGGCTGAACATCGGTGCGAAAATAGCCAGCAATGCATAAAGCACAACAATGCAAAGTCCGATAAATGCACTCCGGTTCTTCCGAAGGCGTCTCCATGCATCCTGCCAGAAGGAGAGGGATGGCCTGCTGATGTTTTCCATGCGGGTGGTGTCTTTCCCGCGTATTATAAAAGCTTCTTTATTTAATTCTGCCATTTCTCTCACCTACCTTTCGCCAATGCGTACACGCGGATCTGCCACGCCGTACAGAATATCTACAACCAGATTACACAAAATCAAAAATACACCGTAGAAAATCGTCATACCCAATACCATAGAATAGTCGTTGTTTGACACACTTTCTACGTAATATTTTCCCATTCCGGGAATGGCGAAAATAGCTTCGATAACAAAGGTTCCGGTAAGCACTGATGCTACCGTTGGTCCCATTACAGTCATAACAGGCATGATTGCATTTCGTATTTGATGCTTACATGTGATTCTCAATTCAGACACACCCTTTGAGCGGGCCGTCTTAATATAATCCTGCTGGGAAACCTCCAGCATACTTGCCCTCATGATACGGGAAACCGAGGCCAATGTGTAAAACGCCAGCGCACACGCAGGCAAAATCGTATATTTTATGCCGTTATACTGTGCTACAGGCAAGAGCCCCCACTTAATACCAAATCCATACTGTAGTATAGCTCCCATAATAAAGTCGGGGATACTGGTTCCCAGAACCGCTATGATAACACAGACAAAATCCAGCTTATTTCCTCTGTTTCTTGCCGAAATAATTCCAAGCACGAGTCCCATTGACAACGCCAGCACAAGTGCGCGGATTCCCAGGTCCGCGGAGAATGGGAATGTCTCACCAATAATCGTGTTAACTGTTTTGTTAGTAAATTTCATCGAATAGCCCAAATCACCCTGAAACAGATTCTTCATATATGTACCGTACTGTACAATAAGTGGCTTATCAAATCCGTAATAGCTCTCCAGATTTGCCCGCACCTCAGCGGTCATCTTTGGATTCTGAAATGGGTCTCCGGGCATCAGACGAATCAGAAAAAAGACGGCGGTAATCAGCACCCACATCGTCAGGACTGCAGCTATCACACGCTTTAATATGTACTTCCGCATGCGTAATCCTCCTTGTATACGAATAAATTCGCCGCCCGGTATCCCCGGGCAGCGATAAAATTTTATAATGGTATGCGATTACTGAATATCTGCATATACCCAATCAATATTAACACTGCAGTAGAAGAACTTAACGTTCTTTACATCTTCATCAAGAAGGTAATGAACATCTCTCTCTGCCTGAGGCAGGAATGCTGCCTCGTCTATGATAATCTGCTCTGCTTCATGAAGCAGATCCATACGTGCGGCTGCATCTGTCTCTGTCTGGGAAGCAGCCAGAAGTTCATCCACTTTGTCATTTTTGAAGCGGCTGTAGTTGTAGGAACTGTCTGATTTGAAAAGCTCAAGGTAGCTGTATGGATCATCGTAATCACTTCCCCAGCCGCCCCATGCGATCTCATAATCGCCGCTCTGCTGACGCTTTAATGTTTCTGCGTATGTAACCTGATTGATTTCAACATTGATACCAAGGACATCGCTCCACATTTCCTGGCAAACCTCAGCCTGCTTCTTAGCAGAATCAGCATCTGTTGTTGTAATTGTAACTGTAATGTCAGATGCGTTTGATTTGCCAAGCTCTGTTAATGCAGTGGCTAAATACTCTTTTGCTTTATCTTTATCGCCATCAAGAGGATAGGATTCCAGATTGGATTCTTCGCCGTACGTGCTATTAGCTCCTGATAATCCGCTGAATACAAGAGCGTTACTTGGTACATGTACACCGTTGTTAGCCAATGTGTTAAATGAATTTCTGTCCAGTGCATAGTTCAGTGCCAGACGGAAGTTCTTATTTGCTATCGGGGAACCCGTTGATTCATCGCAGTTGAAGTAGTAATAATCTACATTACCATTACGGAATGTATTATCCTTGCCTTCATAGGTTGGTACTGCTGCGGAAGGAATCTCAGAATAATCCAGGTCTCCTGACTCGTACATTGCAAGGGCCGTCTCCTGATTCTGTACATAGCTCAGCTCTGCACGGTCAAGTTTAATAGAATCTTTGTCCCAGTAATTTTCATTTGGCTCAAATATCCATTTCTGGTTCTTGGCACTTGTCAGTACGTAAGGACCTGAGTAAATATTCTTCTCGGCATCAGCAGCGAATTCTGCGCCGTACTTTTCAACGATATCCTGACGAAGAGGCGCGAACTGTGGCTGTGCGCCGATCATACTCAGGAAATATGCTGTCGGATGTTCCAGCGTTACTTCAAATGTCACATCATCCACAGCAGCAACTCCAAGTTCAGAAGGCTCCATCTTACCAGTCTCAACTGCAAGACCATTCTTAATGTACTCACCAATGAATGCATACGGCGCGGCTGTGTCGGGATCCAGCAGTCTCTGCCAGCTATATACGAAATCACCTGCTTTGATCTGCTCTCCATCACTCCACTTTGCATCTGGATTCAGGTTGAATGTGTAAACAAGACCATCATCAGAAACGGTCCAGTCTGATGCAACACCTGGTGTTACCTCGCCGCCAGTATTTCTAACGAGGCCCTCCGTAATGGCATGCTGAATCTCACAATCAGGGATACAGTTAGTCTTTGACGGGTCCAGAGTCGTTGGCTCTGTTCTTGAGGAATAACGAAATACCTTTTCTCCAGACTCAGAACTGGAATCCTCCTGCTTGTTTGTCTTTGGTGTTGAGCAGCCGGCTAACATGCCGATTGCCATTGTCGCAGCAAGCAGTGCTGCTAAAACTCTCTTTTTCATAAGATCTCCTCTCTTTCTGCCTATACTTTTATAAGCTTGGGTGTAGCACTTAACAGGTCCTTATATTTTCCATATAATTCCCTGGTTCTACCGTAAAGATATATATCCTGAATGATTTTTGGAACTCCGGATAATGGATATATTATATCATAATTAGTGACAACAGAAAAGAGAATTTCCACTTGTATTTCCATAGTCTTATCCTCGTTTTATGCCAGATATTGAATTTTTATAATAACATGAAATTGTTTTGCACATATCTGTATAGCATATTATGGGAAAAGATTAAAATATGGATATTTTGCGGATATAAATATAAAAATGCGGTTGTTTTTTGGAGTGTTAGATGTTATATTAAAAATAATCAGATAAACAATATAAGTCCATCCACAAGCCGCTTTTTATTCAAAGAAAGGATGTATGTCTATGACGATTCAGGAAATGAAGGAACGAAAGAAGGAACTGGGTTATACATATGCCCAGATTTCAGAATTATCAGGTGTCCCGCTCGGGACTGTACAGAAGGTTTTTAACGGTGCCACGTCCTCCCCGCGTTATGAGACGCTTCAGGCGTTAGAGAGACTGCTGGGCAGTTCAGGGGATGCATATATCCGTGAGGCACAGAGCACTTATGCTATGAAACAGCAGGGGGAATATACTCTGGAGGATTATTATGAGATTCCAGATGACATCAGGGTGGAACTTATCGACGGAGTTTTCTACAACATGACCGCTCCCACCTCCCCGCACCAGTTGATTGCCGGATTTATTTATGCAAAACTGCTTGGTCATGTCATGGATAATAAAGGGACATGTCTTCCGATGATTTCACCGCTGGATATCCAGCTGGACTGCGACGATAAGACGATGGTCCAGCCGGATGTTATTATCGTATGTGACAGGGATAAGATCATTAACAGATGTGTTTATGGCGCGCCTGATTTTGTAATTGAAGTACTTTCCAAATCCACCAGAAAAAAAGACATGGTCACTAAGCTGAATAAGTATATGAATGCCGGGGTAAGGGAGTACTGGATGATTGACCCGATCAATAAAAAGGTAATCGTATATGATTTTGAACATGAGGAATATCCTGTTATTTATGGTTTTGATGCGAAGATACCGGTGCAGATATGGGACGGGGAATGCGTTATTGATTTTCAGGAAGTGTATGAACATATCAGGTTCCTTTATGAAAGGAAATGATGTGGGAAGCGAGAACGGAGCAGCAGATATATGTATAATTTTGACAGATCTAACAAAAAGCCTTTAGGCGACCAGATTGAAGACAGGTTAATGCAGTACATTTTAAATGAACCGGTAAATGTCGGACAGAGGTTACCGAATGAATTTGAACTTGCCGGGATGTTTGGTGTAGGCAGGAGCACCATCCGTGAGGCGGTGAAAGGGCTTGTATCAAGAGGTATTCTGGAAGTGAGGCAGGGAGCCGGTACATATGTGATTAGCACGATCTCCCAGCGGGAAGACCCACTTGGTTTGGACCAGATAGAGGATAAGTATGAGCTTGCCCTGCAGCTTTTTGAAGTTCGTTTGATGATAGAACCGGAAATCGCCGGACTTGCCTGTAAGAATGCCACGGACGGGGAATTAAAAACGTTAAAACAGCTGTGTGAAGAAACCGAAAGACTCTATGTGAGTGGAACAGAACATATTAACAAAGATATAGAATTCCATACCTGCATTGCAAGATGCAGTAAGAATCAGGTGGTCGAGCTTCTGGTTCCGGTTATTAATACGGCAGTGCTGACTTTTGCGAACGTCACCCACCGCCTTTTGATGGAGGAGACAATAAAAACACACCGGGCGATTACAGAAGCTATTATGAACAGAGACTCTGTAGGCGCAAAGTGTGCGATGATTACGCATCTGACTTATAACCGTCAGGCAATCATGAAACTGCTGGAGGAACGGAATTAGGAAAATACATCAGATGTATTTGGGGTTGGAATGACATTTAGTAAAAACATATAGGAAAAATGTACAGAACAAGCGGGAATATTGTTACGTATGCCCGCTTGTTTTTGTGCGTTAAGTGGAAATAGGAATAAATACATCAGATGTATTGCGGTTTTTAAGTTAAATATTATAATGAAATTACAAAAACATAAGACGTCATATGTTATAGAGCAAAGAGAAATAAGGAATGTGCCGGTGTGTTGGTATGCGCATATTTCGGGTATAGAATGAGTTTGGGAGGAAACATTATGATTGAATTTACAGCATCTTCAGAAAGATTGATTATAGGTGCATTGATTGGCTTTGCTGTGCTGCTTTTTCTGATTATTAAAGTAAAGATTCAGCCGTTTATCGCAATAATGACTTCAGCATTGATTATTGGTTTGGCGGTTGGTATGCCATTTACAATGATTACGGATACGCTTGCAGAAGGTGTCGGGACCACGCTCCAGACAATAGCTATTTTAATTGGCCTGGGTTCTATGTTCGGTGCGATCCTGCAGGTATCCGGCGGAGTGGAGGTAATTGCGGACACGCTCCTGAATAAATTCGGCGAGGAAAAGGCTTCGTGGGCACTCGGAGTTACCGGGCTGATTGTGGGAATGCCGGTATTTTTTGAATCAGGATTATTGATTTTGATTCCCGTTGCATTTGGTATCGCACGTAAGACGCAGAAGTCGGTCTTCCATTATTCGATCCCGTTATTAGCGGGTCTGGCAATCGGCCATGCATTTGTCCCCCCGACACCGGGTCCGGTTCTGGTGGCGGAGATGCTCAATGTGGAGTTAAGTTATGTCATTATTTTAGGCATTATTGTGGGAATACCGGCAATGATTATTGCAGGCCCCATATTCGGAAAATTTGCAGGCAGGAAGTTTGACTGTGCTGTTCCGAGTTCTTACCTTGAAAATGAAAGGGAGGCGCAGGAAAAGAAGAAAGAAAACGTAAAACCGCCGAGTTTTATACTGATTGTCTGTATCATCCTGCTTCCGTTATTCCTGATTATTTTAAATACACTTTCATCCATTATACCGTTACTGGCACCCGCCCAGCCCGTATTAGAGTTCTTAGGGACACCTGTTATTGCGCTGCTTTTGTCAACAATCTGCGGGATGTATTTTCTCGGAATCCGTGGAGGGTTCAGCATAAAAGATATTACTTCTGTTATGACAAACTCCCTGCATTCCTGCGGCAACATCATTCTTTTGATTTCAGGCGGCGGTATGTTAAGGTTTATTCTGCAAAATTCAGGCATTGGTGAAGTGTTCGGGAACTTTGTCGGGGGCCTGCCGCTGCCGTTGGTGATTGTCGCATTTTTAGTGGCGGCAGTTGTAAGAATTTCTGTCGGTTCGGCAACCGTTTCTATGACTATGGCAGCGGGGATTATGGCATCAATGCCCGCGATTGCGGAATTGTCCCAGATTCAGCTTGCAACTATTACAATTGCGGTTGCGGCCGGAGCGACGGCATTCAGTCATGTGAACGATTCGGGATTCTGGCTCTCCAAGTCACTTTTTGAGGTGGATGAAAAAACAAATCTGAAAACATGGACTGTCATGGAGACTTTAGTAGGGGCTGTGGGAATTATTGGAGCTACAATTGTCTGGTTTGTAGTGGCATAAACATGAGAAGCAGTCTGTCAAAAAATTATATGAGTTAAAATAAATTATATAGAAAGATGAGGAGATTATTATGAAATTGAAAAGTCAGGAAATGCGGAAACTGGCACCGGAACTTGACCCTCTCAGGATCGGGACCGGATGGAAGCCGGAAGATTTAGAAAAGACACAGGTGATGATAGAGAGCACCTTTGGGGACAGCCACCCGGGAAGCGGACATCTGGACACGCTGGTGGAAGAAGTGCAAAAAGGTGTTGCAAAAGCCGGAGGATTCGGCGCCCGGTATTACTGCACGGATATTTGTGACGGGGAGAGTCAGGGGACGGATGGTATCAACTATAGTCTGGTAAGCCGTGAGATGATCGCCAATATGATTGAAATCCATGCCAACGCCACGCCTTTCGATGCCGGTGTTTATCTGGCAAGCTGCGATAAGGGGATGCCCGGAAATCTGATGGGACTGGCAAGAGTAAACATCCCGTCTGTGGTAGTTCCGGGAGGTACGATGAATGCCGGACCGGAAATGCTGACTCTGGAACAGCTTGGAATGTACAGTGCAAAGTACCAGAGAGGTGAGATCGATAAAGAAAAACTAGACTGGGCAAAATGCAATGCCTGCCCCGGCTGCGGGGCCTGTTCGTTTATTGGAACGGCTTCTACCATGCAGATTATGGCAGAGGCTCTGGGACTGGCACTGCCGGGGAGTGCGCTTATGCCGGCATCCAGCCCGGACCTTCTGGCTTTTGCAAGAGAAGCAGGCGAACAGGCGGTGCGGCTTGCATCTATGCCGGACATGCGTCCCAGCGATATTGTCACAATGGAGAGCTTTGAAAATGCGATTCTCGTCCATGCGGCTGTTTCCGGGAGCACGAACTGTCTTCTGCATATCCCTGCCATTGCCCATGAATTTGGAATTGAGATTACAGGCGATACTTTCGACCGTCTTCACAGAAATGCCCGCTATCTTCTGGATGTGCGCCCGGCAGGGCGATGGCCGGCAGAGGTCTTCTACTATGCAGGAGGGGTGCCGGCTATCATGGAAGAGATTCAGGAACATCTGCATTTGGATGTGATGACTGTTACAGGAAAAACATTGGGTGAAAATCTCAATGAATTAAAGAAAAACGGGTTCTATGAGAGATGCGGGAAATGGCTCGCTGACTTTAACCGGCGTTATCAGGTATCACTGAAAAAGGAGGACATAATCCGTCCTTATAATGAAGCGCTTGGTACGGATGGCAGTATTGCTGTCTTAAGAGGCAATCTGGCACCGGAGGGTGCTGTCATCAAGCATACAGCGTGTCCGAAAGAAATGTTTACAGCTGTTTTAAAGGCAAGGCCATTTGACAGTGAAGAGGAATGTCTGGATGCAGTTCTTAAGCATAAAGTTCAAAAAGGAGACGCTGTTTTTATCCGCTACGAAGGGCCAAAGGGAAGCGGAATGCCGGAAATGTTCTACACATCGGAGGCTATCAGCAGTGACAAAGAACTCGGAAAAAGCATTGCACTGATTACAGACGGGCGGTTCTCCGGCGCCTCCACGGGACCGGTGATCGGACACTGCAGCCCGGAAGCGGTCGACGGAGGCCCGATTGCACTTGTAGAAGAAGGAGATCTGATTGAAATCGATATAGCCGGACGGAAGCTGAATATCGTAGGAATCGCGGGCGTACCAAAGAGTATGGCGGAAATAGATGCTGTATTAAAGCAGCGCCGTGAAAACTGGAAACCGCGCGGACCGAAGTACAAAAAGGGAGTACTCCGTATGTTCAGTGAGCATGCGGCAAGTCCGATGAAAGGTGCATATCTGGAATATTAAGAGAAAAAAGCGGAAAGACCGCAGAGGAGGAAGTCCTATGGAATACAATAATTCATTAACCGGAGAAAGGGAAAACCGCCACAGGTTTATCACGATCGGTGAGATTTTGCTGCGTCTGACACCTCCTGATTATGGGAAAATCCGAATGGCGGCAAACTTCGAAGCAAGTTATGGGGGAAGTGAGGCAAATATCGCCCTGGCCCTTGCAAATCTTGGTATAGACAGTACTTTTTTCTCTGTAGTTCCCAACAACAGCCTCGGAAAAAGTGCGGTCAGAATGCTGAGAAGCAATGATGTCAACTGTACCCCCATGATTTTAAGCACACCTGAGGAGACACCGACACACCGGCTGGGTACATATTATTTGGAAAATGGGTATGGGATCCGTCCAAGTAAAGTAACCTATGACCGGAAAAACAGTGCCATTACAGAATATGATTTCAGTGAAATTGATTTAGATGCATTGCTGGATGGTTTTACGTGGCTTCATTTAAGTGGTATTACCTCTGCCCTCGGTGAAAACTGCAGGAAACTTGTGTCAGACTGTTTAAAAACAGCAAAGAAAAAAGGAATTACCGTCAGCTATGACGGTAACTTCCGCAGTACTCTGTGGTCATGGGAGGAAGCCAGAGATTTCTGCACTGACTGTCTGCCTTATGTGGATGTTCTGCTCGGGATTGAGCCGTACCACCTGTGGATAGATGAGAGCAATCATGAAAAAGGAGACGTCAAGGATGAGATTCCCTTTCAGCCAGATTTTTGGCAGCAGGAGGCAGTCTTTCAGGTGTTTGCTGAGCGCTATCCAAACCTTAAATGTATTGCCCGCCATGTACGTTATGCATACAGTGGAAGCGAGAACAGCTTAAAGGCATATATGTGGTACTGCGGGCAGACATATGAGAGCAAATTGTTTTCGTTTCATATTCTGGACCGCGTCGGCGGGGGTGATGCATTTGCCAGCGGATTGATTTATGCCATGATGAACGGATATGAGCCGGAAGATATGGTGAACTTTGCAGTTGCGAGCAGCGCAATTAAGCATACAATCCGCGGGGATGGGAATATCACGGATGATGTCTCCGTAATCCAGAATCTGATGAACATGAATTATGATATAAAGCGTTAGTCTGCGAAATATTACTGGAAATTTTAAAGTATAGCCTGTTGTATTTGATACGGCCGGCTATACACTTTTGGTGTAGTCGAGCTCATTTTGAACTAATTCTATGTACCGAAGTGCTTCTTCACCCAGCTTTGTGTTTTTCTTTTTTATATATACGATATTGCAGCGGATGTCAGCGATCGGGATACTGACCCAGTTTTCGTTATCCGCAGCCTGGGGGTGCTGTACACATCCTACGCTGAATGCATTTGTGGATGAAACGAGCTTTCGCCGAGTTTCTTTATCATGCACAGAAATATTTTTGCAGGTGTCGATCAGATCCATATAAAACAGGCTTGGATATTCATCTCTTCTATTAAAATCGTAGGAAATATGTACGTATTTTTTCAATGAATTCAGAGACACATTTTCAATGCCTGCCTCCAGTGCGGGATGGCCTTTTCGAAGATTGATGTTCATGGGAAGTCTTTTTAACAAGGTCATCGTGATATCTTTAGCCCCCATAAGTTCTCTGTAAAGTCCCATTGCCTTATCATCAAATGCAGTTATGCCGATCTGGGCCTTGTTCAGGTAAACCTCGTTAATCACAGTCTTTACATTGCCTGATGCAAGAGAAAGATCGAGTCTTTTGCAGTTTTCATATTCTTTGCATAATTTGATAAACGCCTCTGACAATGAAGTGTGGTTAAAAGAGGAAATAATGTTCAGCCGGCTGGAGTTTTTATCGAGCCGGCTTCCTTTAATCTGCCGGAGTTGTTCGGCAATAATCTCTGCATGCTGGATAAAATATTCTCCTTCTTCTGTGAGTACGATCCCCTGGTTGGTACGCGAAAAAATCTGGTAACCGAGCTCTGCCTCAAGAGAAGAAACGGCACGGCTGATATTGGGCTGGGATACGAAAAGATTCTCAGCAGCGGCCGAAAACGATAAGGTTCTGGATGCTTCCACAGCGTATTCGATCTGTTGAATATTCATAAATTCTCCTTTTCCGAAACAGGTTTAATAAACAGGGGGCGGGATAACCAAAGTGCATACCCCCATGCCGGATAAATATTGGTATTCTGGCAGAAGACACAATAAAATAGAATTAAGCATTGAAATACCTGCAAAAAGCCGGCCGGCTGGTTCATGCATTTATTATAAGTCAGCGAAGATTTTATTGCAATAAACCCATGCAGGAGTATTTGAAAAAACAATTGAGAAGGAGATATTTTTGTGAATAAAGAACTTTTGAGCAGCCTGATTGAGGAAAAAAAGGATATCTTTGCTGAGATCAGCGATAAGATATGGGAATTTGCGGAACCGGCCTTTCAGGAAAAAAAGTCAAGCCGGCTGCAGATGGAGAAGCTTCGGGAAGAAGGATTTGAGATTACAGAAGGAATCGCCGGGATTCCGACGGCCTTTAAGGCCAGTTGTGGTTCCGGTAAACCGGTCATAGCTTTTCTTGGAGAGTATGATGCCCTTCCGCTGCTGTCACAGAAAGCCGATATCATGAAAAAAGAGGAAGAAACAGCAGGCAGCTGCGGCCACGGCTGTGGGCACCAGCTTCTGGGGACGGGGTCAGTACAGGCAGCGGTTGCGGTAAAAGACTATATAGAAAAAGCCGGGCTTGGGGGTACAGTCCTGTATTTTGGATGTCCGGCTGAGGAGGGTGAAGCAGGAAAGGCATTCATGCTGAAGGGACATGCATTCGACGGGTGTGATATCTGCCTGACATGGCACCCATATACGATGCACGTATGCTCTATGTCATCTCTGGCGAATGCCCGGGTTAAGTATACCTTCAAGGGGATAAGCGCCCATGCGGCAACTTCGCCGCATCTGGGAAGAAGTGCTCTGGATGCAGTCGAGCTGATGAATGTAGGCTGCAATTATTTGAGAGAACATATCCCGACGGACTGCAGGCTTCACTATGCCATTACAAATACCGAGGGGGATGCGCCTAATGTCGTGCAGGCAAAGGCAGAAGTACTGTACGCTATCAGGGCCCCAAGAAATACAGACACGGTCAGTCTTGTGGAAAGGGTCAATAAAGTTGCCCGGGGGGCTGCCATGATGACAGAGACGGATGTAGATATCGAAATATGTTCTGCCTATGCAGACCTCATCCCGAATAAGACACTGAACGAACTGGTTCTTAAGAATATGAATGAATTTTCTAATATTCCATATACCGGAGAGGATATGGATTATGCAAAAAAATACAGAGAACTTGCAGATGCGGACGAAATCCGGAGAATCAAAGGAACGGCACAGAAGTTTCTGGGAGAAAAAGCAGAAGCGGTGCTTGGACAGCCGGTATCAAAACTGATTCTTCCCCCGGTAGGCCTGAAGCAGGGATCCAATGATGTGGGGGATGTCAGCCAATGCATTCCTACGGCATGTTTCAGTTCTGCCTGTTTTGCATTAGGTACAGCACTGCATACATGGCAGGCTGTTGCCCAGGGAAAGAGTTCCATTGCCCATAAGGGAATGTTTTTCGCGGCACAGGTGCTGGCGGCTACAGCAGTGAATCTTCTTGAAAACCCGGATATCGTTGAAAAAGCAAAGGCTGATCTGGTAGAAACAATGGGCGGAAGAAGCTATGAGAGTATGATACCTGCAGGCCAGAAACCTGCGATATTAAAAGAACAGTAAAAATAGTAATGGGCCGGATGGCATACAGTCAGGCCTGAAAGGCTCAATCAGGAGGAAAATAATGGGTGATAGTTATTCTTTTATATCAAACAGTGGATGGATGGCAGTTTTATGCGGTATCGTGATTATATTTGTCATGATCCAGTCCGCACTGTTTCTACGGGCCGCATGGAGA
Source organism: Faecalicatena orotica (assembly GCF_905197545.1). Taxonomy (NCBI): domain Bacteria; kingdom Bacillati; phylum Bacillota; class Clostridia; order Lachnospirales; family Lachnospiraceae; genus Faecalicatena; species Faecalicatena orotica. The sequence continues at coordinate 33,670 of NZ_CAJJZH010000015.1, forward strand.
CGCTCAGGGGAGATTGGAATTGATAAAGCAGACAGAAAAAAGATCATAAAAAGCAGCGCGGTTTTCTCTATTGTACCGTCTCTGCCGATTCTGATCAGTTACGTTATACTGATGCCTGCGCTGGGCCGCTTTTTCCCGTGGCTCAGGCTCAGTGTCATCGGTTCGGCAACCTATGAGACAATGTCGGCCAATATGGCAGTTACGGCGGCCGGGTACGATAGTTTATCAAGTGGTAATTTCACACCGGATACATATGTCATGATTATGTGGGCCGTAACTCTGGGAATCATGCTGTCAAGCCTGGCGGTACTGATCCTGAAAAAATATGACAAGAAGATGCAGTCACTAAGCAGTAAAAACATGGCGTTTACAACGATGATGACTTCTATTATGTTTCTTGGAATGATGGCTACATTCTCCGCACCGTACATCGTTGATTATAAAAATGTTACAGCAATAGTAACCATTATAGTTTCTGCCGGCTCCATGTTCCTGCTGGAAAAAGCATCCAAAAAGTGGAAACCACTGAAAGAATTTTCTTTTGCGATCAGCATGGTGGCAGGAATGGCATCGGCCTGTATCGTTACAAATGTGATAGGAGGTATCTGATATGCAGAGCGGCGAACAATTTAATAATAAAATTCACAGGCTGGGTATTTTAACAACTCTGGTGGTTGGGATTCTGTTTATATCTGTCCCTCTGGGAATTACTCTCATATTCGGAATTTCCCTCGACTGGAAGCAGGTTCTCACCGTTTCAGCCCCGATCGGAGTTATTTTTGGCATCACAGGTTTATGTGAAAAGCTGGCTATGGCTCCTATAATCGGACCGGGCGCGGTATATCTGGCATCCTCGACAGGAAATGTGCAGAATATGAAGCTCCCTGCAGCACTGAACGCCATGCGTGTAATGGAGTGTGAAGAAGGGAGTGAGAAAGGACGGGTAGTCTCTATTATAGCAGTTGCAACCTCGGCTTTCGTAACTACAATTATAGTATTTGCAGGGATGCTGTTTTTGGCACCTTTGGTAGTGCCGCTGCTGTCCAACCCTGTGATTTCACCGGCATTTGACAACATGTTCCCTGCACTTCTTGGACCGATGGTACTGCCGGTATTGTTAAAAAACTTCAAGGCGGCTGTCCTCCCATTTGGTCTGGCCATCGTATTTGCCATCGTTCTGGGCTCCAGTTACGGCCAGCTTCAGAGTATCGTAATGGTTGCAGTAATCTTATTATCAATTGGTGGGATGAAACTAATCATGGACAGAAAAAAAACCGGGACAGAAGAGGAAACCGAGTCATAACACGTCTGCGGGTGTGATAAAACGGTGGATAGATTTCACTTTGGGCTGCCTTTTTATGAACTGTGTTATTCCCGCGAGCAACGAGCCAAAGTCATGTTTACATGACCTTGGCGACTGCCGCTTATTTTATATTAATTCGCTCTCTTTTCAAATAAACCATATCAACCAGCTGTATTCCATCTTCGTATATAGGATGGTCATAGTTATCAGTAAAAAAATTCTTTACCCTGTGTGATTCTGTAAACCCGCAGCTATGGTAGAAGGAAAGGGAAGAAGGGCAGTCCCCTGTTCCGGCATACAGGACACTTAAGTCTGTATAATGAGTAATAATATATTCAATCAGGTCTTTTCCGTAACCATTCCGCTGATGATCAGGCAACACAGCAATATTCTTCAGCTCATAAACGCCATCGTCTTCTTTGGTTATTACGCATTCGGCTTTTATACCATTATCGTCTAAAACAAACATTTCCCCTTTTTCCAGATATTTATCGATCATACTTTCCTGCTCGTCAGCTAACAGCAACAAATCAATATATTCTTTTTTGCTGCCCGTAACTTTTTTTATAATCATTAGTTATCTCCTTCACAGCTATTAAATTTCACTAAAGCATACATTTTCATGTCTATTATTTTCCCGTTTTTAACTGCATTGCTATGTAGTGTTCCTTCAAACTGAAAACCCGCCTTTTCCAGTACATGGCAGGAAGCAGTATTGTAGGCAAATGGTTCGGCAAAAATCCGGATAATGTCAGTATTGTCAAATATATATTTGCAAGTTTGCTTTACTGCGCTCGTTGCGAATCCTTTTCCCCAATATGGTTCACCTACATAATAACCCATTTCGGCAGTCCGGGAATGAATATTGCCGCATCGAAATACTCCGATACTGCCAATTGCTATATCGTTTACTGTAATCGCAAATGCGAATGTTTTAGTCTTATCTGCAGAAAGCATGGATACAATATATTCTTCTGCGTCATCTGCGGTATACGGATAGGGTAATCCATCACGCAAATTGTTCTGAATTTTTTTATTATTCAACAATTCAGAAAGTTTATGTTTATCTTCGATTTTCCATTCTCTGATGATACAATCCATATTTATCTCCTATTCGTTTTAAATGCTGTTTTTTATTTTCTTAAAATCTTTTCCATTGCCTTTCCTTTAGCTAATTCATCAATGAGTTTATCCAGATATCTGATTTTCTGCATCAATGGATCTTCAATATCTTCGACTCTATAGCCGCATATTGTTCCTTTGATCTGCTTACAATTAGGGTTTATTTGCGGTGCCTCGTTGAAAAAAGTACTGTAATCAGCTTCTTTATCAAGCTGGGACTGTAATTCTTTTTCTGTATAACCTGTAAGCCAGCAGATAATCTCATTTACTTCCTGTTTTGTGCGGTTTTTCCGCTCTGCTTTTGCAACAAGCAGAGGGTATATGTCAGAAAACTTCATTGCAAAGACTTTTTTATTTTCCATAATAGCTGTGTACTCCTTTATCTGTTTTTTCCATAACAAAATTTGTAAGATAAATTCCCTGCCGTTCTACCTGCTGTTCTTTTATAACTTTATATCCTCTGTTTTCAAAAAAAGGTCTTGCAGTAATAGAAGCATGGGTGACAATTTTCCCTTGGACAGCCTGTTCCAACTGATTGCACAGGGCGGTGGCAATCCCTTTTCTCTGGTAATCTGCATGCACATATAGACGGTCAAGGTAACCTGTGTTATCAATATCTCCGAAGCCGACAATGGTTTCTCCTTCAACTGCAACAATACTATAATGATCCTGAAGTGACTGGTTCCAGTTTTCTAGATCTGCCTGTCCGGGCGCCCAGACATTTACTTGTTCTTTCGTATAATCTTTGCTATTAACTATGTGAACTGTATTGTAAAAAAGTTCTGTTATTTCCATGCAATCCGAAGGGAGATATTCTCTGATTAACATTTCTTTGTCCTCCAATGCTTGTCTTGCTTCTTTCGTATAGTGAGTCTGATTAGTAAAATTATATCATGCATAAATCTAAAAGAATAGTAACATATATTAAAAAATGCACTGTAATGAGGGTATAAAAACCCTAAAACACTTGATAATTTAATAAAATGTGACTATAATAACCTATAGCTAAAACGAGGAAGAAAATGTTGCTTATAGCAAAATAGAAGTGATAGAGGCGATTTTGGATCATATAAGGAGATATATATGGAAAATTCATTTAATTTGTCAACTATAAGTAATGAATATAATATGTTGATGACCTCACTGCATATTAGCGTCAGCAAACATTTGCTGAATGATGATTTTCAGGTCATCTGGGCAAATCGTTTTTTCTACGACCAAACAGGCTATACAAAAGAAGAGTATGACCGAAACTTTCATGGAAGTGTACGCCTTTATTTTTCCAATGCTCCTGAAGAATATCAAGCAATTGGGAAAGCTGTAAAAGATGCATTAGCTAAGAACCAGATGGGATATGACGCCGTTTGTAAAATGCCGCGTAAAGATGGGTCATTTATTTGGATTCGATTCATAGGTACTTTTACAGATGAAGTAATTGACGGAGTACCTGTTATATATGTTGTATACACAGATGTTAATGATTTAGTAAATGCACGAACCAAAGCAGAAGAAGAGCATAGGAAATCTCAACATATATTGCGTAAGGAAATACAGACTATGGAATGTCTTAAGCGGATGTATGGCTGTATGGATATGGCAGAATACATGGATGATATATTGTGTATTGTTGGTACGTTTTTGGAAGCAGAGCGTGCATATATGTTCGAGATCAATGAAACAAAAATGAGCTGTATATATGAATGGTGCCGAACAGGTATAGCCCCCCAGATGGACTACTGCCAGTATATGGATATCAGGCTGCTTGAACCGTGGCTTGAGGAATTTGTCATAGGAAAGAGTATTGTGATTCCTGATGTAAATGCCTTGAAGGAAGAAAGCCCATACACTTTTGAGGTACTACATACGCAGGGGATCCATAGCATGGTATTATCCCCGGTCATAATGCATGATCAGCTTGTTGGGTTTATTGGCGCCGATAATTCTAATGTAGAATTTTTGATGAATACCTCTATGATGGAAACATTAAGTTATTTTATTAGTATTTCTATTGAGAAATCAGAATTAAATAAAAAACTTATTTATCATAGTTTTTATGATGAATTGACAGGCTCTTTTAATCGCAATAAATATTTGCAGGACATAGAGAAACTTTGCCAAAACGATGGCATCACATCTATAGGTGTGGTTTATATGGATATAAATGGATTAAAAGACATCAATGATTACATGGGGCATAAGTTTGGAGACGGAGTACTGATTGAGGGTGCGGAAATGTTGAAGAAAGCATTTCCTACAGGAAGTATTTACCGTCTGGGCGGGGATGAATTTGTTGCATTAGTTAGTGGGATAGGACAGGATGCATTTGAAAACCAGGTGGCAAATTTGAAACAATATATTTTGTTAAGTGCCGATTGTAAAGGTGCTGTTGGTTATATCTGGACAGATGAAGCAAAGGATTTAGATAGTAAAATAGGTGAAGCAGATGAATTGATGTATAAAGATAAAATGGATTTTTACCGCAAGAAAGCAGTATCTAAACATTATCATTTTCATAATGATAATATCTTGTAATCTTAGGTGAAAAACAAGCTGGAAAAAGAAAATTTAAAGAAAAGTTTTAGGTATCCCGCCCCCTTATGGAGTAAATTATCCAAAGGGGGTGGTTTGGATTTATGATTTGTTTTGGCTTCACTTGTCCAGCCACATTGATTTCCCCGGTTACTTCAGTTTAAACTGACTTACCAGATTGGTCAAAATATGTGCCTGTGCAGAAAGCTCCTCGCTTGCAGCAGCGCTTTCCTCAGCGGTGGCCGAATTGTTCTGTACTACATCTGATATCTGATTAACACTTTGTGTCACTTGGGCTATTGAAACTGCCTGTTCACTGGATGCTTTGGAAATATTCTCAATTCCAGTGACAACCTGCCTGACACTTTCAACAACGTCTGCGAGGGTGTGTGCGGTTTCTGCCACCTGTTTGGACCCCAGGCTCACAGCCTGAATAGTCCCTGTTATCAGGACAGCTGTATGCTTAGAAGCCTCTGCCGATTTTTGAGCCAGTTTTCGTACCTCGCTGGCTACAACCGCAAATCCTTTTCCGTTGTTGTCGGCATGTGCCGCCTCCACAGCAGCATTCAGTGCTAAAATGTTGGTCTGGAAAGCAATGTCTTCAATAATTTTAAGTACTTTCTCTATTTTGGCGGATTTGTCGCTGATATCTCCCATTGCAGTAATCAGCTCATGCATTTCTCGGTTGATATCTACAATTTTTATTCCAGCGGCTTCGGCCAGTTCACTGCCATACCGTGCATTTTGTGCATTCGCACTGATCTGGGATGATATCTCATTAATGGAAGAAGCCAATTCCTCTACAGCAGAAGCCTGTTCTGTTGCCCCCTGGGCAACTGTCTGTGCACCAAAAGAAACCTGATCACTGCCGGCAAAGATCTGCTCTGAAGACTGATTGATTTGTACTATCATCAGGCTCAGCTTGTCAATAATATTGTCCATAGAAACTTTTAGTTTCTGGAAATCGCCCACATAAAGCTCTCTGGCTTTAGAATTAACTGTGAAATCACCATTACCTAAAGCATTAAGGCCATAGCCCATGTCGCTGATAATTCCCCGGAAAATATGTATTAAAGAACGTATACTATCAGACAAATTGCCGAGTTCGTCCCCGGCCTGATAGTCTATGGATACATCTAAATTGCCTGATGCCAGTTTTTCCGCCGTGTTCCGGAGTTCTTCTACCGGTCTGCGGATTCCATTAGATATATGAAGTGCCAATAAAACTGCCAGAGTGATATTAAGTACAATAATTACAACAACAACCAACATTAAAATGTTCTTTAAGTGCTGTCCCTGATCTACTTTTCCCTTTGCGTTACTTTCAGCCTGGCTTGAAATTTCATCAAGTGTGTCCGATATTTGATTCAGCAATGGTATATAGCTGGCCTTCATCAGGGCAAATGCTTCATCATTTTTCTTTTCCTCTACAAGATCGAAGACCTGATCCCGATAAACGATAGCCTTAGCTAAAACAGATTCTACTTCATCCATTAGCGCCATATCTCCTTTGAAACGTTCACGGATGACTGGAAAAGCAGCCCGCATATCGGTGAGTGCGGCAGATGCATTGTCCAGTGCCGTCTGCATATCATTATCATCTGTCTCCAGAATGGCCTTCAGAATGTCGGCCCTTGCATACTGCATCTTTTGCTTAGCTGTCCAGGCTTTAACCGTAGCAGTATAGTTATTATCATAAAAGGTTGTCAGACTGCCACTGATTTGATTCATCATAATAAGAGCGGCCACACTGGCGCTAAGACCGAGAATAATGATAACAGCGTATGAAAGCAGCATTCGTGTTCTGATTTTTACATTTTTCAACATTTTATAGTTCTCCTCTTTACAGATTACATGCCCCCCTATACGCTGAATTTTACAATAGTGCCGGCACCACGTCTTCCTCGAATAGGCTATAGGTTTTATTATATTCGCCTTCTATCAAATTATCAAGTGTTTTAAATTTATTTATGGTATACTAAAAATAGTTTATGCTGTTGTCCACAACGTGAACAACAGCATATTTATGAGGAGGTATATCGTGGAACAGGAAAGCCGGCTTTATAAAGTGCTCTATCAATCCATTTTGACACAGATATACAGCGGTGTTCTCCGTTGTGGAGAGGCATTTCCCAGCCAGAGTGAGCTTTGCCAGCGGTATCAGGTTGGAATTACCACTGTAAGAAAGGTAATCCGTATGCTGAAGGATGAAGGTGTGATATGTACCTCTGCCGGTAAGCGCGCTACAGTCTGCTTTGACGAAAGTGAAAAAGGCTACATCCAGTCATTGATGCAAAGACGAGAAAGTATTTTAGATATTTACAGTGGTCTGGAATTACTCATGCCCTCCCTTTACGCCGGAGGGGCGATGCGCTGCAGCGATTTAAGTGCTTTTGTGGACGCGGCAGACCCTGCAGGCAGCCAGATTACTAATAACCGGAATATAGCAGCTTTTTTTACAGAGATGCTTCTTCCCTACAATAACCAGACTGTACTTGACCTTCAGACTGACATGGAGCATTATGCGAGGTTTCCTTATGTCATGCAGTCCCAATTAGAAAATCCTTTTACTGTATCGACAGATTTTATGGAACAGAATCTGTCAGTTATGCAGGAGATGGCTGAACGAAAAGAGAGAGAAGCTTTAATTGCCAGACTGGAGGAGATGTATAAAAATGCGGGACACCAGGCTAAAATATATTTAGATGAATTACAGAGAATTGTACCAATACCAGAGGAACTGGTTGATTACCAATGGTTCAGGGGGAAAAACCGATCTCCACTTTATGCAGCCGTTGCTCAAAGCCTGTATCGGCGTGCTCAGCTAGGCGAGTTCAGTAATCGTACCTATTTTCCTTCAGAACCTGAAATTATGCGTACTTACAAGATTTCTAAATCAACGGCGTCCAAGGCAATGTCTCTGCTAAGTGACATCGGATTCATCCATACCATTGAAAAAAAAGGTTCTGTACTGCGGACTTCGGAAGAACTGGCACCTATCCGTATAGAACAAAATATCATCGAGAAGAATCTGACACTTTTTTTAAATGTCCTGCAAATCCTGGCTGTCTGTACCAGAAAACTTTCCGCTGCCGCTTTTTCCATGCTGGATGATTCTCAGCTTGCAGATACGGCATCTGAGTGGGAACTGAGTCCGCTGAGGCAGAGAAGTTCCGGTATTATACATATCATCACGGCCTTCCTAAAGGCACATATGCCGTTTAAGTGTCTGGAAAACATACTTGAGCAGTTTGATGATGCCTTGATTTGGGGGCATTATCTGGACCGGCCATATGTGATAATTGAGGAATGTGTGTCTCTGGCGCAGGAGGGATTTGAACAATTCGCTTTTGCCTGTGAATCTCTTAGAAAAGGAGACCGTGAAAGCGCAGCCGCTTCTATTCAGCGGACTTTCCGGGCCATATTTTTGGATGCCCGTTTATATACTTTGATTTGCTTTAAGAATGCGGATAAAGTTCCTTCTGAAATATAGCGGGATAGTCAGACCTCGACCCATCCACGATTACATCCACATGTTTCCACGCTTCCTCCTCCAATAATAAAGGAAGCATCAGGGAATCCCACCAGTCAGCGAATTTTGTGACAGACTCGACGGTACCGCCATTTTCTCCATTCGCAACATCTCTCTGTACAACACGGTTCCGGGCGATCCCGGGCTCTGTGTCGACCCAAATGGAATATGCCCCAGCTGCGCGCATCGATTTTCTGCACGCGCCCATGCCCTCTATGATGAGCGCCCTGTCAGGATCGGCATTGATGTAACCGGGACGGTTTTCCTTGATCCAGCTGGCAGGCTTATAAGAAACTTTCTTCCCATAGAGCCAGGGGTTCACGATGCCCGCAAGCATCTCATCGTCCCAGTGGACCGGGTCTGCACACCAGCTTACATCATCTGTATGAACCAGATCTGCATACAGCAATTCAGCAAGCTTTTTCGCTAAGGTTGTCTTTCCTGAGCCGGCAGCCCCATCAATAAGTATCAAAGGTCTGGGCATGCGATTTAATATTTTTGCAGCCAGAACGGACAGTGTTTCTTCCGACCACGATTTTATTTCAAGTGATGGAAGTGTAGTTAATATTGGGTTCATAGGCACTCCTTTACTTTTCGCTATGCATGAGAATATTCGGGGAAATAAAGTTTATTCTCTTCGATTTCTTTTAATATATTTCCCATGCAGAAAAGACGATAATTGTCAGCACCGTCATATTCTTCTAAATCAAATATATCTAAATCAAATTTCTTAGGTGTAAAACCAATGATAACTCTATCAAATGTATCTGGAATTTTCGCTAATACATCTCTAACAGAAGTCTCTTTATCTGCAATTATACTGTTAAGATACAATGTCTTTTCATTACACTCATAGCATGCGAAACAATTAAGACTTTTTGAATAATATACATTCTGGAAATCGCCAGTATAGAACATTTGAAGACCAAACTTATTCGTCTGTTCAAAAGAGCTGTTACAGGTAGTAAGCTTGACCATAGCTAAATAGTTCTCTCTTTTTTCTTTATTCTTCCTGATTTCTATGAAATCGGCATCTTTTTTTTCTATTACAATATTTTTTTTAACAGATACTTTATAATGCATGCTTTTCCAGAATCCAAGATCTTCGTAAAAATTGAGAGCGCTGAGATTTGCAAACAGATATATTCCATCACAATTGTCACGGTAATCCTTAATAATTTCTTTGATTAATCTCCCGGCAAAACCCATTCTGCGATACTCGGGCAAAGTCATAACCGTACCAATCTGTATATAGGTTCTTTCTTTGTATTCACCATCTAAATTAATTTGAGAAAATTTCATAATATTGGCCGAAGCATTAGAAATAATCTTTCCATCAATTTCTATGGAATAAGGTATATATTCTCCGGTATAGTAACCATTGTTATACCAGTCTGTGAAATCAAAGCCATATATTTCCCGCGTAAGAGAATTTAGAAGCGTTCTCTTTGCATCATCATTAAAATAGTCTTTAATGAAATGTTCCATCATAAACTCCCCTGCTCATCTATTATTTCGACCTCACTAATATTTTCTATCCTGAGCAGCTTTATGATTTGATTTTTCTTCCTATCTACAAAGCGGACTTTGATCCATTCATCATCTGCATCTAATACAAAACAATTCAATTCCGTATTTCCTACTAATTGCAGGGCATCATCAGATTTTATTTTGCAATCTTTACTGACTAATTCACTGATTAATTTTGACATATAATTTTCTCCTTTTTGCCTTTTCTCTAATCTTTTTACCGCTGCTTCAAGCCGTTTAACTTTGCCGGGATATGAAGAATAACAAAATACAAGGCAAAGGGCCACTAATCCAAACCATTCCATGAGATTCCTCCATTCACTAGAATTCTTCTAGCGTACCATTTTCTAATCTGTAATTGAAAAAATCATCATTTGTCATATCTTTAAAATATGTTCTGATAATGCGGCATACTCCGCCATGACTAATGATAAGAACATTTTTTCCGTATTGTTCTTCCTTTATTTTATCAATTACTCCATATATTCTGTATGCCACCTGCAACATAGATTCGCCTTCAGGATATCTATATGCAAAATCTCTTTTATTATTTAGAAAACGAGGATCATTTCTGTCTACACCCTCATAAATGCCATAATTTTGCTCAACAAGAAGGTCCTCTATCTGAATTGCAATATTATTTTTTCGGCCTATAATCTTACTTGTTTCCACGGCTCTTTTTAACGGGGACGATAAAATAATATCAATATTATAATTTCCCACTGTGTCTGCTAATTTTTCCGCTTGCACTATTCCCTTTTTGTTTAGTCCTATATCAGTAACTCCACATACTTTATTTTGTGCATTCCAGGAAGTCTGACCGTGACGGGCAACATATAGCTTCATAAAGATATCTCCTGTTTAATTTTAGTTTTTACTTGAATTTTATTATGATGTTCATAACGAGTCTAACCAGATAAATTATATCATGCATAAATCTAAAAGGATAGTAAGATATATTCAATATTGCGGCATTAACGCTTACTAATAAAAACCAGCTATCCTCTTACCAAGGCCAGAGGGCAGCTGGCAATTATAAACGACTATGAGATTTAAAACGTAATCATTAGATGCCCAAATGTTTTTTGATTTTAGGGACGTCTGCGTTCGAAAAAAGTAGAAACTATTCTAATATTTGCTTCACTTTGTCAATACTGATATTACAGAGGCCGGCAATTTCTTCGGGAGACTTGCCCTGCATATATAGTTTAAAAACCTGACGGGCCTCCTCTACTCCTAACTCTTTGCCCTTTCGTATTCCAATCTCTTCGCCGGCCTTGCGTCCAATTTCCTCCCCGGCCTTGCGCCCAATCTCTTCCCCGGCTTTAAGTCCCCTCTTTTCAGCGCTGCTGATCTGGGTATTATAATCCTTCAATGCCTTTTCCCTTGCTTCATATTCTAGCCGTTTCTTCTCGTCAGCACTCAGATTGAGCAATGTATTGTATGCTTCATCGAGATATTCGTTTGTTTTAGCCATATTCTGAAATTCCTCCTTGCTTTTGCTGCTGAAGAACCTCATCCATGCAAGAACATCTTCTCCGGTCTTAACCTCAGGAGGCAGTTTTTTCAGCTCCAGTATCTGAAGTTCCATTTTATCGGAATACAGTTGTGATGTCTGATCATCCCGGAAATGAATCCTGCGGTAACACTTGTTGTCATTCGGAAAATGGATGAAGTCTAAAATACTTACATGGATACACTTCTGCAGCTTTTCATAGGACTCACCTTTACGGATCTGGCTGTCAAACATCTTACTTAAGTAGAACAAGGCGCGTTCATCCCAGTATTCAAAGTATTTGACCTGCATTTCCATGTTCATCTGCGTCCCGTCCTTAAGTAATACCCGTACATCCATAATTCCCAGCTTATCATCAGCCGAGTCTCTCGGCAGCAGTGTGGGCAGAAGGACGGTGTCTTCCACTTCGTCCGGAGACAGGTCCAGCAAAGCCGAAATGAATCCTTTCCTGACTTTGGGGTTCTGCATCAGTTCCTTGAAACAAAAGTCTACAGTGGGTAACATAATAAAGTTGTCTTTGGTCATAAAATGAAATCTCCTTTCCTGTGCAGAAAACGAATGGTACACATGTAAGGAGTTATTCTGATTTATTATTATCATATCATGATATATGGATATGTAAAAGACAGAAGTACCTTAAAAATGTAGAAGATTCATTGTTTTCTGCGGTTCTAATAAGTAATTAATTGGGGTAAACCGGCGAACTGCCGATCGAAAAATGAAAGGTGAATACCTTTCGAAGTTTCTTGGTGAGAGTATATCATGAGATAAGGGAAAGAGCAATTAGGCAATATGACGAAATTGGAGTTGCATTTTTCTCATTCCTGCTAAGCGCGTGAATATGATTTAACAGAAAATAATAAAAACCAGCTATCCTCTTACCAAGGCCAGAGGGCAGCTGGCAACTATAAATTACTATGATATCCGAAGCGTGTTAATCTGATGATCAAAAGTTTTTTGATTTCGGAAACGTTTGTGTTTGAAAATGATAGAGACTACTCCAATATTTGCCTCACTTTGTCGATACTGATATTACAGAGACTAGAAATTTCTTCAGGAGACTTGCCCTGCATATATAGTTTAAAAACCTGACGGGCCTCTTGAACTCCTAACTCTTTTCCTAACTCTTTGCCCTTTCGTATTCCAATCTCTTCGCCAGCTTTGCGTCCGATTTCCTCCCCGGCTTTGAGTCCCCTCTTTTCAGCGCTGCTGATCTGGGTATTATAATCCTTCAATGCCTTTTCCCTTGCTTCATATTCTAGCCGTTTCTTCTCGTCAGCACTCAGATTGAGCAATGTATTGTATGCTTCATCGAGATATTCGTTTGTTTTAGCCATATTCTGAAATTCCTCCTTGCTTTTGCTGCTGAAGAACCTCATCCATGCAAGAACATCTTCTCCGGTCTTAACCTCAGGAGGCAGTTTTTTCAGCTCCAGTATCTGAAGTTCCATTTTATCGGAATACAGTTGTGATGTCTGATCATCCCGGAAATGAATCCTGCGGTAACACTTGTTGTCATTCGGAAAATGGATGAAGTCTAAAATACTTACATGGATACACTTCTGCAGCTTTTCATAGGACTCACCTTTACGGATCTGGCTGTCAAACATCTTACTTAAGTAGAACAAGGCGCGTTCATCCCAGTATTCAAAGTATTTGACCTGCATTTCCATGTTCATCTGCGTCCCGTCTTTAAGCAGTACCCTTACATCCATGATTCCTAATTTGTCATCAGCGGAGTCCCTCGAAAGCAGTGTGGGCAGAAGGACGGTGTCTTCTACTTCGTTCGGGGACAGGTCCAGCAATGCTGAAATAAAGCCTTTCCTGACTTTGGGGTTCTGCATCAGTTCCTTGAAACAAAAGTCTACAGTGGGTAACATAATAAAGTTGTCTTTGGTCATAAAATGAAATCTCCTTTCCTGTGCAGAAAACGAATGGTACACATGTAAGGAGTTATTCTGATTTATTATTATCATATCATGATATATGGATATGTAAAAGACAGAAGTACCTTAAAAATGTAGAAGATTCATTGTTTTCTGCGGTTCTAATAAGTAATTAATTGGGGTAAACCGGCGAACTGCCGATCGAAAAATGAAAGGTGAATACCTTTCGAAGTTTCTGATGAGAGTATAGCATGGGATAAGGAAAAGAGCAATTAGGCAATATGACGAAATAGGAGTTAGAATTACTTTTTTAAATCAGCCCGCTTTTTTATGAATGCCCCAATAATCTCCTCATCTCCATTCACATCTGCCGTTTATCAGTAAAACGGGTCATTTATCAGAAGTCAATCAAATTTTATCAAACATTATTTATAGTAGATTCAAGGGTTACTGTTCACTCCCCAGACTATCACTACGCTGATAGGCTGGGAGGAAGAACGTAAAGTAGCCAATAAGCCTGCTCCTCGCCTCAGGCGACTTTAAATGAGCAGGCGCGTTACTGCTTACAGGCTTGCCTGTGAACAGTAACATTCAAGGTTACTGTAACACATGCCCTTCGGGCATAGAAAAAGCAGAGGTAAGAAAAGTTATGAAGATGTTAAAGAGCATAATAGCGGGGGTGGTTGTAATGAGTATTGCAGCAGTAGATCTGACAGCGTGTGTTCCAAATAGGAAGGAGCAGGAAGCACAGGCAGTTCAAATGCTGAATGAGAAGTACCATGAAGAGTTTGAAATCGAAAAGTATCTGGGGCAGGAAAGCATGAGTGATTATTATGAAGTGCTGGCATTTTCCACCGAACACCCGGATATCTTGTTTGAGGCTAAGGCGGCGGTTGACGGTTCTTTTATTACAGACGAATATGTGGCGTCGAGGGTGTGCCGTGCGGCGGAAGAGCAGATAGAAAGGAATCTGGGCGGCCTTACAGGGTACCTTCAGGTAAAGGTACAGGCGGTTAGTAAATCCATTGATTCGGTTCAGGCAGACATGAGTATGCAGGATTTTATGTCCATAAAAACAAAGAACCGTTTCGCAGTGTACCTTATTTACTATCCGGCAGAAAAAAATATAGCGCAGGCTTATCAGGCACTTGCAAATACATTTGCCGGACTGGAATGTATGAGCGGAAATTTAAAGCTCTATATAACCAACGAAAAGGTGCTAAAACAAGTACAAGCTTATCTGACGGAAACCGCAAAAGTGGATTATGAATTTGACGAGGTACTGGAACATACGGAGCCTGTCACACTGCCTTTTGAAAACGGGGTGATTCAGGTGAGTGAAACACAGTTTCGTGAAATGGCAGGTGATTATTTATGAGTTACCGGGATATTCAGATGATTATAGCATCGCAGATTGCATACATAGATTTTGACCGCGATGCAGTGGATTCCGGACAGTATACGGTAAGGGAACTGCTGGATATGGAGCTGGAGGCGGCGGAAGGGGACAGGAAAGACACGATCCAGAAGCTTCTTGACAGGATAAACGAAAACCCGGTCAGTCAGGAGTGTGGAAACTGGAAGATTCGCGATATACGGGATAACCAGAGCAGCAGTGGTATGTATGCCTGCCTGCTGGACAGTGGGGACGGCGATGCACTGGTTGCCTTCAGGGGAAGTGAATCTGAAAGCTGGGATGACATCCAGAAGGACTGGATTCAGTCGGATATTGGACTGGCAAATAGTATACTGACGCCACAGCAGGCAACGGCACAAAAGTATATGGAGGATATTTACAGGAAGTACGGCGGTCAGTATGACAATTTTGGACTGACAGGCCATTCACTGGGAGGAAATCTGGCAGAACATGCAGCGATCACGGCGCCGGACGGGATGAGGAATAAAATCAGCCAGTGTGTAAATCTGGACGGCCCTGGTTTTTCAAAGCAGTATTTAATTGCACACGCGAATGATATTGGGAAGTCAAAGGGGATAATCACTCACTATCAGTGGAGCTGGTGCGGCGGCCTTCTCAACCGGGTTCCGGGATCTGATTTCCGGACAATAGAGGCGGATACACCGAAAGGCAAGGGGCTGTTGGAGTCCATGCTCTGGCGTCATGACACATACAATGTTGTGAAATTTGATGAAAATGGAAATGCCGTATATGGGAAAAAAGACTGGTTTGCCTCTTTGGCAGACCCGTTGTCAGAGGCACTCGACTATTCCCTATTTTTGATTACGGGTGGAGCAGCCGCTGTTTTATTCAATACAATTGACGCCATCAAAGATGGATTTGAAAACCTGTGGAAGCAGTGGACAGATATCCTTTCTTCAGGAGGCCGTCAGGCACAGTTCGAGGTGAATATATATGCAGTGGACCGGGAGATCGAAGAACTGGCAGAAATCAGTTCCGGTTTAAAAGAGATCAAAGAGGGAGTGGAAAAGATCCAGAGAGAGCTGGCTTTTGATTCCATTGCGGCCGGATATGTAAAGTTAAAGCTGTGGGGGTTAACAAACAGTATTGAACAGGATGCACGGAAAATGGATATTTACTGCCAGACCGGAAGGGATTGTACACAGTGTTACCGGTCTTATGAAGTTAAAATTGTGGATAATTATACCTAAAAATGGAAAATATGTGAAAAAAGTGTGTCCACAAAAGCTGCCACATATTGTAACTTGTGGTTGCCAAATATACGATAAGCATAATCATATCATATCGGGAGATTCACCATAAGATAAGGAATGGTTCATTAAGAATGGGAGATTTCCCAAAAACCATGTAGGAGGGCTAGTTTATGAAAACATTAAGAGAAAAGGCAAGACGGATTTTAACATTAGCAGTTGCACTGTGTATGATGCTGATGATGACACTTCCGGTAATGGCAGAGGATGAAACGAATAATCTGACTGCGACGGATGATCCGAGGGACAGTATCATGCTAATGACACTCGGAATCGAGGATGATAACGGAACTTACCATCCATATAAGGGCGGAACATGTTTCCTGATTAATGATGAATATGTACTGACAAATAAGCATGTTGTTACAGTATTTGATCAGGACGAACTCAATGATCTCAGGGAAATAAGCGGTATTCCTGATATGCAGGCAACTGACAGCCATATCAAATTATATCTTTATGTAAACCGTGATATGAAGGTCGCTGCAACTATGCATGACAGTGTAAACAGTTCCGATATGGATTTCGCGGCTGTAAAGCTTGCGGAAAAGATTTATGACAGAAAGCCGGTTGCACTTGGAGACAGTGATGCTATACAGACTAAAGATACTGTTTATGCAATGGGATTTCCGGCAGACTCAGTCAGCACAAAAAATTACAATACAAAAGATGATGTTTCAACAGTTGAAGGAGCGATATCCAAACTGACGGTTACAGGCAATGTGGATATTATTGAACATACAGCGCCGCTGAACCTTGGAAATTCCGGAGGCCCTCTCTTAGATAAAGATGATAATGTAGTCGGCCTCAATACATTTATTGCAGGAAAGAAAAATTATTCTATTCAGATCAATTACATAAAAAAAGGACTGGATACATTCGGCATACCATATGTAACAGGTCCTGCTGGAGGCATTTCTGATGGTAATATAACAGATTCAACAGAGACTTCGGGAGAAGTGGCAGAAGAAACAGAAGAGGAAAAGAAACCTGACAACACCGCCATCCTAGCCGAACTCCAGTCAGCAGTGGATGAAGCGAAAGCTGTAGACGTAGAGAACTATACAGAAGAAACTGTAAGCGCCCTCAACGACAGCATCGGGGCAGCAGAAGCAGTATTGGCAAACGATTCCGCAGAGGCGGCTGCGATTCAGGGCGCAACAGATGACCTGAACGATGCAATTACGAATCTTGAGGAAAAATCAGGTCCGAACATGATGATGATTATCTTCATTGTTGCCGCAGTCGTACTACTGGTTGTTATTATCATTGTGGCAGTCGTGATGTCAGGCAAAAAGAAGAAGTCTTCACAGGTTCCGAACCCGGGACCGGCATCTGGGCCAAGGCCGAATCCAGGACCGATTCCTTCAAATATGAACGGCAATGACGGATATGGTGCAGTAGACAGTTTTGCGAAGCCCGGCCCTTCACCACAGCCTCAGACAATGCCGGAAGGGGCAGGGGAAACGACGCTGCTCGACGCAGGGGCAGGAGAGACAACACTGCTGAGCAATGCCGGCAGTGCATATCTGATCCGCAAAAAGAACGGAGAGAAGATTGCAGTCAATGTACAGAACTTTAAGCTCGGAAAAGAAAGAAGAAAGGTGAATTACTGTATATCAGATAATACTTCTGTAAGCCGTGTTCATTGTGAGATAGTGAAAAAAGGCGCCGATTATTATGTAACCGACCAGGGTGCTACAAACTTTACATTTGTAAACGGGATTCAATTGAGCCCTCATAAGGAAACCTTATTATCTGATCAGTCTGTTTTAAAATTATCAGATGAAGAATTTGAATTTCATTTATCATAGGCAAAATAAGAGTAAAGCAGAAGGTACCTGTTCAAGCTTATGAACAGATACGGCAGGAGACTTTAGATGGGGTTTTTAAGTATTGCACACAGCGATGTAGGAATAAAAAAAGATACCAATCAAGATTCTGTCTTAATCAAGCAGGCATCTACAGATTACGGGGAGGTACTTCTCTCCGTCATCTGTGATGGAATGGGCGGCCTTGCAAAGGGTGAGGTCGCCAGTGCTGCTCTGATTAGGGCATTTTCTGAGTGGTTTGAAAAAGAGCTGCCTTTTATTTTATATGAAGAAAGGCAGGCAAAGGAAATTAATTACAATTCTCTGCAAAAGAGCTGGAATGAACTGATTGATCAGGTAAACCACAGGATTGCAGATTATGGCGCCGGATTTCATGCGCCGTGCGGGACGACACTGGTGGCCCTGCTGCTGATAGACCATCAGTATTATATTGTCAATGTGGGAGATTCACGGATTTATATTTTGAATGAAAGCCTGCACCAGATTACCAGGGACCAGACATATGTCCAGCGGGAAATGGACGAGGGGCGCATGACACCGGAGGAGGCGAGGAACCATCCTCAAAGGAATGTGCTGCTGCAGTGCGTGGGAGCCAGCCAGGTTGTGATTCCCGATTTTTATCAGGGAGAGTATCAGAAGGACGAAGTTTTCATCCTCTGTTCTGACGGATTCCGCCATCTCATTACAGATGAAGAATTTGTAAAAATATTAAACCCGCGGTTACTTACGGATGAAAAATCGATGCGGGATGCTGCAATCTACTGTACAGAACTGAATAAGCAGAGAAAAGAAAGCGATAACATTTCCGTAGTAATTATAAAAACGGATTAGAGGAATGAGAGATGCTTGAGATAGGCTCCATCGTAGATGGAAAATACAAAATATTAAATAAGATCGGCCAGGGTGGAATGAGCATTGTCTACCTTGCCATGAATGAGCGGGCGAACAAACCCTGGGCGATCAAAGAGATACGAAAAGACGGAGTATCAAATTACGAGGTAGTTAAACAGAATCTGATTGCCGAGACGGATATTTTAAAAAGACTGAACCATCCGAACCTGCCCAGTATCATCGACGTGATTGACTGTGAGGATACATTCCTGATTGTCATGGATTATATAGAAGGGAAGCCTCTGAGTGAAGCCCTGAACAGGGAAGGGGCGCAGCCGCAGGAAAAAGTCATCGAGTGGGCAAAACAGATCTGTGATGTTCTGGGATATCTGCACTCCAGAGTCCCGCCGATCATATACAGGGACATGAAGCCATCGAACGTAATGCTGAAGCCGGACGGGAATATCATGATTATTGATTTTGGTACCGCAAGAGAATATAAATCAGCCAGTCTTGCGGATACAACCTGTCTCGGAACACAGGGGTACGCGGCCCCGGAGCAGTTCGGCGGGCAGGGGCAGACAGATGCGAGGACGGATATCTATTGTCTGGGGGCGACATTGTACCACCTGATAACAGGACATAACCCGTGCATGCCGCCCTACGAAATGTATCCGATCCGCCAGTGGAACCCGAATCTTTCATCCGGGCTGGAAGAGATTATTCTGAAGTGTACGCAGAAAAATCCGAATGACCGTTACCAGTCCTGTGCCGAGCTGATGTACGCTCTGGAACATTATGGGGAACTGGACCATGAATATAAAGTAAAACAGAACCGGAAATGGCGGACGTTTCTGGCTACTTCTATACTGACCGTCGTATCCCTTGCTGTATGCGTGGGATTCAAAGTGGCAGAAACATCAACGACGAAGAGCAGTTATACCCAGTATTTAAAAAATGCGGTGTCTGCCGGAACGATAGAGGAACGGATTGAAAATTATAAAAGTGCGATTTATCTGAATCCGGGGGAGGCTCAGGGGTATATAGATCTGCTGAACAAAGCATTTCTGGACGACGATAATTTTACACAGGATGAGGCCGCAAAAATGACAGAAATCCTTGGGTATAAAGGAAGCGGAAACCGGACATGTGAAAGTTATCTGGAAGCGGATAAGGAAGCGTATGACGATTTTGCCTTCCAGATGGGCCTTGCCTATTATTACTATTATGAGGGAAGCGGAAACCAGCAGATGTCTCAGGCATGGTTTGATATCGCTTCAGCCAGCGATACACTCGATAGTAATAAGGTTGAGCGTGCAAAAAGGCTCGGAAGGATTGCAGGGTACTATGCCAATCTGCACAGCAGCAACAAAGCCGGGGACAGTACAACGACTTATAAAGATTACTGGAAAGATTTAACGGAGCTTGTCAGCGGGAACCTTGTTGAAATGGATAATGTGAAGACTGCCCTTGTTATGTACAACGAAGTGGTTTATCAGATCGGGCAGAATCCATTGAGCTTTAAGGCCGCGGGTGTTACCAGCGAGGAACTTACAGCACAGTTGGACAAAACACAGTCCAGACTGGAGACAGATATTATCGTTCTGAATGAAAGTGACCGGACAGATATCGAAAATCTGAAGGAAAAAATACTGGGAAATATTGACTGGGCAAGAACACAGGTGAACATTGCGTACACAGACCGGGGGACGGATATAAATAGTAAAACAGGAGGGACAAAGGATGCAGGAACTGGAGAAAATGATTAATATTTACCATACCGGGTTTACTGTATGTCTGATCCTTGCCTGCATTTTTTTCGCAGTATCATGTGTCCTGTTTTTCAGGTTCAATATCCGTGGAATCATAGACATGAAGACGGGACGCGGGGCAAAAAAGACCATTCAAAAGATGGAAGAGATCAATGCAAAGACAGGAAAACTCAGACAGGACATGGTTTCGCACACACCGTCGTCATTGAGTCCTGAAGAGAGAATAAGCTATCCGGTGACTGCCCCGAATCTGAATGTACAGGCAGAAGCAAGGGTGCAAGGCAGCACTGGGGTGCATCAGGAGTCAGTTCATGCGGGAGCACAGCCAGGGCAGATTACGGAACCTCTGGGAGGGGACGGATCTCAGGAGACCACGCTTCTGTACCAGTCAGAAGAAACGACTGTGCTGTCACAGAATTTACAGAAGCAGGCGGCAGAGCCGGAGGTTACATTGCCGGGGCCGTTCAAAATCATAAAAGAAACCATGTGGGTACATACGGAGGAGGTTTTGTAAAGAATGAGGAGAAGGAAAAGAAACAGAAAGAAGGCATTTATGCTCGTATACATACAATTCCTGATCTCAGCGGCTTCTGTATGGATGGTGCTTGTAGCCTTTGATTCAGAAGGGAATATGAATCCGCTGGGATATGCAGCCGGTGTGCTGTTTTGGCTGGGGATTCTGGGAGGAGTGATCAGCTATATCATCTTTTTCAGGAGAACATTCCGTAAACCAAATGTGCTGAAGTTTTTCAGCAATAAACCGGCAGTCATAGCAGATATTGTATTTATAATTTCACTTGCAGCGACCATATTTCTGGTGTGCACAAACAGTGCAAACCAGATAGCAGCAGTAATGTTCGTATTTCTGCTGGTCTTAAGTCTGTATTCACATTTTCTTTTAAACGGGAAGATATTTACAGCGATACTGATAGAAAATAAAAAAGGAAAGGGAGACAGCAGGAAATGAAGGGAAAAAGTAAACTAAGAGAAAGGATTTGTGCGTTTTTGCTGGCGCTTTTGTTACCTCTTACCAGCGTGCTGCCGAATGTAACATTGGTAGCGAGTGCGGAAGGTAACGGAACTACAGATATTACGTTCATAGTCAAAGATGCCAAGTCGTCAAAGTTTTTACCGGATGTACAGGTAGAGATTTATGTCGGTGATTCAGAAAAAGTTTCTCAGACGGAAACGACAGATAGTGATGGAAAAGTAGTCTTCACAGGTCTTGATGATACTGCTGAATATCAATTTAAAGCTACAAAAGGGAAATATAATCCCGGGGAACGTAAAACGGTAGAGGGTGATGAAGTAGAGATTATTTTGTCACCTATGGAACCGATTCAAATTAGTCCATCCGATGACGTAAAAATTGTAAAAGATGAGATACGTAAGTTGGATGTTAGTAACCGAGTAGAGAATGTTATCTACACATGGTCATCATCGAAACCTGCAATTGCAGAAGTAGACGAGTCAACAGGTGTGGTTAAAGGAATCTCAAAGGGAGAAGCAGAAATCACTGTATCGGGAAACGAAGTGTCGGGGACAAAGAAGATTACCGTGTGTGAGATACCAGCGATGACGCTTACTGCATCACCGGATAGTGGGATAGGAGTTCCGTCTGTTAAATTAGAGGCCGAGTTGCCGGTAGATGCAGACGGTACTGTAACCTTCTATAAGGACTCCATTGATACGTCAAATGAAATAGGTTCAGAAGAGATTACAGAAGGAAAAGCATCTATTATAGTCAACGCGGGAGAATTTATCGGAAATCAGACATTTTGCGCACACTATTCAGGATCAGAGGCCAGCTTCTATGTGGAAAATGATGTTAATACTGCGGGAAATTATCTGAAAGATTATCCGGTACAACTTGAAAAATCCAAAATAGAAGTGACTTACGGCGACAGTGACGTTAATGTAGCTGTGGTTCAGGATTCATTGAAAGATAGAAATGTGATTACCTATGAATCCAGCGAAGCTCAGGTTGCTGCAGTAGATGGAACTACAGGCGAGGTGGAGATAAAAGGTGCCGGAGAGACTGTAATTACTGTATCTGTTGAAGCGAGCAGTCAATATGCCGCATCCACAGCAACATGTAAAATCACGGTAAAGCCTAAAGATTTGGGAACGGTTACACTGTCAGATTTTGTATGGCAGTCTTCAGATAAAGTATACGATGGGACAGCTCAAATACCGGACCTTACAGGAAAACTGACAAGTAACGAAAAGAATGAGATACTTGCAGGAGAAGAACTTGTAATTAAAGCGACAGCAGATGTGGTACTTGGGAAAGACCAGACAAAGGCTGACGCAGGCAAGTACAACGAGTGTACAATTACAGAGATTACATCCGAGGCTTATGGAAACTATACATTAACCCTTGATAAGTCAGAGAAAGAGGTTTCTCTTGAGAACGGAAATCAGGTAGAAATCAAAAGAAGACCGGTATTTATTAAAATTGGACAACAGGATGATAAATACGTAGAAGTTCCTTATGGCAGCACTTTGGATGAGATTAAAGCGGCGGTTGAGAAGGCGGAAAAGGAACACGCTATTAGCATAGAACTGGCCGGTAAGAATGGACAGATTACAGACAATACTGAACAAGGTCTGCTTGAAGGTGATACGCTGACCCTGACAGATTATGCGAAGATTGTATTGAATGGAACCTCTTTCTATGTAAAAGATTACGACAGTGCAATCCAGCCAGAAGTAACAAAAGCTCAGGCAGGAAATTATGAGGTATCGATTGACAGCGCCAACATAGAAACGTATAGTGCACCCCTCAGAATTACGCAAGAGACCGTAAGTGATGAACAACTTTGGAACCGGCTGGAACTGGATGCTGACAACAGCGATCATGTGTTTGAGGCGGGTGGAGTCATTTGGATCAGTGCTTCAGGAAAAGCTGCATTTAAGATAACAGATCCAACTTTTTATAACAAGATACATATTAAGAATTCAGGAACAGAAGTTCCAAACCATATACTGAAGATAAAACCGGACAGTGTTGCAGAAGGAACCATAACAGATGCACAAAATGAAATTTATTTATCTTTACAGGACCAGTTAAATACAAGAACGACATCCGGTAAGGAAAAAGATCAAAATAACAAGATACCAGAAGGTGCAGTAAAAATTGATAATCAAATCCCGACAGTGGAGTTTAAGAATCTGGGAACGGCGGGACTCAGTTCTGTACTTGAGGGGGAAACCGTATTTACAAACTTTACAAATAGCGCCCATACAGAAAACATAACAGTCTCTGATGGAGCAGGAAGCGGCGTGCAGGAATATGCATATTCTCTTCTGGAAATCCAATCTGGGGATAATGTAATCGAAAAGGTTCATAATGCGGCAGCATCCGAAACAGTATGGCAGGGTATGACAGGTTTAAAAATCGAGGTACCGGCAAGTCAGGCAGGATATTATATTGTTTTAGTAAAAGCTGTCGATAAAGTAGGTAACGCTGCGGTGTATGCATCAAATGGACTTGTAATTGAACTTAGTGAACCTGATATTGAACTAGAAATCACATCAGATTTACCAGCTAAAGGCGTATATAAGGATGATGTAAAGTATAAACTTAAGGTTACAGATCCGGAGCCTGTTCAGTCAGGAATCAGCGAAATCAAAGTTCAGGTTCAGGCTGGTGCTCAAGAAGTAGAAGGCAATAAAACGACATATACGAACAGCTACATTTTGGATAACAATGACCTGAATAACCTCTCAGATATAGGGCCGGATGAGGAAAACACATTCGATCAAATAGCGAAAAAGTCTTTTTATGAGATAACGGGAACACTGAAAGCGGATGAGTGTAATAGCAATCAGGTAAAGATTACTGTTACTGCAACAGATCGGGCGGGCAATATCATAGATGAGGAGAGCAGTGAACTGCGTATTGATACGATACAGCCAGAAATCACGGTTTCCTATGACAACAATGCACCAGAAGAAACATATTTCCGTGACAATCGTACCATGACGATCGAATATAAGGAACGAAATTTCCAGGAAGATCTGGTAGCATTTGGATTCTCTACAGACGGCGGAAAGACTACTGAGACGAAAACACTGCCAGAATTAGGCTCAGTAGATGGTGTTATAGTAAAGCGTATAAGTGATACACAGGAAACATGGAAGGAAGAAGAACGCACCGATGAGAGAACGATCACTTATGAAATAGAATTCAATGGCGGTACGAACGAGGACATTGATTACGTCATAAAACCAGCAGCAGAAGATATGGCCGGGAACAAGAATAAACCCGTGGTCTACGAAACAGGTACTGTGGCAGGAGAAGCATTTACTGTCGATAAAACAGCGCCGGCCATTGAGATATCTTATGATAATAATGAGGTCATGAATGGTCATTATTTCAAAGAAAACCGTAAGATGACGATTACCTATACGGAACGGAACTTCACGGAAGACGGTTTGATTTTTGAAGTGGCAGGAGAGGCTGGTCCTGTCTCTCTGGAAATATTAAATGCTATGGAAGGAATCAGTGTCAAACCGAAAGAGGACACGGATGCAGATAAACATACGTATGAGATCTCATTCGGGGAAGCAGATAAAGATATAGACTTCAAACTAATTCCACACGCTACAGATAAGGCAGGAAATGAAACGATAGGTGCTAAATACGAAGAGGGTACAGAAGCACCGAAGGAATTTACGGTAGACCGTGTGGCTCCTGAGATGTCAGTCAAATATTATACGGTTGACGAAAACGGGAACAAGATTGCGGATATAGCCGAAGGCGATATCAGTACAGGCAAACAGGACAGCATGTATAAGAATGAGTTCATTGCGGCAGAAGTAACGATTACGGAAAGAAACTTTGCGGCAGGAGATACCTTTACAGAAAAAGAGATGAAGGTAACCGAAACAGCGACAGATGTTGAAGGAACTGTGGTGAATCAGGCAGACCACAACAGTTCTGCGCAGAATGTCGGAAACTGGGTAAACAGTCAGGACAGCCGGACACAGACATTCCTCTTCCAAGATGAAGCAAACTATACGTTTAACATCACATACATGGATGAGGCCGGGAATGAGGCATCTCTGGTAAAAGGCGATGCGGGTGCATGTCATTACTTTACGGTTGATAAAACAGCGCCAAGCGGTGAGGTTAAAGTAGATGAGTCTGTTTATGACAAACTTTTGAACTTTATTACATTTGGCTTCTTTAACAAAAAGGAAGTTACATATAAGACAGCCGCGGAGGATAAAACTTCTCCCGTGAAAATCAGTTACTATAAACATTATCCGGGACGGGATGCAAGGGGCAGCTTTGCTTCATTGAGCGAGGAAGAGGTAAAGGTGGTCAGTGACTGGACAAAGCTAACCGGGTATGATGTTTCTAAAACGATGTCTCAGTATTATGAGTATAAGGCTGAAAAAACAGAACAGATCGTTCCATATGAAAAGATAGAAGATAAGGCTGGAAATATCACCTATCTGAATGCGGATGGCGCGATCTGTGAAGAGAAGGAAGCAGAAATAAAAATCAATATTACAACGGATGCCCCTTCTACTTCTTTTATAGTAGAGAAAAAGGATGTTGTTTATAACTCAGATGTATCGTTTACGATCGATGTAAAGGATACCGCTATGAAGGATGCCAAAGGCAGGGATGTTTATTCAGGTCTGAAGCACATAGAATATGGTGTGTATGTTAATGGACAGCCGGGACCAGTCAGCGGGACAAAAGATTTCGATCCGGAAGCAAGGCAGGAAAGTTACAGTATTGATGTAGACATTCCTTCCGAGTCATATAACAGCAATGATGTCATGATTAAAGTAAAAGCATTTGACAACGCCGGAAATGAATCCAACATGTCAAAGGCACTGAAGATTGATATCACAAATCCGAAAATAGATGTAGAATATGACAATAATGATGCGGCAAATGAAAAGTATTTCAAAGAAAACCGCACGATGACGATTACTTATACGGAAAGAAATATCAATCGGGATGGTGTTACATTTGATTTTAAGGCTGGTGAGAAGCCATATTCTAATATTACACTGAAGAAATTAGAAGAGATTGCTGATCAATCTGGCATCAAGATTTTGCGGATCGTAGATTCAGAGGAAGGCCTGGAAGCAGAGAAGTTTAGTGATAACAGAACGCTGACATGTGAAATTGAATTTACAGGCAGTGAATCTAAGGATCTGGATTACAGTATTACTCCGCATATTGAAGATCAGGCATCAAACAAGAATGCTGATGTGACATATAAAGACGGGACAAAGGCGCCTGTAGAATTTACAGTAGATAAGGTAAAGCCGACATTAGATGTTGAATATTATCTTGTAAATGGAAATGATCTTGAAAAACTGAATATTTCTACGGATGAAATCAACAGATTGTATAAAAACAAGACAATCAGGGCCGTAGCAATAGTAAAGGAACGAAATTTCAGCTTGAAGGATTCGTTCTCAAAAGAATTGAAGCAGGTGGTGCCTTACTTTACATGGAAGATGGACGACGGCTCTCAGGGAAATACAAAGGATTTTGAAAGTGCGGCAAAGGAAAGAGGCATGTGGAAACCGGCAGGCAGTGCGGATAGTTATGAATGGATACAGACATTTGACTTCATTGCAGACGGAGATTACAGTTTCCGGATGGAGTACACAGACCTTGCAGGAAACGCATTGGAAAAATCTTATGATACACATTATTTTACTGTAGATAAAACAGTTCCTGAGATTGCGGTAACATATGAGGCAGAAGGAGAACCTGTAACGGCCGGAGATGTAGAGAAGAACAGGCTGTATAGAAATAAGACAATCACAGCAACCGTTCAGATTACAGAAAGAAACTTCCAGCGGGGGGATCAGGCTGAGGCTTTCGAAAAGGGACAAATGAATCTTACCTATGAGGCCCTTGATACAGTCAATCAGGATGTAGTTATTGAAAATTATACGAAAAGTGCAGACACGAGAGGGAAGTGGACATCAGAAGGGTATGTAAGAACACAAGTCTTTACTTTTGTGAATGATGCAAATTATCAATTGGCACTGACTTACAAAGACCTTGCAGGAAATAAAGTGGATTACGGCACACACTATTTTACTGTAGATAAGACCGCCCCTACCGGCGAAATTAAGGTTAACGAAGGTATCTGGAACAGACTGTTTGAAATGGTATTTTTCAATATCTTTACAGGTAGTACACAGGATGTAGAGCTGACTAGCAGCGATATCACTGCGGGAGTAGCATCAACCCAGTACTACAAATATGTTCCTGATGCTGAGAGCAGATATACGTTTAAGGCTTTAACATGGGCACAGCTCGATAACATTACGAACTGGACAGACGGATATCATACCTCTGTAGATGCAAATGAACAGGTCATTGTATATGAGAAAATCGTGGACAGAGCAGGCAACATTACTTATCTTAATGCACAGGAAGGTGTGATTGCGGACAGTGAAAAACCACAGGCGCCGGAGATTAGAATTACGATAGCAGAGCCATCTCAGGGAATATATAACAGCGATGTTCCATTTACGATTGACGTAACAGATCCGGAAGCAGGAGGTACTTACGCTGGTCTAAAAACGGTAGAGTATCAGGTACTGCGTGACGGGAATGAAACACAAAACGGCAATTATAATGCTGAACTAAGCGACAGCACGGCAAGAGTGCAGAGCATTCACCACAGCGAGACGGTTTTTGCAGATAGGAATAACAGCAATCACGTGACAATTAAGGTAAGGGCTGTTGATTATGCCGGTAATTTTTCAGAAGCGGAAAAAGATATCAAGATTGATATTACCAAACCGGAGGTTCAGATCACATACGACCTGAATAACCCGTCAAATGGCAGATACTATAATGCGACAAGGACTGCAACCGTATCTGTAAAAGAACGGAACTTTGATCCGGACGCGGTAGATTTTACAATCACGAATACAGACGGAACAATGCCGGTTATCAGTGGATGGAACATAAGCCCGGCAGCGGGAGAAACCGATGAGGCGGTTAACACATGTACGGTTACCTTTGCGGCAGACGGGGATTATACCATCACCATGAACTGCACAGACCGCGCGAATAACCGCTCAGAGTACACACAAGTCGACGAGTTCACCATCGACCAGACCACCCCGACAATCAGTGTGGCATACGACAACAACAGTGCGGCCAACGGGACCTACTACGACAAGCCGCGTACCGCTACGATCACGGTGAATGAGCACAACTTCAATGGTACCGAGGTACAGGCAGCGATATCAGCTAGTCTTCAGTCACAGGGTATCAGTACACCGGGAGTGAATGGATGGTCAACGAGCGGCGACAGCCATACGGCAACGATAAATTTCGCTGCGGACGGAGATTATTCCTTCACCATCAACTATACAGACCTTGCAGGAAACCCGGCAACGGCTTACACGCAGGATAAGTTTACGGTTGACCAGACGAAGCCAGAGATCGAAATCTTTGATATTAAGGATAAGTCTGCAAACAACGGCGTGGTAGCGCCGGGTGTGAAATACAGTGATGTAAATTACGATGCATCCGCGGTTAAGCTTACGATCAAAGGACCAAAGCATTCCGAGCGTACAGTCAGCGGAACGCGCTCCTCAATCCCGAACGGCGAGAGCATTAAAATGGCAGACTTTGAGCATAAGGAGTCAGTGGATGACGTGTATACACTGACTGCGCAGGTAACGGACATGGCCGGAAATACAGATGAAAAATCAGTCATGTTCTCAGTAAACCGTTTTGGATCCAACTTTATCTTCGGTGATGCTACAAAAGCATTTCTGGATCAGTACTACTGCAACCAGGAGCAGGATCTGATTGTTACGGAGATCAATGTAGATACACTGGTCCACAATGGAATCTCCTATGGACTGGACGGGGAACTGGTAAATCTAGAAAAAGGTAAAGATTATACCGTGAAGGAAAGCGGAAACGAGGCATCATGGAAGAGCTACCAGTACACGATGAAAGCTTCCAACTTCGAACGGGAAGGTCTCTATAATATTACAATTGATTCGAAGGACCGTGCGAATAATGAAGTAAATAATAAAGTAAAAGAGTCAGATATTGAGTTTGTAATTGATAAGACAAAACCAACGGTAGTTATTACCGGAGTAGAGAATGACGGTCAGTACAGGACGAACAGCCGTGACATTACGATCACTGTTGCCGATAATGTGGCAATGGACAGCCTGAAAGTAGATGTGGACGGAAAAGAGAATACCTCAAAGAGCTACAATGCGAAAGAAATCCTGAAGCAGAAGGGCGAGATTCCGTTCTCACTGACAGATTCCAGTAACTGGCAGGAGATCAGGGCATTAGCCACAGACGCGGCAGGCAATACAGCCGAGACCTCTGAAATCCGCGTGCTGATTACAGCAAACCTTCTGGTACAGTTCTACAGAAACACACCATTAGTAGTGGGCTCATCTGTCGGACTGGCAGCCTTTGTGGCCGTACTCGTTATCCTGATGTCAAGGAAAAAGAAGACGAACCGGAAACCAGCTGAAAAGTAAAATAGTTACTTCGGGAAATGACTTCCACCGCTAAGGTGGTATGAAAGAATCGGGCTGCCTGAATCTAAAGATTTGGGCAGCCGTTTTTCATCTTAAGAGCATTCATTGTTACTGTGCACGCCCGTAGGGGGTGAACAGTAACCATTCATCTGGAAAAGTAAGGAGAGGACTTGACATGATTCAAGATGGTGAGATTCTGGACGGGATGTACCAGATCATCCGTGAAATAGGCCGGGGAGGGACTGGAATTATCTATCTGGCGTATCATCTGCGTCTTCAGAAACGGGTTGTGGTAAAAAAGATCAAGGACCATTTTGCAGGCCAGATCAACGGCCGTGCGGAAGTCGATATCCTGAAGCGCCTGCACCATTCTTATCTGCCGCAGGTATATGACTTTCTGGTTGTCGGGACGAGTATTTATACGGTGATGGAATATGTGGAAGGACAGGACCTGCAGCAGTATCTGGACCAGGGATACCATTTCCCGGAACAGGTGATCCGTCAGTGGCTGATACAGCTCTGCGAGGTGCTGGAATATCTGCACACGCAGAACCCGCCGATTCTTCATAGCGACATCAAACCCTCCAACATTATGATTACGTCACAGGGGAATGTATGTCTCATTGATTTTAACATTTCACTGGATGGGGAAGTCTCAAAGGATATTCAGGGAGTTAGTCCCTGGTTTGCCGCGCCGGAACAGTACCAGAAGGCGCAGGACATCTTAAATGGAAGAAAGAATACACAGCTTTTGGATGCCCGGATGGATATCTACAGCCTCGGCGCGGTTTTTTACACAGTGATGACGGGGCAGCTGCCTTCACCCGACCGGGAACAGTACGGGGATATTCTTTCTATGGAAATCCCCTACAGTGACGGCCTGAGGGCCGTGGTGGCAAAGGCGTTGAGAAAAAAGAGAACAGCCAGATTCCAGACGGCGGGGCAGATGAAGAAGGCCCTGTCAGATGTGAGCAGGATGGACCCTTTGTATAAGGGATATACGGCCGCTCAGGCAGGGAGTGTATTTGCATGGATACTGTGTGTGGTGGCCGGGGTGCTGCTGCTCTATTATGGAAACTGGCAAAATAGCGTGGAGAAGTGGCAGCAGGCATACAGACAGTTGTATGTGTCAGCAGAAAATCAGGAAGAGACAGACATCATCTCGCAGGCGACGGAAATTTTGAACAGCCGTACCTATAAAGGGTATCTTGGAAAACATGATGACAAAAAAGCCGGTGTCCTCCGCCTGCTTGGAGAGAGCTACTTCAGGCAGGAAAATTTTGAGGAGGCGGCATCCTGTTACGGGGAAGCATGGGAGCTGATGCCAAAGGACGGCGGTTTATGCAGGGATTATACTGTTGCGCTGGTGCGCAGCGGCCAGATTGGAAAAGCCAGACGGATCATGGAGTCAGCAGACGGGCTCAGGAACTTATCCGACGGAGAACGGCTGCTGATACAGGCGGAAATGTCCCGGATGGCTGAGGATGACGAGCACGCGCTGGAGGAACTGGGAGAGCTGTTCGAGAAAGAATCAGACAGGGAGCTGCTGATTTCCGGATATCTTCTGGAAGCATCGATCTATGACGGCCGGGAAGAGTATGGGAATGCCGTCACGTCACTGGAAGCGGCCAGAGAGCTGGATGGCTCAAAAGAAGTACTGCGGCACATGGGGCAGTCCGCGGTAAAGGCGGCATCCTCAGAGAGCAGGAAAGTCAATGAGAATGCATGGCTCCAGAAAGCACTGGCATGCTATCAGAGCCTGAACGGGAACGGCAGCCCGAGTTATGAGGACCGGCTGAATCTGGCACTGGTAGAGCGTGCGATGGGGAAATACAAAGACAGTAATACACACTTAAACGAGATGAACCAGGTCTACAATGAGGATTATGTGGTCCCGATGTGGATGTGTTATAACTACCTGGATCTGGCGAAGGAACAGGGGGGTTATGAAAATATTCTTGAGGAGCTTAAGTTTCGTTTTCAGGACGGCATGCACCGGTACCGGTCTTTCGGGAAGACAGACCCGGATATGGAGGCGCTGGCTGAGATTATGAAGGAACTGGAGGAATAAGGGTATGAGCGGCGAACAGTATATGATCACAGGAGCTGCCATCCTTCTGCTGTCCACGTTAGGACTGGTACTCGCAGAGTGGATGCTGGGCCGGAAAAAGAAACAGATCAGGGAACAGACCTATCAGATATACGACTAAGGACGAGGTGAGGAAGAATGAGAGAAGAGAAGCAGTACCACGCAGAAAAGAAGAATCATACAAAGATTCTGCTCGCAGTATTAGCGGGATTAGCCATTATCCTGATTGCAGCCGCGGCATTTATCTTTGTCAGCGGGAAAATGAAGGAGAAAAATTACAGCGAGGCAGTCTTAAGCGCTGAAAAGTATTTAGCGGCAAATAATTACGAAGACGCAGTGATCCAGTATAAAAAAGCGATTTCCGTGAATCCAAAGGAGGAAGACGCTTATCTGGCCCTTGCTGACGTTTATGTAGAACAGGAGGAGATCTCCAAGGCAAAGGCAATTTTAAGAAAAGGGCAGAGGGAGACCTCATCCTTTAAAATCAAAAGAAAACTCGAAGACCTGAACGGGCAGTCACTCGTGGCTGTTATGAACGGGGATCAGGAAAAAGAGGAGCTTACGGTGGATTTGAAGACAGCATCCCAGAACATCGCATGGAATACCTCCTTCCTGCAGAAAATCATTGATTACCGGTTTGAGGATTACAAGGACCAGTTCGGCTTTGTAAAAAGCACGAAGATGGATGAGGACGGCTATCTGGAGATTGAACACAACGGGCTCGGCGCAGTGTGCTTCTACAGGAATACAGAGACAAACAAAGAGATTGTGGACGTAAGCAGGAAAACACCGACAGAAAAAGGGATGCCGGAAAAAATATCGCTGCATTCTCTGGGGACACTCTTTCGAAATTTTGAAGGCGGGGCCAGCTTACAGAGGTTACAGATGCTTTTTGGGGAGAAGGTTACACCGAAGACCGAAGACGGCAGATATTTCGTAGAGACAAAGACATCAGACTGCATCTTCCGGTTTGAGACGGACGCTAACGGAAATATTGTTTCTGCGGATGGGTGGAATGAGATCATCCTGCTGAATGCAAATGCCCAGAGAGATACGACGGGGCATATCTCAGGTGTCGTAATCGATGCAGTCAGCGGAGACGGTGTTCCACAGGCGGTCCTGACATTCCAGCCAGCGAAGAAAGAAAACAAAGAAAAAGCTGTAAAGACAGATGCACAGGGGGTTTTCTCAGCGGATCTGGAACCGGATATTTACACGATTCTTATCGAGGCGGATAACTATATCGAAGAAGAATACATTTTTGAGATAGAAGAGGGCAGAAATTACAGCGGCGAACAGTTTAGTATTTCACCGAAGCTGAAAAAAGGAACGGCCAGAATTGTGCTGGAGTGGAATGCCGAACCGCAGGATCTGGATTCCTACCTCATGGGCAGCACGGATGACGGAAAGGAAGTATCCGTCAATTTCCGCCAGAAAGAGGCTAAGTCAGGCGGGGATGTGATTGCCGCGCTTGATCTGGACGATACGGACGGCTATGGACCGGAGACAACGACTATCTATAACCTGAACGGTGTCTACCAGTTCCAGGTGGCTGATTTCAGGAGGACGGGTACGATGAAAGAGAATGGGGCAACGGTGAAGGTATACCTGCCCGGTAAAGAACCGGTGACGATTACCATTGATCCGGGGGCAGACGTGAAGGATATCTGGATTGTATGCGAGATCGACCACGGAGAACTGAATGTGATCAATAAAGCGCCTCAGTCAGACGAATTTACGAATTCTAATAAGTAAGCGAAGGAAAGGCCCGTATGATGTGGATCATTGTAATAACGGCAGCAGTTTTTGCTGCCGGAGGGGCTGCCATATATGTGATACGAAGCAGCCGGAAGGCAGAAATGCAGAAGTACTATGATGCAGCCTACAAAATGATAAAAGAGAACTGCCTGAATAATGCCATCCGGAATCAGAGCGTCCCCGCTTACGGCGGGCTGAAGGTCATGGTCTATCTGAAATGGAAGGACAGGCAGAAACAGGGATTTGTATTTGACCCGGAACACGGCATCAGGATCGGCCGCAGCCCCGGGGAAAATGAGATATGCATCCGGGACGGTGCGGTTTCCGGGCAGCACTGTATCATTTTTGTTTCCGGGGGCCGTCTGGCGGTGCAGGACTTAAACTCTGCAAACGGGACTTGGATACAGAGGGGATTACGGAAACATGCCGTGGAAACGGCGGAATTCCTCTGCTCCGGAGACAGGCTGGCAGTCGGTACACTGAAGATTCAGGTGACTGTATTTACATTTGACATGGCATACATATAAGGAGGAAAAGCTAGTTTGATATTAATGGTATATAACAAACAAATCTGTAAAGAGTTTCTGCTTCCAAACATACACGACGCGGACCATACCATTTATCTGCATCACGATATCTACCGGCTGAAAAAGGATCTGGAAATCCGGCTGGAGAATTCGGACCGGGGTTGGGAGATCGTAAGCACCGCAGATTATTATGTGAAAATGGCACAGGTCAGGGAAGACCGCCATATCCTGCACCATCAGGATATCATGGAGGTGAAGACCGCAGACGGGGAGAGGTTCCAGATTCTTGCGGCGGACTGTATGCTTACCTTACAGGTGATGGAAAAGTATGACCTCCGTATGATGAAGCAGATTTCCATCGGAAAGACGGCAGGAAACCTGATCCAGTACCAGTTCATGGAACTGGTGTCGGCATCCCATGCGGTTCTGGACCATACTTCAGACGGCTGGTACCTGACGGATTTAAGCAGCAACGGAGTGTTCTGCCATAACATGCGGATTCAGGGGAGGCGGAAATTGGAATTTGGGGACCATATTGATATTTTCGGGCTCCATATTCTTTTTCTGGACCAGATACTGGCGGTTGGGACATATTATGGTGTACTGGCGGTGAAAGAGGATATCCTGAAACCGCTGCAGATAGAACCGGCATTGACAAGGGGGATACCGGGTAGTGAAGGGAGGGAAGAGATCTATTTTCACCGTTCTCCGCGAAACCTTCCGTCCATTTACCAGGAGGAGACTGAGATTGAGGCGCCGCCCAATCCGAAGCAGACAAAACAAAAGCCGGTATATCTGACGATCGGGCCGGCGTTTACGATGGCGATTCCGATGATGCTCGGATGCGGATTTGCCATCTTCGGCTCCCGGCTTTCCGGGCAGGCATCCAGCGCCTTTATGTACACCGGGCTGATCACGGCCATATCATCGGCCCTGATCGGGGTGGTTTGGGCAGTGCTGAATTTAAATTACAGCAAAAAGGAGAATATGGAGGAAGAGAACCAGCGTTTCAATGCTTACAGTAATTACCTGATCCAGATCGCAGATACACTCCGGGAAAAATACAGGCACAACAGCGCCGCACTCAGCCAGATGTATCCTCCGGCGGTCCAGTGCCTGAGTTATAACCGGAACAGCAGTGAGCTCTGGAACCGGAATTACTCCCACAGTGATTTCCTGTTCCAGAGGCTCGGACTGGGAGAACTGCCATTTCAGGTGGATATTCAGATACCAAAAGAGAAGTTTACGCTGATCAACGACTCTTTGCAGGATAAACCAAAGCTGATCCGTGAAGAATTTCGGACGCTCAAACAGGTCCCGGTCGGGATTTCCCTGATGGATAAGGCGCTTATCGGCCTTGTAGGCGGGGAGGGAAAGGCTGGCGCCGTTGAAATGATGCATACACTCGTTGCAGGCATCACCGCGGCACACTGCTATACGGATGTCAAACTGGTCTTCATTTACAGGGAGAGGGACAGGCGCCGGAGGGAGGACTGGGAATGCATGAAATGGTTCCCGCATGTCTGGTCGGAGGATAAACAGACACGGTATATGGCCTCCAATGAGTTGGAAACCGCAGATATTTTTTTCGAACTGTCTAATGTGATCCGCTCCAGAAGCCAGAAGGAGGAACAGCCGGGCATTCGGGGGAAAAGAAGGTTTGTAAAGCCGCATTATGTCCTGTTTATTTCAGACCCTTCCATTCTGGAGGGGGAGATTCTGGCAAAGTACATATATGAGGCAAGGGCGGAATATGGGATCACGACGTTTCTGATGGTTGAGAATTTGGAGCAGCTTCCGAATGCCTGTGAGGAAGTGATTCAGAACGACCAGTACTTTCAGGGGTTTTACAACCTGCTTGATACCGGGCATGAAAAAAAGGCATTTGTGCCGGATAAGGTGTCGGCTTGGCAGCTTGCCGCATTCGGGCAGACGCTTGCCAATATCCGCGTGAATGAAATCGAAAGCAACAGCGAGATTCCGAACAGCCTTGATTTTTTTAGTATGTACGAAGTCCACTCTCTGGCTGAATTCCGCGTAACTGAACGGTGGAGGAAAAACAGGAATTACAACAGCATGAAGGCACTGATCGGCAGAAAAGCCGGGAATGCAGACTGCTATCTGGATGTCCATGAGAAGTTTCACGGCCCCCACGGGCTTGTGGCGGGGACAACAGGGTCAGGTAAAAGTGAGACGCTTCAGACGTGGATCTTATCTCTGGCGATCAATTTCAGCCCGGAGGACGTCAGCTTTTTTATTATAGATTACAAGGGCGGGGGAATGGCGAACCTGTTTTCTGACCTGCCCCATCTGGCCGGGCAGATTTCAAATCTGTCAGGGAATCAGGTGCGGCGCGCCATGATTTCGATTAAAAGTGAGAACCAGAGACGGCAGAGGCTGTTTTCAGAGTACGGAGTGAATAATATTAACCTGTATACCCGGCTTTATAAGAATCAGGAGGCGGAAGTGCCGATACCGCACCTGCTGATTATCATCGATGAGTTTGCGGAACTGAAACGGGAAGAGCCGGAATTCATGAAAGAACTCATCAGCGTGGCGCAGGTTGGGCGAAGCCTCGGCGTGCACCTGATTCTGGCGACACAGAAGCCGGGCGGCACCGTAGACGACAATATCTGGAGTAATTCCAAATTCCGCCTGTGCTTAAGGGTACAGGACCGGCAGGACAGCAATGACATGCTGCATAAACCGGATGCAGCATTCCTTACGCAGGCAGGCCGCGGTTATCTGCAGGTTGGCAGTGACGAAATTTTCGAACTGTTCCAGTCAGGCTACAGTGGGGCAGTATATGAGGAGGATGCAGGAAGAAAGTCTCAGGCGGCAGAGATGCTGACAAGGACAGGAAAGGCGGAACTGATCGGCGGACACCACAGAAAAACGGAGAAAAAGCAGGGGGAAAATGTCCGTCAGAAGACACAGTTAGAAGCCGTGATAGAATACCTGAACAAAACCGCTCAGGAAAATGGTTATGAAAGAACAACCAGACTTTGGCTCCCGGTCCTGAAAAGTGAGATCTACCTGTCAGAGCTTAAGGGGTATACGGAAAGCAGTTACCATGACCATAGATGGGAAACGATGCCGCGCAAATGGGAACTGGAAGCTGTTATAGGACTCTGTGATGATCCACAGGGGCAGGCACAGAAGCCGCTTGTCCTCAGTTTTTCACGTGACGGGCACCATGCGGTGTGCGGGTCCGCGGTAAGTGGGAAGAGTACCTTCCAGCAGACTCTGGTTTATTCACTGATTAGCAGGTATTCGCCGGATACGCTCTGGATATACCTGATCGACTACAGCAGCCATATGCTTGCACCATTTGCCAATGCACCGCATGTGGGAGGCGTACTCTTTGATAATCAGGAGGAAAAGGCCAGCCGTTTTATCCATATGCTCGTGCAGATGATGGATGAGAGGAAGAAACTCCTTCAGGGAGGGAACTACAGCCAGTATGTACAGGCATACGGGATCAGGCTGCCGGCCGTGCTGGTCGTGGTGGATAACGTTGGGGCGTTTCGGGAAAAGACGAAAAATAAATATGATGATGCCCTGCTGCGGCTGGCGAGGGAAGGCGTGGGATACGGCATGTTCCTCGCGGTTACGGCAGCAGGCTTCGGGATGGCAGAGATACCGGCCAGAATGGGGGATAATATCCGTACGGTACTGTCACTGGAACAGGCAGATAAGTTCAAATATATGGAAGTCATGCGGATGACCCACCTTCACATCCTTCCGGAAACGGATATCAGGGGCCGGGGGCTTGCGGCGGTGGACGGTAATGTGCTGGAGTTCCAGACTGCTCTGAGTGTGAAGGCGGAGGATGATTTCGAACGAGGACAAGTGTTGGAGTCATACTGTGAAGGCATGGCAAAATCGTGGAAAGGGAGGCGCGCGGATGCGGTCCCGGAGATTCCGGAGAATCCGACGCTGGATACACTGGCAGAACATCCTTCTTACCGGCTGAGTCTGGAGGACAGGGGACTTTTGCCATTCGGATACGGTATGGAAGATGCATCTGTCCTGAGCCTGCATCTGATCCACAATTACTGCTGTATTATCTCAGGAAAAGGGCGTACAGGAAAAACAAACACGCTGAAAGTACTTTTGTACAGCGCGTACCAGAAAGGCGGAAGAATCTGCATTGTAGAAAGAGGGTCATCGGAGCTGAAGAAGACAGCCGAAGAATATCATGCCCAATATATCACGGAGCCTGCACAGTTATTTCAATATCTGTCAAAGCTTCTCCCGGAATTTGCGGCCAGAAATAAAAAGAAACGTGCAATGATCGAGTCCGGTATGGACGAAGCGGAAATATTTGCGGAAATGAGCAGGGAGGAACCTGTTTTTATCTTCCTCGCCGATCTTGCAGAATTCTTTAAAATGGTCTACAGACCCGGGGAAGGAGTCGGCAATATGTCAGGATTTGTGGAAAACATGATCGAGAAGGGAAACCTGCACCATATTTATTTTATCGGCTGCCTGAAACCTGAGGATCATGCTGTATTGTCGGCTTATAAAGCATATCAGGACTATATATCCTACAAAAGGGGCATCCATCTGGGGGGGAACCTGCAGGCACAGAAGGTATTCAATTTCCAAAACCTGTCCTTTGCACAGCAGTCAAAAAGCACGAAGCGGGGGATCGGGTATGTACCGGATGAAGAGGAGGAAAGCATCGGAATTCAGGTTGTAATTCCGCTGGCGAAGAAGCAGCATGATAGTAATGTTAATATCAGATGAATCCAGTAAGGAGAGGCAGTACATTGTCAGATATGCAAAGGATCTGGCGGCAAAATGGACAGACGAATACTGGGAAATGCTGCAGTGTTCGTCCATTTCGGAGTTGGAGGAGACGGTCAGCCAAAAGACAAGGACAGATATCGTCTGTGTGGATATTACGATGGAGGGGGCTCTGGAACTGACAAAGGAACTAAGAAGACTGACACCTTCATCGTACATTATACTGATTGCCAGCCCCCGGATATCCCCGGCTGTATATATGAGGCCTGCAATCGGGGCAGAATCCTTATTACTGAAACCATTAACAGAGAGTCAGGTTCAGGAGGTTCTCTCGGAAGCCATCAGGACATACATTGACAGATTTTTAAGTCCCGACGAAAAGAAAGTCTTTGTCATTGAGCATAAAGGCGGGAGGGTGTTAATCGATTATAATAATATCTATTTTTTCGAATCAAGGGAAAAACGGGTGTACCTCAATACAGAAGCAGAGGAATATGGTTTTTACGATACGCTGGACGAACTTCAGGAAAAACTGGAGGATGGTTTTATACGCTGTCACAGAAGTTTCCTGATCAATAAGAGCAAGATTGTCAATGTATTTCTCTCCCAGAACCGGATCATTCTGAAAAATGAGTTTGAAATCCCGCTGTCGCGTTCTTATAAGCCGGTGATCAAAGAGTATCTGGAGAAAGGGGGAAAATGATATGGCGGAAATGATTGAGCGTGCCATCCTGTTAAGTTTTGATGAACTGCGCATCCTGCTGTACAGCATGGGTGTCCGTACACTCGAAGGCATCTATATGCCGGAGAAGCAATTTTCTGAAATGGAAGTCATACAGGCACTCCGCCATCTGTCCGGGAATGGATTCATCCTTGCAGAAAACAAACAGTTCAGCATCCGGGAGGACCTGCTTTGTATGCTGGAAATCATGGGACATCCGGCAGGAACACTGGTATGCAGCTCGAAAGATGACAGTACCCAAGAGTACTTCTGCTATATGGTCCCGGACCGGGTGGTGGTGAGTCAAAGATACTGGAAAAAGAAAGATACACTAAAGCTTACGATGCTTACAGAAGAAGAATTCAAAGTGTGGAGGGCGCAGACGGATGATCATAATAGAGATAGAAGTTCCTATGATGGGGAAACTGTATGATTTTCAGATCGATGAGAACGTACCATTATCAGAGGTCATGGACGAGGCCGCAGAAATGATCTGCCAGAAGGAGCAGTGTCCCGTGCAGGGGGACATACGGCGCATGCTGATGTGGAATGCACAGAACTGGGTGCAGCTTGCAAAAGAACGGACAGCGGCAGAGAACGGGCTTTGGACGGGGAGCAGGATTCTGCTTGTTTAAAGTAAGAAATTGAAGTAATACTTCATTGTTGGTGATTATAACTTGTGATACACTTTGGATAGAACAACCGAATACAGGGTGGCAGCCTCCCATGAAGGGAGGTGGTGCGAATGAATTATATTACATATCAGGACTTGTTCCTTTTTATAACAATGTTAATCGCACTGCTTGCCTATTTAGACAATAGGAACAACAAGCCAAAAAAATAACTGCCCCCTGTCTAGGCCGGACGGTACGGGCAGTTAGATTAATTACCGGAGGCTAACCACTTTGTGGGCGGTTGTTCTCTTTGTGCTTATAATATATCATGTTCGCGTATAATCTTCAAGTATCTAAATGTATAGTAAAAACTTAATATTTCTCACTTCTCCTTATTTTTTCCATAACATCTAAGCCAGTAAAGAGATGGAATTGGCTATTGAAGTAATACTTCATTGTTGGTGATTATAACTTGTGATACACTTACAAGCCAAAAAAATAACTGCCCCCTGTCTGGCCTGACGGAATGGGCAGTTAATT
>NZ_CAJJZH010000016.1:0-49088 GCF_905197545.1 Faecalicatena orotica
AAAGTAGAGACCTTGGACAACAAAGTAGAGATCTTGGACAACAAATTTGTGGACTTAGATAACAAGGTTGGAACCTTAGACAACAAAGTAGTAGATTTAGGCAATAAAGTAGAGACCTTGGACAATAAATTTGTGGACTTAGATAACAAAGTTGTGGTTTTAGATGGCAAATTTAGCACCTTGGACAACAAAGTTGATACTATAAAGCAAGAACTCATTGACCGTATGGAAAAGATGGAGGCAGACATTCTGAATACTTGTCTGGGTTATACAGACGATCGAAATGAGATTATCATGAAAAAGCTTGACAATATCCAGAGTACGGTCAATACGTTAACTAGAATGGAAACAATCGATAATGACGTTTACAAATTGGTAAATAAGCGAATTGATGAGCTTGCTGAAAGAGTTGAGTGTTTAGAGCACGTATCATAGTCAGCGACTACATATACCACGCAATCAATGAGTGTAAAGTCTATTAAGTTATCAAGCAAGTTTTAATTCTTTTATAATTAATCCATTAAAAAGATGAAAAGGGGTGAGTACAATGTTGCTATATGGGAAGTTTTGCATTGGATCTGGCTCTGCACGATCACATAAAACAGGACATTGTGCGGAGCCCAATCAGATAAACAGGTTTCTTTGAAAGGCAGGGCTGTATAAATCAGATGATTCTGGTTTAAGAGCCTTATTTGTGTTACCTTTTTTGATGAACTGAAATGATTGGAAATTTGGCCGTGGACAATGTTTTGTCTGCGGCCTTTTGCTATTTTGAAAGGATTATTTAATATGGAAAATCAGGAACAGGATTTAACGGTGGGGAGTGTTCCCCAAAAACTGATACGATTTGCGATTCCTTTATTGGGCGCAAATTTATTACAGTCACTTTATAGTATTGCGGATATGCTGGTGGTGGGGCGTGTTGTAGGAAAGGCCGGGCTTGCCGCTATCAGCAATGCATCCATGTTAAGTTTCATAATTAATTCTATTTGTATTGGTGTCACAATGGGAGGGACCGTTTTAGCAGCCCAATATAAAGGGGCAAATGATGAACAGGGGCAAAAGGAAACGATTGGAACCTTATTCAGCTTGTCTTTTATTGCTTCCATCCTTGTTACGGCTGCCGGCTTACTTTTATATTCTCCTCTTTTTTCGCTCCTCCATGTACCTGTGGAGGCGATGAAAGATGCCTGCGGTTATATGCAGATCATCTGCATGGGAACGGTATTCGTTTTTGGATATAATGCGGTTTGTTCGCTTATGAAAGGATTTGGAGATTCCAAAAGCCCGTTATACTTTGTGGCCGTGGCTGCAGTTATAAATGTTTTTTTAGATTTGCTGCTAGTCGGCCCGATGGGGATGGGTACAAAGGGCGCTGCTTATGCTACTATTTTTTCACAGGGGATATCCCTGGTTGTTTCAGTTATACATTTGAAGCGAAAGGATTTTATATTTGATTTTAAGCTGGAAAGTTTTGCCATGCAAAGAGAGAAATTAATTATCATTTTGAAGGTAGGCCTGCCTGCTGCTGCCCAGATGGTAATTGTAAACATCTCGTATCTGCTGGTCACCGGCATGTTGAATACCTTTGGGGTTTCGGTGGCGGCGGCTTCCGGCATAGGACTAAAAGTAAATACCTTTGCAGGCATGCCGTGCTGGGCGGTCGGACAGGCTGTAACTGCTATGGCAGGACAGAATATGGGAGCAAAGGATATGGAACGAGTAAAGAAAACTACACGGTACGGATTGTTGATAAATATTTTTATTACGTTTATTACAGTTGTATTCGTCCAAATTTTTTCGGAAGCCATCATTATGCTTTTTGACCCGGCCAGTACGGACGTCATCACAGAGGGAGTCATGTATCTTCGGATCTGCTGCAGTATAAACAGTCTGGTTTATGCGGTGATGTATACGCTGGATTCCTTTGCGATTGGCGTGGGCTCTGCGAATATTGCTATGTGCAATGCTTTTTTAGATGCCATGATCGTGCGCCTGCCAGTTTGCTGGTTTCTGGCATTTCCCATGCAAATGGGTTTTATGGGAGTTTATATTGGTCAGGCACTTTCTCCTATTCTACCTGCGCTGGCAGGTGTGATCTACTTTAGAGGTAAGTCATGGGAGACAAAAAAACTAATTAACAGTGAAGAAAATCATAGAAAAAAATGGAAAAGGTAGAGTGGGGACTTTTAATCTGCTACAATAAAAACAAAATCACATTAATATTATTTAATTTACGGAGGTATTTGTATGAAAATGCGGGACAGTTATACATGCCCATTGGAATTAACGCATGATATTATACGTGGAAAATGGAAGCCCATCATTTTATGGCAGCTGGGGAAGGGGGCCGTTTCCCTTTCAGCTTTGCAGAATGATATCGCCGGGATCGGACAGAAAATGCTGTTGCAGCATCTGGGGGAACTGCAGGATTTCGGTATGGTACAAAAAGAACCATATGAGGGCTATCCTCTTAAGGTGGAATACTCCCTTACAGATAAAGGCCGGCGGATGCTGAGTGTCATTACTGCAATGCAGGAAATCGGAATTGAGTTAATGAAAGAGGACGGTAAGGAAGAATTTTTGAAAAATAAGGGATTGATATAGGTGCACACAAAAAAGTGTGTAATGTACAATCGTTCCGTGCTCTGTTAGAATAAAAATAAAAAACAGGGGAGGGTTTTACCATGATGAAAAATCCAGAGCAGACCATAGGAAATATGGCAGATAAAAATAGTACGGCTTTTATCTGCTATATTGATAATGAGGGATTCCCGGTAACAAAGGCAATGCTGAAACCGAGGATACGGGAGGGAATCAAGGTGTTTTGGTTTCATACAAATACATCCTCAAAT
Source organism: Faecalicatena orotica (assembly GCF_905197545.1). Classification (NCBI taxonomy): domain Bacteria; kingdom Bacillati; phylum Bacillota; class Clostridia; order Lachnospirales; family Lachnospiraceae; genus Faecalicatena; species Faecalicatena orotica. Next base: position 2,856 of record NZ_CAJJZH010000016.1, read on the forward strand.
AAAGTGAAATTTTTGCGGGAAAACCCAAAAGCCAGCGTTTATTTTGTGGATAAACGATTTTTCCGTGGAGCAAGCCTGATGGGAACTGTGGAAGTATTAGAAACAAATGAGGCGAAAGAAATGTTATGGCAGGAGGGTGACACGATGTATTACACAGAAGGTGTAACAGACCCTGATTACTGCGTCCTGAAATTCACGGCCGTTAAAGGCAGATATTATAGTAATTTCCATTCAGAGGATTTTGAGATTTAACAGACACAGCGAAGCGGATTGTCAATATCCTGTTATTTTTACGGAACAAACAGTAAAAGCAGGCGGGCCGGTCAATGGCAGATAAGTGGGCATATGCCAGTCATTGACGGCCCGCCTGTCTTTTATTAGTGGAATATAAAATGTGGAAACAATTTTTAATTTAGTGGAAAAATAAGATCTGGAAACAATCTCCTGCTTTACAGGATAGGGGAGGATGATAAAATACATTATACGACCTATCCGAAAGGTGCAGTAAAAGAGAGGTAATATTCTGCTATTTAAGTTATAATCAGAAAAATACAGACAAAAAAGCAGAGAGGAATTAATGATTATGGAGAAGACAGAGTTTAACGATTTTATTGCCACGGTTCCGGCGGAGAACCAGGATTTTGTAAAAGAGTTACATGACAGGTTAATGGAGCATGGATGTAAGATAGAGATTAAGACTGCCAAAAGCGGTTACATGGTTTCTTACATATATAATAAGAAGACAGTCGCCAATTATGTATTCCGGAAAAAGGGCATGCTTGTGCGGATTTATGGAGTTCATGTGAATGAGTATGAAGAGGTTTTGGAAACACTGCCGGATGAGATGGCCCGCTCGATTCAGAAAGCGCCTATATGTAAGCGTATGGCAGATCCGAATGCCTGTAATCCGAGATGTTCAATGGGCTATGACTTTTGGATGAAGGGTGAGCACTACCAGAAATGCCGCAGCAGCGCTTTTATGTTTCTTGCCTGCCCTGAAAACAATCCGTTTATCCGGACATTATTATTAAATGAAGTGGAAGCATGGGAAAAATCAAACTACGAGTAGCGAGATGATGGGAATTCTCTACTTGTGCCATATCTTGCAAGAAAAATTTACGCCGGGATGGTAAAATTATTTAATATGAAGCATAGGAGGTAAGCTGGCATGAGTGGAAATCAGGAACAGCGCCATATTTATTATGACCGTGATCTGGGAATAGAGGCATATCAGTTAAGCGGCATTGTACAGAAGTTTCCAAATCATTTTCATGAATATTATGTGATTGGGTTCATCGAGGGCGGAAAGCGCCACCTTTGGTGTAAGGGGCAGGAGTACGATTTGAATGCCGGCGACCTGATTTTATTTAATCCAAGGGACAACCATTATTGTGCGCCTATAGGCAGGGAACTGCTGGATTACCGTGCCGTGAATATTCACACCGATGTCATGCTCGGCATTGCCAGAGAAATCACAGGGAAGGATTACATTCCTCATTTCACACAAAATGTCGTTTATCAAAGTGAAATTGCGCTGTCAGTAGCAGAGGTGTATGAAGCGATGCTTTTGGATATGCCAAAACTGAAAAAAGAAGAGTCCTTATTTTGCCTGATAGACCAGATTCTGCAGGAATATGCCGCCCCGTTTGAAATGGTTGGAGATGACGGGCCGGGAGAGAAGACAAAAATGCTTTGCAGCTACATGGAACAGCATCTGGCTGAAAATATTGCATTGGACGATCTGGCGTCCATGATTGGGGCCGGAAAATCTTACCTCCTGCGGTCTTTTACAAAAGAAGTGGGGGTATCACCATACCGTTATTTGCAGACCATACGCATAGAGAGGGCAAAGAAACTGCTGGAACAGGGGATTGGACCGATCGATGTCGCGGGAATGACGGGCTTTTCCGATCAAAGCCATTTTACAAACTATTTTAAAGAATTTATCGGGCTGACGCCAAAGCAGTACCAGAGGATATTTAGTGATACATTGCCGGCTGGGGAATAAAGGTATGTGGTTCAAGGGAATCTATGGTGCGCTAAGAAGGTATCCTTAATAAAATTTTTATTGATTTTTCCAGAGGAACTTCATATAATATAAGTGAGCAAAGAAATTTGTTCGGTTTAAGTGCATTGTTACTTTGAGTGCAAACCCTTAATTTAAGTGCTTCACTACTTTGAATGTGAACCTTTAATTTAAGTGCTTCGCAGCTTAAAATGCGAATCGATAATTTTCGGGGAGATAAGTAGCTTATCTCCTTGTTAATTTTATCAGAAATCTCAAAAACGTCCATATATCATAAATAAAATATTTTTCTTTAAATTTCATTTACAACAATGTTGTATTTTCCCGTATTGAAATGTTCAGCTTTTAAATAGTTTTTATTGTCAAAGTTGGTTGTTTTATTATACCAAAATAGCGTGTTATAAAGAGGAACAATATCATCAGTATAGTTTGTGCAGTCTGGTTTTCATACACTAATACTGCCCCTTGTAAAACGGTATGTGTGATTATACTATGGAGGATAAAAATGGATTTTTACCGTATAAATGAGGAATACACTAGGTTTCTACAAAGATACGAAAAGGAAAAAAGAGGAGTTACGAAAGTGCCGAATACCTGGTATACAGGCCGTAATAAGTTTGCATTTGGTGCTGTTATGCAAGTAAATAATATGAATTATTATGTTTCTGTATCATCTTTTGATAAGAAGCAGGAGGCAAATATTTTGATTCGTGTGCCAGGAGATGAAAAAGAAGTAAAAGGTTCCTTGCGATTTAATTATATGGTTCCTGTACCCGATGAATGTCTTGAAAAATTAGTAATCAAGGATGTTGAAGACGAGAAATACCGACTATTGTTAAATAAAGAATATCAATTTTGTATGCACAATGCAGAGAAAATTCAGAAGAAGGCTAATAAAATATATGCGATGGTTACATCAAATCGTAAGCAGATTTTAACAAACAACAGTTGTGCATTTCATATTTTAGAAGATGGATGTCGGGAGTACATAGAGAAATACTTGAAAAGAGATTTTAAATAGTTGAGTCTGTAAGATGCATTTTAGTTCCTCCCTGAAAGTTGAAGGCTATGAGAAACAAAGAATTGTATATAAGAGTAATTGATAATTAGTAGTTAAAGAAATAAAGGACGGATGCCATTAAATATTAAGACAGAAAAAAATTTCTATGATAAAATAAAAGAATATAAGTTCCGGTTCTCTCCGCCCAAGGAAATTATAATTGAAAACGAGGTAAATTGAAATATGAGTGAAGAGTTTGTAAATTTGACGGCAGAAAATCTCGCCAATGAACATTTGTGCTGCATTATCCGTACCAAAAAGCTGCATCCGGGTGTGGAGGCTAAAAGACAATGGATTTCTGAAAGGCTAAAAGAAGGACATACTTTTAGAAAACTGGAAGTAAAAGGGACCGTATTTATTGAGTATGCCCCTTTGGAAACTGCATGGGTCCCCATTACGGGAGATAATTATTATTATATTTATTGCCTGTGGGTTTTAGGCGATTATCGGGGGAAGGGGTATGCAAAATCGTTAATGGAGTATTGTATTGCGGATGCGAAGGAAAAAGGGAAATCCGGAATATGTATGCTTGGGGCGATAAAGCAAAAAGCATGGCTTTCAGACCAGTCTTTCGCGAAAAAATGTGGTTTTGAGGTTGTAGATACCACTGACAGTGGATATGAGTTACTTGCGCTTTCTTTTGATGGAACAGTTCCGGCGTTTAATCAGAATGCAAAGTTGTGTGCGATTGAGAGGGAAGAACTGACCATTTATTATGATATGCAGTGCCCTTATATTTATCAAAATATTGAAATCTTAAAAGAATATTGTTTTGAACACGATATCCCGTCTTCATTTATTCAGATAGACACGCTGCAGAAAGCAAAGGAGCTGCCTTGTGTTTTCAATAACTGGGCAGTATTTTATAAGGGGAAATTCGAAACGGTAAATTTGTTAGATGTTGCACATTTGAAAAAAATACTGAAGAAGTGAAAGAAAAGAGGCGGTGGTACATTATGATAAGTGGTAGCGCGCTCACAGAAGCACCATTGTATAAGAAAAAGCGAATGCTTTTGGAGGAAGTATTATGATGAATGAATTAAGTGGTTATTTAAAGAAACCACAGCTATATGCTCCAAGTACAGGAGATTTCTGGAATGACATACATATATCAAAGGGGATGCTGGCGGCGCATTTGAATCCACTTGAGGACGCGGCAACCCGCAGGCATGAATTTCTAAACAAATCAGTCGAATGGATTTCTAAAATTGCCCCGCCGTCCCAATACAAATTCTTACTTGATTTGGGATGTGGTCCCGGTTTATACGCCCAGCGTTTTTACAATGCAGGATACTCTGTGACAGGAGTGGACTTTTCCAAACGTTCTATAGATTACGCAAAAGAACAATCATTACTGCATAACGCTGCAATCGAATATTTTTATCAGGACTACCTGACGATTGATTATACAGAGCAGTTCGATGTAATAACGTTAATTTACTGTGACTATGCAGTGATGCCGGTATCTGACCGGCTTCATTTATTAAAGAAGATTTATCGGGCATTAAAGAAAAATGGGAAGTTTATTGTTGATGTTTTTACACCGATTATGAGACAGAAAGAAAGCCGGTCATGGGAATGTTGTGAGGCAGGCGGGTTTTGGTGCGAAAAACCACATATTTGTTTGGAGTCTGTATACCAATATGATGACGAGGATGCTACGGAACTTCGCCAATGTGTTGTTTTAACTGATGAAACTATAAGCTGTTATAATGTCTGGGATCATTTTTTTACTAAAGAAAAGCTGCTGTCAGAAATCCAGGGTGCAGGTTTCTTTATGTTTGAAATTTATGGTGATGTAGCAGGAAAGGAATATTCAGACACAGGCGAAACGATTTGTGGTGTTTTTACAAAGTAAAGGTTTGAAACATTGTTATATCTTTCGTGTAATAGAAAAAAAGCAGAGGGCCGCGCCTGTGGGCGTATGGCTACTCTGCTTTTTTGTTTCCTAATAGATTAACCCTTAATCGAAGGTCGGCAGCATGATGGCATCGGCTTCATGAATACCACCGGCAATGAGTTTTTCTTTTCCAGCCTTAAAGATATCAAGGGCCAGATGCTGTAGTTCTGTGGCAAACAGCTCAGAATCTCTTTCTTCCAGACTTTTCAGCAGGATTATGGTTGACCGGGAATCAAATCTAAAATCGTATGGTTTCATATCATTGAGCGGATACCCCAGATACTGAAAGTACATCAGTCCGCCCAGTATCTGACGTAAAGCTGGCGATTGTGCGTTCTCTTTCAGCAGGACGAAACAGATACCGAATGTCATGTAGTAGTCCTTGGACATCTGAATATTTTTCAGCCAGGATATGGTACTTTGAATGGAAGTATCCGCCAGCGTAGGAAAAACAGACCGGGCTGCATCTTTACAGATTATCAGGATAATCTGCATGCTTTGTAAATATTGCAGCAGGGCTTTTTTCAGGTTGGGGGTAGAGAGTTTGGAAATCGGCGCCGGGTTATCAAATCCCACCAGTACCCGTGTCCCTTTTCCGGGGATCGTCTCTACAATTCCGATGTCGCTGAGTATTTTCACTGCCCGGCGCACTGTAATTAATGGCATAGAATACTGTTTCGCCAGAGCAGTAAACGAGGGGAGGAATTCCTGATTCCCCAAAGAAGAGTAAATTTGCCGGAGAAGTTTCATGGCCAGATTAAAACTGACCAGCGGACGTTCCGAGAAATAATTCCACTCATAGGGGATCGGCTTGGCCGGATTCTCAGGCACAGGCAGCGTATCATAATACAGGCGTACCCCTTTGATATGCTTCTGGTACAGACGGGTCAGCAAATCTTTTAGCTGTACATAATCAGATGCTTTACGTAGGGAAAGTATCTGTGCAGTTACCTTTTTTAAATAGGTCATATAACCATATGTATACGCGTTGTCCCCCAGATGCATAATCGTGGGGTGTCCGAAGAAATTTGTGCTCATATATAAGTTGAGAAACAGAGGATTTCCCAGGGCTTTCAGGATATGAAGAAAGAAATCAAAAAACGGATATTCATTGTAAGGTGACATTCGTTCAAAAATTTCTGTCAGCTTTTTCAAATCTTCTTTATCGCATAATTTCAATCCCTGCAGCATAACCTCCGGCCATATCAGCAGCATCGTATTACACAGGTCCAGCAGTGCATCTTTTGTAGCATAGCTGTAAGCCCTGTATTCTGTCCGGCATTCCTCTTCTTTAATATCATAAGTAACAATCGCACTCCGCCCCTGGCTCAGAGATACATAATTCTCTTCCTCCAGAAGCCTCAGGGCGTTGTGAATGGTGGCACTGGAAACATTAAAGGTTTTGCAAAGATCGGGCACAGTAGGAAGACTCGATCCGGTAGGATATAAGCCGAAAAGAATACAGTTATACAGATGTTTGTAGGCTATATTGTATAGATTTAATTCATCCAAGTTTAATTCATCCTCCTAAAGATAACATTTTCTTTAATATACCACATATTCTCCGAAATACAAAGAAATGGGAAAGCCGTAACTACAAAGATATTTATATTTTAACATTTTTAACACCATTAAAGGGACTATTTTATTGAATAATTTATAAACATAGCTTATAATAAAAAATATTAAATGAGCACAATAAAAATTAATAAGAACAGTTTAAACGATGGATAGATATACAGAAATAACTATTATAACCCTACATGAAAGGGGAGAATGTGAAAATGAAAAAGTATGAACACAGCCCATCGGGAAGTAACTTTGTGGAAAACGATGAGTATAATCTTCTGATGACTTCCATGCGTGTTAGTGTAAGCAAACATCTTCTGGATGATCATTTTACGGTTGTGTGGGCGAACGATTTTTATTATGACCTGATTGGATATCCGAAAGAAGAGTATGAGGCGGTATTTGAAAACCAGTGCGACCGCTTTTTCCGCAGTAATACAGACGATTGGGATGGGATCGTGGCAGCTGCTATGGGGGCGTTCGAAGCCGGTGAGTTACGATACGAGCATATCACAAGAATGCGCCATAAGGATGGCCATATGATCTGGGTCAGGCTGGTTGGAACATACACGGAAGATGTCATTGACGGATACCACATTGCTTATACTGTGATGAGCGATATCAGCGATATCATCCGGATGCAGAAAGAACAAACAGTTACCTACAACAGCATCCCCGGTTTTATCGCAAAATTCCGGATCAGGGAAAGTCAGATTGAACTTGTGGATGCCAATGAACGATTTCTTTATTTTTTTGATCATCGGGAGCAGAATGCCCTGGTAAACTTAAATACACCGGAAAATGAGGCGGCACTAAGGGAGTCCTTTCCTATCATGCGAAAGGGAAAACCAGTCCGGTTTACGATGGAAGCACGGGATAAAGAAGGACATGCTGTCTGGCTGCAGTTAAACGGAGATTGTATTGATACGATTGACAGAGACCCGGTCTATCTGATGGTTTATATAGACATTACTGACCTTACACGGCAGCGGGAATTACAGAAGGAAACCAATATGCGGCTGGAGCAGCTGGCATTTGTGGACCCGGTGACCGGCGGCTTTAACCGTACCTGCTTTGAACTGAAAGCCGAGGAGGCGATAAAAGCAGCACCGGCCGGAACTTACGCCTTGGTCTGGATGGACGTACAGAAATTCAAGCTTCTCAATGAAATGTTTGGTGTTGAAAGCGGAAATGAGGCGTTGAAATACATACATGGCGTGATCCGCAGTTCTCTGGAGGAGGGGGAATATGTGAGCCGCACTTCTGCGGATAACTACAGCCTTCTGCTCAAAGCTGCGCAAAAAAGGGAAATAGAGGCGCGTCTGAATGATATTGCAGAAAAGGTCAACCACTTTAACAAGGATGCGGAACAGAAATATATCCTTTCCCTGACAGCAGGCGTCTATTATGTGGAGGATCCAAAGCTGCCCATCATGCAGATTCAGGACCGGGCAAACGTAGCCAGGGAGAATATCGTCAGGAAAGCAGATGCAAAGCTGTGTATCTGCATGTTTTATTCTGAGCTGGATCAGCTACGGCTGATGAAGGAGAAAGAAATCGAAAACCGGATGCGTGATGCGCTTGAAAAAGAACAGTTCGTCGTGTATCTCCAGCCGAAACAGTCGCTGCGCGATGGGACCATTGCGGGAGCAGAAGCACTGGTACGGTGGCTTGACCCGGAGAGAGGTCTGATCCCGCCCAATGATTTTATCCCTTTGTTTGAAAAGAACATGTTTATTGTAAAGCTGGACCTCTATGTGTTTGAGCGTGTGTGCGCACTGCTGCGGAAATGGATCGGTCACGGTGAGAAGCCGGTGCCGGTTTCCGTGAATATGTCCCGGGCACATCTGCTGGACCGGGATTTCCTGAAGCGGTACGAGGATATCCGCCAACGGTATAACATTCCGGCAGAACTGCTGGAGATCGAACTGACGGAAACACTGGTATTTGAAAATCCGGACGTGCTGATGCAGGTCATCGATACGTTCCACAGAGGCGGGTATCACTGCTCTATGGACGATTTTGGCAGCGGTTATTCTTCGCTCAATGTGCTGAAAGATATTGACATTGATTCCATCAAGCTGGACAAGGCGTTCTTTGGTTCTGAAGAAATGGACAACCCGCGGGAACGGGATGTGGTCACTTCTGTGCTTGAGCTGGCGGCCAAGCTGAAGATGACTACGGTTGCAGAAGGTGTAGAAACGGATGCACAGAAGGATTTTTTGAAAGGGACGACCTGCGATCTGCTGCAGGGATATATCTTTTCCCGCCCAGTACCACCGGAGGAGTTCGAGCGGATGACTTTTGGAAGAACGCTTTCATAAAAGCGGTTTAAGGAGGTGTTCCTATGGATTTGTTCGATATAGACTCTGACCGGATGGAAATGTTTTTATATAATGCAGTAGCATCGATCAGCAGCGATTATATATATGTCTGGGATCTGGAAACGGATGTCCTCTCGGCATCCCCCAATATGGTCTCTGACCTGGGGCTTGCCGGAAACCGCATGACCAACTGTCTGAAAACGGGGATTAAGTGGATCCATCCCCATGACCGGGCAAGGGTGCGGGATCTGTATGGGGCGTTTATCAACTCTGAAGAGGACACCCTGGATTTGGAGTATCAGGCATTGACGGCAAACGGCACCTACATCTGGCTGAGTGGCCGAACAAAGATCAAACGCAATAGTGCAGGTAAGCCGCTGCTGATCGTAGGCACACTGCGCAATATGGAGCAGTATGAGGGTGTGGATCAGGTGACCGGTCTTTTGCGGCACAGTTACAGCCGTGAAAGGTTTGAAAGTACACTGGAAGGCAGGGCAGGCTTTCATGGGGAGCTCCTGATTTTAGGAATCGATGGATTTAAAAATATCAATATACTCAACAGCCACAGCTTTGGGGATCTTGTGCTGCGCACAACAGCCCAGGATATCCTAAAGATGCTCCCTGAACAGGTGAAGCTCTATCGGTATGATGGGGATCAGTTCCTACTCTCTGGAAATAATGTCCGGCGGGAGGAGATGCTTCAGATCTACGAAAATATCCGGCAGTATGCCTCTGAACCGCATCGGACAAACGGCAGCACCTACCGGTTTACGGTGTCCGGAGGGATCATCGCATATCCGGAGGAAGCGCACAGCTGGGTAGAGCTGGAGAAAGGGGCCTGTGCCGCGCTGAGACAGGCAAAGGAAAATGGGAAGAACCAGTGTGTGGAATTCACAGCAGGGCTGCTTGATGAACTGCAGCTTTCCCATTGCCTGGCACAGAGCATAGACAATGGTTATCAGGGATTTCGTCTGGTTTTCCAGCCGATTTGTGGAACAGATACTCTGGAGATACTTGGAGCGGAGGCCCTTTTGCGGTACCGGATGCCGGACAGCAGGGAGATATCACCGGCAGAGTTTATCCCCCTGCTGGAGAGCAGCCGCCTGATCCTTCCGGTGGGATTGTGGGTGCTTGAGCAGGCCATCCGTGTCTGTAAAGTCTGGACGGAACTAAAACCGGATTTTGTAATGGATGTCAATGTGTCCTTTGTGCAGCTGCGTGATTCCGGATTTTGTGATAAAGTGGCGGCATTGCTGTGGAAGTATGGCCTGCCCGTGCGGAATCTGGCCTTGGAATTGACGGAGAGCTATTTCATAACGGATGATGCCAGGGTGAATGCTTCGCTGGAACGCTTAAATGAAATGCGTATAGAGCTGTCTATGGATGACTTTGGCACCGGCTATTCCTCCCTCGGGCGCCTGTCTGAGATCGGCATGGATGTTGTGAAGATCGACCGCTATTTTGTCAAGGCACTGCATATCAGCCAGTATAACCATGACTTTGTGGAGTCCGTTATCCGGCTGTGCCACAATCTGGGAAAAGCGGTCTGCATGGAAGGCGTTGAGACAAAGGAAGAGTGGGAGACTATCAGCCTGCTCAACGCAGATATGGTTCAGGGTTTCTATATTTCCAGGCCGGTGGAACAGGAGGAATTTTTTCAGAACTATCTTACCTCTGCCTACGACAGCAGGAACCTGATAAGTTCTATTAATAAGGAGAAGCTACAAAGGGAACTGGAAAACAGCAAGGAACTGCTGTTTTCCATGCTGAACGCGACGCCTCTGTGCCTCATGCTCTGGAACCGCCAGTTTGAGATCATGGCCTGTAATGAAAAGGCAGTCCAGCTGTTTGGAGCAGAAGGGGAAACGGAGGTGGCCGAATACTTCTACCGCTTTTCTCCCCTCCGTCAGGCAGACGGCCGTACTTCCGTTGAAGTTGTACATGAAAAGCTCATGGAGGCCTTTGTGACCGGACGTTCTGAATTTAAATGGATGCATTGTGATAAAGATGGAGGCAGTATACCGGTAGAGGTAGTATCAGTACGGATCCCGTACAGGGGGGACTTTGTTGTGGCCAGTTATACGCGGGATCTCCGCGGAGAAATCGAATTAACGGAAAAACGATGGAAGTTTAGGATGCGGCTCAAGGCGCTGCTGGACGCGACTCCACTCTGTCTGAACCTCTGGGATAAAGAGTTCCACAACACTATGTGCAACCGCGAGGCAGTGGAACTTTTTGAACTGGAAAGTGAACAGGAGTACCTCGATCATTTTAATCTGTTGTCCCCTGAACGGCAGCCGGATGGCAGTCTGAGCTCTGAGCGGTCGAAAGAGAGGATCCAGGAGGCGATGCAGATGGGACGCATCCAGTTTAACTGGATGCACAAAAAACTGGACGGAGAACTGATCCCCGCTGAAATAACGTTGGTGCGCATTGAAGGGCTGGAGGAGGACGGCAGCGTAATGGTGGCTGGTTATACCAGAGACCTCCGTGACCAGATCAGAGCTGAAAAGGCAGAGCGTCTGATGGCAAGGCGTGTTCGTGCAATGGTGGATTCCTCACCCCTCGCCTGTGTCCTGTGGAACATGTGTCAGGAAGCTCTGGACTGTAATCAGATCGCTGTTGAGATGCTGGGAGCCAGGGATAAAGAGGAAGTCCTCCATGACTTTGACAGTTTTATGCCGCTTTATCAGCCGGATGGTTCTATCAGCACAGAAAAGAGAAAGAAAACGATGAGCGAGATCCAGGAAAACAGGCGCTATGTTTTTGAATGGGTTTATATGAACCGGAGTGGGGAGCACATCCCATGCGAGGTCACACTGGTGAAGGCGGTAATTGGAGATGATGATGAAGATATTATTATCGCCTACAGTCGTGATCTGCGTGAGCTGAAGCACTCTCTGGACCTCATTGAACGGCTGAGGCAGCAGGCCTGTTACGATGCTTTGACTGGCTGCTTAACCCGGAAATATTTTATAGAACTCCTTTCCGAGCGGCTTCAGAATAGAATGAAGGAGACTCCTGTTGTACTGGGACTCCTCGATTTGGATGGTTTTAAGAATGTCAATGATACCTATGGACATGAGGCAGGTGATATGACCCTGAAACGTGTCATAAAAAGAGTAGGAGAACTGTTGCCGGAAGACGCAGTGATCGGAAGGTTCGGCGGTGATGAATTCCTGCTTCTGCTATATGAAACAGAGCAGGGGAGTGTCTCCAAGTTGCTGCAAGGTCTTGTGGGGCGGATATCACATATGCAGCTCGAATATCAGGGGAATCTTTTTGCAACCTCCGTCAGTATTGGAGCTGTTTTCCAAACCCCGGATGATATCTGTCCGGATGACCTGATCCGCCGGGCAGATGATGCCCTCTATCAGGCTAAGAGAAACGGCCGTAACAGAAGCGTTCTAATTTAAGGGTGTTTAGAGTTACTACTATAGTTGGAAAAGCGGCTTACTTCCGCTCAGCTGTTTTCAAACAGAATGGATCCAGTTATTAAAATAAAGAATACGATGGAGGAGAGCCAGGTGGAGATTAATCTAAGTTATGAGCAGCTCAATAATGAATACAGTATGCTGATGGGAGTTTTAGGTGCCAGTGTCAGTAAGCATCTTGTTGACGAGCATCTCACATGCATTTGGGCCAACGATTATTATTATGAGCTGATCGGTTACAGCAGGGCAGAGTATGAGGAACGGTTCCAAAATCAATGTGACCGGTACTTTGAAAATAATCCGGAAGGGTGGAAAATACTCACAGATAAAATAGAGGCCAGCCTGTCGGACGGGAAAAAAGGGTACTCGGTTTATCTGCCAATGGTCCATCCGGACGGCTCCTCATTTTGGATCAGGCTGCAGGCTGTCTTTACAGAGGAATATATAGAGGGGTATCGGGTTGCCTATACCACAATGGTGGATGTGACGGAAATGATGCAGGTGCAGAAAGAGCAGCTACGCGCACAGAAAAACTATGAGACGATGACGCGCGAACAGGAAATGCTTATGAGTGCACTCAATGTCAGTGTTAGCTCCCATTTGCTGGACGAGCACTTTACCTGCATCTGGGCGAATGAATTTTATTATAAACTGATCGGTTATCCCAAGTCAAAATATGAATCCCTGTTCCACAACCATGCGGATGAATATTATAGCAATAACCCTGAGGGCTGGGACATGCTTGCCAAAAAAGTCGCATCTGTTTTAGAGAAGGGGGAGGACAAATACGAGCTGATCGTCCCAATGAAATATGAGGATGGCACCAGTTACTGGGTAAAACTGGTCAGTTTTTTTACAGATCAGTATGTGAACGGCTACCGTACATCCTATACCGTTATGACAGATGTGACAGAGCTTGTACAGACGAAGAATGAACTGGAAATGATGATGCAGGCAATGAAGGTCAGCGTCAGCAAGCACAAGGTGGATGAACATTTCTCCCTGGTCTGGGCCAATGAATTTTATTATCAGCTCATCGGGTACACCAAATCCGAATATGAGGCCAGATTCCATGACCATTGTGACGAATATTTCATGGATAATCAGGAGACCTGGGACATCATCTGCAGCAAGGTTGACAGCATGTCTGCGGCGGGAGAGGATAGTTTTGAAGCATATCTGCCGTTAAAGCTGCCGGGAGGATCTTCAAAATGGGTAAAGATGGTGGATTTCTTTACAAATGAATTTCAGGATGGGAAAAAGCTGGCTTATACCACCATGATTGACGTCACTGAACTGCTGCAGGCACAGCAGGATAAAAGCGTTGCTTATGAACACGTACCCGGTTTCATTGTAAAATACCGGATCTTACCGGACCGGTTCATGATGATCGATGCCAGCAGCCGCATAAAGGATTTTTTTGATATGGATCTGGACAACCTGTCTGCTGTTGATTTTATGGAAGTGTTACATCCGGAGAGCCGTCAGACTATTGATTCCCTGCTTCCGGATTTACGGAACAGAGAGGCGCTGGAGCTGGATGAATCCATCCGTGTCAAAGACAAATTTGGCAGGGACTGCTGGCTTCAGCTCCACGGCACCTGTATTGATCCCATTGCCGACGACCCGGTTTATCTGGTGGTCTTTATTGACATTACGGATATTACGGAACTGAGAAAGCTCCAGCACCAGCTGGAGGAGCGCACGGAGATGCTCAACACAGCACTGGAGTCTGCGAAACTGGCAAATGCGGCGAAGTCGGATTTCCTTTCCCGCATGAGCCATGATATCCGCACACCTATGAATGCGATCGCCGGGATGACGGAGATCGCGGATGCCCACCTGCAGGAACCAGAACGCGTAAAGGATTGTCTGCATAAGATCCGGCTCTCCAGCCATCACCTTCTGGACCTGATCAATGACGTACTGGATATGTCACAGATTGAAAGCGGCAAGGTTTCCATTCATGCGGCCTCTTTTTCGCTGCCGGATCTGATCAGGGAGATCATTATGATCACTCTGCCAAATGTGCGTACAAAATATCATGATTTCAAGGTTCATCTGCGGAATATCCGGCAGGAACATTATTATAGTGATGAGCTGCGTCTGCGTCAGATATTGCTGAACCTTTTGTCTAATGCCTCGAAATTCACACCGGAGTATGGGCAGATCGTATTTGAAGTGGAACAGATTCCAGAAAACTCGACACTTTCCTTTACTATCGCAGACACCGGCCCCGGCATAAACGCAGAATTTCAAGAACATATTTTTGAGACATTTGCAAGGGAACGTGACAGCCGTACAGACCGGATCGAGGGCAGCGGCCTTGGACTTGCCATTGTGAAACGGCTCACTGAGCTGCTGGGCGGTAACATTCAATTGAACAGTCTGCCCGGACAGGGCACCACTTTTTATGTGACACTGCCTATGCAGCCCATCGGGCATTCGACTGTTGATTTTACCGGTATAAACGGTATGCTCCTGCTGGTGGATGCAGACCCGGTTGTCCTTATGGATGCACAGCAGGCTCTGAGTGATCTCGGAGTTGGGGCAGACTGTGCGGAAAGTGTTAATGAGGCATTATCCCATATCCGTGACAGGCATCAGGCAGGCGAAGAATATCAGATGATCATTATGGATTGGAGAATGCTCCGGATGGATGGGCTGGATGTGTCAGAGCAGATTCGAAGAGAATCTGTAGGTGAGCTGCCGCTTCTGGTCGTGTCCGCTTATGATTGGAGCGAGATCAAAAATGAGATGACCACGGGGATTGACGGATATATAGAAAAGCCCTTTTTCCAGTCTACATTCAGGAATTGTATGCTGAAGTACCTGAAGGGTGAAGAAGCATCAAGTCATGAAAATGTGGTATACGATTTCCGAGATAATACATTTCTGCTTGTAGAAGACAACGAGCTGAACCGTGAAATTGCTTTAGAACTGCTGGGAAGCTTTGGCGCCCGGCTGGAGGTTGCTGTAAATGGAGAGGAAGCAGTCAGGCTTTTTCAGGCCAGCGCTCCCGGTTACTATTCTCTGATATTGATGGATATTCAGATGCCGGTGATGAACGGTTATGAGGCTGCCCGTGCGATCCGGGCACTGAGCCGTCCGGATGCCGGGACAGTACCGATTATTGCAATGACAGCGGATGCTTTTGTTGAGGATATCCGAAACACAAAGGCTGCAGGGATGAATGGCCATATGGCAAAGCCATTGAGCTTTGATACTCTGGCCCTGGAGATCGAAAAGTATTTGATTTCTGCGGAATGATTAAACGAGGTTTCCATTCTGTTATATGCCAAAGAAGGCAAAGATTAATTACAGATCTGATGATTAGGGGGGTATACTGTGAGAGAATCTTTCTTTGAACAAGCTATCATCAACCAGCAAAATTTGGTAGCGTATGCTACGGATACGGCTACCAATGAAATAATATATATGACTCAAGCAGCAGCGACCCTATATGGATTTGAGGATGTGCAGGAGATATACGGAAAAAAATGCTACGAGTTGATTCAGGGTCTGGATACGGTCTGTCCATTCTGTACAAACAGTAAATTGATACCAGGACAGCCCTATCATTGGGAGCATTATAACGAAAAGATTCAGATGTGGTTTGATATTACAGATATTTTAGTTACATTTGAAGGCAAGAACTGCCGGCTTGAGATTGCGCGTGATATCACGGACGAGAAAGAAAGGTTTGACCGTGTTTCCAACCGGCTCACAATGGAAGAAACCTTGGTTGAATGTATTCAAACGCTTTCCAGTGAACCGGATGTGAACACGGCGGTGAACCACTTTCTGGAGATTATCGGCCATTTTTATATAGCGGACCGGGCATATATTTTTGAATACGAAAAGGATCATATCAAAAATACCTTTGAATGGTGCGCTCCCGATATTCTTTATCAAATGGATATGCTGCAGGAAATTCCCATTGAATATGTTAGTGAGTGGAACGATAAATTTGAGCTTGACGGAGAGTTTTTTATCACGTCATTGGACAAGGATCTGTCTGTGGCTTCACCAGAGTACCGCATCTTAAAGGACCAGGGGATTGAAAGCCTTGCCGTTGCTCCGCTCAGAAAAAATGGTCAGATTATCGGCTTCCTTGGCGTAGACAATCCTACGGAAAGCACAGAGGATCTAACGCTTCTGCGCAGTGTATCCAGCTTTGTGTTGGAGGAAATGGAGCGGCGCAGGCTGATTCAGAATCTGGAGCAGTCCAGCTATACGGATTTACTCACCGGCCTGCAAAACCGGAACAGCTACATAAAAATGCTGGACAGGCTTTCTGAACAAACTCTGCAGTCATTAGGCGTTATCTATATCGACATCAATGGGATGAAAAAGATAAATGACAATAACGGTCATGAGTATGGGGACAGAGTGATCAAAAAGGTGGCAGATACCCTGAAGTCTCACGTAGGATGTGATGCATACCGGGTAGGCGGAGATGAGTTTACGGTGCTCTGTGTTGATATCAGTGAACAGGATTTTCATCGGCTTACAGAAAGCCTGATCCTGGATTTTGGCAGGAACAAAAAATATGATGTTTCCATTGGCCATACCTGGAGGGAAGGAAATGTATCCCCCGATGAAGAGATCCTGAAGGCTGATGATCTGATGTATGCAGAAAAGCAGCGGTATTATCACGCAATTCTGCAAGGAAAGAAAACGGCACGCACTGGTATCGCCACGGAGCTTTTAAGGGATATATCTGACCACCGCTTTGAGGTCTATTACCAGCCGCAGATCTGCCTGAAAACAGGGCGGATCATTGGTGCAGAGGCTTTGGTACGGAAAAGGGATAAGCAGGGAAAGCTGATCCTGCCGGACCATTTCATTCCCAACTATGAGAGGGAGCGCGTCATCCGCCATTTGGATCTGTTAGTATTCCGGATGGTTTGTGCCGATCTGCAGAGATGGAAAAGCCAGGGGATTGAAACCCATATCTCCTCAAACTTTTCACGTATTACGCTGATGGCCTCTGATATTATGACACAGATCAGGCAAATCTGCCGGGAATACGGTGTCCCTGCGCAGAATATCACCATAGAGGTGACCGAAAATATCAGTAAGCTGGAGCCACAGCAGTTACTCAAGCTAATGAAACAGATAGCTGCAGAAGGATTCTCTGTTTCCCTGGATGATTTTGGTGCCAAATATTCCAATCTGTCGATCCTGACTACACTTGAATTCAGTGAGATCAAATTTGATAAATCCCTGGTGGATAAATTAAGCAGTGACGTCAAAAGCCGTATTATTATGAAGAATACGATGCAGATATGTAAGGAGCTTCCGATGACACGTTCTTTGGCAGAAGGAATTGAGACGGCAGAGCAGCTGGATCTGCTGCATCAGTATCATTGTGACTATGGACAGGGTTATTACTTTGCCAAACCCATGAGTTCGGATGCGTTCTTTGAATTAATAAGGAAGGAACACATGCATAAGGGTACCGGATTACTAACAGGAGGAAAAAATCTGTGAAGAATTTGAAAGTCAGTAGGAAACTTATTATCTCTTACGCATTTGTTTTGACATTATTGGTCATTTGTATTGCAGTGAGTATTGGAAACCTGGTAAGGATAAGGTCAAAAGTAGAGAACTTTTATAAGGGGCCCTTTAAAGTGCTGAACGCAGCTAATACCGTGAATTCCAACTTTGAGGCAATGCAGAAAGGAGGCTGCCACCTATATGGAAGCCAACAATGTTATCACCATCCATAAGGCACAGGCAGAATTGGATGAGCTCATTGACATTGCAGATAAGAAAGCAGATGCTCTGATTGTCAACCTGCGTGCTGAACAGACGAAATTCATTGTTATGTTGTCGGCGTTGGGGGTTGCCAGTGTACTTGTGAGCATTCTATTTGGTATTTATATAACCCGCAGTATTACCAGACCGATCAAGGAGTTGGAAGCAGCGTCCAGGCAGATGGCACTGGGACACTTGAAAGTCGATATTAAATATATCTCAAAGGATGAACTGGGAAGCCTTTCCAACAGTATGCGTGAAATGTCAGATAAGATTTTCTATTATATGGATGAGATTTCCAAGGCTATGCAGCAGCTGGCGGAGGGGAATCTGGAGATACCCAGTTACGAAACATTTCAGGGGGATTTTCTGCCTGTACAGGAGGCTCTTCTTATTGTGATTAATTCTTTGAATGAGACTATGACAGAGATTAATATGTTCTCTGACATGGTAGCCAGCGGATCCGATCAGGTTTCCAGTGGTGCACAGGTGCTTTCTGAAGGTGTAATCTCCCAGGCCGGCTCGGCAGAAGAACTGGCAGTAACCATGTCAGAAATATCACAGCAGGTGAGTGAAAATGCGGAAAACTCACAATCGGTAAAAGAAGCTGCAGGTGAGATGGCTGCAGATCTTCTTGAGTGTAATCAGCAGATGCAGGAAATGAAGGATGCAATGGAGGAGATCAATGGATGCTCTATACAGATTAGAAGTATCATTAAAATGATCAATGATATTGCATTCCAGACGAATATATTGGCACTCAATGCTGCCGTGGAGGCGGCCCGGGCAGGGGAATCAGGCAGGGGCTTTTCAGTTGTGGCCCAGGAAGTGCGTAATCTGGCCGGTAAGTCATCGGAAGCATCAAAGAGTACAGAGGTGCTGATCCAGCAGTCTCTTTCAGCTGTTGATCTTGGAACGAAAATAGTGGAAAAGACGGCAGCGTCAGTAATGAATGTTGTTAATGGCACTGATGAAATGATAGCTAAAATAAACCAAATCGCGGAGGCATCTAAAAAACAGGCTGCCGCGACGGAAATGGTATCCGCAGGCATCGACCAGATATCCGACGTAGTACAGACAAACTCTGCCACAGCAGAGGAGTCAGCCGCTGCGTCTGAAGAACTCTACGGGCAGTCTCAGCTTCTGAAAAACAAGGTGAGCCGCTTTAAATTGCATGCTAACAAATAGATATGGCAGGGAAGAATGCGATTCCGATGCTAATGCCTGCTGATTCCTCTCCTCCTATTCTGGGCGTCTTTTTCCCGACTGGGGTTCTGAAAGATGTTGTCCCCAATGACTTCCTCATTGCCATCCAGAGAAACTGACCATCAGGAATTTAGAATTGTTGGGTGATTGATTATTTTATCTGGAGTTGACAGATTATCCGGTATCTGTCATTCTAAACATAAAGCTATTTATGACCCTGTAATTCATGGCTTAATTAAAGGCATTATTGGGGGAATACTATTCATTTATCGGTTATGCAGCAGGGCTGGTTTACAGACTGGCATTAATCTTCGCCGGATCATGGTCGGGTATTCTGTTTGCAAGAATCGTTGACTGTTTTGGAAAAGGCATTCGAACCGCTCCGAGAGATGTTATGGCGGCAGACAGTGCTGATGCAAAAGAAGATGGTCAGATAAAATAGGAAGAAAGAATGTACTGATCTTAGGCTATATGATATTTGCAACGGTATATGCAGTGTTTGCATTAGCAGCAAATAAGGCTATGATCGTATTTGCGTTTATTCTTTACGGTATTTATACGGCGGTTATCAGTGGGGTAGAAAAAGCATTTATATCTGAAATAGCTCCAGAAGGGTTAAAAGGTACTATGCTGGGGCTTCACTCTACGTTAATCGGTGCTGCCTTACTTCCAGCAAGCATTATTGCTGGATTGCTTTGGGATAATGTTGGAACATTTGCACCATTTTTGTTCGGCGCCAGCCTGTCGCTTATGTCCGCTGTTGTCTTAAAATTTGGATTAAAAGAAAAACGGGTATTGCATAAATATGAATGACATAGGGAAGCTAAGAAAAACTGTCATTCATTGCAAAATGCAAAGGGACACCTCATTATGTGAAGCGTCCCTTGTGTCCAGTTTTTATTTTTTCATCAGTGGTGCTCCGGTACTCCAGGCCTGCCCTACTTTTTCCCCAATAGCGTAATAACCATTCTGGAACTGATCAAAAACGAATGCATTTAGTTTTGACGGGTCAACCTTTCCGCTCTCGTCCAGTACAGATTCATCTGCAAGGACACCTACAATCTCACCAATTACATGAAAGCCGTATACCTCGTCTCTTGCTTCGACAACCTTACACTCCAGCGTGAGCGGGAATTCATTCACGATAGGGGCATCTACTTTCTGGCTTTTAGTGGCAGTCAGTCCGGTACGCTCAAATTTATCGGACATTTTATTGCCAGTTGCGATACCGAAGAAATCGGCGGCCTCAATGTGAGGAATATCGGCAATACTGAGGGTGAAAGCATTTCGCTTCTGGATATTTTCAGATGTTTTGTGCCCTTTACTGATATTCAGGGATACCATATTTTGTGCACAAATACCACCCCAGGCCATATTCATAACATCAACTACATCATTATCACCGTAAGTTGAAATCATCAGAACAGGCATCGGAAATAAATACGGCTTTACTCCTAAATCTTTTTTCATAAACAACCTCCATTTAAAAATAATTGAATCAATACTTTACATATCTGCTGAGACCATTATAATATAGATAGAAGTAAAAACAAGTACCTACATTAAAGTAAGGTACTTACCTAAAAGAAAGTGGTAATGTTTATGATATCAAAATATATAGAGAATGCGAATTTCGAAGAAACCGGATTTAGCTATACCTTATCGCTGATATCTGGTAAATACAAAATGATTATCCTATATTGTCTGATGGAATTTGAAACTGTCCGTTTCAATGAACTTCAGCGATATTTGAAGAAAATATCTGATAAAACATTAAGCCAGAATCTTAAGGAATTAGAGTCTGACGGCCTTGTACTGCGGAATGTATACCCACAAATCCCTCCAAAGGTAGAGTACAGCCTGTCAGAAAAGGGGAAATCTCTAATGCAGGTGCTTGACCAGTTATGCATCTGGGGGGAAGAACATCGTGAAGATTAGTTGAATATGTGTTTATTCCCGCGAGCGGCGAGCATTAGGCGGGGCTACAGAGGGACTGACTATGATTGGTGATATTGTAAAAGTAACAGTTGACAGACCATTAGGGACCTTCCATCCTGTACATAAAGATATCTATTATCCAGTTAACTATGGTTTTATAGAGGGAGTTATGGCACAGGATGGAGAAGAACAGGATGCCTATATATTGGGTGTCAATCATGCTGTCAAAGAGTTTACCGGAAAAGTAATTGCAATCATACATAGATATGATGATATTGAGGAAAAATGGGTTGTCGCACCAGATAACTGTCATTTTACGGAAGCGGAAATCTGGGAGCAGGTAAAGTTTCAAGAACAGTATTTCAAATCGGAGGTCATAATGACCAGAATATAAATCCTGTTTTCTTCTCAAAAAATTCATTCGGACTATTCAAAAAATGTTATGGTGATAAAAAATGAACTTAGCAGCAAAAAATATTCATAAGAAAATGCCGGATTATACGGCTATTAAAAAACTGTACAAACGCTCTTTTCCCCGTAAGGAACAGATCCCTTTATGGATTCTGAGAATCATGGTACATCGTAAGACTATTCACGCAAAAGCATTTTACGATGGCGATAAGCTATGTGGATTCGCTTATGTTATTGAGCAGGAAAAGATACTGTATATTCTATATCTTGCTGTTAGTAACGCATTGCGGGGGCAGGGACATGGCTCGGAAATTATAAAATGGTTAAGGGATAGATATCCGGATAAAACTATTTTACTTGAAGTGGAAGCACCTGATGAAAATGCGGATAATGCTGAAGCGAGGAACAGGCGCATAAAGTTTTATAAAAAGAATGGAATTTATGAAACGAACGAGTTTTTCTCAATGCGTGGTGTAAGATATGAGATATTATCGTCTGAGGAGAACTTCGTGCGGGAAGATTATGATGCTTTTTGGAAGAAGCTATTTAGAAGTTGATGCCGGTATGTTATATTTACGGAACCAAAAAGGAGGGAATATGACTACTTTTATATGTTTTGCAATTGCAATGGCTATATTGTATATAATGCAGGTATTTAGTGGTGGATTTGATTTTGAAGAATTATTATCATTTATAATAATGATGGCATTATTGGGGGGACATGTTTATTTATCTACCAGAAGAAAGGTTTTTCTAGGAGGAGTAATCCCGACACTTCTTATACTATCGTTTTATCCGGTTTGTAAAATGATAAATCCTGTTGGCAGCCAGTTGTTTATTTTAATTGGCGGCTATCTTGTAGCTATAGGATGTTGCCTTTATATTTGGTATAAAGCACGAAAGGATAACAGAAAAAGGAACGATAAAGTATAAATATTCCAGTGTGCAGAACTGATTAATTTAATTTTGGAGGGAAAAGATATGTCTAATCAGTACAGAGTGATTGATGAAAAAACATGGGACAGGGCAATGCACTGTATGGTTTTCAGGAACAGTATTGAACCAGCATTTTGTGTGACATTTGAGGTGGATATTACAAACTTTAAACGCGTGGTGAAAGAACGGGGGCTTTCTTTTACAATGGCGATGGTTTATGCTGTCTGTAAATGTGCAAATGAGATTGAGGCATTCCGCTATAGGTTTGTAGATGGACAGATTGTACTGTTTGACAGGATTGATACAGCATTCACGTATTTAAATAAGGAGACAGAACTGTTTAAAGTAGTGAATGTTCCATTTATAGATGATTTGGAAGAATATTGCGGAGTTGCACTGAGGACAGCGGAGGAACAGAAAGAATATTTTACGGGGCCGTTGGGAAACGATGTATTTCAGTGTTCACCTATGCCGTGGGTCACATATACGCACATTTCACATACGAATTCAGGAAAAAAAGACAATGCAACACCTCTTTTTGACTGGGGAAAGTATTATGAAAAAGATGGAAGAATCATGATGCCTGTCTCTGTTCAGGCGCACCATTCTTTTGTGGATGGTCTACATATAGGACAATTTGCAGAAGGTTTGCAGAGTTATTTGGATAAAAATATACTATAGAGGAAAGAGGATAAATATGACGGAAAGACCTGTTTTGGACAGAAATTTAAATAGTAAAACATTTCGTGATTTCTATTATTTGAAAGAAGAGTTGGTGGATTTTTGCAGGAAAAATGGTTTGCCCACTTCCGGGGGCAAGATAGAGATAACAGACAGGATTGCATATTTCCTTGATACTGGAAAGATATTATCTGCGGCAGCCGCCAAGAAAAAGGCTGTGGTGATATCCGATATTCGGGAGGATACAAAGATTGAACCTGACTTTGTCTGTTCAGAAAAACACAGGGCATTTTTTAAAGAACAAATTGGGAATAGTTTTTCTTTTAATGTTGCTTTTCAAAAATGGTTGAAAGGCAATGCAGGCAAAACTTACAGGGATGCGATTGCGGCTTATTATCAAATTATAGAAGATAAGAAAAAAGGGAAAACAAAAATTGACAGGCAATTTGAGTATAACACTTATATACGTGACTTCTTTGCAGATAATCAGGGAAAATCATTGGAGGATGCTATTAGGTGCTGGAAATATAAAAAACAGCTGCAGGGGCATAATCGCTATGAGCAGTCGGATCTTGCAGCATTGGAGGATTAGAGGTGTATGATGCAGAATATAACTGTCAGGGAACTAGAGAAAGAAATGGAGGAGGAAGCGCTGTCACTGGTTTGGAAGGTTTTCAATGAATACGAATCACCAGATTACACAAAAGAGGGAATAGATGAATTTTATAAGTGCATACACGATATAAATTTTATAACTCAACTTCGTTTATTTGGCGCTTTTGACCGTGAAAAATTGATTGGTGTTATAGCATCGCGTAGCGAAGGGACACATATCGCATTATTTTTTGTGGATGGAAAATATCACAGACAGGGAATCGGCAGACAGTTGTTTCAAACATTACGAAAAGAGTGCCATTCTGATAGAATGACAGTAAACTCGTCGCCGTATGCGACCCCAGTATATCACAAACTTGGCTTTCGGGATCTTGATAAAGAGCGGGTAGTAAACGGCCTGAGATTTATACCGATGGAATTGCGGCTATAGTAGAAAATAAGGATAAATTTTAATATCCCTCCCAAAAAACCTGCTTGACTTTTCTCGAAAAATTATGTTATTCTAACTGGGCTGGACAGCTTAGTGCGTAGAAATTCCAAACGATTTCTACGCACTATTTTTTTGTCCTTCGCAGTTTTTAGGCAGCTTTTCTCTGATAAAGACTCCGCAATATGTATAACAGGAGGATTATAATCATGGAACTATCAAATCAAAATCGTACACTAGGTGAGGAGAAAATATCAAAGCTACTGGTGAAATTTTCGATTCCCTGCATTCTATCGCTGCTTATCAGTGCGCTCTACAATATTGTCGACCAGATTTTTATCGGTAATAGTGACCTAGGATATCTCGGCAATGCGGCAACAGGAATTGTCTTTCCCATTCTCATTATCGCACAGGCCTTTGCATGGTGTATCGGTGATGGCAGTGCCGCCTATCTCAGTCTCTGTCAGGGGAAAAAAGATACGAAGAATGCACATCGCTGTATTGGCAGCGGTGTTACTGTCACGCTGGTACTCAGTATAATCATGCTTGTTCTCTGTGCCATTTTTAAGGAGTCGCTGCTTCGGCTGTTCGGTGCTTCTGATCAGACCATCTCGATGGCGGTGGAATATTTCACCATCGTACTCAGTTTCTTTCCGGCCTTCATGCTGATGAACATGATGAACGCTGTCATCCGCGCGGATGGAAGCCCGGCAGTTTCAATGGTATCTATGACGCTTGGGGCAATATTGAACATCATTCTCGACCCAATATTTATCTTTGTCTTAAACCGGGGGATTGCAGGCGCTGCCTGGGCGACAGTCATAGGGCAGACGTTTTCTTTCCTTGTCTGTGTGCTATATTTTTTCAAAACAAAGAGTTTCCGCCTGACTAAAGAGAGCTTTGTACCGCATTTTAAAATATTCAGTAACGCTCTGAAATTAGGTGCCTCGTCTTTTATTACACAGATGTCCATTGTCATGATTTCTCTGGTCTGCAATATCATGCTGGCAAGATACGGTGCCCTGTCGATTTATGGGCAGGATATTCCCATATCAGTGATCAGTATTGAAACAAAAGTATTTACCATTGTCATTAATATCGTTGTAGGTATTGTCCTTGGAGGGCAGCCAATTCTCGGTTACAATTTCGGTGCGAAAAAATACGTACGCGTCAGGGAAACATACCGCACAATCCTGACTGCAACGCTTGTTGTCGGAGTCATTGCTACCCTGATCTTTGAGTTTTGCCCGCAGGTTGTGATCAACATCTTTGGCTCTGGAAATGATGCACTTTATCTTGAATATGCACAGCGTACATTCCGGGTATTCCTGTCACTTGTCATCTTTACCTGCGTGATTAAGATGTCTTCCATTTTCTTTCAGGCTGTAGGCAGACCGGTTATGGCGGTCATTGCTTCTCTTACCCGTGATATTGTGTGTTTTGTGCCGCTTGTAATCCTGATGCCCTCTTTATTTGAACGGAACCAGCCGGGCAGCGGCATCAACGGAATCCTGTTTGCCGCACCTGCCGCTGACATCATTGGGATGATTGCTGCCATGTTTCTGACTGTACGCTTTTTCAGAACATTGGGAGACGAGAAAGGAACTGAGTCTCTTTTAGAAGGAGGGAAGAATCATTCATTACAAAAGAGTGCTATTGTTACAGCAGCCTTTAAAGAGTAACATCAGGTTCGCTACAGATAGTGTATTGAAGGCAAAAACATCCTGTCATTCCGGCAGGATGTTCTTCAGCTCATTAATTAGCAAGTTTGCGATTGGTGTAAAAACCTGATACTTTTTCCAGATTACATACATTTTTGTCTCCAAAGCGGGGGATAAAGGGCGGAAGCATAAACCACTGTCAGCCCCTGTATCTGCGAGCCTGTCAAATGTCAGCATAGATCCGAGCCCTTCTTTTACAAAAACGGAACCATTATAAAAGAGGTTCGTGGTACCGGTAAAATTCAGCATATCAACTTTTTCACCGCACCATCTCGGGATATCCACCTTAATTGCCTGATCAGAGCAAATCAGGTCTAATCCCAGCAAGTCATCAACGACAATCGTCTTTTTCTTTGTCAATGGATTGTCTCTTTTCATTAACAGCCCCCATACATCACATCCCGGAATTTCAATATAGTTATATTTTGACAAACTTGGGGGTTCTGCAATGACGGCAAAATCAAGCAGGCCTTTATCAAGCTTTTCTGTCACCTGTTCCGTATTCCCACTTGAAAGGTGATAGCGGAGCAATGGATAGTCAGCTTTAAGCTGGCCGATTGCTCTTGCCAGATATTTTATTAGGTAGGATTCTGCACACCCAATCTGCACGTCTCCCCCCATGATATTATCAAGTGCCTTGAATTCATCGGTTGTCTTATCTACCATTTCCAGAATATCTTCGGCCCTCTTCCTCAGGAGCATGCCTTCATCTGTGAGGGTGAGTGTCGTACTTCCGCGTTTAAACAGTTTTTTTCCCAGTTCCTTCTCTAATTCCTTCATCTGTTTTGATAAAGTCGGCTGAGAGACATGAAGTGTCTCAGCTGCCCTTGACATATTGCCTTCTCTGGCGATTTCTATAAAATAGCGCAATACCCTGATTTCCATAAAAGACACCTCTATTCTGCTTAAATTTATGAATGTGGATGATGTTCTGAACAGATACGTGTGCTGTCAGAATACAGGATCATTATAACACGCCGCAATATTCTTTAAAAGAATAACATGATATGAATTATAAATATTAGACATATCATCAGGCGCTGCCTATAATAAAACTAAAGGAGGTAGTGAATATGGCGGAAGCATCGGATACGCTTGGAATCCTGTATCAAAACCTATTGGATGCAGGCTGTGATGAAAAAACGGCAGAATGTTGTATGGCTTATGCGAAATGCGGGGAATGGAGAAAAATGCTGCCATTGCTTTCCAAACATAAAACAATACTTCTGGAAACTGTCCATGCAGGACAGAAGCAAATTGACTGTCTTGATTTTCTGATTTACAGAATTAACAGGGAAGACTTTTAGTAGAAAGAAGGGACTTATAATGATGGAAAAATTAAGTTTAGTAAAAGAATGGGATAAGACTTTTCCGCGCAGTGAAAAAGTAGACCACAGCAAAGTGACTTTCCATAATCGTTATGGTATCACACTGGCGGCAGATATGTATGTACCGAAAGATGCGGAGGGCACTCTTGCGGCCATCGCAGTATGCGGGCCTTTTGGTGCCGTCAAAGAGCAGGCTGCCGGATTGTATGCACAGACGATGGCAGAAAGGGGATTTTTAACGATTGCTTTTGATCCCTCTTTTACAGGAGAAAGCGGCGGAATGCCAAGATATGTTGCCTCACCGGACATCAATACAGAAGATTTTCAGGCGGCAGTGGATTTCCTTTCCATTCAGGGAAATGTTGATCCCGAAAAAATCGGTATCATCGGTATCTGCGGCTGGGGAGGAATGGCATTGAATGCGGCGGCCATTGATACCAGAATCAAAGCGACGGCTGCTTTGACCATGTATGATATGAGCAGGGTCAATGCCAAAGGGTATTTCGACTCAGAGGACAGCGAAGAAGCAAGATACGAGAAACGCAAGGCTCTGAATGCACAGAGGACTGCTGATTATAAGAATGGAAAATATGCACTTGCCGGGGGCGTGGTCGATACACTGCCTGAAGATGCACCTTTCTTTGTAAAGGATTATTTTGATTATTATAAAACAGACAGAGGATACCATGCAAGATCACTGAATTCCAATGGTGGCTGGAATGTTACGTCATCCCTGTCATTTCTTAACATGCCTATCCTGCAGTACAGTCAGGAAATCAGAAATGCAGTGCTGTTAATTCATGGTGAAAAGGCCCATTCCTGCTATTTTAGCAAGGATGCCTTTGAAAAACTGAACGGTGATAACAAGGAACTTATGATTATACCGGGGGCAGTCCATACGGATTTGTATGATCAGACGGATATCATTCCGTTTGATAAGATGACACAGTTCTTTAAGGAATATTTAGTATGAAAACGAAATACTGTTCATCCTTACTATCAGGAAAATGATGTGATTCCCTACATCCGGATTTACTTAAGCTTCTTTTTGATAATATGCATTATAATAAGAAGAACTGCGATAATTATGGCGGTGAACACCCCTCTTATCTCAATACTCAAATACCAGGGGGCTGACTGCCATGCGTATAAATCAGGGTGTGTTTTATAATCGTAGTATTGATAAATACTGCTCCCAATGAAGACTCCTACGAAACACCACGATACCATTTTCAATATATTATATAGCTTCCTCATTAATCACTCCCACTTTTCGTAATGTATTTTGGGCAATACTCTATTAATGACAGTATATTATTTACAGAGACTATCGTCAATCCCTTTAAATAGTAGAGGCAGGCGCATATGCAGGGGGTAAACCGCAACTATACGAAAGCCGGTACCGGGAAAGTATAGGATTCCAGTTGATTAAAGATAAACCTTTGGCTATAATAGGAAATAAATCATAGGAAGAGATACAATAGTCTGTTTGAATATATATTTGTAAAGGAGTGTGCTATATGGATGATATCAAAATGACGGAACTGCTGAAAGAGCGGTTCCGTATTGAGATGGAAAAACAGGATAGGGGAGGGGTATATGCACTCACACAGAGGAAGATGGCATATAATTCTAACCGCATAGAGGGAAGCACGCTGACAGAAAAGCAGACGGCCTCTATTTTTGAAACAGGAACAATCCGGGCAGACGGAAGTGTTTTTAGGACAAAGGATGTGGAGGAGATGACCGGACATTTTACAATGTTCAATTACATGCTGGATACTTGCGAGGAAATACTGTCCCAAAGACTGATTAAGGAATACCATTACCGCTTAAAGGCAGGTGTGTTTGAAGATATTGCAAATGGATATCCCATAGGGGAATATAGAAACAGAAGAAATATGGTTTCCGATATTATGACCTCAACTCCAGAAAATGTTGAGGAAGATATGAAAGTACTTTTGGAAGACTATAATAGCAAAGAGCCACATTCTTTAAAGGACCTCGCAAAGTTTCATGCCCGATTTGAAAAAATTCATCCATTTCAGGATGGGAATGGGCGGGCAGGCAGGATGATCTTGTTTAAAGAATGCCTGCGAAGCTGTGTAATGCCGTTCATTATAGGGGATGACAGGAAAGCAGAATATTATGAATGTCTGAATAATGCCCAGCAAAATGAGGATTATGAACCACTTATCCGGTATTTCGGGCAGGAGCAGGAAAGGTATGTTGAAATGGTAAAAGATTTTATCATTCCGGTTGCTAAAAAGTAAAAAGGAGCTTGTATGGCAAATGTTTTAGTAGTTGAAGATGAAAAAAGTATGCAGGATATCATTGTCGAATATATGCAGAGGGGCGGACATACCTGTTTCACCGCTGACGACGGTGTGGACGCTTTAATGGTTTTGAAAAATAATCCAATGGATTTGATGATACTGGACGTGATGATGCCCCATCTGGACGGTTTTTCCGTCTGCAGGATGGCGCGTGAAATGAGCAGTATACCTGTGATTATGCTGACGGCCAAAGGCGGCGAGGACGATAAACTAAAAGGCTACGAGTATGGAGCCGACGATTATATGACAAAGCCTTTCAGTCCAAGGGTGCTGCTGGCAAAGGCAAATGCCCTGCTCCGCCGTTCTTCTTCCGCACCCTTGGATGCATTGAATGCTGGAAAAATTACGATGGTGCCGTCCTCCCACAAGGTATTCATAGACGGGCAGGAAATCACGCTTACCCATAAGGAATACGAACTGCTGCATTTCTTCATGGTAAATCCCGGACAGGTTTTTACCCGTGACCAGCTGCTGAATAGGATCTGGGGTTATGACTTTGAGGGGACCACTCGGACAGTAGACACCCATATCAAAACCCTGCGGCAAAAATTAGGCGGCGAGGGGAAATATATCGTTACCCTCATACGTTCGGGCTATAAATTCGAGGTGGCAGTATGAAATTAGATGAGATATTTACATTGCGTACAGTCCGTAAGAAGATACTATTTGTTTCTAAACTGGCAGGCATCCTGCTTATTCTTTCTTATATTCTGTCAACCAAGTTGGAAATAGATACGGATGTTTCATTTGCCATTTGGTTTGTCTTCGTCATTGCCATTGTTCTTGTCGTCGATTTTCTAATGGGGCACTTTATTTCAAGGCCTGTTTCTAAACTTAATCAAACGGCCCGAAAGATGGCAAAACTGGATTTTTCCGCCCCTTGTACCATCACGGCCAATGATGAATTTGGACAACTGGCAGCAAGCCTCAATACGATGGCTGATAATCTGCAGCAGGCTCTTGCAGAACTAGGAGCGGCTAATGAACAGCTTGAAAAAGACGTTGAACAGGAGCGGCGGCTGCTGGCCGAGCGCAAGGAGCTGGTCGATAACCTGTCCCATGAAATGAAAACTCCGCTGGGTATTATCCGTGCCTATGCCGAGGGGCTGCAGGATGAGACAGATGAGGCCAAAAAACAAAAGTATTCCGCAATCATTATAGCGGAGACCGAACGAATGGGCAATCTAATTACGACCCTGCTGGATTTATCTGCCCTTGAAACAGGAGTCTGCCCGCTTGCTCCTGAACGGTTTGACTTTGTAGAGTTTTTAGAAACTGTCGCAGGGAGGCTGCTGATCGATACACCGGACGCCAATTATATTCTGCAATATGAACTTCCTGAACACAGCGCCTATGTTGATGCAGACAAGGCCCGTATGGAACAGGTTTTAGACAATCTGCTCGTAAACGCTAAAAAGAATGTCCGGCCGGGCGGTATTTTAAAACTGTCTCTTACAGAACAAACGGGAGTTTTACATTTCTCTATCTACAATCAGGGCCCTGTTATCCCGCAGGAAGATCTGACTAAGATCTGGACAAAATTTTACAGGGACGGCAACTCAAAATACAGCGGCTCCGGTCTGGGTCTCGCTATTGTTGCGCAGATACTGTCTATGCAGAAGCTGGAATATGGCGTAAAAAATCTTTCCGACGGCGTTCAATTCTACTTTTCAATTCCTACAATTGAGTTAAAGACCCCAAAGTGAGCTGTGGGAGTATATTAATTTAATTTACAGCCCTGCTTTCGTATGTGAAAGCAGGGCTTTTTCCGCGTAGAATTGGTTACAATACACCCCTGTGGGCATGCACAGTAACCAGAATTTCACACCAGTTTCACCGCGGCCTCACACGGACTTCACTGCATTTTCTTAAATTTACTTCAACAAGAGGACTTTGATTCCCGAATAAAAGGAGGTCATACTATGGAATTTTTAGGTTTAGCATGGTACTGGTGGTTAGTAATCGCGGTGGTGCTGGCAGTCTCTATCCCATTTAAAGTCAAGTTTATGAGGTGGTGGAACAAGCGCCGGCAGGAAAGGAAAGAGGAGCAGCACGGGAAGTGGGGTGATGAAGAATGATCGAAGTAAAAGATTTGACATTCTCCTATGGAAAAGATAAGCAGGCTCTGCATGGCCTGAACTTCACTGTGGAAGATGGGGAAATCTTTGGATTTCTGGGTCCGAACGGCTCCGGAAAATCAACGACCCAAAAAATTTTGACCGGGATTTTGAAAGGGCACGGCGGCAGTGTGTCTCTGTTTGGACAGGATATTTCTGCAGCGCATACGCAGGAGTTTTTTCAGAAGATCGGGGTATTGTTTGAGCTCCCGTATCTGTATGCTAACCTGAGTGCCATTGACAATCTCAAATATTTTTCTTCTTTCTATCCCAAAGGACAGCTGCGGGATATTGAGGAGGTTTTGGACGAATTGGAGTTTAAGCCTGACTTTTTAAAGAAGCCAGTTTCTTCCTACTCGAAGGGGATGCGGCAGCGGGCGAGTATGGCGCGGGCACTGATTAGCAACCCCAGACTCTTGTTTCTGGATGTAAACTGGGGTAACAGTTTTGGCTGTGTATCAAGTGTATAGAGTTAAAAAGAATGGAATATAGGTACTGTATACACAGTTGATAGGAAAATATGTGTATGAAGTAATGTAGTATTTAAATATCTGGTATGAGAGAATATAGTCTCATTACCAGCTTTTTTATTGTTAGATATTCACAGAATGAGTGTTTCCTGTTTGATGTATTCTGTGGATGAATAATCAAGTAGGAATGCAGCAGTGTTGTTTTGCAAACACCAGGTTTGAACAGAACTTCATACCTACTTATTTAGTGTAAAAGTGAGAGGGACATTTCCGTATTTAATTAGGCAGATACTTCTCGTTGTAACACCGGCATAGTGGCATGGAGGTATGACAGAGCAAACTCTTCAGACATAATCCAATCTTCAGCCATTTCCTTTTTCAAAATGACAGGCATGCGGTTATGGACATCCGCAATCGAATTGTTGGCATTGGTTGTCAAAATGACAAACTTGTTTTCACCATTAAACTCATTAAATATGCCTGCCATATAAAGTGTATGATCATTGGGAAGGTTAAAAAGGTACTTGGTTTTTGTACCACTCTGTGACCATTCATAAAAGCCTGTGCTGGGAACCACACATCTGCGCGTATGCAGACTCTTTTTAAACATGGGACGGCTGTCTGCAGTTTCAGAGCGGGCATTAATGATGACACCTTTTGCCCCAAACCGTGGGAATCCCCATGTGCTGAGTTCTGGTTTTATACCGTTTTCTTCCAGACATAGGATTGGTGCTGTGTTTGTAGGAAAAATTTCACCATGTTTCATATTGTTTCCGGGATATCGATTGTCGAGTGATTTGACAAAACGCATAATTTCCTGATTTTCTTCTTCTGTAAATAAACTATATCTTCCGCACATCGTTATGTCCTCCTGAGATTTATTATTGGGATTGCCCTTTTAAAAATGCTTCTGGATATATTGTATGCTCTGCAATCGGATCAAGGCGGGAAAGTTTATCATCCATGAGCATAATACCACGTTGTATGGAGTAATGACCATAGCGCTGCCGTATCTTATCAATGCTCCGCTCTAGATCCTCCTGCCTCTGATCTTTAGCTGCCTCTTCTAAAAAGGAAAGCTGACGGTACTCCATATACGAAAGCTTGCAGGCGCGTACACCCAGACTGCGTACCGGATTTGCCGGACGGTTATCCTGGTACAATGCAAAGGCTTTTTCAAAAATCGACTGTGAGGTACAGGTGGGGATATGAAGCCTTCCCTGCCGTTCATAGGAAGTGAGCGTATTGTCCCGGATGCTGATCTGGACGCTGCGGCAATAAAAATTCTCTTTACGCATTCGCTCCGCCACGCTCTCGGACAGTATATATAAAATGATTTTTATATCTGTATCAGTAACCAGATCATGGGGCGTTGTGGTGCTGTTGCCTATGGTTTTAATGATACGGTGGGAATAGGTATGTGAGACAGGAGAACGGTCAAGACCATTGGCAAATGCCCAGAGCATCAGTCCATTTTTCCCAAGTAACCGCTCTATAAACATAGGGTCTGTACGTGCTAAATCACCAATGGAACGGATGCCATGTTTTAATAGTTTAGCGTAGGTTGCTTTCCCTACATAAAGTAGCATGTCGGCCGGAAGCTCCCAGATTTTTTCTTTAAAGTCCTGCCCAATCACGGTGGTGGCATCCGGTTTTCTCATGTCACTGCCCAGTTTTGCGAAAATCTTATTATAGGAGACTCCAATACTTGCAGTAATACCAAGTTCCTGTTTAATCCGGGTACGGATTTCATCAGCGATAACCTTACCATTCCCGAAGAGGTTGGTGGATTCACTCACATCCAGCCAGCATTCATCCAGACCAAAAGATTCTACCCTGTCTGTGTATTCCTCATAGATTTGGCTGGCAGCCTGGGAAAATTCAATATATCGGTCATATCTTGGTGGCGTAAATATAATATCAGGGCATTTCTGTCTGGCCATCCATAGAGGTTCACCTGTTGTAATCCCATATCTTTTCGCTTCATAATTCTTTGCCAGGACAATCCCGTGACGTGCATCTGGATCACCGGTCACTGCCATAGGTTTTCCACGCAGGCTGGGATTGTCCAGAGATTCGACAGAGGCGTAAAAATTATTCATATCGGAATGAAGGATTACTGACTGTTGCATATTAATCTGTTGCTCCTCAAAGTTTTATAAGAATATTATTTGGTATAACTCAGATTTTTATGTGATAGAATACGAAGATACTTAAAATGAAAGCAAAAAATTAGTAATAGCGTAATGCGGAAGGAAGAAATTTGGCATACTGTATCAGTGATTCTGAGGGGATGTTGGTTGTGCTGTAATATAGCTCCAAATTATTGGTAGATAGTGTGAATAGCTTTTATTTTTCAAAGTAGTATAGTAATTGCTGAAAGTGATAATCAGAGGTTCACTCAATAAGAGAGAAATCTAACAGTAAGATATAATTGTTGTTATGGTAAGTGGAGCAGAAGCAAAAAATTTGAAATTAACGGGGTGAAAAAATGTTAAAAGATATCGCTCTTATATCAGAGGAAATTCGGTTGTGTGAAGCCAATGACGTCGAAATTCAATATTACAATCTGAAGGGGGAGACCCCAATTTTACACATGTGCCCAGGAGATTTATATGTTATTTGTAATGTACTACACGATTATGTTTCCTTATTAAAAGAATTTATGGAGTGTGTAGAGGAAGAGAAAGAATATACCCATGCTTTTTATGGGTACCATGCTACCCGATGCAAGAAGATTCAGGAAAAAATAGAGGTAGCATTGAGCTATAGTACAGAGGAGGCTATAAGAAAGTGTAGGAAAAAGAGAAAGAGGGAAGATGACGTAGGGGAAGACGCACTGGTCATTATAGCCAAAAAGCGCGCTAATCGTGCCCAAATAGAACCGGAAGAGAAAGGTGAACTAGGTAACGAGGTTAACAGAACCAATTAAAGCGACAACCGAAGTAGAGCAGAAGAGAGCGCCATAATAATTGGATTCTTTGCTGTTTTAATTTTAGCATGGGGACTAAGGTAGTTCCCTACAACGGATTTATTGTATTTAAAGATGTGGACTAAAAAAGCTAAGTATAATTTATATGGTTGATCTTTCTAAAATATAAATTATTTAGGCGGAATTTATAATACAACACTATTTTTATATGAATTGTGGATGTCAGGGATAAGATGGCTAGGAAGATTAGTCACTGTCCCTTCCATCAATCAGGTATTCATAGGATACATTGAAAATTTCACTAAGGGCTTTCAGTTCCAAATCCGTAACATACCTTTTATTTGTTTCAATTCTGGTAATCACGTTCTTGTCCATATCATAGCCTGCCAACTGTAATTTTTCAGCTAAATCCCTCTGGGAAAGACCATTCTCCCTGCGGAGCTCAATCAGACGCTGGCTGATCAGATTCTTTTCACCCGTTTTTGTACGTGGTTTTGGCATAATCCATCCTTTCCTGCAATATTCCAAAAAAATCTTGTCTCACTTTTTGCACTTTTCTATTGATTTTACACGGAAAAGATTGTAAAATCGGTTGTAAAAGTGAGACAAAATGCCAGACAGGAGAAAAAACGGATGAAGAGAGTTGAAGATATGAGATATGGTGAAAAAACCTAACAGACAAATGGAGAAGAGTTATGGGGATAATATTGTGACAGAGGCGAGAACACAAATAAGTTTGAAAATGATCTTTTATAGTATGGGCAATGTGGATGTACTTAATACCCATAGAAGTGCTACGTCAAAAGAGATATAAATATAAAGAATAGTAACAGCCGACTGGTATAAAATGTGCAGTCTCTTGCTGCAAGCAGACAAATATCAACTGCAATCAAAGTGTTGAGTCAAGTTTTTATAGCAGACCACGGAAGAAGGCATTAATGTCAGTATCAAAAATTTTGGAAAGAGCGACCAGCTCGCTGACTTTGATATTCATGCGATTTGTTTCCAACTTTGCATATGTGCTTTTTGAAATCTCGATGCCCATTACGCCCAGTTTTGCGATTACATCATCTTGTGTCAGTTTGCACTGGTAACGTATGGCTTGAATATTTTGTCCGATATCCATGTCCGGTCTTATTTTCTGCATAATGTAACCCCTTTATAAGAAAAATGTTTCGCAATAAGGAAACTTTAGTATTGATTTTACTGGTTTTATTTTCTATAATGTTTCGTAATAACGAATTATTTGTAGCAGGGAGGAAAAATATGCAGCAGGTGGATATGGAACGGTTTGCATTTCTGTATTTATGTGGTTATAAAGATGAAGCAATCTTAACAGAAAATGAGAGGATGACTTTCATGGACTTTGACAGACTGACTTATCTGACGGACATTCTGGGCTTTACTTATTACAACCTAGAAATCTGGAATAAATATGTAGGCCAGTTCAAAGAGCAATTTAATGCACTGATACAACTCATCAATGACGATTATCCTGATGAACTGAAAAGCCCTGATCAAGATCCCGGGTACAGGCTGCATGATATGTGGCTTCATGATTTCTGTAACAACGCACCAACGGAAGAGTTGCAGGAATGGCTGACACATTATGTGGAAGAAATCTGTGAAGAAAATGGATTGGAATACGAGGAAGAAAACTCTGAAGACTGATAAATATAAGTAGTGAAACAGGCAGGCACATGGTTAGAAAAACCAAGCGTGATGCCTGTTTTTTGTTGGGGATTCGAGAGGAGGTGATAAATCTGAAGAAGATGGAAATTAGTGTATACGAATTGCTGGCGGCCGCCAGGGGAGCACAGGGAGTGGACTATGTGAAAGGGGATGGAATACTCTGTCAAAAACGCTTCCGGGAAGACACAGCCCATATGGTCGAGTTTCTAATTATAGAGGATCAGTCTGCTCTGGTAAGAAAAGGTGAATACCATAGACGGTTCTTAACAGAGGAGGAATACCAAAACATGTTGATGTTGAATAAACATGGAAGTATTCAAATCAAGAAACATGCAGAGAGATGTGGGGAGTTTCTCCACTATTTACCTGTTCCAGGCTCATAATGCATCGAACCAGCACTTACAAGACCCTACCTACTGGGAAAAAAGAAAAAGGCCTCCCCCAACACGAAATTTACTAAAAGGCAATAGGAACTGGGTAGTAGTTTGAGAGGAGGGGAAAATTCTTCCATACCTAAAATGACAGAAAGGATGTGATAACAATTATTATTGGAATAGATCATGGATATTATGCTATGAAAAGCTCCCATGTTTGTTTCTCAACAGGGCTTACCGCTTATGATTATGAGCCTTATACGATGCAGAATGTCCTGCAGTATCAGGGAACATATTATGTCTGTGGTACGGGACGGCAGGCGCTAATGAAAGATAAAACAGCCAATGACAATTATTACCTGCTGACTATGGCAGCAATCGCGCAGGAGATCCGGTACCGGAAAGCAGAAAAGAAGACCAGAGTTGTCCTCGCAGCCGGTCTCCCTCTTGCCGGCTTCGGCAGGGAGAAACAGCCGTTCCGGGAATATCTGTTCCGCAAAGAACAGCCACTGTGTTTCCACTATGAAAATGAAGGCTATGAAATCCAGATTGAAGATGTAAAACTGTTCCCCCAGGGATATTCTGCCCTGGCACTGCACCCGGAGTTTATAAATGGAGAGCCTTCTGTGCTTTTGATCGATGTAGGGGGATGGACGGTGGATCTGATGAGGCTGGATAACGCTGTTCCCAATGCGGGCACATGCCGCAGCCTGGAACTGGGTGTCATACGGTGCATTGACGAGATCATGGAGCAGGTACGAAGACGGACAGGACTGTCTGTAACGGATGTTCAGATTGAGCGTGTCCTGGGAGGGAACCCCTGCAGCATGGAGAAGGAAGCAAAAGAAATCATCCTGCGCTATGGCAGGCTGTATACGGAACGGATCCTGTCTTCCGTGATGGAGGCGGGATTTGACTTAAAAGCGATTCCTTCTGTATTTATGGGAGGAGGTTCAGCCATCATAAAACGCCATGTGACACCGCAGGATGACCTGTGCCGGCAGATTTTCCTGACAGACGTCCATGCCAACGCTTCCGGGTATGAACGCATTGTAGGGCAGATGTGGGCGAAGTGAAACGCCCCATTTTTTCCTTTCGCCCCAACATGGATATTGCAGAGCACAGGCAGGCGTGGGAGATCCTGTCGCATGTTCCGGAGGGGCAGAAAAACCAGTATCTGGTCCAAGCTATACTAAAAGTACAGGAGCGCGACTATCTGGAGAAGGTGATCCGGGAAACTGTTCGGGATGAACTGAAAAGTGGCAGGATGACACATCCTGAAGTACCGACGACAGATACAATCCCGGATCAGATGTTGGATTTTTTATCAAAACTGGATGACAATGTTTAAAGGAGGTGGTGCCGATTGAGGGGATAATTGCGTCCGATTTGGCAGACTCAGTCCCATATGGATACATTATTGCATATGCTTCGTTTCCGGGGATTTCAATGGCTGATCTTTGTTGGGTATTGTGAATAGCTTTCCATGCATCTTTGGAGTATGTTGTGTATAACAAAACGAAAGGAGAGACGCATATGCCAGAGATGAAAAACATATGTGGAAAAATCCCCCTGGACCTGCATGAAAAGGTCAGACAGGAGATTGAAGAAACGGAGAGCAGTACACAGAAATTTATACTTCAGGTCATTGAAGAACACTTCAGCAAAGGAGAGATGAGGATGAGCATGGAAATGAGGACAGTCGCAGTACAGGTAACTGAGGAACTATTTGGAAGGCTGAAAGCAGTCATAATGAAAAAAGGATGTAAACAGAAAGAATTTTTGCTTGCCATTATCGAGCAGGCAATTGAAGCAGAAGAGGCAAAATTCAGGCAGGAAACGGAAAGCAGACCGCAGTGCAGGGAAATCCCGGAAGAAGCGGAAGAATGCCCGGAAGAGCCGGATGAAGAGCAAGATGCAGAGGAAAGTGAACCGGAGCAGGAGGAGATGACTCAGGAAGAGACAGAACCAGAGGAACAGCCGGAGAATGAGGAATCAGCTTAGAAAGGTGAAGCCGGATGATAGGAATAAAAGAAATCAAATATTAAAAATTGAGGAAGAGACGGTGTGGAGAAATCCATGCCGTTTCTTTATCGTTAATGAGGAGCAACCATATAAAGGAGGTCGATACATGCAGCCATAAGATTTTTTGATTTATTCAGCGGGATTGGAGGATTCCGCGAAGGACTGACCAGAGCCGGGGGATTCACCTGCATAGGACATTGTGAAGCGGATGTCCATGCAGATAAGAACTACCGGGTACTGTTTGATACGGAAGGAGAGTGGTTCTGTAATGACGCAAGAAACATTGACACAGGAGACATGCCAGACTTTGATCTGCTTTGTGCAGGATTTCCCTGCCAGTCATTTTCAACTGCTGGAAAAAGGGGAGGCTTTGCAGATGCCAGAGGGACGCTCTTCTTTGAAATTACCAGACTGCTTAAAGACAAGCGGCCTGAGTATTTTCTCCTTGAAAACGTACCCGGACTGCTATCACATGACAAGGGGCGGACGTTTTACACCATCCTTAGTGCACTTTCTGAACTGGGGTATTGTGTGGAATGGAAAGTGCTTAACAGCAAGGATTTCGGAGTCCCGCAGGCAAGAAAGAGAGTGTATATTGTCGGATATCTTGATGGACGATGTGCCGGAAAAATACTTCCTTACCCAGGAGCAAACCCGGCAGCTCCTATACAACTCCTTCCGGGCAGGCAGGGGAGCAGAGTCTACCACCCTGCAGGAGTGAGCTGTACCCTGACATCAGTAACAGGTGGGATGGGAGGAAAGACCGGATTGTACGAAGTGGGTGTGCCGATTAAGGAAAACACCAAAAAGGGATATAAAATGGCCTACCCTGGCAACAGCATTGACCTTGGGTATGCAGGGATAAATACCAGAAGGGGCAGGGTAGGAGAAAGAATCGCCCATACACTGACCACTGGCAGTTCCCAAGGAACCCTGCATTCGGCAGACCTAAGTGCTCTGGAGAAAATGGGGACAAGGGCTATTTATACCCCAGATAGGGCGAAACCCCGGCAGAAAGGAAAAGGACACAGAGTGAGGGAACAGGAGGAGCCAATGTTCACGCTCACAACGGTAGACAGGCATGGTGTTATCCATCATGGGAGGATCCGGCGCCTGACACCGAGAGAGTGTCTGCGTCTGCAGGGGTATTATGACAGGCAGATTGACCGAATGGAAGCAGATACCTCTGACTGTCAGCTATATAAGCAGGCTGGGAATGGGGTCACGGTCAACGTAGTGGAAGCCATTGGGAGGCGGCTCCGGGAAACAGACATGGAAGTAAAGAAGAAAAAACAGGAGCTTTAGATGGAAAAACAGGAATTTGCTACAGGGAAGAAGTCAGGCCACATTCTGAAAAGTAAGAAAGGTAGTGACTGCTTATCGATTTAAAAGAACAATACTATGGCACAGAGATTGAAATGACCGGGCTCACCAGAGAGCAGGCAGCTAGATCAGTTGCAGAGATGTTCGGTACGACACCATACTATATTGGTACTTACTATAAAACTTGGGGAGTCACGGATTTAGAAGGGAAAGAATGGAAATTTACTTATGACAGAAGTATCCATGCCCAAAGACGGGAAGGCAACCGTTATATCTATGCAGGAGACAGCTATAAAACAGAGATGGTCAGTCCAAAGCTGGAATACTCAGAAATGGCAAAGCTGCAGAGTGTTGTGAGATGCTTGCGTAATCATGGAGGGATGGTAAACGCATCTTGTGGGATGCATGTCCATGTGGATGCAGTAAACCATACTCCGAGAAGCCTGAAAAATGCTCTGACCATCATGTATTCTAAGGAAGATATCCTATTCAAGGCGTTAAAGGTCAATCCGTCCAGGGTAGAACGGTGGTGTAAGAAAGTACGGGAAAATGTGCTGACAGACATCCGCAAGATGCCGTCAGGCAACATGTCGATGGATCGACTAAGGAGACTTTGGTATGAAGAACCGAAAAATAGTAACTATTCCCA
The DNA here is from genome assembly GCF_905197545.1 of Faecalicatena orotica. NCBI lineage: Bacteria > Bacillati > Bacillota > Clostridia > Lachnospirales > Lachnospiraceae > Faecalicatena > Faecalicatena orotica. Next base: position 44,113 of record NZ_CAJJZH010000016.1, read on the forward strand.
CCGCCATTATGACTATACAAGATATTATGCCCTGAACCTCCATGCGGTGTTTGACAAAGGAACAGTGGAATGGCGGTGTTTCAACAGTACGCTTCATGCCGGGAAGGTGAGGGCAAACATTACGCTTGCCCTTGCCATTTCTGCACAGGCAGTCAACCAGAAATGTGCCCACATGAGAAAAACCGAGATCACGGAGAATCCCTGTTTTACCTTCCGGACCTTCCTGCTTCGTCTGGGGCTGATCGGACAGGAATACAAGAATGTCAGGGAACATCTGCTTGCAAATCTGGAGGGTGACAGGGCATGGCGGTATGATAAAAGCAATTATGCGTGTCTGAGAAAAAATGAAGATACACGGTAGGAGGTGTTTGAATATAGAAGAGAGATATTATTTTGCCTATGGCAGCAACACGAATTTAGAACAGATGGACTTCCGGTGTCCAGAGGCTGTAGTTGTTGAGAATGTCCGTCTGGAAGGCTACCGTCTGGCATTTTGTGGAAGGAATCCGGGAAATGGAGTGGCAACAATCCTTCCGGAGGAGGGAAGCCACGTAGACGGTGTGCTTTGGAGGATCACTCCACGCTGTGAAGAGAATCTGGATCGTTATGAAGGGTATCCGCACCTGTATGGAAAAGAGACTGTCCGTGTTCGTAATACAGAGGGTATACAACAGAATGCAGCGGTTTATGTCATGAATGCCCCTTATAAGGACTGCCCGGCCAAACCTTCAGATTTTTATTTAAAAGGGATCCTGGAAGGATGCAGGCAGAACCAGCTGCCAGTGGAACCTGTCATGGAGGCTGTGAAGCGCACGAAAAAGGAGCTGGGACAACAAAAAAGGAATAGCAGGAGCCGTGCCGAAAATGGACGGAGCAGATGACCGCAGGGAACAGGTATCCCTGCGGTTTTGCAATATAAAAGGGCACCTGTGTCAGCGGGTGGAAAGGAGCATGATATGAAAATCAAGAACATGAAAACGAGGGCAGTGGCATTGGGACTTGCCCTGCTAATGGGGATGAGTACACTGGGAAGTGCTGTGACCTATGCAGCCGAAACAAGTGAAGCATCCGAAACTGCCGATGAGCCAGCAGCGGTCGAATTGGCAGATACAGAACCGGCAGCGGCAGAAGAAAAAGCAGCGGTTGTGGCAGAAGATATTACAATGGATGTGTCGGATGACACATTTCTGGTGGAAAGCTGTATGGATGGGATTACTTATAATTCCAGTCAGGAAGAAGTGACACTTGCAGAGATTAAAGCAGAAGATGGCAGTGCATACCAACCGGATCAGGCAGGAACTTATATTGCCAAATACATGGTTGTTCCCAAAGACAAAAGGGATCCTTATTTTGTTACCCGTAAGGTTATTCTGACAGATACAGAAGGGCAGGCCCATACAGAAGATAACGGCGGAAAGAAACAGAAAGAGGACACCAATTCTGAAGAAGACTCGGAGGAGGCTGCAAACTCACAGCCGGAGATTCAGGTAATCAGTACCGATGAAAAGGATACAGACGAAGCACTCCAACAGCTAGAGGACAATATTGTATCAGGGAACGTTATGATATTTTCTGGCGCAGAGACCAATTTTACAGCCAGATCAGGCGTCACCTTGGAAAAGGGAGAAGATATTTACTACCCTAGCTATATCGGTAATTACCTGACGTGTTGGTTTTGGGTAAATGGGAAGGTTGCATATTGCTTGGAATCCCACAAAGCAACTCCTCCTACCGGCGAGTATATAGGACAGGTACTAGATTCCAATAAAGCACTGCAGAAAGTCCTCTATTATGGATATGGCGGTGCAGGGGATGTAACAGACAGCTATTTATCTGGAAAAAGTGCGGAGGAAAAATATGTTTACACCCATATCGCTGCCAGTTATTCTTATGCAGGGGAAGCAGCATTCACAGGATGTGACTATAATGATCTGGTCAATGCAGGGGTGATCGCTTATATTGATTACCTGACCGGGGTGGAAGAGCCGCCAAAAGGGGAACTGTCCTTGTCGAAAACAGATGTAAAGGCCGTCCGCAGCGGTAATGTACAGAAGACTCCGGAAATGAAACTGAATGGAGATCACAGGAACCATATCTCCATTACGATTCCCAAGGATGTGACGGGATATAATCAATCAAAAGGAACTTCAGCCACAAATGGAAAGCTTCAGGTCTATGGAGGAGATACGTTCTATATGGAAGCCAAGATGACAGTGACTGGAAATTATACATCTGGAAATTTAAAGGGTTCTGTCGGAGAGACATGGAGAACACTGGTACTCACAACAGGAGAAGCCAATCAGGATATCGGTGTCTTTGAATCCGAAAGTGCACAGCCTGTGAGTTTTAAAGTTGACTGGCTGGGATTGGCTAGGATTGATCTGGAAAAGAAGGATGCGGAAACGCAGCATGTACTGTCAGGTGCCATATATGGAATTTATACGGATTCCGCATGCCAGAATCCTCTAATGCAGATGCCAGCCACCGATGCCAATGGGAAAGCAGTCAGTGATTATTTTGATGCAGGCTTAAAAACTGTGTATGTAAAAGAAATCACAGCCAGACCCCTGTATACCATTGATAAAACCATATATCCGGTTCGGGTTTCAGCAGGAAAAACAGTTCAAATTGATGTTGTGGATACTCCGGTAAAAGGGAAAGTTACAGTGAGAAAGGCAGACATCGAAACCCAGACCTTCCTTCCCCAGGGCAATGCCAAGCTGCAGGGAGCAGTCTACGGGCTGTATGCGAAAGAAGATATCCAAAAGCCGGATGGGTCAGGTGTTCTGTATAAGAAAGGAAGCCTTATCCAGCAGAAAACCATTGGGGAGAGCGGAGAGCTCGTGTTTGAGGACCTCTGTCTGGGGGAAATGTTTGTAAAAGAACTCAGTGCGCCGGACGGGTACCTTTTATCTGCGGAGGAGATGGATGCCACTCTGACCTATGCGGGACAGGAGAAAGCTGTCGTGGCGAAGACGGTTACCGTGTATGAGCAGGTACAGAAGCAGGCATTCCAGATCATTAAAGTATCAGAAGATGGAAGTCAGACAGAGACAGATTTGGTTAAAGGGGCTGAATTTACAGTCTATCTGATCAGTGAACTGTCTAAAGTAAGAAATGGAAGCCTGAAACCGTCTAATGGGTCAAGCTATACAGCGGAAGATTTTACAGCCTATGATTTTACCGGGGAAAAGCCAGCAGTAACTTATGAAAATGGTAAGGCAGTCAATGTTCCTGTTTTAGTGACCGATGCCAAAGGATATGCGAAAAGTGTGGAGCTACCGTATGGCTCTTACGTCTGTGTGGAAACAAAGACACCGGCGAATCTGAAACAGGTCAATCCCTTTGTTGTCACAGTCGACCGTGACAGCCGCGAGCCGCAGCAGTGGCGTATCTTTGATGACCGACCGTTTGATTTTTTGCTAAAGATCATCAAGAAGGACGCACAGACAAACCAGACGGTTCTGAATAATTCCGCCATTTATAAAATTTTTGATTGTGAGAAGGAGGAATATATAGAGCAGACCATCAACTATCCGGAAAAGAAGAAAATCTCAGAATTTTCCACCAACAGCGAGGGATATCTAGTCCTGCCGCAGGCATTGAAAGCAGGACATTTCCGGATTGAAGAAATCTCTGCGCCGGATTCTTATGTGAGGCAGGGGTTTGAACAGAGTTTAACAGATGGTGATGCGGCCATATCTCCACTCGATATCACAGATAAGGGCGTCTATCAAAAGAATCCAAAGGAAGGGATTGAACTGGTCATCAATGCCGATACCCCGCACCAGATCGATCCGGACACCGGTGCCTATCTCGTAGAAGTTACCCAGTATAACGATGAGCAGGTAGGAAGTCTGACACTTAAAAAGGTCGGGGAAAAGCTTATAGAGGTAAAAGGGGAATCCATTCTTGAAAAGGTGGCAGGATTTTTCTCTAACCTGAAAGATGCAGTCATCGGGGCAGAAACCGACAGCACAGGGGTCAGGCAGGAGTTTGTCTATAAAGAGGCCGGTGTGGAAGGAGCAGTTTTTGAATTGTATGCAAAAGATACGATTTATTCCCCGGATGGCTCCACAGATGAAAATGGGAATCCCATCACCCGTTACCAGAAAGATGATCTGGTGGCAACCCTGACAACGGATGCCGATGGGATCAGTGTAGTCAACAACCTGCCATTGGGCAGTTTTTATTTGAGAGAGACCAAAGCAGGAGATTCTTTTGTTCTGAATACAGAGCAGAAAGAATTTACCTTGTCTGCGGAGAATGATACGGCTGCAGTTGTTTACGAAACTGTGGATTACAAAAACGAACGGCAGAAAGTGGAACTTTCCATCCAGAAAAAAGACAGTGTATCCGGTAAGCCTCTGGAGGGTGTTGTTTTCGAATTATATGCAGGAGAAGATATCCTGTCTGCACAGGGAGAGGTACTGGTTCCAAAGGATACCCTGATTGAAACGAAAGCCACCGCAGAGGACGGGGCAGTTACTTTTGACAGCCAGCTGTGTCACGGAAAATATTATGTGAAGGAGCAGCATGTGCCCGGATATCTGCCTAATGAGGAGATTTGGGAATTTGAAGCTGTTTATGAAAATCAGGATGACAGTATCATCAGCCTCACAAAAGAAGTGGAGAACCAGCCCACAGAGACGCATTTCACTAAGACAGACCTGACTACTGGGGAAGAAGTGGAGGGAGCCACCTTACAGATTCTTGACAGTGAAAAGAATGTCGTGGAAGAGTGGACCAGCACAAAAGAGATGCATGTGGTCTATGGTCTTCCCGCAGGTGATTATATTCTGCATGAAGAGCTGCCTCCCCTTGCAGATGGATATGTTTCTGCAACAGATGTGGAATTTACCGTGTTGGAAGACGGAAGTATTCCAGAGGTAGAGATGAAGGATGAATACTCTAAAGTGGAGATATCCAAAACGGATCTTACAACCGGGAAAGAACTGGAAGGGGCAAAGCTGCAG
>NZ_CAJJZH010000017.1:0-46621 GCF_905197545.1 Faecalicatena orotica
TCTACTGCCTACAGGAACAATTTTCTCCCCTTACCTCCAAATAATTGTTATTATTGATTCGGAAATAATTACTCTATTGTCCTTTTAATAATGGGATTTTGATTTGATTTATCTAAGAATAGGAATATCCGCTAAAAGATATGGGAATACTTTATACAATCACTATATTCAAAATACCCCCATACATAATAAATATGACTATATATAAATTATAGAAATCTGAAAAATCATAGAGTATTTTCAATAAAAAGTAAAATTAAGAAAATTCAACATTATATCTCTATAACACTTACAACTAATAAAGCGACCAATTCCAAGTACGAAATTTATATTGTAACCAAAAGATAACCTTGATATTTATTCATTTTTACGTCATACTGTTTAAATATGAAAACAGACATCTTAAAATTAAGAAAATCTCTTACCATTTATATAATATTTAACAATCTTTGCATAACCGTTCATTACATAGACTTCTAAGTCCTGATTATGCAGAACGCAACGGAGATTAAGTGTAAGAGCCGAGGTAATCTAAATGAGTTATATTATAAACGACATCTTATCGGCAATGAATTATTTACCTATTGGAATTATATGTGGATTTTTGGGAACAGCACTGCATTATATTCTAAAAAGTAAGGTAGTCAATAAGAAAACATGTATTCTTGAATTTTTTCTTATTACATATCTCACAGCAGTTCTTTTTATTGCACTTCTGTCCAGGGAACCTGGTTCTAGAGATATGGTGTCTCTGATTCCATTTTCTACATTTGGAACGACACCCCAGAGCCATGCGTATGTAGTTGAAAATATCATTATGTTTATTCCCTTTGGATTTTTGCTGCCACTACTGTGGTCACGTATGAATAACTTGTATTTCTGCTTATTAACGGCCTTTTTTACAAGTTTAGCAATTGAAGTGACACAGGTGATTACAAAGATGGGATATGGACAGACAGATGATGTAATTACAAATGTTCTTGGTGCCGCAGTTGGATTTGGGATATTAAGGATTATACAGAAAGTAAAATAAAAATACGGGCATGTCGGCAATCGGCATGTCCGTATTTTATCCTCTTAATATAGAAGATTTACTCATATATTTTTTCATTAATATCATCGAAAGAAACCAGCATAGTATCGTTGTGCTGTTCTGCATAGTCTATGGCTTGTTTGGTAAATCCGGATTTTGAAAAAATAATATAATATTTATTTGTATATTGAAATAATGTGCCCCGTTCTTTCAGAAGTTCAATAACGTCTAAAGCTGCAGGGCTGTTTCGCCATTTACATTCGCAAAAAAGTGCACTCGGTTCCTGTACAGACATTATATCAATTTCCTCCTGCCGCTTTTTTACCGGATTGTTCCCCCACCAGCGCCCACTGTTCCCTATCGGAAATGGAAGTGCTGTATAAATGTCGGGGAGATAAAGGTATTGCTGACAGATTTCTTCAAATACACTCCCCATGAAGTCGTTAAGCTGCGGACGCACCAGTGTTTTATAAATTGTTTCACCTATTCCACGTATAATACTGCTCAGATTGGGGCGGACGAAACGATACCAAAACAGAAACATGTTATCATCTAAGTGGTAAAGCGTTTTTTTACTTGATGCATTTTCTGTTACCGGAACCTCTTTACTCACGATTCCTAATGTTATGAGTGAAGAAATCTGGTTGCTGCACCCGCTTGTTTCAAGACCTGTTTTTGTAGCGATCTCATTCATACGGCTAGCGCCGCTGGCAATTGCGGAGATAATAGAATGATACGTCGCCGGCTCTTTCAGCTCCTGCTTCAACAGGTTAGAAGGTTCATCAAATAACCGGCCGCTTTCATCGAAGAACAGATTAATAATATTTTCATCCATAGACAGGGAGGAATCAATTCTTGAAAGATATTCAGGAATCCCCCCTGTTACGCCATATAAAATCGCCTGCTCTTCAGAAGAAAATTTTTCCAGCATGGGCCTGAATTCGAAATAGCTAAATGGATGTATCTTAAACTGTGCAGTTCTTCTGCCATACAAAGGACTTTTGTATCCAAGCACCTGTTCTTCCATGAAGCTCATTGAGGATCCACACAAAATTAGAAATAATTTGCTGTTTTTCCAACATTGGTCGATATGGCTTTGGATCATGGATGAAATAGCAGGATAGGAAGAAGCTAGATAAGGGAATTCATCTATAGCTATAATCAACCGCTCATTTTTATCACACAAGCTGTCAATATAATCTAATAGTTTTGCAAAATCTGAAAATTCAGGAAAATGAGATTCGATACCAGTATTAGAAAATAATGCCTTCGAAAATCCCTGGAGGTTTTCCTTTTTGGTTCCCTCAACGGCCATATAGTATATACTGTTCTTATCATTTATAAATTCATTAATTAAAGTCGTTTTGCCTACCCGTCTTCTCCCATAAAAGACAACAAATTCAAACTGGTTGCTTCCATATAACGTGTTTAACTTTTTTAATTCTCGTTCTCTGCCAATAAACATTAATATATCTCCTATAATAAAGCTGCTTTTTATTCTATAGCTGTGGGTCCCATATCACAAGTTAATTGAGGTACATTTCAAATTACTAATTGTATAATTAGTAATTATAAGATGAGTTTATCATTTTTTATCTTATTATGCAAGGGGAGGACTGGTTAATCCCCCGACCTCTCCGACCTGACGGGTAGATATTTTTCCACTATTTGCTTTGATGATAACCATGAAATTTCAGAATTCCCATATACTTGTTTGAATTTTCTTGTATATTGATAAAACAACATAATATGTGTCATATCTCCACATTTTTCTTGTATTCGTGGCACATTGCCACGAAATGTGTAATAATATATCTGTCACTTTTTAACAGATACGGGTAATTATTATGAGACAACGTCCCCCGAACATTCGATCGCCATGTCAACAATTTTCTTTCTTTATATCCTGCGTTAACATACAAAAGAGAGAGGTGATCATCATGAAATATAACAACAGGCAGCAAACGTTACTCGCCCAGGAGTTTGTAGACGTTCTTTCTATTGAACGGAATTTGGGGGAGAAGACTCTGTATGCCTATAAAAACGATGTCGATAATATGATTAGATGGATTGATCTGCGCCATTATGATGATTTGAACGATGAAACAGTTATGATGTATTTTTTATATCTCCAAAACGAAATTGAATTATCCTGCCGGAGCATACGCCGAAAGTATGTATCTATAAGGCAGTACTGTGATTTTTTAAATAAAACATTGGAAATGAACGAGGTCTTTTTTAAGTTCTCGTCCAGAAAATTTCAAATTCCCCGAAACCTGCCTAAGACACTTTCCAAAGCAGAAATACAGAGTCTGATTGCTTCAGTAACTGCGGAGTTTCAAAATGTTTCTTCGGATTATCATCGTAGATTGTGCATAAGGAATATGTGCATCATAGAGCTTCTGTTTTGTCTTGGACTGCGAATTGGAGAAATAGCTGCGCTGGATATTGAAGATTATAATCGGGAGGAGTGTTCTGTTCTGATTCACGGGAAAGGGAAAAAGGAAAGAATGCTGTTTATCTCATCGCCGGTAGTATGCCAAAAGCTGAATCACTGGCTCATAACCAGGTTGGAAATGAATCCACAGGATTCAGCTATGTTTGTGAATAAATCAGGGGGAAGGCTGAGTATTTTTAGTATTGAAAACATTTTTTATAAGTATAGAGAATTGTCAAAGATAAATCCCCACTCGACTCCGCATTTTCTGCGCCACAGTTTTGCAACACAATTGCTGAATAACGGTGCCAACATACGTGATGTACAGGAATTAATGGGACATAATAGTATCGTGACAACACAGATTTATACAGAAGTATCTTTGAATAGGAAAAGGGAAGTACTGATGAAGTATAATGGGAGAAATTTTATGAATACCGTATAGATGATGGTAATATTGAGTGAAAATGGCTGAATGGAGAGGCAGGTAGACTTACCTGCCCCATTTTGTAAGTGATTTGATGTTATCCTATTCTGCAGTGATAGTGTCTAAATCAATAAGATAAACGGCAGAATCATTTTTTTCGATTTTTGGTGAGAAACCACTTTTTGAGAAAAGAAAATAGTATATGTCCGCGTCCTTTCTGGACGGGGTAAATTTTTCCCGTGTATGTTTAAATTCAGACAATTCAAATGCTCTATTTTTAAACTTGCATTCACCTACCATAAAAGCGGTACGTTCCCGGTTTGCTGCCATAACATCAATCTCATCCGTTTTGTTCCACCATCTGCCAATCTGAGAAAAATGGAATGGTAAATGTCCTCTTTGATTTTCCCTGCGTAAATATTGGCGGCAGACATCTTCAAAAACATACGAAATAAATTCTTCAAGCTGAGGCTCAACGATGTATTTGTATACCCCCTCAAAGTCTCCGGCCTCTAGCTCAGACATATTCGGGAATACAAATGCATACCAAAAACGGAAAAACGGATCTGTTATCTTATATAAACCACGATGTGTATTTGCCTGCTCCTTAACACTGTCCGTCACTGAAAACTCGCGTTCAATAATTCCTAAATTCATCAGATTTTTTAAATACGCCATCAGCTTGCTTCTTTCAATCTGCGTTTTCTGGGAGATATCATTTAACCGCGTATTCCCCAGTGCAATTGCTTCTATAATAGTATTATAAACCGTAGTTTCTCTAAGCTCCTGCCGCATCAGAAATTCAACTTCACTATATAAAATGCTCCCGCGCTGCAAAACATTTCTGCATATATTTTCACCCACTGATTTTTGGCTGTCAAATTGCTTGAGATAATGTGGGATTCCGCCTAATATGCCATAGGTTCTAATCTTATCAAGTGCTGAGTAATCCGGGAAAAACCGGATAGCGTCATAAAAATCCATTTCATTCATCTTTAATATACCTGTTGCACGGCCATAAAGTGGATTTTTCTCCGCCAGAATCTCTTTCTCTATAAAGCTCATAGCGCTGCCGCACAATATGATCATTACATTTTCATCTTTCAGTTTCAGGTCCCAAAGATTCTGCAGGATTGATGGAATTGTCCGGTTGGCTTTTACCATATAAGGAAACTCATCAATTATTAACAGTTTTTTACCGGTATTCTTTAACTCCGTAATACTGGAGAAAGCCTGTTCCCAGTCGGAGAAGGTGGTTATATATTTTGATGCGGGAATATCCTTCTGGAGCACCCTGCTGCTGAAGGAATTCAATTGTTGTGAGTCAGTGCATTCAATACAGGAATAAAATACATGGTCCTTTCCCTGACTGAATTCCCGGAGCGTTTCAGTTTTACCAACCCTCCGCCGCCCATAGAGCACGATCAGCTCACTATTGGGGGATTCATATCTCTGATTTAAAAATTGTAATTCTTTTTCACGTCCGATAAACAAGCTGCATCTCCTCCATATCAAAAGTTTTCCCTTGGTTAGGTTAAATATACTCTACAAGTTTCAGATTGTCAATAATATATAATCGTGATTTTAATAATCATGGTTATATTATTGTCTGCGCTTTGATCTACCAGAACCTATCTTATCACTCCAATTCGCATAAATAGTGGGTATAAATAGCTGGCCCCAAACACCCCCAGTTTTTTTGGTCCTGTAACAATTCCCTCCAGTTCCAGTACTTTCTGATATGCTATTTCCACACTGCTTCTCGTAATACTCTTGTTCTTTCTATCAACCTTCATTTCACCACCGTGGACTTCATATTGAAACTTCAGCCCTTTTGCTGTATAGAACGGATAGGACTGGAATGCTGTGATAGCAGCCCAAAGGTTATCCATACTTCCGTCAGACGCTAGTTTTTCACATGCCTGTTTCCTTTTTCTATAGGTTATGATTCTTTCTGCATTGGCGGACAACTCATTTGCTTTGTATGGCGGCTTCACATATGGAAGGTAGGAATTGACGGAAGCTTTGGACAGATGAAGTTCCTCCATAATTTCAGCAGCAGATTTTCCCTGCCTGTAAAGAGAAAGCACCTCATCCGCTATGGGGGAATCATATACAAAGTCAATATCCCATTCCCTGGCCGTAATGAGCAGTTTCCTTACTTTGATCGGATTAAGGTCCAGCTCGTCTGCCACCTTGCGAAGAGATTTACCCTCTGTATATATCGTTACAGCATCGACTACCAACTCTCGTAGCACTTTGTCTGGATCATAATCCATATCTTCCCTGTTCCTAACCATTATAGCCCTCCATTTTTTATGTTAATCTATACATATTTAAAAGAACAAAACAACTTATTCTGTGTTGTTTTGTTCATAGCTTACCATAGAAAAGATGGGGGTGCAAGTTCTGGGTGGCAAAGTTCTGAACGGCGGATGATCCTTATTGAGAAACAAGTTTTCTTGTGGTATTATTTTAAATAGGTGGTGCGTTTCTAGGTTGAAAGTCAGGTCATTTTCTTTTCAAGGATTAAATTGTGAAAGGAAGAGAAAAATGATTAGTTTGGATGCGAAAGAAAAAGTGGTAGATACGAATGAATTGAAAATCTATCAGAATACATTGATTTATAGCGATAGTGTTATTCAATTGGACAATATTTCGCGAATTAGCGTTGCGCCTATGGAGAAAATGAAAGTTCCAACATGGGCAGTTGTTTGTATATTGGTAGGGTTTATAATGATGGGGTTCAACGGATTGATCGGATTCTTAATTTTGGCGGCAGGAATTGGTATGTGCGGTTATATCCTGTATTTTAACAGTCAATTGGGACATTACCTGACAATTGAATTAAATTCTGGCCGTCTTATATATTTTAGCGGGAAAGATGCTAGTTTTCTAAAACGAATTATGAAGGTGCTAGCGGAATGCATAAATAGCAGTCAGGCAAACTATGTAGTAAATATGGGAAATGCTCAAATTGAAAAAGTACAGTTTGGTGACAATAATCAAATGCGGTAGTTTATAAGGAGTGGTACAATGAGTGAATTTCATTTTAATGGAGCGATTAATGCTTCTAATTTCCAGGCTGGAGATTATAATACAATGTCGAATAATGCGAGCGGGAATATAGATTGGGAAATGCTGAGGTCTGGATTTGAAGCAATAGAATTTAGGGATTTTACAAGAAAAGAGACGAAGGTTTTGAATGATTCATTGGAAGCCATTGATAAAAAAGACAGTAAATCATTAAAAAAATTGGTTCAAAGTAATTTATGGGATATTGGCAAGGATATATTTTGTAATCTGACGGCAGGGGTGTTAGTGGAATTAATGAAGGTTTTAGTACTATAGTACGTTATGAACAATCACATGGGGAGAGAGGCCGTATAACCCAAAAAGTACAAAACATATCTGGTTATTTTAGAATTAAGTACTAAGAAGGTGATTCTCGTAAAGGGGCAGTATATTGCATACATGCCTCTTTTATTTTAGCCCTCCCCTCTTACGAGTGCGGGGCATGCCGTTTCCGCTGTAAGTAATCATTCATATCTAAATATCACCTTTCCATCTGATATAAGATAGAAAGGTGATATTTATAAGTACGAAGGACACTGTAAACGCTAAGACTGTCCTCTGGACAAACCAACTTCAATTCTAAAATAATCCAGATAGGCTTTGTACTTATCCCGTGCCATGAGACAGGTATCATATTGATACAGCAGAAATGGTTTGCTTTTCAATTACATCATCTACATTAAGAATTTTATTATCAACACCGATGGTATTGGTTTGAAAGATATATCGGGTCTGTTCATGGGTAAGGCGGCTGCCCTCAATGTGGTTCGAATTGTACGTCAGGTCAATTTGTGTTTTATGGTAAATGCCGCCGGAATATTCCAGGTTCTTCCATCAAGAAACTCTCCTGTTATACGAGTATAGTATATCATATTATCGGCAGGATAATTATTGAATTTTCAATCTTATGTGCATTATTTTTGTCATCCTCAGAAGAGGAATAAAGTTTTTGAAATTGACAGGTTACGAAATAGTTTCCACAGCATACAGAGGCAAATTAATCAGCCATTCTTCTTCTTTGTAATCGGCCATTGAAACTCGCAGCGATGATTGAGGATGAAATTTTTCACGATAGCTTTTCAAACTTTTTGCCTGCAAATTTTGTTCAGCCTTCACTTCAATCGGAATTACATCATGCCCATTATCAATGACAAAATCTATTTCTGCTGTACCACGATCATTTGTCCAATAATATATATTGAGATTTTTGATTGTTTCGAGTTGCTGAAGGACATATTGTTCAGTCAATGCGCCCTTAAATTCTTTGAAAAGGTTATTTCCATCCAACAGTGTTTCCTGACGCAATCCTGTCATACAGGAAAGTAAACCAATATCTAAAAGAAACAATTTAAATGCTTTTAAATCCTCATAAGCACTTAAGGGAAGACTAGGTGCCTTCACCCGATGGATTTTATGAACCAAACCACAATCCGTAAGCCATAACAGTGCCAATTCATATTCCTTCGCTCTTGCCCCTTCTTTAACAAGTCCGTAAATAAATTTCTTGTTTTCCTTTGCCAATTGTCCCGGAATACTGTTCCAAAGCATTCTGATCCGCGGAACGGTCTCATTAGGTGCATGTTTTGAAAAATCCTGTTCATATGCTGACAGTATTCTTTGCTGGATTTCACGTACTTCATTAAAATCTTTATTTTCAGTAAAACTCATGACAACTTCTGGCATTCCACCAACATAATAATAGTATTTAAGCAAATCAATATAATCCTGTTTAAAGGCAGAAGCCATTTCAAAGTCTTTGTTTTGAAGAAGAGTTACATGTGGTTTTTTCCCCAACGCCATTATAAATTCAAAGAAAGACAGCGGATAAAGATCCATAAACTCAACTTTTCCTACTGGGAATGACGTTCCATTATGCAAAGCTACACCAAGCAGACTCCCAGCGCATACAATTTGATAATGAGGTGCATCTTCATTGAAATACTTGAGGGAAGTCAATGCTTTTGGTACCTCTTGGATTTCATCAAAGATTAAAAGTGTATTATCAACATCTATTTTATGTCCGGCATATAATTCAATTCCAGTAACAATTCTCTCAATTTCAAGACTTCCATCAAAAAGATTTTTCATCCGCTCGTTATTGTCAAAATTAATATAAATTACTTTACTATAATTCTCTTTACCAAATTCTTTCATGAGCCAGGTCTTTCCAACCTGACGGGCTCCTCTAATGATGAGAGGTTTCCGATTCTTCTTATTTTTCCAATTGATTAATTGTTGCATTGCTATTCGATACATCAAAATTACCCCCTAACAATTATATTAACTTAAACATAGCATATTAACAGCAAAAATCATAGGACTTTTTGATGAAAATAACATTTTTTAATTGGATATAATGTCGTATGCGTGAGTTTTTCTGCTTAGGGGTGTATTAATTAAAAATATATTCTACACTTTTCTGCCTGCCCCACAGGTGTACTAAAAGCACAAATTGCTTCAGATTATTTGTGCTTTTTTGATGTACAAATTTGTCTGGATTACGTTAATTTCCAGAGATGACAGGGTATTGTATATGCATTATGGAATGTATTTCCGAATCAATAATTGTTATTATTAGCACCTCCCCCATTTCCCCATCCCCCCGCCTTGTCATTTCCCCCTAACTCCGCTATAATAAATAGAGCAGTAATATTTGAAGTCTCGAAGCCGAATCAAGATAATCCAAAATAAAATACCGCAGGAAAAGGAAAAAGTAATATGGAATTAACATCTAAAAGAATGAAGAATTTATTTTTGAGCCAGTCATATTTTGATGCATGGGAAGATTATGAGAGGAGTCTCAAAAAGTCTAGTTTTATTAAGTGGGACTATGTGATTCTGACTGCATCCAATGAAGAGCAGGCGGCGATGTACCGCGGGCAGATTGAGGAGCGCCTTCAGCAGCGCCGCCTTCCGTCGTCTACGATTTATGAGGTTCTTCCGGATCCGGAAGGCAGGAGAGTGGGATCGGGAGGGGCCACTTTCAATGTGCTGGCTTACCTTGCTCAGCGCGAAGGGAAGTCAGAGTATCATTTTAAGGACAAGCGGATCCTTGTGATTCATTCCGGAGGGGACAGCAAACGTGTTCCGCAGTATTCTGCGACGGGTAAATTATTTTCCCCGGTTCCGCGTGAACTCCCGAATGGATATGCCTCTACGTTGTTTGATGAGTTCATGATCGTGATGTCCGGTGTGCCTTCCAGGTTCAGGGAAGGAATGCTGATTCTTTCTGGTGATGTTCTGTTATTGTTCAATCCTCTGCAGATTGATTTCCAGAATGAAGGTGCGGCAGCTATCTCGTTCAAGGAGCATGTGGATACGGGAAAGGATCATGGCGTTTTCTTGAATGACGGGAATGATTACGTGGCAAGGTTTTTACATAAACAGACGGTATCTATGCTCAGGGAGAGCGGTGCGGTGAATGACAGGGGATGTGTGGATCTGGATACTGGGGCCGTGATCTTAAGCACAGGTCTTATGGATGCGCTGTATTCTCTGATCAGTACAGATGGACATCTGGATCAGGGTAAATTTCAGGAATTTGTAAATGACAAGGCGCGGATCAGCTTTTATGGTGATTTTCTTTATCCGCTGGCGCGGGAGGCTGCTTTGGAGCAGTTTTATCAGGAAGCGGCAGAAGGGGTAATCTGCGAAGAACTGATCAGCTGCCGTGAGAAAATCTGGCAGGCGATACATTCATTTTCTATGAAACTGCTGTGCCTTTCTCCGGCAGAGTTTATACATTTTGGTACTACGAAGGAACTTCTGAGTCTTGTGACAGAGGATGTTTCCTCCTATGAGTTCCTTAACTGGAAAAAGCAGGTGATGTTCTCAGGAGTCGGAGATGCAGATTTTGCTGCACACAGGGCGTATGTAGGGCGCAGGGCGAATGTCCGGAAAGGTGCGTATCTGGAGGACTGCTTTATACTGGGCAATACAAAGGTCGGTGAAGGATGCGTGATATCCAACTTAAAACTGACGGGTTGTATCATTCCGCCGGGAATCGTTCTGCATGGCCTGCGTCTGATTAACGGGAAGTATGTTGTCCGTATTTATGGTGTAGAAGATAATCCGAAGGGATTCTATAAAGAAAATGACAGTTTTCTGGGTACCAGTCTTTCCAGACTGTTAAGTGAAAATGATATTTCACAGGATACATTGTGGCAGGATAAGGACAAGTATCTGTGGTTTGCCAACCTATATCCGGTATGCGACACCATGCAAGAAGGAATAGAGCAGGCTCTTTTCCTTTATGATATGTGTCATGGGCGTGTTGCGAAAGAAGAGATCAGGCAGTGGAAGACAAGGAAGAGAATGAGTCTGTATTCCAGCTTCTATATGGCAGATGTTAATTACAGCCGATCATGGAAGGATGAGCTGGAAAACCGTATCCTTGCAAGTAAGTTTGTAAATATGCTGGAGAGCGGAGTTTATTATAAAGATGCTTATCAGGTGTTTGGCAGCAAGGGAATTACAGAGGCGATTTACAGGGAGCTTCTGAAGGATGCGCAGGATGCAGAATTTTCACTGAGGATCAGGATTTACTATGCGGTTTCCAGATTTATGAAGGAAAAAGATCTGGAATTTGATGGGATGTCCTATGACTATACAGAGGGACTATGTTTTGAAGGGATTCAGAAAGAAATTTTTGACAATGCGGTCAGTAAACTGCGTACTGCTAATTCATTTAAGATCTGTAAGGACAGGGTTGATGTAAAGCTTCCGGTCCGTGTTAACTGGGGAGGCGGCTGGACGGATACCCCGCCGCACTGTAATGAACAGGGCGGAGTTGTGCTGAATGCTGCAATCAGCCTGAATGGGATTCTGCCGGTACAGATTACGGTAAAACGGCTTGAAGATTACCATATTGAATTTGAGTCCACGGATATCGGTGTGTTTGGAGAGATTCATACTGTTTCGGAAATTCAGGACTGCCATAAT
Source organism: Faecalicatena orotica (assembly GCF_905197545.1). Taxonomy (NCBI): domain Bacteria; kingdom Bacillati; phylum Bacillota; class Clostridia; order Lachnospirales; family Lachnospiraceae; genus Faecalicatena; species Faecalicatena orotica. Next base: position 11,914 of record NZ_CAJJZH010000017.1, read on the forward strand.
CCATATGATTCTTTTGCACTCCACAAAGCCGCACTGATTGCATGCGGGATTGTGCCGTTATATGGGGATGCGTCATTGGAAGATATCTTGAAGCGTCTGGGCGGAGGAATTTATCTTTCCACGCAGGTGATCGGCATACCAAAAGGCTCCGGTCTAGGGACAAGCAGTATTTTGTCAGGTGCATGTGTAAAAGGGATTTACGAATTCCTTGGTGCGGATATCAGTGATGATGAGATTTACGGCATAGTTCTTTCTATGGAACAGATTATGAGCACCGGCGGAGGATGGCAGGACCAGGTTGGCGGTCTGACGAACGGAGTAAAGTTTATTACGACAGAGCCGGGCATTGATCAGGAAATTCATGTTGAGAAGGTGCATTTGTCAGATTCTGTAAAAGAAGAGCTTCAGGAACGGTTCGCTGTCATTTATACAGGGCAGCGCAGGCTGGCAAGAAACCTTCTGCGTGATGTTGTCGGAAGTTACATCGGTGCAAGGCCGGAGAGTATACAGGCACTGAAGGAGATGCAGCCTTTGGCAGCGCTGATGAAGTTTGCTCTGGAAAGAGGCAGTGTAGATGAGTTTGCAGAACTTCTGAACCGGCACTGGGAACTTTCAAAACAGCTTGACCAGGGATCATCCAACACTTGTATCGAGCAGATTTTCCTATCCTGTCAGGATTTGATAAGCGGGCGGTTTATTGCCGGCGCCGGCGGAGGCGGCTTCCTGATGGTAATCTTGAATAAGGGAGTTACAAAACAGCAGCTGAAAGACAGACTGCATGAAATTTTCCAGGACAGCGGAGTAGATGTATGGGAATCCGCATTTATATGGGATTAATACATAAAGCCCCCAGCCGGTCAGCGTAGAGATAGGCTGGGGTGTAAACGGTAACGGGAGGCGGCCATGCTATACGAAGAAATAACCAAATGTGTGAAACAGGCGGGCGGTATGATGAAAAATGCGTCTGCTTCAGAAACGGATATATATAATAAGGAAGGTTTTTCTAATTTTGTCACGGAATATGATAAGAAGGTGCAGGATTTTCTTGTACAGGAAATGAAGAAACTTATCCCTGAGGCCGCATTTCTGGCAGAAGAGAATGGGGTTCAGCAGAGTATGGGAGAAGGGGATTGTTTTATTATCGATCCCATTGACGGAACGACGAATTTTATATTCGACTATAAAAACAGTTGTGTTTCGCTGGGACTTGCGAAGAATAAGGAGATGGTTTTCGCGGCCGTCTATAATCCTTATACAGAGGAACTCTATACAGCGGAAAAGGGAAAAGGTGCCTTTAAGAATGGGAAGAAAATTGCAAGTACATCGAAAGGCCTTGTGGACAGCATCGCGGCGTTTGGATGTGCGAGATATAATTCCGACGATACAGACCGGATATTTGATTTTGCAAAATTCCTTTATCTGAACAGCCTCGGAGTCCGCAACGGCGGCTCCTCAGCCATTGACCTGTGCAGAGTCGCATCCGGCAGCAATGGAATTTATACGGAGCTCCTTCTCCAGCCTTGGGATTATGCTGCAGCCTCTTTGATTATCAGTGAGGCCGGGGGCAGGATCAGCCAGGTGGACGGGAAAGAAATCACTCTTGATAAGCCATGTTCTATACTGGCAGGCGGACAGCTTTGCTGGAAGGAAGCGTTGGAATTGTGGCATAAGTTTTAAAACGCATAGGAAGAGAAGCACCCCCGCATGAAGACTGCGGGGGTAACTTTATTTTACCCATCGTTTTCGAAATTCTCCGGGTGTTATGCCTTCTATTTTTTTAAAGAGTCTCGTAAAGTATCCGGGATCATCTATTCCACATTCTCTGCTGATATTTTCGATGCTGTCATCAGTAAATCGCAGCAGGCGCTTTCCAAGAGTGATTCGCTGGTAAATGATGTAGTGGTTGATGGATGCCCCGAATTGTTTCTTGAACAGCCTTGTCAGATAGTATTTATTAATATAGAAGCGTTCCGACAGCGCATCCAGATATATTTTTTCAGTAAAATGTTCATCTATATATTTTTTAATATCGTTTAATTTAGTCTGTGCGGCCTCCTGATGATCTGAAATCAGGCTGTGCGAGCCGCTTTCTTCCATTGTAAGGGTCAATAGCCGGACCAGCTTTTCATATAGTTTCATGTCTCTCACAGGACTGTCGGCATTTGCAGTCAGAAATATTTCCTCCAGCAGGTTTTCGTAGCGTGCAGGTTCACTTGTTGTAAAATACCAGGTTCCACCCCTGTCTAAAAACTTCTCATAAATGCTGTCCATATTCGGTCCGTAAAAGTGGACCCATTTGAGCCGCCAGAGCTGTTCAGTCGAGGAAGCATGGGAATATGGCTTCTGGCAGTTAAAGAAAACGCAGTCTCCGGGGCGCAGGTGCACCTCTTTATTGTCGTACTGCACACTGCCCAGACCGTCTAATACGATAAAAAACAGGTAGGAATTTAATTGTTCCCTCCGGCTCACATGAGGCTTAAGTGCAGTGAGTTCACCCGTTTCCTGCAGGTAGATCAAAGAACTCTTGGCAAATACCGAAGGTGTATACAAGACTCTGTTGGACTGTACCTGGTTACCGGTAAATAATTGTTTATCCATGATAAAACTCCTTTGTCAATATAATCCTATATAGAATGTAACATAGAAAGCAAAATAATCCAATCATATTTTGTGAAGTAGTTAATAATTCGTTACTATTCACTCCCCAGCCTATCACTACGCTGATAGGCTGGGAGGAATAACGTAAAGCAGCCAATAAGCCTGCCCCTCGCCGAAGGCGACTTTAAATGGGCAGGCGAGTTACTGTTTACAGGCGTGCCTGTGAACAGTAATAATAATTCACAAAATCAGCAAAAATAAGGTGTTTATATATAAATCAGGATTATATTGAAAAAAACACTATTCAAGATAGTCCTATTATATAGCAAGAATCTCTATTACTTTTTGTACAATATCCAAGTATAATCGGTAATTGAGCATGTAATTAAATTCATTTGATAATAGAGAGGGAAAGATATGAAAAAGGCATTGATTACCGGTATTACAGGACAGGATGGTTCCTATCTGGCTGAATTTTTGTTGGAAAAAGGGTATGAGGTACATGGAATTACACGAAGGGCATCGATTTCCAACACGTCACGTATTGATCACCTGATAGAAAAAAATGCAGTTACACTGCATGACGGCGACTTGTCAGATTCTTCATCCCTGATACGTATCATTGGAATTGTACAGCCGTATGAGATTTATAATCTGGCGGCGCAGTCGCATGTACAGGTATCCTTTGACGTACCGGAGTATTCCGGGGATGTGGATGCCCTCGGGGTGCTACGTATACTGGAAGCTGTCCGGATTCTGGGACTGACGGGGAAAACCAGGGTCTATCAGGCATCTACATCAGAATTATACGGAAAGGTAGAAGAGGTGCCGCAGAAAGAGACGACGCCATTCCATCCTTATAGCCCGTATGCGGTGGCGAAACAGTATGGATTCTGGATTGTCAAAGAGTATCGGGAGGCGTACGGCATGTTTGCGGCCAACGGAATTCTGTTTAACCATGAGTCAGAACGGCGTGGAGAAAATTTTGTCACAAGGAAAATCACGCTGGCAGCAGCCAGAATCGCCTGTGGGTTGCAGAAAACGCTGCAGCTGGGCAACATGGATTCCCTCAGGGACTGGGGATATGCAAAAGATTATGTAGAATGTATGTGGCTGATGCTGCAGCAGGAGACACCGGATGATTTTGTGATTGCTACGGGAGAACAGCATACAGTCAGGGATTTCACTGAAAAGTCATTTGCAGAGGCTGGGATTACTCTTCGCTGGGAAGGGAAGGGGATCGAAGAAAAGGGCATCGATACAGTGACGGGAAATGTGCTTGTGGAAGTGAACGAGACATGGTTCAGACCCACAGACGTGGATACTCTGCTTGGGGATCCGACAAAGGCTAAGACCATACTCGGATGGAATCCGAGAAAGACAAGCTATGAGGAACTGATTAAAATCATGGTGCAGCATGACTTGGAACTGGCAAAGAGAGAAGCAGCACTGAAAAAGGTTTGCTAAGGAACAGACAACTGGATAGTCGAAGACATAGGAGTGTGAAACAATAAATGGAAAAAGAAGCTAAAATATACGTTGCAGGACATAGGGGAATGGTCGGATCGGCCATTGTAAGGACACTGGAGAAGCTGGGATACCATAATCTGCTTACCCGCACCCACCGGGAACTGGATCTCTGCAGTCAGGAAGCCGTAGCTGCATTTTTCAGGGAAGAGCAGCCGGAATATGTATTTATGGCGGCAGCAAAGGTAGGGGGAATCATTGCCAATTCCGAAGCACCGGCAGACTTTATGTACGAGAATATGATGATGGAGATGAATGTGATCCATTCTGCGTGGCAGGAAGGGTGCAGGAAATTACTGTTCCTCGGTTCTTCGTGTATCTATCCCAGAATGGCCGTGCAGCCTATGCCCGAGAGCTGCCTGCTGACATCGGAGCTGGAGAAGACGAATGAGGCATATGCCCTTGCTAAAATCAGTGGTTTAAAATACTGTGAATTTTTAAACAAACAGTATGGGACTGATTATATTTCAGCCATGCCGACGAACCTATACGGACCGAACGACAATTACCACCCTACCCACAGCCATGTTCTGCCCGCGTTGATCCGGCGTTTCCATGAGGCGAAGGAGCAGGGGCTGAAGGAAGTTGTATGCTGGGGAACCGGTGCGCCGCTGCGTGAATTTTTGTATGTGGATGATCTGGCGGATGCGTGTGTTTTCCTGATGAATCATTACAGCGGCATGGAGACTGTGAATGTTGGGACTGGTTTAGAACTGTCAATCAGGGCTCTGACAGAATTGGTGGCTAAAGTGACCGGGTATGAAGGGAAAATACTCTGGGACCATGACAAACCGGACGGAACACCGCGAAAACTGCTTGATGTATCAAAACTTGAAAAGCTTGGATGGAAGTACCGCGTAGATCTGGAGGAAGGAATCCGCCTGACTTATGAGGACTTTTTAAAAAATCCGATGAGAGCGGAGAGATAAATAAGAGGGTATGGTGAAAAGATGAACATTGTATTACTGTCAGGCGGTTCAGGAAAAAGACTGTGGCCGCTATCAAATGATGTGAGGTCAAAGCAGTTTATTAAAATATTCAAATGCGAAGACGGAAGTTATGAATCGATGGTCCAGAGAGTTTACCGCCAGATCAGGACGGCAGATATCGACAGCACGGTTACCATTGCTACATCAAAGACGCAGGTATCTGCGATCCACAACCAGCTGGGAATGGACGTGAATATATGCGTAGAACCATATAGGAGGGATACGTTTCCCGCAATTGCACTTGCGGCTTCTTACCTGCGTGATATAAAAAAACTGTCAGAGGATGAGTCCGTTGTTGTCTGCCCGGTCGACCCTTATGTAGATGAAGAATATTTTAAGGCGCTCTCCAGGCTCGGCAGTCTTGCAGGGGAAGACGGGGCAAATCTGGTATTGATGGGGATTGAGCCGACTTATCCAAGTGAAAAATACGGATATATTATTCCGGAAAGTGAGGCGGAAATCAGTTCGGTAAGAACATTTAAGGAAAAACCTGATGTGGAAACTGCAGAGAAATATATCCAAAACGGTGCGCTCTGGAATGGCGGGGTCTTTGCCTTTAAGCTGGGATACCTTTTGGAAAAGGCCCATGAAATAATCGGTTTTACAGATTATAATGACCTGTATGATAAATATGAAAGTCTCGAGAAAATAAGTTTTGATTATGCGGTGGCCGAGAAAGAGAAAAAGATACGTGTGATGCGTTTCTCCGGTTACTGGAAGGATCTCGGTACCTGGAATACTTTGACGGAGGAGATGGCAGAGGCTGCTATTGGCGATGTTACTCTGAATGATAGTTGTGAAAACACGAGTGTTATCAATGAATTGAATGTTCCTGTTTTATGTATGGGCACTAAAAATATCATTGTTGCTGCAAGTGCGGAAGGGATCCTTGTTTCGGATAAAGAGCAGTCCAGTTATATCAGGCCATATGTAGATGCGATGGAACAGGAAGTGATGTTTGCGGAAAAATCATGGGGCAGTTACCGTGTTCTGGATGTCGGGGAGGACAGCATGACCATAAAGGTAATTCTGAACAGCGGACATAACATGAACTACCACAGCCATGAAAACAGGGACGAAGTCTGGACTGTCGTGTCAGGCATGGGCAGGACCATAGTAGACGGCATGGAAGAACCCGTGAGGCCGGGGGACGTTATCACGATGCAGGCGGGATGCAAACATACTGTTTTTGCTGATACCGAACTGGAACTGATAGAGGTCCAGCTCGGCAGGGAGATTAGTGTATATGACAAACAAAAGCATGACCTGGAAGTGTGAGCCCTTTCTTTTAAAACCGGCAGGGAAAGATTATATCTGGGGCGGAAGACGGCTGAAAGATGAGTACGGCAAGGAATTAGAAGCAGTGCCGCTTGCCGAAACATGGGAGTGTTCGACCCATCCCGATGGGGAAAGTGTTGCAGCATCCGGGGTCCATGAGGGGGAAAAATTAAGCATAATCTTTAAGGAGCACCCGGAATATATGGGTACCCACCCGAAAGGGAACGGGGAACTGCCGATTATGATCAAACTGATTGATGCAAAACAAGACCTCTCGGTACAGGTGCACCCGGATGATGAGTATGCCAAAAATCATGAGAACGGACAGCTTGGAAAGACGGAGATGTGGTATGTGGCTGATGCTGCTAAAGATGCCAGACTGATCTATGGTTTTTACCATGACATGGATAGGAAGTCGGTTAAAGAGGCTCTGGAAGACCACACGATTGAGAAATACCTGCAGAAAATAAGGATTCAAAAAGACGACGTTTTTTTCATTCAGGCCGGAACGGTTCATGCAATCGGGGCCGGGACCCTGATTGCTGAAATACAGGAAAGTTCGAATCTGACATATAGGTTATATGACTACGAACGCAGGGATAAGGATGGAAATTTTAGAAAGCTCCATGTAGATAAGGCGCTGGATGTCCTGAACTATAAAAGCAGCGGCAGCCCCCGCCAGCCAATGCGGGTGCTCCGTTACCAGAATGGTTTTGCGCGGGAACTTTTGTGCAGGTGCAAATATTTTCAGGTGGAACGTTATCTTCTGAATACAGAACGGACGAGAAAACTCGTAAATTTTGACGTGGGCAGGAATTCATTCAAGGTACTCTTATGTCTCGAGGGCTGCGGCGTTATTTTTATGAAGGACGGCCAATTCCTGAACATATTCAAGGGAGACTGTATCTTTGTGCCGGCAGGCTGTGAGTGTTTCAAAATGCATGGGAAACTGCAGCTTCTTGCTGTCGGATGCTAGGGAGGAAAATATGATACCAGTAGTACAGATGGAAGAAGAATATTTCCGGTGGCTGGGAGAAGCCGGCCGGGATGAGGATGTTATAAAAGAACTAAAGGACATGGAAGGGGATGCCTGTAAGATACAAGATGCCTTTTACAAGAATCTGGAATTCGGAACCGGGGGACTGAGAGGGGGGATCGGAGCGGGGACAAACCGTATGAACGTATATACGGTAGCAAAAGCGACACAGGGATATGCGGATTATTTAAAAAAGAATTTTCCGATTGAGAAAAGAATGGCGGCGATCAGTTTTGATTCGCGTATAAAATCAGAGCTATTTGCGAAAACGGCAGCAGAAGTATTGGCTGCGAATGGAGTCAGGGTTTTAATATTCCGTGAATTAATGCCTACGCCCTGTTTATCGTATGCGGTCAGGCAGCTGGGCTGTGCAGGCGGTATTATGGTAACCGCTTCCCATAATCCGGCACAGTATAACGGGTATAAGGTTTACGGTGCGGACGGCGGACAGATTACAGACACCGCTGCTGCTCAGATTCTGAGTGACATAGACAAGACGGATGTTTTAAACGGTGCAGAAAGAATCGCGTTTGAAGAAGGCCTTGTGTCCGGCACGATTCAATTTATCGGCGATGATGTTATAGATGCCTATATAGGCAGCGTTAAGTCACTGTCTCTGGCAGAACAAGAGATGGGCAGGGAAGACATGTCTATCGTATATTCACCACTAAATGGCACGGGGCGAGTTCCAGTGTTTCGCTGTCTTCGTGAGTGTGGTTTCCGAAAGATTACGATGGTCAAAGAGCAGGAATATCCGGACGGAACATTTCCCACCTGCCCTTATCCCAACCCGGAAGAGAAAGACGCGATGGCGCTGGGAATAGAATATGGCAAGCGTGTCAATGCGGATCTGGTTCTCGCAACAGACCCGGATTGTGACAGGGTGGGAATTGCAGTGAAAAAACATGAAAATGAATATACCCTGCTGTCAGGGAATGAGACCGGAATCCTGCTGTTTGATTATATATGCAGCCAGAGGCTGGCCCAGGGTAAGATGCCGGAGGATCCTGTTGCAGTAAAGACGATTGTTACAACGGAAATGGCCCGGGCTGTAGCACAGGACTATGGCGTGAGGCTCATCAATGTTCTGACCGGATTCAAATATATAGGAGAGCAGATTACACAGTTGGAGAAAAGCGGCAGGGGGGATTCTTATATCTTTGGATTTGAGGAAAGCTATGGGTATTTGAGCGGCACCCATGTCAGAGATAAAGATGCAGTGAATGCGTCACTCTTAATCTGCGAGATGTTCGCACACTATAAAGAGAAAGGGATTTCACTGATAGACCGGCTTACACAGCTCTTTCTGAAATATGGTTACTGGGTAAACACCCTGCATTCCATCCGGATGGAGGGAGCGGACGGCATGGCGAAAATGCAGGAGATTATGGAGAAATTCCGGGCAGGAGTGGACGAGTTTGCGGGATATAAAGTGGCAGAATGTACGGATTACGCAGAGGGAATAAACGGACTCCCAAAATCGAATGTGCTTCAGTTCAGGCTGGAAAATCAATGCTCGGTAGTGATACGCCCTTCCGGGACAGAACCAAAGCTGAAAATATATATTTCGGCATGTGCAGGAACAAAGGAGCTGGCAGAAAGGGCGGCGGAGGATGTAAAGAAATTTGTTATAAGATTCTGCTGATGATTATGCATATGATGTGATGGTAATAAAACAGGGAGTGTACATCTGTACACTCCCCACTATATTTAAAACTTAAAAGTATTCCGGATCCCATCCCATTTCTGGTCTTTCTCACTTAAGTTCAGCCCGGTCCCGTCTTGCAGACGGTACCCCCCGGCTGAAGCACTGCCGGGGTATTCACCGGTAACCTGAGGCCAGGTGATTCCGATTTCGGGATCATTCCACGCCAGCCCGCCTTCGTCGCCCGGATGATAGAAGTCTGTACATTTATAGCAGAACTCCGCGACATCAGAGAGAACCAGGAATCCGTGTGCAAAGCCTTCCGGAATATAGAACTGTTTCTTATTCTCCTCAGTGAGCTCCACGCCGAACCATTTTCCATAAGTATCGGAACCACTCCGAAGGTCTACGGCAACGTCGAAGACATGGCCTTTGATCACACGGACGAGTTTTCCCTGTGGGAATTCTTTCTGGAAATGGAGCCCGCGCAGTACGCCTTTTGTGGAGCAGGACTGGTTATCCTGAACGAACTGCATGTTCAGCCCGGCCTCTTCCATGTCTTTCTGGTTATAGGTTTCCATGAAATATCCTCTGGCGTCACCGTGGACAGCCGGTTCGATGATACAGAGCCCCTCGATGCCGCCAACATTTTTATCTACTTTTATCTGTCCCATCTTTACCTCCTGATATTTCCTAAAATTCAATTTCTTTCAGATATCTCTGAAGCGCATCCTGCCATGTAGGCAGAAGAGTAAATCCATTTTCGGTCAGCTTGCTTTTGTCGAGCCTGCTGTTGAAAGGCCGTTTCGCTTTTGAAGCGCCGTACTCCTCGGTTGTGACAGGGATCACATGAAGCCGGTCAGCAGAATACTCCGGACGGCCCATTGCGGCAGCCTGGCGGAAGATTTCTGTCGTAAAATCATACCAGCTGATATACCCGCCTTCGTTTGTTGCATGATAATATCCATATTTATCTGTTTCAATCATGTCGACAAGCAGTTTTGCCAGATCATAAGTATAAGTAGGAGTTCCGATCTGGTCGCTTACGACCTTGATTGTATCGTGTGTTTTTCCGAGACTTAGCATTGTCTTAATGAAGTTTTTGCCGTTCTTGCCAAATACCCATGCAATGCGTACGATATAATATTTTTCCAGTGTCTCTGAAACAGCGAGTTCACCGGCAAGCTTTGTTTCGCCGTAAACACTTAAGGGTTTATAATCCCGGCAGTCCGGCTTCCAGGGGGCAGTGCCCTGGCCGTTAAACACATAGTCGGTAGACAGATACAGCATTTTGCAGTCCAGCTCTTTGCAGACTTTTGCGATATTCTCTGTCCCAACAGCGTTAACAAGACGTACCTTTTCACGATTTTCTTCATCCTCGGCCGCATCGACAGCGGTCCACGCTGCACAGTGGATCACAGCATCGGGAGCTGTTTCTGTAACAACTCTGTTAACCGAAGCGGCGTCCGTAATATCCATTTCTTCAATATCTACACCGACAGCCTCATGGCCGCGTTTTGTCAGTTCATTGACGCAGTCAAAGCCAAGCTGTCCCTTTACACCTGTTACTAAAACTTTCATATGTCCACTCCATTTCTAAAGGGGAACCTTTCACCCTTTTGCTGCATTTCAGAGTTCTAGCGGTTTCCATACATTTTTTCATAATAGTTCTGATATTCGCCTGAAATGATGTTTTCCCACCATTCCTTGTTTTCCAGATACCATTTGATTGTCTTTTTGATGCCGTCGGCAAACTTTGTTTCCGGCAGCCAGCCAAGCTCATTGTGGATCTTGGTCGGATCGATGGCATAGCGCATATCATGGCCTTTACGGTCTGTCACATAGGTTATCAGGCTTTCTGGTTTGCCAAGTTCTTTACAGATAATCTTAACGATATCGATGTTCTTCATCTCGTTATGTCCGCCGATATTATAAACCTCGCCGACACGCCCTTTGTGGATGATCAGGTCGATGGCCTTGCAGTGGTCCTCAACATACAGCCAGTCACGTACATTTTCACCTTTGCCGTAAACAGGGAGCGGTTTATCATTTAACGCATTTGCAATCATAAGCGGGATCAGTTTTTCCGGGAAATGATACGGTCCGTAGTTGTTCGAGCAGCGGCTGATTGTTACAGGCAGGCCGTAAGTGCGGTGGTAAGCCATAACGAGCAGGTCCGCTCCCGCCTTGGATGAGCTGTACGGGGAGCTTGTGTGGATTGGGGTTTCTTCTGTAAAGAATAAATCCGGCCTATCCAGTGGGAGGTCACCATATACTTCATCCGTAGATACCTGGTGGTAACGTGTGATTCCATATTTCCTGCAGGCATCCATAAGTACGGCAGTTCCTTTGATGTTGGTATCCAGAAATACTTCCGGGTCTTCGATAGAACGGTCGACATGGCTTTCCGCCGCAAAGTTTACAACGATGTCAGGATGTTCCTCTTCAAACAGTTTGTAAACGGCCTCGCGGTCTGTGATGCTTTCTTTGACAAAACGGAAATTTGGATTGTCCATGACAGGTGCGAGAGTAGTAAGGTTGCCTGCATAAGTCAGGCTGTCCAGACAGATGATGCGGTAATCCGGATATTTGCCCAGCATATGGAAAATAAAGTTGCTTCCGATAAATCCGGCCCCGCCGGTCACGATAATATTCATTGTTTGATTCTCCTTAATAGTATATTCTTAACAAATGAGATTTAGTGCAGCTGTTCACACCGAAAAGGGTGTCCACAGTTACGGTTAATGTAAAATGTCCAGATACTTTCCGTCAAGGACATCTTTCAGGTACTGGCCGTACTGGTTTTTCTTCAGTACTTCGTAAACCTTCAGTACGTCTTCTTTGGTGATCCAGCCGTTGAGATATGCAATCTCTTCCAGGCAGGCGATTTTACGGTGCTGGTGGGACTCCACTGTTTTTACAAAATTAGTAGCCTCCACAAGGCTTTCGTGTGTACCGGTATCCAGCCATGTGAATCCCTGTCCGAGCAGCTCCACGTTTAAGCTGCCGCTTTCCAGATAAATGCGGTTCAGGTCTGTAATCTCCAGCTCCCCGCGCGGGCTTGGCTTTAAGTTTCTGGCATAATCGACAACTTTGTTATCGTAGAAATACAGCCCGGTGACACAGTAATTGCTTTTTGGTACGGCTGGTTTTTCTTCTATAGAAATAGCTTTCCCTTCTTCGTTGAATTCTACGATGCCGAAACGTTCCGGGTCATCGACATAATAACCGAAAACGGTCGCCCCCCTGCCGGATTCTGCGTTTTCGACGGCAGCCTTCAGACGCTTGCGAAGACCATGTCCTGCGAAAATATTATCGCCGAGGACCATTGCAACGGTATCATTGCCGATAAATTCTTCTCCGATGATGAATGCCTGGGCAAGTCCGTCCGGGCTCGGCTGAACCGCATAAGTAAGGTCTACGCCGAACTGGTGTCCGTCGCCTAACAATTCCTGAAAACGGGGCGTATCCTGCGGGGTGGAAATAATTAAAATATCGCGGATGCCTGCGTTCATGAGAACTGACATTGGATAATAGATCATAGGTTTATCATAAATCGGCAGTAATTGTTTGGATGTAACCATTGTTAGAGGATAGAGGCGTGTGCCGGAACCTCCTGCTAAAATAATTCCCTTCATGTGAAATCTCCTTTATCTTCCGTGCAGCATTGCCCGCACGTGGTTAATAAGTATCAAAGATAAGTCAATCCTTGTCAGCCATAATCGTATTATAAAAGGTGACCTTAGGTCACCTTCAAGCCTTTTTATAAAGTTTTTACAAATTCTTTTAAACCGGCAAATCTAAAGCGTGCAGATAAATACCCCGGCTTCCTTTGTAATATGGAATCCGCCGGTGGTTTTCCTCTTCACATAAGAGCGGAACTCCTTATAATGGTCCAAAATATACTGGTTCTGGTTGCCGTGGCAGGAGAGGATGTAGGAAATCAGCGGCTCTGGTTCCGGTATGACGAGGGAATCCTCATATAGCTGCCATTCAATCTGTGAGAAATATGGTTTCAGTATACCGGTGCCGTTTTCGCGGCCGAATTTGTTATACAGCTTATCGGCTGACAATACAATCCGTTCATCAAAGCCTTCCACCAGCCGGCTGACTTCTGCCATATGGCGCCTGCTGTAGGCACTGCAGAGGAAACGCCCGCCCGGTTTTAGGATACGCTGTACTTCCCTGCATACCTGGGGAATATCTTCGCAATAGAAGAGAACGTGGTTTGCGATGATCAAGTCCATACTGTTGTCCCCACATGGGATATGGCTGCAGTCAAAAACCTGGAAAGAGAAGCGTTTGTCATACGCTCCGATGGCACGCCTTGCGTCACGCAGCATCCCCTCGGAAATATCGGAAAGCAGGATTGTGGCTGACTTTGGAATCGAATCCAGATTGTCCTTCCAGAGTGTACCGTCACCGCATCCGATTTCCAGTATATGCATCCCGTCTTCGATCCTGCATTGTTCGTAAATCCACGGGAACCACCCCTGGGGATTCTGGGAGTACAAGTTATGGAGATTGATTCTGGCGGAGATGTTTGATGCATTCTGGTACTGGTTTTTCAGACTGTTTTCCATCCCGGTCAGATGGATCAGGTTCAGCATCTGGCTCCAGTCAATGTGGTGTTCCTTCTGAATGGCGCTTGCGGTATCCTGGATTGCTTTTTCTACCAGCTGCATCTGTTCGATTCTGTCCTGCACCAGTTTCAGTTGGATGTTCAGGGAATTCAGCATGAAATGGTAGTCGGAATCGTCAATTGTCATTTCGCGGATGTCATCCAGAGAAAAACCAAGGTATTTCAGAAGCAGGATCTGCTGCAGACGGGCGAAATCTTCATCTGTATAAAAGCGTGCGCCTGCCTCGCTGACATAGGATGGCTTCAGGATATCCTGTTTATCGTAATAGCGGATTGTGCGCAGTGTAACATGGGCCATGCGCGCAAATTCGCCGGAAGAATAGTAACCTTTTTTTTTCATTGCATATTTCCTTTCATAATAAGGATATTATAAAGGGAAAAGATTGGTGAGGCAATGGATAAATCAAAATCCGGTATGGCGGCGCAGGAATTTTTCCTGCTGTTCGTCATCGATCATTCGGTCATATGGTGTACTGCAGTGCAGGATGCAGAATAAGACAAATGTAATCAGGCAGAATAATAAAAAACAAAATATAAAATAAAACATACAGCCCCTCCCTATGATATTCGTATATATCATATTATATGCAGAGATACGTGCGAATAATCAGGTTTGGGGATTTTATTCACGCGGACAGCGGGCCAAAGCCGGGTAAGTCTGACTTTGGCCCGCTGTCCGCGGCGTATTTGACTATTTATTTGTAACAAAAACGAATTTAACTTCTCCGTCCATGTGATCGGAGATGCCTGAGAAATTCTTGTAGCTTCTGGAAGCGTCTGCCATATCGTTCAGCTTATCCAGAAGTCCCTGAATATCGCCGTCGAATGCGCTTACCAATTTTTTAATTCCCTCTTCGTTGAATTGGATCATGCCGTCATTTAATGTCTTAGCCCCTTCATCAAGCTGTTTCACACCGTCGATTAAGGCGCCGGAACCGGACTGGAGTGTCTGGATACCGGAAGAAAGTGTGCCTGCACCGGTGTTTAGTTCCCCGGCACCGGCGGATAACTGGGAAGCACCGGCGGAAACACTCTGTGCACCGGCGTTGGCTTCTGCCATTTTCTCGTTTAATGTTCCGGCACCTGAGTCAACCTGTGAGGCGCCGGCGGAAAGCTGCTTCAGCCCGCTTGCGAGGCCGTTGTCACCATCGATTCCGGCGCGGAGGGCGGCAGTTCCGTCCTTAAGTGTTTCCACTCCGGAATTTACCTGCGTGATCAGGCCGGATGTGGGATCGGTGATGCTGGCATTCAGTTTAGCGGTTCCGTCAGCAAGGTCGGAGGCACCCTGGCTGAGCTGCGGGGTGGAGGCCGCGAGTTCGTTTATGATCTGGCTGGTGCTTCCGGCACCATAGGCAACATTATTTGCACCTTCGGCTAGTCCGGCGGCCAGTTCAGCCTGCTGGTTTAGGGATTCGGCAGCATTTTTGATGCCGGACTGATCGGTGGTCAGGTTGTTAATAGCGTTTTGAATCGCATTAGCCTGATCGTCAGTTATAGAGCCGCTAAGTTCAGTTTGAAGTGCCTGGAGAGCTTGGATGGCCGCTTCTGTATTAGCAACAGCCGATCCTGTTGCGTCAGATACTGCGGTGACGGTCTGATTGATGCCGTCGGTAGTGAATGCGATTTTCTGTGCTCCGTCTGCCGTGCCTGCTGCAATGGCGGTAAGGCTCTGGCCGCCTGTTTGATCGGTGCCGGAATTGATTACCTGATTTAGATAAGCGGCGCCGTCCCTGAGGTTTGCGGCCCCGGCATCCAGTGTCTGTACCCCGCTAGTGAGTTCGGAAAGCCCGCTTCCCAGCTGCTTCTGCATCTGTGCAACGCCGTCATCGAGCTGGATGATACCCGGAAGGAGACGGCCGGCAGTCTGGTCGGCAGCAGAGGCAAGCCCGGCATTTAAGGCCTGGGTGCCTTCTTTCAGTGTTCCGGTTCCGGAAAGCAGCTGGTTCGTTCCGTCTGCCAGAATACTGCTCCCGTCTGAGAGGGCATTGCTCCCGTCCAGAAGTGACGCGGTCCCGTTTTTCAACGTGGTGCCGCCATCTGAAAGCTGGCTGATTCCATCTGTGAGCGTTCCGGAAGAGGACAAGAGTGTATCCAGTCCCTTCCTGAGTTCTCCGGAACCGTCGACTAACTGGTTGGCAGAGTCCTGAAGCTTATTCATGGAACTTTTCAGGTCAGAAAGAGAATCAAGTTTATCCATATCCAACTCATTGAAGATCTCGTTCGTGGCAATGGTGATTCCTTCTGCTGCTTCATAGTCAGTTACATCAGCCTCCAGTTCGAAGTAATCCGGGATATCCAGATCACTTACACCAAGGCTGGATTCCAGTTCTGGAAGCCCCATGCCGAGCACCATGTCCCTGTCCCCGTCGGAAACCAGCCTGCCGTTTGTGACTTTAGTATTTGTAAATTTATCGCCGTCGAGGATCAGTCCTGTGATCATAAGGAAAGGAGTATAGTCTTTCCCGGAAGTTCCGGTCGTATTTTCATACTGATAGCGCATAACAAGGTGGCCGCTTTTACCTTCCAGATCTCCGGCACTGATATTTTTCCCGTCCAGCTTGTAAGTGATTTTTACACCAACGGGAAGATTTTGGCTTGTGGTGCCCTGATAGCAGATGTCTTTGCTGTCGCCGGTCCAGGTTATGGCATTGCTTTTCTGGGAAAATGTCTCATCCCCCTTAACATTTTCTATGTTTTCCAGAGTAGACACATCCTTGATTTCCTTTTCATCCGTGATGTTTTTCAGCTGGTCAGATACAGTGACTGAAGTTACGGTGCCGCTGCCGTCAATTTTCGCATAAACAGTTTCATCCTTTATAGGTTTCACGTCGGAAGAGGCGTTTTCCTGTGTCCGGGCGGCTGCCTCTGTAGTTACCGTGTTTTCTTTGGCGCAAACGGTAGAAGGAACACCGGCCAGTGTGCCGGTCACCATTGTCATTGCCAGTATAATTGCAACGAGTGTTTTATATTCTCTGTTTTTCATATCAGTTAACCTCCTGTTATAGATACCTTGTTTTTAGACTTTGTGGAAAATCCATCCGGTAAAATTATTTAAGCGTTTGCACAGGCTTCATCGGAAGCCTTCTCTTTTTTCTTCAGGCATGCCCTCATATCTTTTGTGGTCGCACAGATCACCCTGTCAAATACCATCAGCATAGACGGCAGGATAAAGATAACCGTGAACATACTGATGACTGCACCGCGTGCCATTAACGTGCAGAGTGCGGAGATCATATCGATATCGGAATAGAGTCCGACACCGAATGTTGCGGCGAAGAATCCGAGTGCGGAAACAATGACCGAACTGACAGAAGCAGAGAGGGCGATTCGTATGGATTCTTTTTTCTCTTTTCCTTTGCACCGCTCTTTTTTATACCGGGTCGTCATCAGGATTGCATAGTCGACGGTAGCCCCCAGCTGGATCGTTCCGATGACGATAGATGCAATAAATGGCATCTTTGTGCCCGTAAAATACGGGATTCCCAGATTGATGAAGATCGCAAACTCGATGACCGCCACAAGAATGACCGGCAGTGAGATGGACTTAAATACAAGTGCAATAATAATGAAAATGGCAATGATTGAGATTGCACTTACAACCTTGAAGTCCTTATCCGTAATCGTGATCAGGTCTTTGGTACACGGCGCCTCCCCGATCAGCATGGCGGAGGAGTCATATTTCTTTACAATACTATTCAGCTGCGTGCACTGCCGGTTCACTTCATCGGTTGCGACTTTATATTCTGACTGTACGAGGATCAGCTGCCAGTCTCCCGCTTTTAATGTATCGGTCAGCTCATCCGGAACCACATCCCGGGGGATGGCCGAACCTAAGAGGCTGTCGAGGCCGAGTGCAAACTTTACACCTTTTACATCGGACATCTCATTTAACATTGCCTTAGCCTCTTTTGGCTTCAGATCTGCGTTTGCGAGTACCATGTGCGTTGCATTCATGTCAAATTCATCGGACAGTTTATCATTTGCCTTGATGCTCTCCAGGTATTTCGGGAGTGTGGCGTCCAGATTATAATAAACCTCTGCCTTGGTATATCCCCATAAAGCAGGTACGAGCAGCACAATAAACGCAAGAACAAAGACTTTAAAGTGTTTCGTAATAAACTTTGCCGCTTTTTCCATAGGAGGTATCAGAGAACGGTGTGTCGTTTTCTGAATTGCCTTGTCAAATATGAGTATAAATGATGGCAGTATTGTAACGCAGCAGATGACGCCAAATACAACACCTTTCGCCATAACGATTCCGAGGTCTTTGCCGAGCGTAAAGCTCATGAAGCAAAGGGCGATGAAACCGGCGACCGTAGTCACGGAGCTTCCGATGACGGAAGCGAAAGTGTTGGAAATGGCATGAGCCATTGCACGTTCCTTATCGCCCGGGAAGCGCTGCTGGTTCTCCTGATAACTGTGCCATAGGAAGATGGAGTAGTCCATCGTGACTCCCAGCTGCAGGACCGCGCTTAATGCCTTGGTAATGTAGGATATTTCGCCGAGGAAATAATTACTACCCATATTATAGAGAATCGCCATTCCAATACTCAGCATAAAGAACAAAGGAAGTATCCAGCAGTCCATGAACAGAGAAAGGACGATACAGCTTAAAACAACAGCGATCAATACGTAGATCGGGGTCTCTTTCTCGGAGAGCTGTTTGATATCAGTTACAACAGCCGACATACTGCTCAGATAACACTGCTTATTGGTAATGTTCCGTATTTCTGTAATGGCGTCCATTGTTTTATCGGCCGAAGTCGTATCATCAAAGAAGATAGCCATAAGCGTCGCATTATCCGTTTTAAATACATCCTTCAGCTTATCCGGCAGAACATCGATCGGCAGCGAAGTGTCCGCGATAGAATCGTACCAGATCACATCCGCAACACCGTCGACTCCCTCGATCTTTTCCTTGACCGCGGCCGTATCCTTTGTGCTCATGCCTTCCACAACTTCCATTGCAAAGGCGCCTTTGCCGAAATCATCCATTAAAATGTTCTGCCCTTTCATCGTATCAATATTATCGGGCAGATAATAAAGAATGTC
Organism: Faecalicatena orotica; assembly: GCF_905197545.1. Lineage (NCBI taxonomy): Bacteria > Bacillati > Bacillota > Clostridia > Lachnospirales > Lachnospiraceae > Faecalicatena > Faecalicatena orotica. The sequence continues at coordinate 30,681 of NZ_CAJJZH010000017.1, forward strand.
GTAATTGACCCTGGTTTTTAAGAATCCCAGTGCCGAAGGTATCAGAAGTAAAACGCCGAGTATCAGGATGACCACCCGATACTTCACAATTTTTTTACCTACCTTGACCATGTGTAATGCCTCCCTTTTTAAATTAGTGATTCTGCATACTTAACTGTGAAATAAAAACTCATAAATCACATCTTCTAAATGTTTATGACTAATAGTCATTTTTTTAAGACTAAAAGTAATATACTGCAAAAATGACCAAAAGTCAATAATTTTAATGCAAAAAGTTGACTTTTGGTCATTTTGAAATTATAATTAAAAAATAAGGTGTATTATCCCGCCGGAATACTGTATAATAGTGTTTGCTCAGAACAATAAACACATAGCAGCGAAAGATGCGTCGAGAGAGTACACAACGAAAGAGTGGGAAAAACTATGGGAAAAGTTGACGAAAACAAACAACAGAAATTAGAGTCCTTGTTCAAAAGTGCATATGACCTCTTCCTGACACAGGGAATCTCCAAAACATCCATCCACGATATCGTTCAGAAAGCAGGCGTGGCAAAAGGAACCTTCTACCTATACTTCAAAGACAAATATGAGATACGGGACAGGCTCATTGCCAAGACCGCCGAAAAACTATTCATGGCGGCAAACAATGCACTTGAACAGGCCCGGATACCAGAATTTGAAGACAAAATCATCTTCATTGTAGATTATGTCCTGGACGAGATGGTAAAAAGCAAAGCCGTCCTGAAATTCGTATCAAAGAACCTGAGCTGGGGAATCTTCAGGCAGGCAATCACAAAGAACGATACAGAAACAGACATGGACGTAATGGGATTTTTCAAAAAAATGGTAAAAGAAAATCCCGAAGTTAAATTAAAAGCACCGGAAACCATGCTGTTTCTCATCATAGAACTGGCAAGCTCGACCTCCTACAGCACAATATTGGAGAACGATCCGATCAGCTATGAGGAACTAAAACCATATTTAAACGAAAGCATAAGAGCCATCATACGAAATCATATTATAGAATAAGAACGTTTTGGTACACCACTAAACTCAATTGGGGACGTAGTATAATTGAAAAAGTCTACGTCCCCAACTTAATGAATTCTCTGTACTGGCCGGGGGTGTATCCGGTCTTTTTCCGGAATAGCTGGCTGAAATAGCGGGAGTCTGTATACCCGACATTTGCCGCCACTTCGTATATTTTCAGATTGATATCCTGCAGGTATTTCTTCGCAGCCTCTATTCTCACATCGATAATATATTCTTTTATTGAGGTTTTTTCCATATTTTTAAATAGTGTACTGAGATAGCAGGCCGATAATCCGATATCGTAAGCGATCGATTCTAAGGAAATGTCGTGAGCATAATTTTCCTGAATGCAGGCTTTTGCTTTGTCGATCAGTTTGCGGCTTTTGTTCGTGCGCAGCAGTTCGATTTCTTTTATTGACCGTACAATATAGTTGTTGAGTATCTCCTTGATCTCTTCTAAATTCGCAGCCCCCTTTATGTTTGCAACAACTTCCTGTGACGGGGCCTTCTCGAAATCGAATTCCTGGTCCAGTGCATTGGAAAGATAGTAGTATAGCTCCAGAAATTTGTTTGTTGCGAGGTTTCGATCGCCGTGCAGCTGCAGTACATTGAGATAGTAGATATTGAGGTACTGTCCGGCGTTCCGGGGGTCGCAGAGCTTTAAATGCTTCAGAAGATCTTCCTGTATGTATTTAAAGTTTGGAAGGACCTCACCTGTATTCCTCAGTTCTACATCTGTGATGCAGATGATTTCATTGAAACCGATATAAAAGGAGTACTTACTGGCTGCTATGGCGTCTTTTACGGACTGGCGCAGATACGCAATATTATGAACAACAGTGGACAGCCCGATGGAGAATTGCTGCTGATAGTTAAAGTCTAAATACTGGCGGATGCGTTCTGCGAGGTGACAGCATCTGTTGTGCATATCTTCGTTATTGGTTCCTGCAGAAGATAAAATAAGTGTAATCGAGTTTGTGTCATAAAAATAAATTGTCTTAAAATAGTCCCCGATAAATAGTGTAATCGTCTGGGCAAGTCTCGAGACGTTCATGAAATCTTTTTCGATTTCCGCGGCATCACTATCCTGTGCAAAGGAGACATAGAGAGACTGGTAAGACTCGTTGAGAATATCGATGTTAAACAGGCGGAATGTAGAATCTATGATGTCCAGATGATCCATATTCTCACGTATGATCTTGAAAAACCACTCCTGCATTAAGGGCAGGCATTCTCTTAGCTGCTCTTTCAGCATAAAATCTTTTGTCTCTTCTTCCTTTTCTGCTTCTAAAAGTGCATTCACCCGGGCCAGCTGGTCATAAAGGTCCTTCTCATGGATTGGCTTCAGCAGGTAGTTAAATACATTATAGCGCAGCGCCTTCTGAGCATAGGCAAAATCATCGAACCCAGAGAGGATGATGATTTTTGTGTGAGGCATCGTCACACTTAAAGTATCACACAGATCCAGACCGTTTGAGGTTCCCATGCGGATGTCTGTGATCACCAGATTGGGGTGTGTTTCCCGGATGATGGTAAGTGCCTGTTCGCAGCTGTTTGCCGTCCCGACGATTTTGTGCGGGATGTCAAAAGATGATATGATTTTAATTAAATGGTGGATAATAAGCTGTTCGTCATCCACTAAAACAATATTCAACATGATTTTCCCTCCTATAAAACTTCTTTATCAATGCGTATGTTTGCGGTGACGCCACCGTCATCATTCTCTTCATAAGAAAGGCCGGCGTGGTCACCGTAACAATTAGCCAGACGCTGGTAAACGTTTTGAATGCAGTAAAAATTCACATTGTCCTCTTTGTAGAGCGTTCTCTGGCGGACCAGATAGTTCAGCATCTCAATATCACTTCCCCATCCATTGTCGGAAACGGAAAGATACAGACAACTATCCGTTTCCTTTACGGTAATGGTAATCTCACCGATTTCTTCCATATCCTTAAAACCATGTACAATGCTGTTTTCTACGAGCGGCTGCAGGATGAGTTTGATGATTCTGTAGTCAGGCAGCGGGGAAGGCAGGTCAAGGTGTAGGCGGATTCTGTTGGCATACCGCAGTTTTTGAATTTCTACATAAGAGCTGACCTGTTCAATCTCCTTTTCCAGTGTAATGTAGTTATTGCCGTTATTCAGGCTGCTGCGCAGGAATTTGCCGAGGCCGGTAACCATCATAGCCGCATGGCAGTTGTCATCGGTGGCAATTAAAGCACTGATTGACTCCAGCGTATTGTAAATGAAATGCGGATTCATCTGGGACTGCAGCGCCGCCATCTCGGCCTGTTTGAACTTGAGCAGTGTCTCTTCCCTGGACTTTATCAATTCTTCATTCTTTTCAAGCATGCCGTTATAAGTATCATACAGTTGGTTGACCTCGATGCAGTTGTGCAGGTTCCGGCTGTCTGCGGGTTCCATTTTCTGCATATACAGGCAGAGCCGGTGCACCGGCTGAGAAATTTTACGGCTGCTTTTCCGGGACAGAAGCGCAGCTAATATTAGTGTAAAAGAAAAAACAAGCCCGATCAGCAGGAGGTTTTGGAGAGTATTGCGGTAAAGTTCCCAGAAGCTTGTGACTCCGATTACTTCCCATCCGTCAGTTATGATTGGAAACTCAACGAGCAGGTGCGTCATGGAAAGCCTGTCTTTCTTATCAGGAAGACTGTCGCTGAGAAATTCAGGGATTTCCGCATAGGGATGGAGCAGTAGTCCGTCAGCGTCAATTAGTGCGTATCCTTTATCTCCGAAGGAGATCGATCCGAGATGCCGGATCAGCTTTTCGATCGTGACGTTTGCCTTAATCACTCCGAGCTGCCGGGATACATTGTTAATATCATAAAAGATCCGTGCTGCACACAGTGTCGGTTTCTTAAATGTATCCATATCAACGAACCAGTACGTGTGCCCCTTTGCCTTCAAGGTGTTCTGAAACCATTCTGAGGAGGAAGCGCTTTCGGCAGAAAAAAGCGCATTGCTATATTGGGAAGCACCTGAAAAAGTTGGAAGGAATTTGTCTGGTTCATAGACGAAGATCTGCACAGAGTCCAGATTCTTCTTAAATAAATCAACAGAGAACAGCGTTTCGTTAATCTTTGTCAGCAGGGAAGCGCTCGGGTGTTCATTCAGGTCTTTGATTTTATTCTGCAGTTCGGAGTTGGCATGTGTCAGTGTCAGATAGTCTTCAATCATTTGTGTATGGTTATTGATGTTAATCTGTGCCTGCTTCAGCGATTCGTACATGTTTTGCTTCTCGTTAGCAAGCGTGTTTGCTGCATCAATGACGGCACTGAATATACTGATCAGCAGGGCGGCAGTAATAATCAGATACATATAATTGCGGAACAGTATTTTTTCAAATCCTTTTTCGATTGATTTTTTGCTGAAGAACTTCATAAACCTCTCCCTCCTGATCCTGCAAAGTTATCTATGTTTGAATTATACCTTTTTCTAACGACGAAAGAAAGCGTTTGAAGAAAGTCGAAAGAAAACAAACAAAATAGAAAGTTTACCATATTTTATTCTAAATGAAATTAAACTATGATTCTATTATACCCTTCAGGGAAAGTCATCCGGATGACAGAAAATAGGAAAAGAGGTTGTGATATGTACCGTCAAAAATATGATGTAATTGTTGCAGGCGGAGGCACTGCCGGGATAGCGGCGGCTCTTTCAGCGGCAAGGTCAGGGGCACATGTACTGCTCATCGAAAAAAATGCGTATGCCGGCGGGACAGCCGCGTCAGGACTTCCGTTCGTAGATTTTTTTAACAGGAACGGCAGGCAGGTTGTGGCGGGTGTTGCCGAAGAACTAATGAACCGGCTCTTTCAGGAGAAAGCGTCACTGGGGCATATACGCACAAGCGGCGGGCATCTGAATTCTGTGACGATGATTGATCCGGAGTGGGTAAAAATCATTGCTGAGGAGATGCTTTTGGAGAGTGGCTGTGATATCCTCTACCATACATTTGTATGCGCCGCTGAAGTAGAAGGAAATTGTCTGAAAAGTATCGTGGCTGCCAATAAAAATGGTTTGACAGAATTTCATGCGGACTGTTTCATCGATACAACGGGGGACGGTGACCTGGCGAAGTTTGCAGGGGCAAAATACCATCAGGGCAGGGAAAGTGACGGATTGTGCCAGGCGATGAGCCTGTTGTTCAAACTGGGAGATGTGGATGTAGAACGGGCGACGGCGCTGTTTTCTGAGAATCCGATTAAGGCATGCCCGGTCGGCGGCGACCATGAGTATAATCTACACATCAGTGGAAAATTAACAAATTGGAATGATATCATTCTGAAAGAGGAGATTTTCCCGCATCCGGACCATAATATCTGGGCGGGAACAATGAGGGAAAATGAGCTCACCTACGTGAATACGATTCGGGTAAGTGAAAAAAACGGGGCTGATGCGTACGAACTTTCCGAGGCAGAAATAGAAGGAAGAATACAGCTAAAGAAAGTAATCCGTTTCTTAAATAAACATGTCCCGGGTATGGAAAAGGCGCATATTACAAGCATTCAGAACGGAATCGGCATAAGGGAGACAAGACGGATCGACGGGGAATATGTTCTGACAGGACAGGATATTATAGAGGGCAGGAGATTTGAAGACTGCATTGCACGAAACGGCTACTGTATTGATATACATGATCCGAAAGGACAGGGGTGGGGCGTATCGCGCATACAGAGTGAAGAGCAGAGCTACGATATCCCGTACCGCTGTATCGTTCCAGAGAGGATCGATCATCTGCTTGTAGCCGGAAGATGCATTTCCACAACAGCTGAAGCATTAGCATCTACAAGGATCATGCCGTCCTGCATGGCGCTCGGACAGGCAGCAGGAACAGCGGCAGCAATGGCGGCAGAGCAGGGACAGGTACCGAGAAATCTCGATATCAAACATTTACAGGCAGTGTTAAAGAAGGATGGGGCTGTGATAGAGTAACCAAAAAACATGACTGGGCATTCCCGGATAATCCGCAGCACTAGGATGAAAGGGGGCCCGGAGTATTTACAAACAGGAAAAGAGGAGAAAGTGAATGAAAAAGAAAATATTGAGTCTGGTATTATGTGCGGCATTAGCGTTCGGTATGACAGCATGTGGTTCATCTGAAAAAGAAAAAAAGAGCGATTCTTCTGCGGAAGAAGTCGTGCTGGAATTTCCAAGCTGGCAGGCTACAGAGCCGGGATTTCAGGAATTTTGGGAAGAAGCGGTGGCGGAGTTTGAAAAAAGACATGAAAATGTAAAGATTAATTTATACCAGGTGCCGTTTGACAGTTATGTAGACACACTTACGACACTGTATGCGGCAGGCACTGCACCGCAGATTACACATATCCCTTCCCGTTATTTTGCACAGTTTTCGGATATGGGCTGGTTTGAACCGCTGAGTGACAGACTAAAGGAAACGGACATACTGACCAACTGGAGCAGTCTTCAGGACGGACTTCAGGCGGATGGGGAATATTATGGGGTACTTCTGCTCGGAAACGGCTACTCTATGTACTATAACAAAGCGATGTTCGACGAAGCAGGAATTGAGATCCCGACTGACATCGACTCATTTATGGAGGCGGCAAAAACGCTGACCAAAGATGAAGATGGCGACGGGGACCCGGAGGTATATGGATTTGGTGCATGCCAGGTTACGGATACAAATTTTTATAACGAGGCAACTTCTTTTGTTGTAGGTATGGGCGGAAAATGGTCGGAAGACGGTGACCTTTCTCCTATGACCTCAGATCCTACAAAAAAGGCCCTGAAATTATACCAGTCTTTATTCCAAAACAATTATACTCCGGTAGGCCTTTCCGTGGAACAGAAACGCCAGTACTTTGTAGAGGGCAAAATGGCGATGATCTTTGACGGACCCTGGGTTGCATCCCTGATTGACAGCGCCTCCGATGAAATCAAGCCGAACCTTCTTGTATCCACGATTCCGTTTGAAAATGTTCCGGGTTCTGTAAGCAATAGCCTTCATATCCCGGCGACAATCAGCGACGAGGAGAAGGAACTTGTATGGGAATTTATCCAGATGGTTGCAGAAGATGACTTCCAGAAACTGTATATGGAAAAAGTGGGTTCCCCGTCTCCTAGCAAAACGGCAATTGACGATGAGATACTAAAAGAAAACCCGTTCCTCGGACAGTTTGTAGAGGATGCAGAAAAAGCGCAGGAAATCCTTCCTTCCGGTTATGAAAAAGACTATGGAGAATTTACACAGTATATCATCGATGGGGTGATGACGATGGTGACAGACCCTTACGCAGATGTCGACAAAACATTAGATGATATGAAGACAAAGATTACAAATGAATTGGGAGAGTAGAACAAGGGGCTGCCTGAAATGGCAGCCCGGATTTTTAACGGGGTAACCGCCGGACACGGATTTCCGGAACTTAAATTCCGGATCACCAGGATAAAGATAATGGAGGTGTTTCACTTGACTACTAAAATAAAAGCTCCGAAAACGAAAAGTGAGAGAAAAAATCATACAATGGCGGTTGCGTTTGCTCTGCCGGCAGCAGTCTTTTCTCTTGCGTTGATTATATATCCTTTATTTACAACGATAAAATTAAGTTTTCAAAATGTAAAATTTATCGGAAGCCTGACAGACGATACATCTGGATTTACGGTCCAAAACTATACAAAACTGTTTGCAAATTCTGATTTCTGGAGTGCATTGGGAAGATCCATATTATTCACATTCATTGCATTATCGGTATCTTTTTTGATAGGACTCGGACTTGCACTGCTGTTGAACAAGAAGTTCCATTTTCAAAAGCTCGTACGCACACTGATTCTGCTTGCATGGCCGATTCCCGGTGTAATCGTGGGCCTTCTGTTCACCTGGATGTTTGACGGTAACTATGGGATCATAAATGTAATATTAAAATCCCTGCATTTGATTGACCAGAATGTAAAATGGATCTCCACCGGAAACACTGCAATGATCACTGTCATAACGGCAGCCATTTGGAAAAGTTATCCCTTTTTTACACTGACCCTGCTCGCGGGGCTGAAGGGGATTTCAGAAGACTACTATGAGGCGGCAAGCATCGACGGGGCAAATGCATGGCACCGGTTTACAAAAATCACACTGCCTGCTCTTCAGTCCGTGATTGTGACATCCCTTTTGCTGAACGGTCTCTGGATATTCCGCAACTACGACCTGGTCTATACGATTACCGGCGGCGGGCCGAATCAGGCAACAGAGACACTGCCGCTCCTTTTGTATAATCAGGCATTCAAATACTATAACATGGGGTATGCATCTACAATTGGGATGATAAGCCTTCTGGTGTGTTCCGTGTTTGTAGTTCTGGCGATGCCGTCTCTCAAGAAACAATTTTATTAAGGAAGAGGAGGGAAAAAGGTATGAATACATATCATAACCAAAAAGCCAGACGTATGGGAATGTATGCTTTAATCATCATTGCGGTAGTAGTGCTCGCATTTCCGCTGTACTGGATGGTTGTGACATCATTTACAACAAGGAGTGCACTGCTTGAAAATGTAAGAGTACTGCCCAAATTAGGAAATATGACATGGAGCAATTTCACGAAAATTCTGGATGCCCATCCTATACTGACCTGGTTTGGAAACTCAATTTTTGTCACGGCATTTAGCACGGTTGTAGCAATTATTGTATCTACAATGGCGGCCTACAGCATGTCCAGATATAAGTATAAATCCACGAATTTTCTGGGGTTTTTCCTTTTGGTTGTCAGGATGCTTCCGGAAACACTTCTCGTAGTGCCTTTGTATATGATGTTTACAAACATGAAACTGATTAATAATTACGCCTCACTGATCATCAGCAATATTACATTCATTATCCCATTTTCCACATGGATGATGAAGGGGTACTTTGACAGTATCCCCCATACACTGGAAGAAGCAGCGAGAATAGACGGATGCAGCCGGCTTCAGGCAGTGCGCAGGGTAATCGTACCTCTGGCGGCCCCGGGGATTGCGGCAACGGCCACATATTCCGCGATACTTGGGTGGAGTGAATTTTTATTTGCCCGCACGTTCATTACCCAGCCCGGCAAGTGGACGATCACGGTGGGAATTTCATCCCTCATGGGCGAGTATACGATTATCTGGGGGGAGGTCATGGCAGCAGCGGCAATTTCTATTATACCGATTGCATTAGTATTTATCTTCCTGGAAAAATATATGGTGGCGGGAGTTACAGCAGGAGCCGTTAAGGGGTAGCAGGAGAGCACAAAATCTTCGCAATGGACAATATTTCTGGTTAATTTCTGGCAGGATTGTGGTACAATAATACCATATCGTTATATAGATAAAAGAATTCGGGGAATATTCAGAAATAAAGTAAGACAAATAATGCGGAGGTAGAAGAATGGAAAAAGCATGTGTGAAATGGGGTGTTCTCGGTACTGCGAATATTGCATGGGAGCAGACCCTGCCGGGAATGAAGAAAGCATATAACTGTGAATTATACGCAATTGCAGGAAGAAATCCTGAAAAGGTAAAAAAGTTTCAGGAAGAGTTTGGATTCGAAAAAACGTACGACTCCTACGAGGAACTTCTTGATGACGATCAAGTGGATGCCGTCTACATACCGCTCCCGAACCAGCTTCACAGGGAATGGGCAGAGAAAGCGGCGAAGAAGAAAAACCATATTCTTTGTGAAAAACCGCTTGCAGTTACGGCAAAGGACGTAAAAGAACTTGTAAAGGTATGTAAAGAAGAAGGCGTACTCCTGATGGAGGCATTTGCTTATCTGCACAGTGATGTGACGCGGGAAATTATACAGAAGGTGCATGACAAAGTGATCGGGGAGCCGAGGTTTATGGAGTCCTGCTTCTTTACAACAGACTATACAGATGATAACATACGCATGAGAAAAGAAACGTATGGGGGCGGAACCTATGATCTGGGCTGTTACAATATCAGCCTGATTCTGAAAGTGTTTGGGGAAATGCCCAGCCAGGTTAAGGCATTGGGCAGTTTTATGGGAACAGGAGTGGACGATTTTTCTGCCGCATATTTCACATTCCCATCCGGGGCAAAGGCAAGCGCTCTTCAGGGAATGTGCTCCCCGCAGCGTGCAGACCGCTATTTCATATATGGAACGGAAGGAACCATCGAAGCACCTGTAAGGTATAATCAGGAAGGCGATGTTACATATTATATCCATAAAGATGGCATGACCGAGACATGCCACGTATCAGTCAAAAGCAATTATCAGCTGGAGACAGAACAGTTCGGCCGATGTATTCTGGACGGAGAGGCTCCTCTTGTATCAAATGAATTTTCCGTTGAGACAGCGGAAGTCATAGATCAGGTTCTAACAGAGATTGGATATATGTAGACGGGAGAAGCACATAACAGAGAAAAAAAAGTCGTTTTGGTACACCACTAAAGTCAATTGGGGACGTAGTATAATTGCAAAAGTCTACGTCCCCAATTAAAGAAAAAGGCTTGACTTCTATATGTTCTCTATGGTACAATGCTCTAGCGAATGGAAGTAGGTCTTTTTTTTATGCCTAAAATTAGATGGCTTCGCAACCATCATGTAACACGTAGTGAATAAGAAAAAAGCGAGGTGGAAGTTGTGCGCACAAGAATCACATTGGAATGTACAGAATGCAAACATCGTAACTACAACATGACCAAGGATAAGAAAACACATCCGGAGCGCATGGAGACTAAGAAGTACTGCAAGTTCTGTAAATCACACACACTGCACAAAGAGACGAAATAGTCGTTGGAAGGAAGTGGATGTCATGGGTGAAAAAACAGCCAAAACTCAGAAGAAGAGCTGGTTCAAAGGGCTTCAGGCAGAGTTTAAGAAAGTCATTTGGCCAGACAAGAAAACACTTGCAAAACAGACCACGGCAGTCGTTTCAGTTTCTTTACTGTTAGGTGCATTGATTACGATAATCGATACAATCCTAAAGTATGGAATTGATTTACTGGTTAAATAACAGCCGTAGCAGAAAGGTGATTTTATGTCAGAGGCAAAATGGTATGTAGTTCATACCTATTCCGGGTATGAAAACAAAGTGAAAGCTAATATTGATAAGGCAATTGAGAATCGTCATCTGGAAGATCAGATTCTGGAGGTTCGGGTTCCCATGCAGGAAGTTATTGAGCTGAAGAATGGTGTCCAGAAAGCAAGCCAGAAAAAGATGTTCCCGGGATATGTTATGATTCATATGTTTATGAATGATGACACTTGGTATGTAGTTCGTAATACCAGAGGCGTGACAGGATTTGTCGGTCCTGGATCCAAGCCGGTGCCGCTTGAGGAAGAGGAGATGAACAGACTCGGAATCAGGCAGGAGAACGTCATAGTAGGCTTTGAGGTTGGCGACACCGTGACCGTGTTAAGCGGAGCATGGGAAGGAACTGTCGGAGTCATTCAGTCACTGAATGAGCAGAAGCAGAGCCTGTCTATCAATGTAGAGCTGTTCGGTCGTGAGACGCCCGTAGAGCTAGGTTTCGCAGAAGTAAGAAAGATGGATTAAAAACCGTGGGAGGGATACATGTCCCGCCAATACCACAAGGAGGTAATTAAAAATGGCAAAAAAAGTACAAGGTTATATTAAATTACAGATTCCAGCTGGTAAAGCTACACCAGCACCACCGGTAGGTCCTGCACTTGGACAGCACGGTGTTAACATCGTTGAATTTACAAAGCAGTTCAACGCAAGAACAGCAGACCAGGGCGACCTGATCATCCCTGTTGTTATCACAGTATACAGTGACAGAAGCTTCAGCTTCGTGACAAAGACACCACCGGCAGCAGTTCTGATCAAGAAAGCCTGCAACATCAAATCAGGTTCAGGCGTTCCGAACAAGAACAAAGTTGCTAAGATTACAAAGGCTCAGTTAGAAGAGATCGCAAAGACTAAGATGCCTGACTTAAACGCTGCAACAGTAGAGGCAGCTATGAGCATGGTAGCTGGAACCTGCCGTTCTATGGGCGTTGTTGTTGAAGACTAAACGAAGTTGAAATAAGTGGGAGGGGCAAGATCCCGCCAATACCACAAGGAGGTTATTTGAAATGAAACGAGGAAAAAAATATATCGAAGCTGCGAAACTGATCGAGAGAGGAAATCTTTACGAGAAGGCAGAAGCAGTATCATTAGTAAAAAAAGCAGCAGTAGCTAAATTTGACGAAACAATCGAAGCTCATATCAGAACAGGTTGTGACGGACGTCATGCAGACCAGCAGATCCGTGGTGCAGTTGTACTGCCGCACGGAACAGGTAAGAAGGTTCGTATCCTTGTATTTGCTAAGGATGCTAAAGCTGAAGAAGCAAAGGCGGCAGGAGCAGATTACGTAGGTGGAGATGAACTGATTCCGAAGATCCAGAACGAAGGATGGTTCGAATTCGACGTTGTTGTTGCTACACCTGACATGATGGGCGTTGTTGGACGTCTCGGACGTGTACTCGGACCAAAAGGTCTGATGCCAAACCCGAAGGCAGGAACAGTTACAATGGATGTAACAAAAGCCATCAACGACATCAAAGCTGGTAAGATTGAGTACAGATTGGACAAAACAAACATTATCCATGTGCCGATCGGTAAAGCATCATTTACCGAAGAACAGTTAGCGGACAACTTCCAGACGCTTATCGATGCAATCATCAAAGCAAAACCGGCAGCTGTAAAAGGTCAGTACCTGAAGAGTGTTACACTGACATCAACAATGGGACCTGGTGTGAAAATCAACCCAATGAAGCTTGCTTAATTTGTATATAGATTTGATGAAATAGTAAAATAAATGAAACATCCCGGTGTACGCCTTAAAAAGACGGCATTGGGGTGTTTTTTGTTTCTGTGACATACCTTGATTTTCTGATATATCATTGTAGGGCGGTAAAACCATGATTTGGCAATAGCAAAATGTTTCAAAACGTAAACACAGAGTGTTTGCAATTTGAAACATGACATGTTATAATTAAAACATCAAGATAAGGGAAGTGATTTTGCATGAATACAAAATTTAGCCACTGCCTTATGGCGCTTCGGAGAGGAAAAGGATACACACAGACATGGATGGCGGCACAGTTGGGTATCTCCAGATCTACTTATTCTAACTATGAGGCTGGAAAGCGGGCTCCGGATTTTGAGACATTGGAGAGAATTGCAGATGTTCTGGCGTGTTCAGTGGACGAACTGTTTGGAAGGAACAACAGTATAGCAATTATCAGAGAAGAGAAAGCACCTTATTGTATAACTTCCGGCCTGCCGGGAAAGAAAAAGGCACAGAAGCTCGGGATTGGGGTTCAGGATTTCCGTAAGCTTCGGGAATGGAATAGTTATTATGTGGACAAGACCAGGATGATCGAAGAATTTCTGGAATCCAACATGGAAGTGACTCTGATTACAAGGCCGCGAAGATTTGGGAAGACGCTCAATATGTCCATGCTTGCAGAGTTTTTTGACTGTACTAAGGAATCGAGGGAGCTTTTCGATGGAACCTATATCGGCCAGTCAGAGACAATGCAGCAATGTAACCAGCACCCGGTGGTGTTTTTGTCTTTTTTGAATGCGAAAGGGGAGAACGAAAAAGAACTGCTTGGAAGAGTTTGTGATGTGATTTCACTCGAATATGAGCGATATTGGACAATTCTCCATGACAGCAGGATAGAACCTTTAAGGAAGGAAAAGATTGACAAAATATACGCGGCTTTGACGAATCACGCAGTAAATGGAATTGAAAAAAATATGGAAAGCACTGCAATTGCAGAACTATGCCGGGCATTACAGGAATATTACAAGGACAAAGTATTTCTGATTATTGACGAATATGATACTCCCTTTATTTCTGCCAGTGTGAACGGATACTATAAGGAGGTGCGTGGATTTCTGTCTGTTTTACTTAGTTCGGCACTGAAAGGAAACACTGCGTTGGACAAGGCTGTGCTGACAGGGATTCAGAGAATCGCAAAAGAAAATATTTTTTCTGGTTTGAATAATATTTCGGTTTGTACAGTGAACGATCCTGAGTATGCACAATATTTCGGATTCACTGAGGATGAGACGGAGGAACTGCTGTCATATTACGGAATAGAACTGACGGAAGAAGTAAGACGAATGTATGACGGTTATGAGTTTGGGGGGATCCACATGTATAACCCCTGGTCTGTCATATTTTATGCTTCCAGGAAAAAACTTCATTCCTATTGGGTGAATACAGGTGAGAACAGTATCATTGAACATGCTATGGATCTATGCGGAGGGGATTTTCACAGAGAATATAAAAAGCTGTTGGAGCAGGGAAAAGTGGCTGTCATGGTGGAATTGGACACATCCTTTTTTGAGAAGCCGGGTAAGGCTGCATTATGGGGGATGTTGATCAATGCCGGAATGGTTACGGTTATGGAGGAAATCAGGAAAAATTATTGCATGGTCCGGATTCCGAATGAAGAGGTCAGTGAGGCGTTTCAGCGGTTGACAGCACATTGTCTCAGGGTGAAGTATGACGATATGGCAGATCTGATCAGCTATCTGAGGACAGGGGATATGGAGGAGTTTGCATACCGTTATCAAAAGGTGATTCTTACACTTCCCTCCTATCATGATTTGAAAGATGAGAACAGCTACCATATGATGATGCTGGGAATGTGCTCCTGTCTGTACGGAGAATACGAGATAAAGAGCAACCGCGAGAGCGGAGAAGGCAGGAGTGATATTATACTGCGAGCGCTCAGGGACGAGGATCCCAATATCATTCTGGAATTTAAATATACAAAAGATGGTAATCAGGACTTGATAAAACTGGCACAAGATGGACTGAAACAGATTCGGGCAAAGAAGTATGATGTCGAGATGAAAGGGCGGGTCTGCTATATTGGACTGGCACACTGTGGAAAAAAGACGGAGGTAGTGTGGGAGGATTCCGGGCAGTTATAGAAAAAAGTTATTGTAAAAGATATATTTATCTATTGACATGGGAATCGGAAGATGCTATTATATTAAAGCAATTGACTGCCGAAGACAGCAGGTGCCGTAAGGCATAAGTTATGAACGCCTGCCGAGGAAGATCAGAATTCTTAATATGAATTTGTGAGCTTTCGTGTTTTCGGGCATGGAAGCTTTTTTATTTTTGGCAGTACACGCACAAATAAAATAAGGAGGTGTACCAGAACGTGGCAAAAGTTGAATTAAAACAACCAATCGTTGAGGCAATTTCAGAAGAGATCAAAGACGCTCAGTCAGTTGTTCTTGTTGACTACCGTGGATTAACAGTAGCTCAGGACACAGAACTTCGTAAACAACTTAGAGAAGCAGGTGTCGTTTACAAAGTTTACAAGAACACCATGATGAAGAGAGCTTTTGAAGGAACTGAATTCGAAGGACTTACTGATTGTCTTGAAGGACCAAGCGCAATCGCTATTTCCAAAGATGACGCAACAGCACCGGCAAGAATTATCTGCAAGTTTGCTAAGACAGCAGACAAGCTTGAATTAAAGGGCGGTGTCGTTGAAGGAACAGTCTATGATGTTGCTGGATTAACAGAAGTGTCAAAGATCCCTTCAAGAGAAGAATTACTTTCCAGATTACTTGGAAGTATGCAGTCACCTATTACCAATTTTGCTCGTGTTATTAAGCAGATTGCAGAGCAGGGCGGTGAAGCAGCTCCTGCAGAAGCAGCAGAGGAAGCTCCGGCTGTAGAAGCAGCAGAGACACCGGCTGAGTAAGTCGGGACACAATTCCAGGGGCATAAGCCTGAGGGATTAAGGTTTACCTCATTGAACCGTCAAGGTTCAATAAGTAATAAGAAACTAAAATAAGAGGATGAGAATAATCCTGAAATAATCTAAAATGGAGGATATAAAAATGGCTAAATTGACAACAGCTGAAATGATCGAAGCGATCAAAGAGTTATCAGTATTAGAATTAAATGAATTAGT
>NZ_CAJJZH010000018.1:0-44787 GCF_905197545.1 Faecalicatena orotica
CCGGAATCTTACATGGCGGGAGTTCGACTGGCTGATGTCAGGCATCGATATTGAGCAGCCAAAGGCGATTAAGACTACATGAAAAAGATACACATAAAACTTGTTTTTCAGCACTTTCAATCCCTATAAATCTGCTGTTTTTCTGGGAAGATCCCCTGTTTTCTGGTATAATAGAAATATCAGAAACAGGAGGAAAAAGCAGTGGCAGACAGTTCCAAAGATATCCAGCTCCGTGAGCTGAAGGACATGATCAATGATCTCAAAAAAATGATAAAAACACTTCAGGCAACTGTCGATGCTGCCAATAAACGAGAAGAGGCCCTCACCCAGGAACGGGATAACCTGAAAGAGGAAATAGACCTTCTCCGTAAAAAACTGTTTGGCACCTCCAGCGAAAAAAGAATACCCGACATTCCAGGCCAGCTGAACTTTTTCAATGAGGCTGAATTGGAACAGGATCCAAAAGCTGCAAAAGCGGAAGATCTTGAAGCACTTCTTCCGGGAAAAACAGGAAAAAAACGAAAAGCAAGAGTTACAGATGCTGAGCGTTTTAAAGGTGTTCCAGTTGAAAAAAAGTATCTGGACCTGTCTGAGGAAGACAAACTCTGTCCCGTGTGTGGTACTCCACTGAAAGAGATCGGGGAGGAGTTTGTCCGCCGGGAACTAGTTTTTGTCCCGGCAAAACTGAAAGTATATGAATACTACAGTAAAAACTATGAGTGTCCGCAGTGCAGCCTTAGTGATCTTCCAGTTATCAAAAAAGACAAAGATGGCAGAGCCCATATGCTCTATGGAATAACTTCCGCCGGTACGGTTGTCTGGGTAATGTACCAGAAGTTTTGTAATGGCCTTCCGTTCTACCGCCAGGAAAAAGACTGGAAACAGTATGGTGTGGCAATCACCAGAGCTACTATGGCAAACTGGGTGATCCGGAATTCTGAGGCATTTTTTCTTCCCATGTATGAATACTTCCACAGAAAGCTTCTGGAACGGGGATTCGCAATGGCAGATGAAACGCCTCTGCAGGTTCTGCATGAACCGGAACGCCGTGCACAGACAAAATCATATATGTGGCTGTTCCGCAGCGGCGAAGACGGAGGACCGCCTATTATCCTCTATAAATACTCGGAGACCCGGGCAGGGGACAATGCCGTTGATTTCCTCCACGGCTTCAAGGGCTATCTGATGTGTGATGGCTACAGCAGATACAATAAAGTTCCGGATGCAAAGCGCACAGCCTGCTAGGCGCACATCAGAAGATATCTGACCGATGCCATCCCAAAAGGAAAGGCTCTAGATTATACCCAGCCATCCGTACAGGGAATGCTGTATATTAACCAGCTTTTCCATATGGAAGATGTGATCAAGTCAAAGTATTCTTCCTTCGATGCTGTCAAAAAGGCTCGTCTTGAAAAAGAAAAGCCGGTAGTAGAAGGCTTTTTGTCGTGGCTTGATCAGCAGGACCCTACCCGTGGGAGCAAAATGGACAAAGCTGTCACCTACATTCAGAACCGCCGTTCTTATCTTTCCACCTATCTGGAAGATGGACGCTGCAGTTTTTCTAATAATCTCAGTGAAAATGCGGTCCGTCCGTTTACAGTTGGCCGTAAAAATTGGCTGTTCTGCGACACACCAAACGGAGCCCGGGCCAGCGCCATTGTGTATACAATGGTAGAAATGGCAAAAGCCAATGGAGTAAACGTCTATCACTATCTTACCTATCTGCTTGAAAAACTGCCTGATGATAGGATGAGTGATGATGAATTAGAACTTCTGGCACCGTGGAACGAAACCATCAAAGTGGAGATTGAACGTCGTGCAAACGAATCAAATCAATCATATGTGAATTGTCAAGGTGCTCCGGCTACTGAAATGTAGCCGGGGATTTTTTCTATCATACCTAAAATTTAAGCGCTTACGTTGAAGGGAGGGAAGGGAATGAGGATCAAGCAGTTTATGCTTTAAAACCAACCAGTCGAAAATATACTTCTGTTGTTCTTGGAGCGTTTTGCTTCTCAATGTAGGATGAGTGAATACAGGGAGGTAAAAGAATCATGCCCGATGGCAAAATAATTGCAATAGCAAATCAAAAAGGAGGAGGTACAGGAAAAACATGTACAACAATGAATTGGGGAATTGGGCTAGCTGATCAGGGAAAGAAAGTGCTGGTAGTAGATACCTACCGATCCACAAGGAGATTTAACTACATCACTTGGCTTTAAAGATATTGATGATCTCCCCATAACATTATCAACAATCATGGGAAAGATCATAGAAGACATTCCAATAGAACCGCAGGAAGTGATCTTACATCATCAAGAGGGAGTAGATTTAATACCTGCTAATATTGAACTCTCCGCAATGGAAATGTCTCTGGTAACTGCAATGAGTAGGAATATGTTCTTAGAAACTATTTGCAACAGGTAAAGCAGGACTATGACTTTATCCTTTTGGATTGCAAGCCCGGCCTTGTTATGATTACTATAAACGCATTATCAGCAGCAGATTCAGTTATAATCCCAGTTCAGGCTCATTATCTTCCGGCAAAAGGGGTGACGCAGTTGATCAAAACTATTGGAAAAGTAAAAAGACAGTTGAATCCACAATTAAAAATGGAGGGAATCTTAATTACGTTAGTAGAAGGAAGGACAAACCTTGCAAAATTTGTTTCTACAACATTACGCGAGCAATATGGAACTGCTGTTAAAGTGTTCAAGACAGAAATTCCGAAGGCTATTGCTGCCGCAGAGACATCTGCCGAAGGGAAGAGTGTTTATGCTTACGATAAAGATAGTTTAGTAGCAAAGGCATACGAATCGTTCACGAAGGAGGTGTTGAGAGATAGAGAAAAGCAAAGGCATAAGTCTGGACCCGCCCTCAGTCGATGACCTGTTTACGACACAGGAAAAGCGGGCAGAACAGAACCTTGAAAAGGTAATGGACATTCCTGTTGATCCGATCGATGACTTCCTAAACCATCCATTTAAAGTATTGGATGATTCAGAGATGATTGATCTAAGTACCAGCATAAAGGAATATGGCGTGCTTGTTCCAGCTTTAGTCAGGCCAAAAGAGGATGGACGTTATGAGATGGTATCGGGACATCGGCGAAAGCATGGAACCATTCTGGCTGAAAAGACTGATCTTCCATGTATTGTCAGACATTTGACAGATGACGAAGCAATTTTGATTATGGTGGATAGCAACCTTCAAAGAGAACACATTTTGCCGTCAGAAAAGGCTTTCGGACTGCACACCATCACCGGCGCAGGCCATTAAAATGAAATCATTCTTAAAAGAGGGCAAGTTAGAAGCACCGATGATTGCGTCGATCCTGCAGAAGGAAAAGCCAAACCAAGTCGAGCAATTTAAGATTCCACAGAATCGTATCAGCAAATATTTTCCAAAAGGGACGCCGAAAAAGAAGATGGAGGATACGATAGTCTCTGCGTTAGAGATGTACCAAAAGAGGCAGAGAAACAAAGATATGGAAAGGTAAAATTTCATGTTGTTTTGAGCAAGGTCCACGGAAATACACCAAGAGGGAAGTGGGATGTTCCACTAAATGGTGAGAAAAGTTTGTGTTCCCCTCTCCACACCTCACCCCTTCAGATCTATTTCGATTGAGTCTGGCAATGCATCTGAGATTGATCCAGAGAGCGGGATACCAGTTGTGACAATAGATTCAGAGGAACAATGAGCAGGTAGGCAGCCTTACCATTGCAAAGACTGGGGAACAGCTGCAATCAATTACTGTAGACTCTTTGTTGGAAAATTGAACAGAGAAAGTGCTTGCATAACCACATACAATGGATTATAATAACCTATAGAATAGAGAAAATTCTTCGGGGTCGGGTGTAATTCCCAACCGGCGGTATAGTCCGCGACCTGCTATTTTCGGATAGTGGCTGAACTGGTGCAATTCCAGTACCGACAGTAAAGTCTGGATGAAAGAAGAAATTTATGCCATCAAAAGCGTATTTTTTTAGCCCCGGATAATATCCGGGGCTTTTCTTTTGGGATTTTTTGGAACACAGAAAATTCTGTTATGTACGCGGCCGACATGATTTCCGGGAAGATTTTCTTTCTTTTCAATTCAATTTTTTTAATTAAAGGAGAGAAACGACTATGAGCACAGAGACAAATGTAGTATCAAGGACACAAAGTAAAATTGGCGTCCGCACAATCGCACAGATCAGCATGTTATCCGCAATTGCAACAGTATTGATGCTGTTCGAGATTCCACTGCCGTTCGCACCGGCATTTTATGAGATCGACTTCAGTGAAGTTCCGGTACTGGTAGGCTGCTTCGTCATGGGACCTATGGCAGGTGCCGTGATCGAGCTGGTAAAGATCCTTCTGAACTTTATTATCAACGGCACGATTACAGCAGGTGTCGGCGAGATCGCAAATTTCCTGATCGGGTGTGCATTATGTGTTCCGGCGGGATTGATTTATAAGAGGAACCGTACAAGAAAGAATGCCATTGTGGGAATGGCTGTTGGCACTGTATTTATGACGGTAATTGGATGTGCACTGAATGCATATATCCTGCTTCCAACTTATGCCGCGGCATTTGGAATGCCGATTGATTCATTAGTGGAGATGGGGACGGCGGTGAATGCACATATTACAAGTTTATCCACATTTGTATTCTTTGCAGTCGGACCATTTAACCTGCTGAAGGGTACACTGGTTTCCCTGATTGTATTTCTGATTTATAAGAAGATCAGCCCGATCTTTAGAATGAGATAAATAAGAAGATACGAAAGACGCTGTCCTGAGCGGAATGCCCGGGCAGCGTCTTTTCTTTTGTCCAATATCCTCTTACCGATGCCCAGCGACCTTTGGCCGTTTATGAGTAGACAATTATAAAAAACTCGGATAAGATAAAGAAAAAGAGGGAAGACATTATTACTAAACGGTACGGCAGGAGGGAAATGGAATGAAGGTGGAAATAGAAAAGATAGATAAAGAGAAGCCGGAGACCGCAAGGCTGATGGTACATGAGGAAGATGAAAGTATCAGGAGGTTATCCGGTTTTATAGAGCGGGAGAATTATAAACATATGCTTCTCTCCTGTTATAAGGATGACGAGATCCATCAGGTGAAATGCAGAGAGATTTTTTATATCGAATCGCTGATGGAGGTACAGTACATCCATATGAATGGGGAAATCTATTGTACCAGAAAGCGGCTGTATGAATTGGAAAGGATTCTGCCGGTGGAATTTGTGAGGGCATCAAAGTCGGTCCTTCTCAATATGACAAAGGTGGAACGTTATAAGCCCATACCTGGCGGGATTATGATGGCGGAATTTGAGAATGGTGACAGTACCTATATTTCCAGAAAATATTTAAAAGGCCTTCGGGCACAAATTAAGGAGGGATTGTTATGAGAACGCACGGAATATCAGAAGAAACAAAGGAAAAAGTACTTGATGGATGCTTTTTTGGGTTGGTTTTATTTGCCAGCACGGCAGTGTATCTGAGTTTTTCAAAGAATACGGCTACGATTGCAGGAATGCTTAAGTTTATCCCTGTTGCGTTAATTGTGTATCTGCTTGTGGGCAATGTGATTATCTGGCTCTATAACAGGCCGGGAAAGAGAAAAATCGGTCAATGGTTTAACGGGGCAGCGGCAGTTTACTGGATTTCGATTTTCACAACTGTATTTGTATCTCTGTCAATTCTTTTGCCCGGAGTCCTGCGGAATATCGTTCTGGTGAACATCGCAGTGGCTTTTATATGCTGGATAGTGGATTATCGTTCCTTTAAGAAAATAGCGGAAGAATTAAACGGGGAAGTTGTGAAGGGGCGGTACCTTGTCGTGGATTTAGAGGAATGCCCCAGAAGTGTGGATGCATTTTGCAGGGAAATAGAAGATTACTGCAGAAAGAACAGGATCACGCTGGAGTTCATTACGAGGGGAAAGCCCGCGGTAGTTAAGATGGACGGTCAGACATACCATGTGGAACTGGATTCCTTCTATTCCCAGTTCGGACCGATGTATGCACTGAAATTTGGACAATATTATAAGAAATAGGCATCTGCCTGTGACTCAGTAGAAAAGCAAAACATACCTCCGGCCTAGTAACCGCCGGAGGTGTGTTTATTTCATAGGAAAGTACGTCCTATGAAATCCCCCCCTCCGGGGGATGCGCACTGCGGCGTATAAGGTAGATGTCGCGATGCGACCGCCGCAGGCGCGAGTTTCGCAAGCGAAACTCTATTTCATATCTTGAATTTTTTCATTCGGTAAAAATAGTAAATGATAAATAGGACTGCCGTAGAAATCCATGTAACCGGATAGCTGAAAATGATGGCCGGAATGGTCGGTTTAATCTTGAGCGCGCCGATGATCCATACCACTCTCAGCAGGCAGATCCCACACATCGTAATAATCATCGGGATTACAACGTCACCGATCCCCCTCAGGGAACCTGACAGTATTTCGATGATTACGAATACGATATACCACGGTGTGATAAGCAGGAGCATTTCGGAGCCAATCCGGATTACTTCGGCATCATTCGTAAACAGGCGGAACAGGAAGGTACGGGCCACAATGAGGAACAGCACAAGTACTCCGGACATAATAAAATCAATGCCAAGGCAGACGCGGGTGCTCCGTTTGATACGGTCCATTTTTTTGGCACCGTAATTCTGCCCGACGAAAGTGGTGATTGAAATTCCGAAAGCACTGCTGACCATCCAGAATACAGCATCCAATTTCCCGTATACGGACCAGGCTGCCGCAGTATCTGTTCCAAAGTCATTCAGGGCGGCCTGTATGATTACATTTGTAATGCTGTACATTACGGACTGGAAACCGGCGGGAAGCCCGATGTGAAGCTGGGACTTCAGTACGGATTTGTGCAGCCGGATCTGCCGGATAAAAAGCTTCAGGATGCCGTCGGAAATCATGAGCTTTCGCGTGACAAGCACGGCGCTGCAGGCCTGAGAGATTAGAGTAGCCAGCGCGACTCCGAGAACCCCCATGTGGAATACTACAACAAACAGAGTATCCAGTATAATATTCATTACACAACAGAAAATCAGGTAATAAAGCGGATGCCTGGAATCCCCGACTGCGCGCAGGACGCTGGACCCCATATTATATATGAAGACAAATAGAATTCCGGTAAAATAAATACGCAGATACATCGTAGAGTCCGCCATGATTTCTTCCGGGGTATGCATCCATTCGAGCATAGACGGAGCCAGTACGATCCCGAGTACACTAATGACGATACTTCCGGCTATCGAAAAAGCATAGGCAGTATGCAGGCTCTGACGTACGGTGCGTTCGTCCTGTGCCCCAAAAAACTGCGCAATCACGACGGAAGCGCCGGAGGACAACCCGGTAAAAAAGCCGACGATCAGGTTGATAATCTGGGTGGAAGACCCTCCTACACTTGCAAGGGCTTCTTTACCCACAAAGTGTCCGACAATAACCGTGTCAATTGTATTATAAAGCTGCTGGAAAAAGGTTCCGAATACAATCGGAAAAAAGAACAGAAGAAGCTGCCTCCAGATGACTCCTTCTGTGATCTGATTTACATTTGAATTTCCCCGTCTCATTTCTAAAGCCTCACTCTAAATAAAATTTTTCTTTTGCAGATGAATCCGCCTTTATGAATTTCCCCTTTGGCGGACACCGTTACTGTGCGTCCTGAAAGGGCACGGACAATAACGATTTTATGTGATATGGCTACTATATCATGAAAAATATCGGCTGTCGATAGATTGTTTCCGGATTGACAGCGATCGGTAAGCAGTCATGTAAATCCAAAATAAATTTAGAAGAAAAATACAATAATGGAAGAGAATGCAAGGATGTGATATTATGAAATAAGATTAAAAAGGAGGACAAAAGATATGCCGCGAATGAAAAGAAGAGACAGAGAGATAGAAACACGGGAGGAGATGCTGCATGTACTGGATACATGCAAGGTGATACGAATCGCGATGTATGATGAGGATGGAATCTATCTCCTTCCAATGAACTTCGGATATACATATGAGGGAAAAGAATTGATCTTCTATCTCCACGCCGCTCTGGAAGGAAAGAAACTGGACCTGCTTCAGAAAAATCAAAAAGTAGGATTTGAACTGGACTGCGACCATGAGCTGATCGAAGGAAGGGTTGCATGCCAGTATGGCTTTCGCTATGCCAGTATTGTCGGACAGGGAAAGGCGGAGATCATAGATGATTCCGCAGAAAAAATCAAGGCACTCAGCATATTAATGAAGTGCCAGACGGGAAAGGACTTCGAATTTAACGAACGACTCGTATCAATTGTGTCAGTCATTAAGATTACAGCAGAAGAATTCAGTGGGAAGCGGAGGGAATAATCTGTAAATTTACATTTGTTTAACCGAAGTTTGAACTGTATTTGATTGTTTCTTAATACTGATATTGCTATAATTTCAATGCTATTTATAACGGATGCTACAGGCCGGAGAAAGATTGAGAGGAGAATTTTTACATTATGAAGAATTATAAGTTACTGACGCCGGGACCGCTGACGACGACAAATACCGTGAAGGAGGAGATGCTTTTTGACCACTGTACCTGGGATGATGATTATAAAGTAATTACACTTGAGATTAGAAGAAAGCTGCTTGAACTTGCGCACGTATCGGAAGAGGATTACACAGTAGTGCTGATGCAGGGAAGTGGTACTTTTGGCGTGGAGTCTGTGCTGACCAGTGTTGTCGGAGATGAGGATAAGCTGCTTATCATAGCAAACGGTGCTTATGGCGAGCGGATGGAAGATATCGCGAAGCACGCAGGAATCCCGTATATGATTCATCATGAGGTATACTATAAAGTGCCGGATGCGCAGAAAATTGCGGAAATACTTGATCAGAATCCGGACATTACACATGTATCTATGGTTCACAGTGAAACAACATCCGGGATTCTCAATGATATTGAGGCTGTATCAAAGGTTGTTAAGGAAAGAAACAGAACCATGATCGTCGATGCAATGAGTAGTTTTGGCGGTGTGGATATCCCTGTTGGGGAATGGGGAATTGATTTTATCGTCAGCAGTGCGAATAAATGTATTCAGGGTGTGCCGGGATTTTCATTCATCATCGCCAATAAACAAAAATTGGTCGAGAGTAAAGGTAAGGCGAGGAGTCTTTCACTGGATCTGTATGACCAGTGGGCGACGATGGACAAAGACGGTAAATGGAGATTTACATCACCAACACATGTTGTACTTGCATTTTCACAGGCACTTAAAGAAATGGAAGAAGAGGGAGGCATTCCGGCGAGAAATAAGAGGTATACGGATAATAACAAACTTCTTATTGAAAAAATGGCAGAACTGGGAATACATCCTTATATAGAAGCAGAACATCAGGGGCCGATCATTACGACATTTTTCTATCCGGAGAATCATAAATTTTCATTTACTGACATGTATACATACATCAAAGACCGCGGATACGCCATTTATCCGGGGAAAGTGACAGAAGCCGAGACTTTCCGTATCGGTAATATCGGTGAAATTTATGAAGAGGATATTTTGAAATTAATCGAAATTCTTACACAATTTTTAAAGGAAAATAATGAGTAAAACAAGGAGATACGTAATGAACAGAAAAATTGAGGCAGTCATATTTGACTGGGCCGGTACCACGGTAGACTACGGTTGTTTTGCGCCGGTACAGGCTTTTGTGGAAGTATTCCGCAAAGCGGGAATCGAACCTACGATGGAAGAGGTAAGAAAGCCGATGGGGATGCTGAAAAGGGATCACATTAAAACAATGCTGGCGATGCCAAGAATCCGGGAGCAGTGGATTGAAAAATACGGGCAGGAGCCGGGGGAGCCTGATATAGACAGGCTGTACGAGTCCTTTGAAGAAAATCTGATGGGGATTCTGGACCAGTTCGCAAAGCCAAAGCCATATGTTCTGGAGACTGTGGCGAAACTGCGTGAGAAGGGCATTAAGATCGGTTCAACAACAGGCTATACCGACGAAATGATGGCGGTTGTTGTGCCAAAGGCAAAAGAGGAAGGCTACGAGCCGGATGCCTGGTTTTCACCAAATTCTGTGGGAAATGCCGGAAGGCCTTATCCTTACATGATATTTAAAAACATGGAGGTTCTTAGAATCACATCCACAGCTAATGTAGTAAAAGTAGGGGATACCGTATCCGACATCAAAGAAGGAAAAAATGCGGGTGTATTTACTATTGGAGTGATCGAAGGAAGCTCAGAAATGGGACTCACGCAGGAGGAATACGAAAGACTTCCCCAGAGTGAGAAAGACAGTCTTGTTAGAACTGTGGAAAAGACATATAAAGAAGCAGGGGCAGATGCGGTCATTCGGAATATGAGTGAGCTTCTGGAAGTGCTGGTGATTGACTAAAAATGAGAATATTCTGAAAATGGAGTGCAAAGGGGTCTGACCCCTTTGCACTCCATTTTCAGAATATTCTCATTTTTTTCGTACCGGACCGCAGGAATTTATTGGGTGGAATAAAAGGAAATAAAAAAGTTGACAGATCTGATTTTTTGTAGTAGAATGCGTTTTGTAACAAATTTGTAATATCTGTAATAAGTTTGAAATGATAAGCATATATTTTATTACAAGCTTATTACAAACACGTAAAGATATTGCAACAAATCAGGAGGGTATAAATATGTTACAGGGAAAAAAATTTATAAAGGTATTGTCGGCGGTTACCGTATGCACGATGTTTACTGCCGGGTTTACAACGCAGGCGGCTTCTTCGATGCCGGAAGCGTTTACAATTGATACTGTAGATAAAGGGGAGAATACAGAAGCAATTGGCAGGATTCCAGCATTGGAGATGAAAGATACGAAAAAGGCTGCAACAGATGCAAAAACAGCTTATGATGCGGAACAGCGCAGGATAAAAGAAGAGCAGGAAAGAATCGCGGCGGAGGCACAGCGTGCTGCCGAGGAGGCCCAGCGGGCGGCGGAAGAGGCCCAGAGAGCGGCGGAGGAAGAAGCGGCGCTCTCTGCGGCGGCAGAGGCGTCAGCCATGCCGGTTGCGGCGGGGGATCAGGAGCTTCTGGCATCCATTATCTTTTGTGAGGCGGGAAACCAGCCGTATGACGGACAGGTTGCTGTTGGAGCCGTTATTATGAACCGCGTGAGAAGCGGTGTGTATCCGAACAGTGTTGCTGAAGTCATATATCAGTCAGGACAGTTTGGACCGGCTATGACGGGCTGGCTGGACAGTGTGCTTGCAAGTGGCGGATATACTGACACTGCAATGCAGGCAGCAGCAGATGCGATTGCAGGAGCGAATCCGATCGGGGACTGCCTTTACTTCGGAAACGGAGACTGGGGAATTCAGATCGGGGATCATTTCTTCCACTAATTCTATAAACAAAAAATCCGCGTACGGGCCGGCAAAGGGCGTACGCGGATTTTTTTCATAAAGGCCATAACTAAAATTTTATATCAAATTTGGAAAATGCGTCCGCAAATGCATTATTAATCGGTTCCTGAGCTTCTTTTGCCTGTTTTTTCAAATAGTTATTCACATCTTTCTTATTCGCACCTTTTCCTTCTTTGCTCCGGCGTTCCTGAAAAGCGCTGAGCTTTTCTTTGTGCCCGCAGGAGCAGATGAAACGCTGGCCATCCCCCTTGCCTGTAAGCTCCATCTTCTTGTGGCAGACGGGACAGCGGGCATTGGTATGTCTGGAAATGGTTTCCCTGTGTCCGCATTCACGGTCCTGGCAGACAAGCATCTTTCCGTGTTTTCCATTGACTTCGAGCATGTATTTGCCGCACTCCGGGCATTTGGTGCGTGTCAGATTATCGTGGCGGAACCGGCCCTCGGCGGTCTTGATTTCCTGTATGAGCCTTTTTGTATAGCCTTCGATTTCGTTCATGAAATCCTGGCCGGACACTTTTCCTTTCGCAATCGCCTGAAGCTTAAGCTCCCAGTCCGCAGTAAGTTCCGGGCTCTTGAGGTCTGCGGGTACGAGATCCAGAAGCTGTTTTCCTTTTGACGTTATATGGATCTCATTTCCCTTCTTCTCCATCAGGAAGCTGTTGAACAGCTTTTCAATAATATCAGCGCGGGTGGCGACGGTTCCAAGTCCTCCGGTCTCCCCAAGTGTACGGATGAGTGTTTTGTCTTTACGCTCCATATATTTTACCGGATTTTCCATAGCACTAATCAGGGTGCCCTCTGTAAAATATGCAGGCGGTTTGGTCTTGCCTTCCGTCACTGTCAGGCTTGTCACATCGAGGGTATCTCCTTTTTTTACTTCAGGGAGTGTCTGTTTCACAAAAGAATCCTCTGCATCGTCATCGTCAGGCTCTTCATAACCGGATTCATAAACCTCCCTCCAGCCGTGCTGCTTTATGATATTTCCCTTCGCAGTAAATGTTTCCGATCCGATGGTTCCTTTTATCACGGTTTCTTCATACTCACAGGCCGGTGAAAGGACGGCGATGAAACGCCTCACGACCATGTCATATATTTTTCGTTCTTCGTTTGTCATATGGTCGAGCTGGACGAATTGCTCTGTCGGGATGATTGCGTGGTGGTCGGATACCTTTGCATTATCGACGAAAGATTTGTCGGCTTTGACCGGCTTCATGGAAAGTCTTCCGGCCAGTCTGCCGTACGGGCCTACAGCGCACGCCTTTAAGCGCTCATTTAACGTTCCCACCATGTCACTTGTCAGATATCGTGAATCCGTACGTGGATAGGTGAGCACCTTATGGTTTTCATAGAGACGCTGCATAATATTGAGCGTTTCCTTTGCGGAAAATCCGAAATGCTGGTTCGCCTCCCTCTGCAGGGTGGTCAGGTCGTAAAGGGCGGGGGAGAAGGATTTCTTCTGCTTTTTGTTGACTTCCCCGATAAGAAGCGGGCCACTGAGCTGTTTATAAAGATTCTGGATGCGGTCACGGTCAAATGTTCTTTGGGAACCGGATTGTGCGTCGATCCATACAAAGCTGATTCCCTTTGCCAGTGCCTTCATTCCGTAAAATGTTTTGGGTTTGAAACTGCGTATTTCTTCCTCCCGCGCCGCAATCATGGCAAGCGTCGGCGTCTGCACCCGTCCGCAGGATAACTGTGCATTATATTTACAGGTCAGGGCACGGGTGGCATTGATGCCTACAACCCAGTCAGACTGTGCTCTGGCAACAGCGGCTTTATAGAGATTATAGTATTCCTTACCGGGCTTTAAATGCGCAAAACCCTCACGGATGGCTTTATCCGTGACTGAGGAAATCCAGAGACGCTTCAGTGGCTTTTTGTTCCCTGCTTTGTCCAGAATCCAGCGGGCAACAAGTTCACCCTCGCGGCCGGCATCTGTTGCAATAATGATATCAGAGACGTCTTTTCTGTAGATCAGTTCCTTGACAGCAGTATATTGCTTCCCGGTCTGTTTGATGACTACCAGCTTCCAGTCTTTGGGCATCATGGGGAGCGTGTCCATAGTCCAAGTTTTATACTGCTCGCCGTATTGTTCCGGGTCCGCAAGTGTGACAAGGTGGCCGAGCGCCCATGTTACAATATAATCCGTTCCTTCTATATAAGAGTTCGTTTTTTTCGTACAGTGGAGAACACGTGCTATGTCCCTCGCTACAGATGGTTTTTCAGCTATTACTAGATGCTTCATTAAAAATCTCCTTTAATTCAAATATGTTGAGTCGTTTTGTATCCTTATATACTATGAAATCCTTTTCCGATAATTTCACTCGTATTGGATATGAGGATAAATGCTTCCGGCTGGTTTTCCTTGATGAAGTTACGAAGCTTTATAGCCTGCGGCCGGTTGAGCGCGGTAAAGATGATATACTTATCTTTACCGGAAAATGCACCCTGTGCCAGGCATACGGTGGCACTGCGGCCAAGTGTATGGACGATGAAGTCACAGATTGGCTCAGGTGTATCGCAGACTACATTAAAATATTTAGAAAGGTTAAAGCTTTCAATAAAGTTATCGATCATGAACGAGCGAATTGCAAGGCCGAGGAAGGAATACAGCCCTGTTTTAATGTCAAACATAAAGCAGCCCGCCACAGTAATCAGGATATCAGTTACGAGAAGTGCGCGGCCGATATCAAAGCTGGAATACTTTTTCAGGATCATGGCAATGATATCGGTACCTCCGCTGGAAGAACCAATATTAAATAAAATTGCAGATCCCAGAGAAGGAAGTGCGATTGCAAAACACAGCTCCAGCATGGGCTGGTCGGTCAATGGGTGTGACATCGGATAGACACGCTCGAGAACAGACAGTGTGACGGAGAGAAGAATACTGCAGTATGCAGTTTTTGCGGCAAATTTCTTTCCTAACACAAGAAAGCCAATGACCAACAATATCATATTCATGACAAATGTAAAGTCACTGGCGGACATGAATCCGGTCTTGGCAACCAGGACTGCGAGACCTGTTATGCCTCCGAACGTAAAATTGTTTGTAAACTTAAAAAAATAGGTTCCGACAGACATGATCAGTGTACTGCCTGTTAATAATAGAAAATGTTTCACTTTTCCGTTCATTTGTATAATCCCCACTATATACATTATTTCGGGGAGCCATTGCATCCCCTGTAAACCTAACCGCATTGTAACGCCGTGAATATCAAAAGTCAACGCATTAAGAAAAGATAATTGGAAATACTAACACTGGATTATGAGGAAGCAGGAGGAAATAAATCTATGTATCAGTATTTAGCGATTCGGGATGTTTACGCAAGAGAAATTATTGATTCCAGAGGGAATCCTACGATAGAAGTAGAAGTGCTGGTCGGTGAGGACACTGTGGGACGCGCCGCAGTCCCGTCCGGGGCATCGACAGGAATGTATGAGGCTGTGGAGCTTCGTGACAATGAAGACCGCTATGGCGGGAAAGGCGTGCAGCGTGCTGTAGAACATGTGAATGACCAGCTCGCCAGGGCGGTTATCGGGATGAACGTGTTTAACCAGACGGCTCTCGACAAGGTTCTGATCAAAGCGGATGGAAGCAAGAATAAAAAGAACCTTGGTGCGAATGCGCTCCTCGGTGTATCCCTGGCGGCCGCAAGAGCAGCGGCAAATGCATTGAAAGTACCGCTGTACCGTTATCTCGGCGGCGTTAATGCACACAAGCTCCCGGTGCCGATGATGAATATCTTAAACGGGGGGGCACATGCGGATAATACACTGGATATTCAGGAGTTTATGATCATGCCTGTCGGAGCATGCTGCTTTAAGGAAGGACTCCGCATGTGTGCGGAGATTTACCATTCATTGAAGAACCTGCTGAAAGAAAACGGACTGAGCACGGCAGTAGGTGATGAAGGAGGTTTTGCACCGGACCTGCCGGATGCAAAAGAAGCCCTTCGGTTTATCAGTGAGGCTGTAACAAAGGCTGGTTACAAAATGGGGGAAGATATTGCGATTGCCCTCGACGTTGCGGCATCCGAGCTGTATAACAAGGACTATAAAAAATACGAATTCCCTGGTGAGAGTAAGATGCAGGGACAGAAAATTATCCGTTCCGCAGAGGAGCTGATTGAGTATTATGAAGACTTATCACTGGAATTCCCGATCCGTTCGATTGAAGACCCTCTTGATGAGGAAGACTGGGACGGCTGGGAACTCCTTACTACGAGGCTGGGGAATGAGATACAGCTGGTCGGGGATGACCTGTTTGTTACAAATGTGGAGAGACTGAAAAAAGGGATTGAACAGAGTGTTGCCAATGCAATTCTGGTGAAGGTAAACCAGATTGGAACACTCACGGAGGCAATTGAAGCGATCGAAATGGCACAGAAAGCCGGATACAAGGCGATCATATCCCATCGCTCAGGGGAAACAGAAGACACAACAATAGCAGATATAGCGGTCGCATTTAATACCGGGCAGATTAAGACCGGGGCGCCCTGCAGGACAGAGCGTGTTGCTAAATACAACCAGTTATTGAGGATCGAAGAAGAATTAGGAAAATAAATTTGGAGTTAGTTGGCAAGCTTTAGTCTTGGCTGGGAAAGGGGACGCTGAAAAACCGGGAAGCCAGCCCCACGCCGGGAGCACCTGTGCTGTTTTAAAGTCCACATCATTTACGTAAGAGCTCCTAAAGACAAAAACAGAGAAAATGGCGGTCCAGCGACATGCAACCCGAAATTTGATAATTTCGGGTTTTAAGTCGCTTCAGAATTTGCCGTGAGACGTCAAATTCTGTCCGTCATTTTTTCTGTTTTTGTCTTAAGAAGCTCTAACGTAAACTTTAGGGCTTTTAAAACAGCACAGGTGCCCCCGGCGTGGGGCTGGCTTCCCGGTTTTTCAGCTGCTGCATCCGGCCGAGGGGATAGAATGCCCACTGGGGAGACTCTAAACGGGGGCAGCGTATCAATTCGCGGTATGGAGCTTAACTGGCGGAAGATGTAATTAAACTTGACATACGATGTCATGGTTTATCTGCTATAATGTAGTTAAATGTTATAAAAAGTTCAGTATTTTACAGCTTAATGGCAAAATGCAGTGTTCCTGCGGTTTTTTCCCCGCATTTGAAATTTGGAGGGGGTACCCGAAAAAGGAGGTGATTGATGTTATGAATGAAAGCCGGCTGTTTAAGATCGTATACTATTTACTTAGCAAAGGACATGCAGCAGCGCCGGAGCTGGCAAGGGAGTTTGAAGTGTCGGTCAGGACGATTTACAGGGATATCGATGCCCTGAGCAATGCGGGGATTCCTGTTTATGCTGAGACAGGAAGGAACGGCGGAATTTACTTATTGGATAATTATGTACTTGATCATGCTTTGTTATCGGATCAGGAAAAGCAGGAGTTATTATCCTCATTACAAAGCTTGTCCGTTCTGGACCATGTCTATGAAAAGGAAATGATGACTAAGCTGTCCGCGCTTTTTCAAATTCAGTCTGATAATTGGTTTGAAGTAGATTTTTCACGCTGGGGAAGAAAAACGAAGGATAACGTCAGATTTGAAAAGCTGAAGGATGCCGTTGTAAATCATGAGACAGTATCCATCGTCTATGCAGGGGCCTCCGGTATGAGATCAAAAAGAGAAATCAATCCTCTTAAGCTTCTATATAAAGCAAAAGAATGGTATGTAAAGGCATATTGTACAGAGAAGGAAGACTTTCGAATCTTTAAGCTGAACCGTATGATTGAACTGGAACCGACAGGACGGCGGTTCAGTCCTGTTCCTTTTCCGGATTGTGAGGATGCACAGAATTTTAGTTACAACAAGATCGTACTTCGTTTCCCGAAGAACATGGCATACCGGGTATATGATGAGTTTGATCCCGGAGAAATAGAGGAACAGGAAGACGGGACGCTTATTGCCGCAGCAGAAATGCCTGAGGATGACTGGCTTACAGGCTATCTGCTTTCCTTCGGGGCACAAGTGGATGTAGTAGAGCCCGCATATCTGCGTGAGGTCATCTCAAATGAAGCAAAAAAGATATTCGAAAAAAATAAACCATGACATAAGATGTCAACATATATGGATTATACTAAAGTTGTAAAACAACAGAAACCAAATATGGAGGAATCAAAAATGAGTGAACAATTTTGTCAATGCTGCGGGATGCCTATGGGGGAAACAAATGAAATGTATGGTAGCAATGCCGATGGCAGTAAAAACGAGGATTACTGCAGTTACTGCTATGAAAATGGTGCGTTCACTTTTCAGGGAACGATGGAAGAAATGATTGAAACATGTGTACCGCATATGGTCTCAGCTAATCCGGGGATGAGCGAGGAAGAGGCAAGGTCTGGCATGATGGAATGGTTTCCAACTTTAAAACGCTGGAAAAAATAAGTAGACAAAGGGAGACTGGTATGGGCGAACAATTCGTAAATATAACCGCGGATAATCTTGAGAATGAGCACCTGTGCTGTGCAATAGCGGATAAAAAGCATCAGGGCGGCGTAGCAGCTAAAAAACAATGGCTGCAGGAGCGGTTTGCAGAGGGACATGTTTTCCGTAAGCTCAATGCAAAAGGAAAAGTATTTATTGAATATGCACCGCTTGAGACGGCATGGGTCCCGGTGTATGGAGATAATTATTTATATATTTACTGCCTTTGGGTATCTGGGTCATACAAAGGGAATGGGTATGCCAAATCACTGTTGGAATATTGTATCAGCGACGCAAAGGCACAGGGGAAATCGGGGGTCTGTGTACTCAGCTCCAAAAAGAAAAAGCCTTATCTGACAGATAAGAAATTTATGGCGAAATTTGGATTTGAAACAGTGGATACTGCTGCAGGTGACTATGAGTTACTGGCACTGTCGTTTGACGGGACGAAACCGCATTTATCTGAGCGTGCAAAGAAAATGGAGACGGAAGAGAAAGAACTGACGATCTATTACGGCATGCAGTGCCCGTTTATCAAAAACAGTGTTTTACAGGTAAAAGATACATGTGAAAAATACAATGTGCCGTTAAATCTGATCGCAGTGGACAGTCTGGAAAAGGCGAAAAATGTACCCGGAATCTTTAATAACTGGGCGGTATTCCGGGACGGGAAATTCGAGACGGTTCAGATGCTGAATGAAGGCGGCATCAAAAAAATGTTGGGGCTGTAGGCTTTAATCATAAGATGAAATGTTGACCGCCGGTGTATTCAGGGTATATGATATAACAAAATCACCGTAAAGGACACCCAGTTTATGTCAGAATATTTTCAGATTTATTTTATTGAACAGGTCTACGGAAAATCCTACATAGTAACCCAGCTTGCTTACATGGCGGCTGCCATCCTGATGCTGAATGATATAAAACTTTCTATAAAAGGAACCTTAAAAAAGGCAGCGGAGACGGCAGTATGTGCTGTCGTGATGTTTCTGCTGAACAGCGTCATCTATATGCTGATCGGTTCAACGAGTAAAGACTGGCTCTCTTTACTCGTTTTTCTGGTGTGTTATGCCGTGTTCCGGAGTAAGTACCGGCTATCCACCAGAATCGTGATGTGCAGCGTATACTATTCGGCGGCATTTCTCAATGTAGTTATCTCGGAACCCTGGGGGGATTTTTTTAACGGCCTTGGATATTCATCATACGGATATCTGGGGATAACGGCTATTTTAAGTATCCTGCTGTTTTTCTTCATGGCATGGTTTTTAAAAAGATTTTCAACGGAGTCTTTCTCTTATACACCTAAATCGGGAGTGATCCTGATGGTGGCAATCTCCGCCCTTGCAGGCATCTCACAGATTGCGTATGCCCTGCTGGCTGAAACACTGTTGAAAGGGACCGTGGCATACAATGTGATTATCAGCCTTAGTTTCTGGCTTCTGGAACTTCTGGGGTATTATATGTTCTATATGATCTCCAGAGAATATGTGCAGAATATGGAATTGGTGGCGATGCAGAGAAAGGCGGAGGTCGATCATGAGATGTATGAGGCCACCAAAAATATATATGAGGAAATGAGCACAATCCGCCATGAGATTAAGAACCATGATATGTACCTGAAGGCACTACTTGAGAAGAAAGAGTATGACAAGCTGGAAGACTTTTTAAACAACAGTTTTTCCCAGAATGCAGAATTGTACCAGTATGTAAACTGTGGCAATACGGTAGTGAATACCATTGCCAATTATGAGGCGTCCTCTGCCAGATCGCATGGAATTACGCTGAAAACCAGAATTATCATTCCAGAGAGACTTCCGTTTAAAGACGCAGAGTTATGTAGTCTTTTGTTTAATCTCCTGAACAATGCGATTGAGGCATGTGATGCCGGGAAATTCGACCGGCCGGTTATCACTCTGGAAATGGAGGCAAAGGGAGCTTATCTGTTTATTACCGTAAAAAATCCCGTGGACGACAGTATGTCCGTAAAAGAGCGGCTGAAGCTGGAGAGTACGAAACGAAATAAAAAAGTGCATGGTTACGGGACAAAAGTAGTAGATATGATTGCACAGAAGTATCATGGTCATGTAAAATACAAGATAACGGATTCCGTATTTACCGCAGATGTGATGCTGCAGATGGAAAAAGAAGCGGCCATAAGGCAAAAGGGAGAGTAAGAGTGGAAAAACTGAGAATTGCCGTCTGTGATGACGAGACATTTGCCCTGGATGTGATCAGAGAGGCTATTGGGAAGGTACTGCAGGAGAAAAAAGTGCAAGGGGAGGTCCGTACCTTCATAAACGCGGAAAGTCTGGAAAAGAAGATGAGGGAGGTTTCCTTCGATCTGCTTCTTCTGGATATTGATATGCCTGTTGTGGATGGAATTGCATTTGGAAAGAAGCTGCGTGGACAAAGGAATAAGGTCGATATCATCTATGTTTCCAGCAGGGAGGACAAGGTGTTTGATTCCCTCCGGGTTAACCCATACGGGTTTATCCGTAAGAATCATTTTCTGGAAGATATCCCACAGGTCCTCGGCGGGTATCTGGATCAGAGGGAAGACGGAAAGGAGAGCCGGGTTGTACTCCAGCTGAAGGACCAGACCGAGACGGTCAATATAGAAGATATTTTGTTCATTGAGGGGGCCAGGAAATACCAGCAGTTCTATATAGCGGGCCGGGAGAAGCCTCTTGCAGTCAGAAAGCAGATGCAGGAGCTGGAGGAAGAATTTAAAGATTATGGTTTTATCCGTATCCATAAGGGATATCTTGTGAACTATAAACACATCCAGGTATTTAAAGAGAATGATGTGGTTCTGGATAATGGGATGAGCCTTCCGATGAGCAGGCGGAAGGCGGCAGAAGTGAAGGATTATTATATGGAACTGATGAAGAATGAAGGCAGCATAATTTTCTAAGGAAGATTATGCTGCTTTTCTGGTGAAAAAAATCTGTCATTGTCAAGTGCAAATCATACCGTTATGTGTACCAGTTGTACCGGCTGAATTTGTTTTTGTACCAGCTAAAATCCGTTGGTGTCAGAAATATTGCGTATGTGTTTTACATTTAATATACTCTCCTCATCAAGTAAAGAAAGGAGAAAAACGGGTGGAAAAGCAAATGAAAAAATGGATGAGGAGGAAACACAATGAAAAAATGGATGCATCCTGTTAAAAAGAAATTCGGAGTCATTGGCTCCATTGCAGTGTCGCTGCTGATGATTATCATGATCGTCGCAAATATCGGTCTGACACGGTATGCAGATACGATCACATATTACTGGAACCTGAATAAGCAGGTGACCGGGGGAAACAGTTCAGAGGCATCAGAAGAAGAAAAGACGGCCACCTTTAATGAGGCACGTGATATTACGAAGGAAGCAGCATCGGAAGGGGTGACGCTCCTGAAGAATACGGACAATGCACTTCCGATGGATACCGACAAAATCAATGTATTCGGGTACCGCAGCGTCGATATTGTATATGGCGGTGCCGGAAGCGGGACCACAAGCGGAAGTGCGGAGAATGAGACCTTGAAGGAATCCTTTGAAAATGAAGGGCTTACGATTAATGAGGACCTTTGGGATTATTATTCCGGGAAATACACGGAAAGCGCGGAGTGGGATGTCTTTAATCCGGACGGTGCAGATTTTTCTGTTTATGACAGCAAGTGTACGGATGTGTCAGAACATATTGATACAGCAAAGGAATTCAGCAATACCGCGGTAGTAGTTCTTTCACGTGTAGGCGGAGAAGGACAGGACTGCCCGCTGGATATGAGTGAGTATACAGATGTGGGCGGTGACGAAGGGAAACACTATCTGGAGATCCAGAGCTGTGAGCAGGAATTGCTGGATCTGGTGAAAGGAAACTTCGAAAATGTAATCGTATTGATTAATTCCTCTCATGCAATGGAACTTGGTTTTCTCGAAGACGAAGGGATTGACGCGGCACTTCAGATCGCGGGACCGGGGGCAACCGGCCTGAGAGGTGTTGCCGATGTTCTGATGGGAACCGTGAATCCGAGCGGCCATCTGGTTGATACCTATGCATACGATTTAAAGAGTGCTCCTTCCTATTATAATATGGGAGACTGCACTTACACGGACTATGATACAAATATGTCCAATAAATATTTCTATTTCGAGGAAAATATTTATACAGGCTACCGCTGGTATGAGACGGCAGCAGTGGACGGCACTGTGGTTACAGTCGGGGATACAACTTATGATTATAAAAACTATGACAGCATCGTACAGTATCCATTCGGATATGGACTAAGCTATACCACCTTCGACTGGAAACTTATAGATTCACAGGTTGACGGGCAGGGGGGCAATATTACCTGCAAGGTGGAAGTAACCAATACAGGGGATACGGCCGGCAAAGATGTCGTCCAATTATACTACAGCGCACCGTATACAAAAGGCGGAATTGAGAAATCGGCGGTAAATCTGGGAGCGTTTGCCAAGACAGATGAACTTCAGCCGGGTGAGTCCCAGACACTGGAACTGACAATGGTATTCGATGATATGGCATCCTTTGATGAAAAAGGAAATGGATGTTATGTGATGGATGAAGGTACTTATACATTTACACTGCGTACAGATGCACATACAGTAAAGGAAGGACAGAGCTTTACTTATGATCTGGCCGGACAGATTATTTACAACGAGGAAAATGACGGCAAGAGATCTACAGATGAAACGGCGGCTGTAGTGCAGGATGAATTTCAGGACGCAGCAACACTGGAGACAAACATGACCTATTTAAGCCGTGCAGATTTTGCTGGAACATTTCCGAAGGTGGAAAGACGTCTGAACCCGACTTCTGTTCCTGAGGAAGTCAAGGCAAGATTAGAGGCTAACGGCCCCGGATCTTCAGTTATGGATATGGATGATGATTCCGTGGAAATGCCTGTACTTGGGGCGGACAACGGATTGACGATCAATGACATGATCGGTCTGGACTATGACGATGAGAAGTGGGAAGACCTTATGGACCAGCTTACGTTAGATGAGCTGACAGTACTGTGCGGAAATTCCGGGTGGTCCACCCCGCAGATAGACTCCATAGAAAAACCAGAGACGGTCGACATCGATGGCCCCCAGGGATTAAATGGATTCAGCTTTAATGATCTTGGACTGAAAATGAACACATATGTATCAGAAGTCCTGATGGGCATGACATGGAATGTGGAGCTCGTTGAAAAAATGGGCAGCATCTATGGGCAGGAAGCAATCAACTGGGGAATTGCCGGTTTGTATGCCCCTGCGATGAATACACACCGTTCTCCATTCGGTGGAAGAAACTTTGAATACTTTTCAGAAGACCCGACCCATGCCGGTATGTTTGCGGCAGCAGAAGTGTCAGGGCTTCAGGGGCAGGGCGTATATGTATATGCGAAACATTACCTGCTGAATACACAGGATACTAACCGGGATGGTGTCGCAAACTGGTGCAATGAACAGGCACTTCGCGAGGTGTATGCAAGACCTTTTGAACTCGCAGTGAAACAAGGGGAATGTACCGGACTTATGACGGAACTGGGACGAATCGGAACCTCATGGAGTGGTGCAACTTATGCATTATGTACCGTACTTCCACGTGATGAGTGGGGGATGAAGGGGAAGGTGATCACAGATGGTGTAGGACCGGGAGGTTCCTATTACATGCTCCCTGACTATGCACTCCGGGCTGGAAATGACATGATGCTGACAAAAGCCAGCGGTGACTGCGGCTTTACGTCTGCCACATTGAAGAGCGGTTATGGTGTAACAAAAATGAGAGAATCAGCAAAGAATATCCTGTATGTATATGCAAACAGCGAGGCACCGAATATGTATACATACGAAGGCGGATTCTCAAACTGGATGTGGTTCTGGATTCTGGGAGATGCCATACTGGCCGCTGGAATGATCGCGCTCTTTATGTGCCTGCCGTTCAGGGCGTGGTGCTGCAACAAGAAAAAGGAGGATGACAATGAGTAAAGTAACAGGGAAAAAAGCGAACGAACTGATTCACAATAACGGACTGAACTTCATCTGGCTGGTTCTGCTGCTGACAAGCGCATCCTTTGGAATTGTGTCACTGGCTATTATGATTCTGGCAGTGGGAGACGTGCAGATATTAAGCTGGTCCATCGGATATATACTGACATCCGGAACGAACGACGCGGTACGTATGCCAAGCATCATAGTAACCGTGATCTGTGCTGTGATATTTATATTCTGCCTGTTAAAAAACAAGATTATCAGGGCGGTTGTAAAATAAGCTTCTAATGTGGCAGGAAGGTCAAAATGCTGGGAAATCTTCAGGGTTTCTCAGCATTTTTTTGTTTTTATAATTTTGTTGAAAACTTGGAAAAGTTATTGCAAATACTTCCCATCTGTGGTAAGATAATCGTGGTTTATTCACAGGAGGTGGAGATTGATGGATATTTTAAAGATTATTTTGACGATTATATTTGTTATAGATTGTATTGCACTGTCAGCAATTATTCTTCTGCAGGAAGGTAAGTCGGCAGGTTTGGGAACGATCAGTGGTGCAGCGGATTCCTACTGGGGACAGAATAAAGGACGTTCTATGGAAGGCGCTCTTGTAAAGTCCACGAAGTTCCTTGCCATTTTATTTATGGTTCTGGCACTGGTTTTGAACCTGGGTGTATTTAACTAAGAGGATAAGATGATGAACACTCTATAAAATATAGAGTGTTTTTTCTTTATATAATAGAGATAATAGAAAGATAGAAGAAAGAAGGTGAGAATTTGGACCAGACATTTGAAAAGAGAAAAAAAGTACTGTACGATTTCATTTGTGATGATTTTTATATACCGATGAAGATAAAAGAGATAGCGATCGTGCTTCAGATTCCGAAGGAGCAGAGAGGGGAACTGAAGGAAGTTCTGGATGCTTTAGAGGCAGAGGGGAAGATCTATGTTTCTAAAAAGGGAAAGTATGCAAAAGGACAGGCGAAGCGCCTGACAGGAACATTTCAGGCAAATGCCAGAGGTTTTGGTTTTGTACTTCAGGAAGGTGAGGACGAGGATGTCTTTATTTCGGAAGATAATATAGGAGGCGCGTTCCAGGGGGATGAGGTCGAATTCATTATTACGAAATCACCGGACGGAAAAAGGAAGGAAGGCAAGATTGTCCGCATTCTTTCACACGGAACAACGAAGATTGTGGGCCTTTATGAAAAGTGTAAGAATTTTGGCTTTGTAAGGCCTGATAACCAGCGTGTGCTGAAGGATATTTATATTCCGGAGGGTAAGGAAAAGGGAGCCATGACGGGTCATAAGGTCGTGGTGGAACTGATGTCCTACGGCGGTCAGGATATGAAGCCGGAAGGGAAGGTCATCGAGATTATCGGACACATCAACGATCCGGGAACCGATATTATGTCCATAGTGAAAGGATATGACCTCCCGGTGGAGTTCCCCGAAAGAGTGATGAATCAGGCTGAGCGCGTGGGCAAAGAGGTATCGGAAGCGGACATGGCAGGAAGAATGGACCTGCGTGACTGGCAGATGGTAACCATTGATGGAGAAGACGCGAAGGATCTGGATGATGCAGTTTCCCTGACCTTGGAAGACGGCAGCTACAAGCTGGGCGTCCACATTGCCGATGTGACGAATTATGTTCAGGAGAAGAGCGCCCTGGACCGTGAGGCATTGAAAAGAGGGACAAGTGTTTATCTTGCAGACCGGGTGATCCCCATGCTGCCGCATGTGTTATCTAATGGGATCTGCTCCCTGAATGCAGGTGAGGACAGGCTGGCACTGAGCTGTATTATGACGATTAACCAGAAGGGCGAAGTCATTGACCACGTGATTGCTGAGACTGTGATCAAAGTGGATGAGCGCATGAGCTATACAAGCGTGGCAGAGATACTAAAAGAACAGGCAGACGATAAGCTTCCGCAGACGGAAAGCGAAAAATACAGTACATTAGTCCCGATGTTTATGAAAATGGCGGAACTTTCAGGAATCCTGAGGGAAAAGCGAAGGAAAAGAGGGTCCATTGATTTCGATTTCCCAGAGACAA
Source organism: Faecalicatena orotica (assembly GCF_905197545.1). Lineage (NCBI taxonomy): Bacteria > Bacillati > Bacillota > Clostridia > Lachnospirales > Lachnospiraceae > Faecalicatena > Faecalicatena orotica. The sequence goes on from NZ_CAJJZH010000018.1 coordinate 25,869, forward strand.
AGATGGTGCTGGATGAAAACGGCAGACCGATAGATATTAAGCCTTATGACAGAAACGCCGCGACTAAAATGATTGAGGACTTTATGCTGATGGCTAATGAGACCGTGGCCGAGGAGTACTATTGGAGGGAACTGCCGTTCCTTTACCGCACACATGAACAGCCGGACGAGGAGAAGATTAAGAAGCTGAGTCTGTTTATCAATAATTTCGGCTACCACATCCATGTGGGCAACAGCGAGGTAAAGCCAAAGGAAGTACAGAAGCTGCTCGGAAAAGTCGAAGGAACACCGCAGGAAGCGCTGATCAGCCGCCTTGCGCTTCGCTCCATGAAGCAGGCAAAGTATACACCTGAGAATACAGGGCATTTCGGGCTGGCCGCAAAGTATTACACACATTTCACGTCACCGATCCGGAGATATCCGGACCTGCAGATTCACAGGATTATCAAAGAGAATCTAAGGGGCAGGATGAATGAGGACAGGATCGGCCACTATGAGAGTATCCTTCCGGGTGTCGCAGCTCAGGCCAGTGACAGGGAGCGAAAAGCAGAGGAAGCAGAACGCGAGACAGTCAAACTGAAGAAAGTAGAGTATATGCAGGACCGGATTGGAGAAGTGTTCGAGGGGGTTATCTCAGGCATTACCAAATGGGGTGCATATGTGGAGCTGGAAAATACAATCGAGGGTCTTGTACATGTCACCAATATGCGTGATGACCATTACGATTACAGGGAAGACCAGTATGAGCTGATCGGAGAACACACAAGAAATGTATACAAACTGGGACAGAAAGTTATGGTGCGTGTGCTGGGTGCAGACCGGCTGCAGAGGACCATTGATTTTGAGTTCTGCGGGGATGATCAGGAATATGACGGCTAATTATTAAAAAAGACGCGGGGGAAGTGCTATGGCTAAGACAGAGGGCAAGCTGATTGCCAATAACAAAAAAGCATACCATGATTATTTTATACTGGAGAAATATGAGGCAGGGATCGTCCTGCACGGGACAGAGGTTAAGTCGCTGCGTATGGGGCAGTGCAGTATCAAGGAAGCATTCATCCGAATTGAAAACGGAGAAATGTTCATTTATGGAATGCATATCAGCCCGTACGAAAAAGGAAATATTTTCAATAAAGACCCATTGCGTGTGAGGAAACTTCTTCTTCATAAGAATGAGATCAATAAGATATTCGGCAAGATGAAGGAAAAAGGAAATACACTCGTGCCGCTGCGTGTTTATTTCAGCGGCAGCCTTGTCAAGGTTGAGCTTGGGCTGGCAAAGGGGAAGAAGCTTTATGATAAGCGGGCCGATATTGCGAAAAAGGACCAGAAACGCGAGGCGTTGAGAGACTTTAAAGTGCGGAATATAGGATAGACGGCGGACTGGGACCGGGCCGCGTAAGGAACTGAAAGTAGTACAGGATATCCCGAGGGGGCCTGTACTGCTTTTTTTATGCATAATAAGTTCATGAATAAAATTATGACCATTCGTCATTTTAACGATAGATTTTCTGTCCTGCTTCTGGTATACTTTACCTGACACATTGTCACACGACAGTCGCGACGGCGGCACCTATAGTTGTGTATGGCATTGTACTGGCCAAAGACAGGAGGTTTACCGGCATGAAGAAATCATTCCAGATTTTTAAAAGAGATATACAGCGGCTTTTCCGCAACAAAGTTGCTATGATTGTAATGGCGGGCGTTTGCGTCCTTCCATCCTTGTATGCATGGTTCAATATTGCAGCCAATATGGACCCGTACAGCAATACCCAGGGGATCAGGGTGGCAGTTGCGAATAATGATAAGGGATCAAAAAATGAGGTGCTGACCCTGAATGCAGGAGAAAGCATCGCGGATAACCTGAAGAAGAATGACCAGCTGGGCTGGACATTTGTCGATGAAGAGAAGGCAGTTAAGGGTGTCAGGTCCGGGAAATACTATGCGGCAATTGTGATACCTGAAGATTTCAGCAGTTCGCTTTTAAGTATCATATCCGGTAAGCCTAAGAAACCGGAACTTTCCTATTATATTAATGAAAAGAAGAATGCGATTGCCCCGAAGATTACAGATACCGGGGCCGGTACTGTGCAGCAGGAGATTAATGACACATTTTCTTCCGTAGCAGCTGAGACGATATCGAAGCTGATCCGGTCATCCGTGACAAAGATTTCAGGTGATATGAATCGTATGGATACAGACGTCATGGCTATGCTGTCTGACGTTCAGGATAATCTGGGACAGTACCAGACGGTGCTGAAAAATTTTCAGGATACGGCAGGGAGCAGCAATTCCCTGATACAGGATACACTTGCCACGTTAGATGAAGTAAAGTCGGCGGCAGATTCCGGTTCCCGGGCATTTGAAGATGCGGCGTCGGTATTGGAGAACAGCCGTAATTCAGTGGGAGATTTTTCACTTGTATTTTCCCAGAGCCTGTCCGATGGGGAGAACCGTCTGAACCGCATTTACGGGTCTGCCTCCGATAAACTGAGTTCTCTGAAAACACAGGCAGATACTATTAACGGTGTGATTGGCAGCGGGATAGATTCTGTAGAAAACCTGTCAGAGATTAATGGAAAACTTTTAGAGGAGCTTTTACAGCTCAATGACAGTCTACAGGAAAAGCTTCCCGGTGGCGTCGCGGATGAGGCGGCAGGTACGGTCAGTCAGGCTATATCCGGACTTCAGGACAGGAACACGGAGTACCAGAATCTTCTGGCCTCCCTGAAGGAGGGGAATGCGAATATTGCTGAAGCGCTTGATACCGCTGAAAATACAAAGAAAACGCTGGAATCACTTGTATCCGGGAGCCGCCAATCCATGCAGGACTACCGTGAGACCTTTGACCAGACGCTTTTGCCGCAGCTTAACCAGTCACTGGATTCATTCTCAACAGTGAGCGGGGGTTTGTCTGCCACCTTGTCCGGCATCCCTTATTCTGCGGATCAGTTGAAGGAGATTTTAAACCAGCTGGACGAAAGCCTGGATGACAGTCTGGAAGCCCTGAGCCGGACCGGGGAGGCAGTCTCTTCTCTGGACGGGCAGATTGCCCGGATTTCGACCGACCTTAAGGTGCTTCAGGGTTCGGACGCTTACCAGAAGTTTTTATCACTGGAAGGATTGGACGCCGATTCTATTGCAGGATTTATGGCATCCCCTGTTACGATCCGGAGTGAAACGCTTTACAGTGTGAAAAATTACGGATCATCCATGACGCCGTTTTATACGAATCTGGCGCTCTGGGTAGGGGGAATCGTCCTGATTGCGATTCTGAAGCTGGAAGTGGACCGGGATGAGAAGGTTCCTAAATTTTCACCGGCCAGCGCCTATTTTGGACGATGGATGCTGTTCATGGTGCTCGGGCTGATTCAGGGGCTGATCGTATGTCTCGGGGATTTATGGCTTCTAAAGGTGCAGTGCCTTCACCCGGCGGCATTTGTGGCAGCAGGAGTCTTCTGCTCCTTTGTCTATGTAAACCTGATCTATGCATTGTCGATTGCTTTTAAACATATCGGCAAGGCACTGTGCGTTGTGCTTGTCATTTTACAGATTCCCGGTTCAGCGGGAACGTATCCGATCGAGATGACACCGGCATTTTTTCAACGTCTTCATCCGCTTCTTCCGTTCACCTATGGAATCAATGCCATGAGGGAAGCGATTGCAGGGATGTACGGGCATGAGTATATGAAAAATCTGCTGTGCCTCGCGCTTTATCTGCCGATTGCCTTTTTGATCGGACTTGGATTCAGGAAATTGCTGATGAATCTAAACTATCTGTTCGACAAGAAACTTGCCGAGACGGACCTGATGATCTGCGAGACAGAGGCGGTTAATCAGGAAAAGACGCAGGTATCCCTTGTCATTAAGGCGCTGATGGGAGAGGAAACACTGCGGGAAGAACTGGTTGCGAAGGCGGCAGCTTTCGAGGCGGGATATCAGAAGCAGATACGCATCGGCTTTGCGGCTATGATCATTCTGCCGGTGATTTTCCTGATCCTGATGTTCAGCATTGAATCCAAGATTGTATTTCTTGTGCTGTGGATTGCCTCCATTATCGTGATTGCCGTATATCTGATCATTCTGGAATATATCCATGAACGCTTAAAGAGGGAGACTGAACTGGGGGCTCTTTCAAGAGAGGAACTGCTAAATGCAATGAAAGGGAGGGATGACGAGTGAAAAACATACTGAATATTTTTAAACATGATGTACAGCGTTTTCATAAGAACGTCATCGCATGGATCGTGATTCTGGGAATCACGGTTGTCCCGGCCCTGTATGCGTGGTTTAACATTGCGGCAAGCTGGGACCCTTATGAGAATACTAAGGATCTGAAGGTGGCTGTCGCGAGTGCCGACAAAGGCTATGAGGGCGAATTGCTTCCGGTCAGGCTGAACTTGGGGGATAATGTACTTTCGGCGCTTCGGGAAAACGAACAGCTGGACTGGACCTTTACGAACCGGGATAAGGCCCTTGACGGCGTGAAATCCGGTAAATTCTATGCGGCCATTGTCATACCGGAGGATTTTAGCAAAAATCTGATGAGCCTTTTTTCCAGTGATGTCACGAATCCGGAGATTATTTATTATTCCAATGCCAAGGAAAATGCGATTGCACCGAAGGTCACGGATAAAGGGGCAAGTGCAGTCCAGACACAGGTGAAGGAAGTGTTCATAGAAACGATTTCGGATACCGCGCTTTCGGCCATGCAGACTGTGGCAGATACTGCCGATGCAAAGGGGACAGATTCCATAGTGGCGGCCTTGATTTCCAATCTGGAAAAGACGTCCTCCGATCTGGCTGCAGCTTCAGGGACGATACAGGCATTTGCGGCAATGACAGACTCGACACAGCAGATGCTGGAAACAACGGCTGCATTCTTAAAGCAGTCAGGGGATCATTCCGACAAAAGCCTCGAAACGCTGGAACAGACAGAGACGGCTTTTTCAGATATGCGGGGGGCGGTCTCAGGAGCGACGGACGGCATTAATCAGGCACTGGCGGACAGCGGAAGTTATTATGAGCAGATTGAGTCTGCCATACGGGATGCCCTGTCCGCATTGTCATCGGACACATCTGCGGCGGCAGATACACTGGATACGCTGGCGGGAAAAGTAGGGACGATGATAGATGCCTATCAGGCGCTGAGTGATACGTTTTTGGCACTGGGGGAGGAACACCCGGAACTGGCACCGCTGACGGGCAAGATCACAGGACGCATGAACGAGTCTATTTCTGTGCAGGAGACCCTGCGTGACCGGCTTTCAGGTACCGCCGCTTCCATAAGGAACCACGGGGAAAACGCAGCAGATTCCCAGGAAGAACTGAACCAGCTGTTACAGCAGAATGCCCAGAGTCTTGCGGATGTAAAAGCAGATTATGAGCAGAATGTAAAGAGTAGTCTGGATGGACTGTTTGGCTCACTGGGGGATACAAAAAGCAGTATATCCGGACTTCTGAAACAACTGGATGACGGTGCCGCGGGTGTCTACAGCCTGTCAGGCCCGGCATCCTCCGATCTGTCGCAGATAAAAAAGACGCTGGACACGTCAGGTGAGCTGCTTGACCAGATATCGTCCAGACTGTCAGCAACTGTGGAACAGCTGAAAAAAGCCCGGGACAGCGGCGATTTCGGAACACTTGAGAATATCATCGGCGGCGATAAAGATAGCATCAGTGCTTTCCTTTCTGCCCCGGTGAATCTGGCGACAGAGAAATTGTACCCAATCGAGAATTACGGCTCTTCTATGGCGCCGTTTTATTCCACACTTGCTATCTGGGTGGGAGGGATCGTGCTTGTCGCGATGCTGAAGGTGACGGTATCTCAGGAATCACTGAGGGGAATGAATAAAGTAAAGGACCACCAGATGTATCTGGGACGCTACATCCTGTTTCTGATCATCGGCCTTATGCAGAGCGGGCTGATCTGTCTGGGAGACCTGTTTTATCTGGAAATTCAGTGCCGGCATCCGTTTTTATTTCTGCTGGCGGGATGGGTGACCAGTATTGTATATGTAAATATCATCTATACACTGACGGTTTCTTTCGGGGACATCGGGAAAGCAATCTGCGTCGTGCTTCTCGTCATGCAGGTGGCGGGCTCAGGGGGGACGTTCCCGATCGAGGTGGCACCGGCATTCTTCCGGAAAGTCTATCCGCTGCTTCCGTTTACACACAGCATGGCGGCTATGCGGGAATGCATCGGCGGGATGTACGGTATGACTTACATCAAAGAACTGGGGGCGCTGGGGATCTTCCTGATCTTATCCCTTATACTGGGACTGGTACTGAGAAAACCGGTGATCCGCCTGAATGAAGCATTTACGGAAAAACTGGAGAGTACGCATTTAATATAAAGCAACAGGTTGTTTAAAAAATCAAAAAGAGCAATACCATGCCTGACGGCTGCGGTATTGCTCTTTTCGTCATTTTTTCTAGAGATATCCCCGTTTTTCAAGTGTATTGAGAATATTCCGCCCTTCTTCTGTTCCTTCGATAATTCTTCTGGCACGGACACTGTCCCCGATGTTGACAATCTCGATTTCATTCTCATCATCGAAAGCATCCCTGATATTCTGGAGGATCGGCTGGCTTGCTTTCATTCCCAGACAGACAAATCCATAATCAAACGGCAGTTCTTCAAGGCCGTCTTTTGTTTCCACGAGGAAGGAATCAGCCCGCACTTCTTTGAGCGCCGTGTTTGGCATCTGACGGACATGGTGCTGTTCCATCAGCGCAAAAGTGCCTGTTTTGGAGACCGGGTCGATTCCGTTGCCAATCACCGGCATCATTTCCACGATGCTGACTTCGGCGCCTTTGGGGGCAAAGTATTCTACCACATCCAGTCCGACGGCACCGCCGCCGATCACAACTACTTTTTTTCCGGTAAGATCCTCCGGATATTCGCCGATATGGCGGATCATATTCAGGATAGAGGAAACTTTCCCCCCTTCCTTGTCGATATGCTCCATCAGCCCCGGGATCGGCGGGAGCAGGGGGGTGGAGCCGGTTGCATTTACAATGATGCTGGGCTTTAAGTTGCGGATAAAGTCCACAGACGCTTCCGTGCCTGTAAATACAAACAGGTTTTTCAGTTTGGATGCGCGGTGGATCAGGTAATTCGGGAAATCGGCCAGCCGCTTCTTGTCAGGAATCTTTGAGATTTCCGCAGCCAGTCCACCGAGGTAAGGTTTTTTCTCGATCAGGAAGGTGGTGCATCCGACTTCCGCCGCGGTGCATGCTGCTTCCATTCCGGCAGTTCCCCCGCCGATTACAACCACATTGCATGGCCTGCTGACGTGCTGTTTTTTATAGATTTCCCCGTCAGGTACTGCAGGGTTGACAGTACAGCGGATCGGACGGTTAATGCCGATACGGTTGCCTGCACAGCCGATGTTGCAGGAAATACATTTACGGATATCACAGATGTCGCCGAATTCTACTTTATTGACCCATTCCGGATCGGCAATCAGGCCGCGCCCCATACCGATGATATCGGCGTCGCCCCTTGCGAGGATATCTTCTGCCACCTTCGGGTCACGGATATTTCCCATAGTAACACACAGCTTGCCGTATTTTTCCTTCACGGCCTTCGCCATATAGGAACGCCATCCGTCAGGCAGGAAATTGGCATCAATCTGATACTGGATGGATGCGTTCAATCCGCAGGAAACATCAATCACATCGGCTTCCTCCTGAAAATACTGGAGATAATCGAGCGTGTCTTCCAGTGTATTGCCGCCTTCCAGAAATTCATCTGCGCTGATGCGGAGGAAGATCGGGAAGAACGGTCCGACCTGCGCACGGACTTCTTCCATAACCATACGTGCGAATCTGGCGCGGTTTTCAGCAGAACCGCCGAATTTATCTGTCCGGTGGTTATACAGTGGTGATAAGAACTGGCTGATCAGATAAGAATGTCCCGCATGTATTTCGACCGTATCAAAACCGGCGATCTGTGCGCGTTTTGCCGCCTCTCCGTATTTTTTCACAATCCTTAAAATCTCTTCCTCCGTGAGCGGTCGCGGAATCTCCCCGCCTGCCTTGGACGGAACATCGGAAGAGGACACCGGCTGCATATTTGTACGGGCAGACTGTGCGGAAGCCCCCGCATGGTTGATCTGGATGCCGATACATGCGCCGTGCTTATGTACCGTCTCCGTCAGTTTAAACAGTCTTGGGATATAGTTGTCATGGTCGATCCGAAGCTGGGTTGTCCCGTTGGAACCTTCCGGTGAATCAACACTGGCGTTCTCTACCATAATAAGGCCGGTTCCACCTTTTGCCCTCTGTTCATAATAATTAATATGGAGAAAACTCATTTCTCCGCTCTGCTCACCATAATTAGTCCCCATCGGTGTCATCATAATACGGTTCTTCATAGTCATGCGACGTACGGTGAGAGGTTCAAAAATATGTCTGTAACTGCTCTTCATAAAATAGGACCTCCTGTAATCCAGATATAATAGTAAAAGAGAGGTTGTTTGATATATCATTAACAATCTGTTTGTGATTCGTATTATAGGGAAAAATAACTCATTAAACAAATGCATGTTTTTGATAAAAATTATAGATAAAAACTATGAATTGTGATATTTTGTATAAAAGGACGTAAAAGGAGGCCATTGTTATGAATCTGAACCAGCTGCATTATTTTACGGCACTTGCCCGGCTGGAGCATTATACGAAGGCTGCGGAGGAACTGGGGATTACCCAGCCAAGCCTGAGCCATGCGATGAATTCTCTCGAGAAGGAGCTGGGAACGAAGCTGTTTGAAAAACAGGGGAGGAATGTAGTACTGACGAAATATGGAAGGTTTTTTCTGAAGTATGTGGAAGAGTCTCTGCAGATTTTAGATATGGGGATCAAGAAGACGCGTTCCATGACCGGACAGAATGAGGGCAGGATAGAGCTGGCCTATATTTATACTTTGGGGAGTGAATTTGTCCCCCAGCTTGCAGGGGATTTTATAAGGACTTTTGAGGAGATGAAAGTAACATTTCACTTTACAGTAGGAAATACCTACGAGATTATTCAGGGGCTGAAAGAAGAAAAGTATGATATTGCATTTTGCTCTATGCTGGATAAGGAGCCATCGATCCAGTTCACGCCGGTCGGGACACAGGGGCTTGTGGCAGTCGTACCGAAAGGGCATCCGTTGTCGGAACAAAAGGCCGTAGACCTTGAGCAGGCGGCCGCCTATCCGCAGATTTATTTCACGGAGAACAGCGGTCTCCGCCCTGTGGTAGACAAACTGTTTGAAAATGCACACCTGACACCAAAGATTGCATATGAGATAGAGGAAGACGGGTCTATGGCCGGGCTGGTAGCCCAGAATTTCGGCATTGCCATCATGCCGGATATTCCGGTCCTGAAACAGCTGAACGTGGATGTTCTCGACATCCGTTCTCCGCAGCAGGTCCGGTATATTTACATGGCACAGGCAAAAGAAAAATACCAGGCCCCTGTGGTCCGCCGGTTTGCAGACTTCGTAAAACGCCGGCAGTTCGTTTAGAAAACAAAATTAGACAGATAGAACAAAAGGAACGTGTGAGCCGGATAAAAAATATAGAAAAAATACTTCATGCCGGGACCCTTCTGCTGGTTGAAACGCAGCATAAACGGCAGGGCCAGTATCATGAAACACTGAATGGCCATCCCGCCCGCCAGCATTTCTGCGCTGAACTGGTACAGGCAGAATAGGGTGTACATGGCACAGAACAGCTCCCTCTTTTCTTTCAGGTAGTACATCAGCACTCCGAGTACGACAAATTCAAACCCGTACTCGTTTAGCGCCAGATTTGGTATGATCCCGGTAATCGTGTCCCCGCTCATATCGCGCAGGAAAGGTAAAAAGTTCGGCAGGCTGTAATATAGGACCTGTACTGCGAACATGATTCCCACGGCCAGAAACCCTTTGCCGGGAGCTTTTTTAAATAATTCGATCGTGCTGATACAGACGCCGACAAGGAACATGGAAAGAAAAATATTATGATTTCCATAACCTGCTGTAGTGGCGAAATGAGCGTCTATGGCGTATCCGAACAAGGTCATGAATACACTCATAAGATACAGGCGGATCAGGTATTTTGTCCGGCTCTTCGTATAATGGTAGCCCCAGACCATACAGAATAAAAACAAGGGGTAAGATATTCTGCCAAGCATGCGAAGTAGCATAGGCGTCCCCTCAAAATAATATCCGATATGGTCGATGACCATAAAGCAAAGAGCGATCATTTTTAAAACAAAAGTACTCATGTAAAAACTCCTCTGATCCGGCGGTGAATTCTGCCCTAATTGTGTCTAAGAAAATTTTACCATCAGTAAAGCCGCAGGTCTACTTAAGAAATCCTTAATAATATCTAAGAGGTTTGTAAAGAAAACAGGCACCGTTATAAGTGAGTGCCTTCTTTGCGTATAAACTGGATAAAATTCTTGACAGCCGAGATCAGGTAGTGTTCCTTCTTGTATGCCATATAAACAGTGTGTGTGAAACCTGCCCCGGAGAGCGGCAGTACGCATACGTTTCTTTCTCGTATCAAATCCACATCGGCTACGAGTGCGATTCCGAAGTCTTCCGCGACAAGAGCAGAGATTGCGTTCTCGTCGGGGGATTCACAGATGATATTCAGGGAAAGGTCATGGGTCTGGTATATGCGGTTCGTAAACTTGCCAAGGCCGGAAGTGCGGTCGTACCCGATGATCGGGTAACGCTCCAGATCCTTCAGGCTGACAAAACCTTGTTCCAGAAGAGGGTGGCCCGGCGGCGTGATGACGACCATCTTCTGGTTAATGATAGGAACGAACTGAATATCCGGCTCATTTTCCACATAGGAGCCAAAGATGACATCATACCGGTCGGCCTTCAGTCCGTTGATCATATCCCCGGTGTGACTCTGGTGAAAACTGAAAGTCACACTGCTGTTCTTTTCTTTCTGCAAAAACTTCCGCACCATATGCGGGATATAGCGTCCTGCAAGGGGGAACACATAGGCGATATCCACATGCCCCTCGTTCCCTGAGAGCTGGCGCATTCTTTCGGCTGCAAGGTCTGTCTCATGCAGGATCCGGTCCACATGTTCCAGAAAAATCTTCCCGTATTTAGTCAGCCGGACATTCCTCCCGGACCTTTCAAATAATATAATATCCAGTTCTTCTTCCAGAACGGCCATTGAGCGGCTCAGGCTCGGCTGGGAGATATTCAGGTCCGCGGCTGCCTGGCGGAAGTGCTGGCATTGGGCAACCTTCTGAAAATAAAGCAGTTGATTGAGTGTCATGAGCAGGCCTCCTTTTTGTATATATTTTATCATAAATGATAGTTTAAATCTATCAAAAAAGTAAGAAAGTTGTATTAGAACTATCGGTTGTGATGAACTATAATGTGATTAAAGAGGTTGTTTAATAATTAACAAACAAAGTTGAGGCAGAAGTAAAAGAAAAATGAGATAAGAATAAGGAGATTAAGAAAATGGCAGAAAGAATTACAGGACATACTGAATTAATAGGTTTAATGGCGTATCCAATCCGTCATTCAAGTTCACCCGCTATGCAGAATGAAGCGTTTGCAAAACTGGGGCTGGATTATGCATACCTCGCATTCGAGGTAGACAATGATTCACTGGAGGATGCGATCAAGGGTCTTCGTGCATTAAAGATGAAAGGTTCCAATGTATCCATGCCAAATAAAACAGTGGTACATAAGTATCTGGATAAGTTATCACCTGCGGCAGAAATGTGCGGGGCGGTCAACACGATTGTCAATGAGGACGGTGTGCTGACAGGGCATATCACAGACGGAATCGGTTATATGGAAGCACTGAAGGATAACCATATAGATGTCATAGGAAAGAAGATGACGATTGTAGGGGCCGGCGGTGCCGCAACAGCGATTGAAATCCAGGCTGCCCTGGACGGTGTAAAAGAAATGTCCATCTTTAATGTAAAAGATAAATTCTGGGGAAATGCCGAGGAGACTGTGCGCAAGATCAACGAGAACACTGAATGCAGGGCGGCGCTCTATGATCTGGCGGATTTGGAACTGTTAAAGAAAGAGATTGCCGGCAGTTATCTTTTTGCAAATGCAACCGGTATGGGGATGAAACCGTTGGAAGGGAAGACTTATATTCCGGACAAATCATTCTTAAGGCCGGACCTGATTGTGACAGATGTCGTTTATTTCCCAAGAGAGACAGCACTTCTTAAGATGGCAAAAGAAGTCGGATGCAAGACGATGAACGGACTAGGCATGATGCTGTTTCAGGGGTCTGCGGCCTTTGAACTCTGGACAGGCCAGCCGATGCCGATAGAATATATGAAAGAAATACTGGATATTAAATACGAGTAAGTAATACGATAACCATTCGCTGAAAGGAAAGAGAGGAAAAACAATGAGTACAGCTGTAAGCAAAACAGGCAGAAAGTTATACCCGAGCGCATTTATACTATATTTAAACTATTTCATCCACGGGATCGGATGTTCCATCTTAGGACAGCAGGTCATGAAAGAGGCACTGGCCGCACAGTGGGGAACAGCGGACGACGCGGTCACACTCGTGGCTGCGGCATTGGGACTCGGCCGTTTGATCACGCTGCCGTTTTCCGGACCGATCTCTGATAAAATGGGACGCCGTGTCAGTTCCCTGATCGGGATATTCTCCTATGCGGTCTTCTTCTTCGGGGTTGCATATTCACCAAACATGCAGGTTGCATACGCGGCGGCAATTCTCGGAGGAGCCGCGAATTCATTTCTGGATACTGGTGTGATCCCGGCCTGTGTAGAGATTCTGGAACCGCGTTCCGGGCTGGCAACCATGCTGACTAAGTTCTTTATCTCCATTTCACAGCTCTTACTTCCGTTCATGCTCGGATTTGTGGCAGCGGCAAATATGTCATACAACACGATTTTAATCGCAGCGGCAGTCGTAATTCTGGTGATCGGTGTGTTAACCTTTAAGATACCGATGCCGGCACAGGAAAAAGCAGCTGATGGAAAGAGCGAATCTTTTATACAGAATCTGAAGCATGCAAAGTTCACCCTGGAGAGTATGGCCCTGATCGCAATCGGATTTACCTGTACTGCAACATTCCAGCTCTGGCTGAATTGTGCGCAGAAGTTCGGGACAGAGATCGCAGGCATGAAAGATGCCAGCATTATGCAGACATGGTATTCCGCAGGAACAATTGTAGCAATACTGCTTACTTCCGTACTGGTAACAAAATTTAAACAAGTTCGTTTCCTTGTAATTTATCCGGCAATTGCCACAATGATGCTGATCATCGTATATATTGTAAGAACTCCGATGATCTGCCAGATCGGTTCCTTCGTGATCGGATACTCAGCGGCAGGAGGGGTGCTCCAGCTGGCTACGGCGACAGTTAACGATCTGTTCCCGAAGATCAAAGGTACGATTACAAGTATCATCATGATCGCATCCAGCCTTTCCAACTATACGATTCTTTCCGCGGCCGGAAAGGTAAGTGCATCCAGCGGTCCGCAGGCAGTCATTACAATGAACATCATCATTACAGTAATTGGAGTAATTCTGGCGTTGTTTGTCAACATGCGTTATGGTAAACTTGTAGATAAAGTTGAAAATTAGTGAGTAAGTTGTGGATAACTTAGAGTGCAGATAAAAGGAGAATGATTATGAATCCAGTAAAAGTAAGAAATGTAGAGATAGGTACAGGAATCCCGAAAATATGTGTTCCGATTGTCGGTGTAACAAGAGAAGACATCTTAAAGGCGGCCCGTGAGATGAAAGAGCTTGGTGCTGACGTCGTAGAGTGGCGCGTAGACTGGTACGAGGATATCTTTGATGCAGAGAAGACAGAAGGCACCATGAAGCAGCTTCGTGAGGCACTGGGGGAGATCCCGCTTCTGTTTACGTTCCGTACTTCCAAAGAGGGAGGGGAAAAGGCAATTGAAACAGATATTTATGTAAAACTGAACCAGGATGCCGCGAAATCGGGCTATGTCGATCTGGTAGATGTGGAAGCGTTTACGGGGGATGAAGCAGTGAAAAGTGTCGTGGAAACGGCCCATGAATGCGGGGTAAAGGTTATCGCATCCAACCACGATTTCCACAAAACACCAGACCAGAAGGAGATTGTTTCCCGCCTGTTAAAAATGCAGGAGCTGGGGGCAGATATTCCGAAGATCGCAGTCATGCCGCAGAATAAAAAGGATGTGCTGACACTCCTTGCGGCAACGGAGGAAATGGCTTCCGATCATGCAGACCGCCCGATCATCACCATGTCTATGGCAGGTACTGGTGTTATCAGCCGCCTGTGCGGGGAAGTGTTCGGTTCTGCCCTGACGTTCGGGGCGGCCGGGAAAGCATCCGCGCCGGGACAGATGGAAGTAGAAGAACTGAGAACCGTTTTAGGTCTGCTGCATAAGAGCTGGAGAGATTAAATGAAAAAGATTTTACGCTGGCTGAATGAAAATTTGGAAGAAACACTGATGGTGCTGTTCCTTGCGGCTATGACAGTCATTATGGGGATTCAGGTGTTCTCGCGCTATGTGCTGGGGGCCTCTCTGTCATGGTCTGAGGAGCTGACCAGGTATATTTTTATCTGGGCAGGGTTCTTAAGTGTCAGCTATTGTACGAAAAAATGTATTTCTATCAAAATAGAGCAGTTTGTAGCGCTTTTTCCGAAAAGGGGGAAGGCGCTGTTTAAAGTCGTAAACCATACGCTGGAATTGGTATTGTTCCTATATCTCATCCCTTTTGCATGGCAGTATCTGATGTCAGCCGTCGCAAGCGGACAGACAAGCCCTGCTTTAGGACTGCCCATGTATTATGTACAGGCGGCGCCGCTTGCAGGCTTTTTGCTGACAGCTTTCAGGGTGCTCCAGAGGTGGATTGTGGAATGGAAAGTCGTACTGGGAATGAAGGAGAAAGGAGCATAAGATGCCGGCAGTTGTTGTTTTTATTATTTTTGTTATATGTCTTGTAATCGCAATTCCGGTGTCTATTTCACTTGGAATCGTATCGGTCCTGCCTGGGGCTTTTGACGCTTCTTTTACGGCAGGAGGCACCTATGTAATCCGCTCCATGCTGGGAGGGCTGGACAGTTTTCCGCTTCTGGCGGTTCCGATGTTCGTTCTGTCTGGGATTATCATGGCGCGCGGCGGGATATCCAGAAAACTTTTCGACGTGTTCGCATTTTTCATGGGAAAACGCACGGCGGGGATGCCCTGTGCCGTGATTGTAACCTGTCTCTTTTATGGGGCCATCTCCGGTTCTGCTCCGGCTACGGTTGCAGCGGTCGGGAGCATGACCATACCGATTCTCACCGAAATGGGCTGTGACAAGACGTTTTCTACGGCGGTCGTGGCGGTTGCGGGGGGACTTGGCGTCATCATACCGCCGAGCATCCCGTTTATCATGTATGGAATGGCTTCGGGCGCCTCTGTCAGCGACCTGTTTCTGGCAGGTATCATACCGGGACTGCTTATCAGTGCGCTTTTGATGTTTTATGCTGTCTATTACTGTAAAAAGAATGGGGAGAATCAGGAGAAGAAGCAGAAAATGGTGGGGGTACTCCATGAAAAAGGCCTGCTGCATGTTTTGAAGGACAGTTTTTTTGCACTGCTCAGCCCGGTGATTATTCTTGGCTGCATTTACAGCGGGGTCGCATCCCCGACAGAAGCTGCGGTGATTTCTGTCTTTTATGCGCTGGCAGTCAGCATGATCGTGTACAGGTCTATTACAGTAAAAGACATATGGGCAATCATGGTCGAGGCAATCCGGACATATACGCCGATTCTCTTTATCCTGGCGGCTTCCGTGGCATTTTCACGGGTACTGACGCTGATGCAGGTGCCTCAGGCAGTTAGTGCGTGGATACTGGAACACTTTACGAGTCCGGTCTTGCTTCTGCTTGTAATCAATGTATTTCTGCTTCTTGTGGGAATGGTGATGGATACGACTCCGGCAATCCTGATCCTGACGCCGATCCTGCTTCCGATTGTGTCAGAGATCGGCGTAAATCCTGTGCATTTTGGCGTGATTATGGTTGTAAATCTGGCAATCGGATTTGTGACGCCGCCGATCGGGGTCAATCTGTTTGTGGCAGGTTCTCTCACAGAACTTCCGATTATGGAGATTGCAAAAAAGGCAATGCCGATGATCGTATATTTTCTGGCTGCACTGCTTGTGATCACGTTTGTCCCGGCAGTGAGTCTGGCGCTTTTGTAGCGGGAAGGGAGTCATAAAAAGAGTATGAAACAATGGAAATATCTTCCGGCATTCTCCCGTGCGGCAGGTGTGCTCCTGACAGGTGTGCTTTTTGCGGCGGTATTGACAGGATGTTCAGAGAACAAAAATACAGAACAACGGTTTGCTTATCCTCTTGCGACCGGAAGCCCCGAGGATACGGTCACCCAGATATATGCAGAGAAGTTCGCGGAGGAAGCAGGCCGGTTAAGCGGCGGCAGAATTAAGATCCAGGTCTACCCGAACAGTGTTCTCGGAGGCGACAGAGAACTGCTGGAAAGCTGCTATGACGGGGATATCCCGTTTGTCGTCCAGAATACCGCCCCTCAGGTGAACTTTATTCCGGACACGGCGGTTTTCGATATTCCCTGTGCATTTGAGACACTTCAGGAGGTACGCGAAACAGTGGATGAGGAATCGTTTATGGAGCTGATGCGTAAGTCCTACCGGGAAGCCGGATATGAACTGCTTGGATATTCCGACCAGGGCTTCCGGGTCATGTCTACCAATAAGGCAGTGGAGAATTTTGCGGATTTTAAAGGCCAGAAGATCCGGACGATGGAGAACAGCTACCACATCGACTTCTGGAAGTCTTTGCATGCTAATCCGGCACCGATGAGTTACAGTGAGGTGTATATCGGGCTTCAGCAGCATACCATCGATGCACAGGAGAACCCGTATGAAGTCATCGTGTCCAACAGGCTCTATGAACAGCAGGACTATGTGGTCGAGACGAACCATCTGCCGCACCTGATTTCCCTGATCGTCAGTGAGGAATTCTATGCAGAACTTTCCAAAGAGGACAAGGATATCCTGACCGAAGCACAGAGACGTGCACAGGAATATTCCCGGAATGCTTCAGATGAACGGATTGCGGAGAAGATTAAGGTAATCGAAGAGAGTGGGACGAAGATTATATCTCTGGATGAAAGTGTTCGCAAAGAGATGATCGATGCGTCGCAGCCGGTTTATGGGGAGATCGCGGAAGTAGTATCGGAAGGGGTGCTGGATGCATATCTAAAGTAAACAGAAACGAATTTGGGAGAAGCCGGAGTTTTCATGTCTAAACAATTAGATATGAAAACTCTGGTTTTTACATTTTATGAGAGTAATTATTGACATGTGTGAATAAAACTGTAAAGATAGTAAATAGAAACGTATGCAGAAGGTATAGATTCACCTTGTTGAAGCAGTGGCCTCAGATAAGGGAAGACAAGCAGGATAACAATACAGGAGGTGCGATAATGAAAGAGTTAGAAATCGGAAAAAGTGGAATCAAAGTGCCGTTTTTAGGCCTCGGGACATGGGCAATCGGAGGCGGCTCCTGGTGGGGGGACAATGAAGAACAGGAGTCCATATATACCATACAGGAGGCCATAGACAGAGGCATACGCTGGATAGACACGGCTCCGGTCTACGGCCTTGGTTACAGTGAGAAGGTAGTTGGCAGGGCATTGGAAGGCAGACGGGACAAGGTGATACTTTCTACGAAGTGTGCACTCGAATGGGATCATGAGACACCATGCTTCCATAAAGAGGTAGACGGCACAAAAGTCTACCGCGACCTGTCTAAAAAAAGTATCATGGAAGATGTGGACAGAAGCCTGATTAATCTGAAGACGGACTATATTGATATCTGTTATACCCACTGGCAGTCACCTGACCGCGCACTCTACCCGTTGGAAGAAACGATGGACGCCTTGATGACTTTGAAAAAGCAGGGGAAAATCAGGGCAATCGGCGCCTCTAATGTGACCGCACAGGACATTGAAGAATATTGCAGTTTCGGACAGCTGGATGTAATACAGGAAAAATACAGCATTCTGACAAGAAGGGTGGAAGCGGAACTGGCTCCGGTCTGCAGGCAGTATGGCGTGTCCATTCAGGCATACTCCCCTCTGGAGCAGGGGCTTCTGACTGGAAAAGTAACAATGGATACAGAGCTCTCACCCGGAGATGTCCGGAATTACAATATATGGTGGGAACCTGGGAACAGGTTAAAAGTGCTGAACATGCTGGAAGGGTGGAAACCCTATTGTGAGAAATATAACTGTACCCCGGGAAATCTGACAATCGCGCTTACATCAGAGATGCTTGATGGGGTCCACGTACTGTGCGGCGCCCGGAAAATCGTTCAGGTGCAGGATAATGTAAAGGCCATGAAGCTGGTGCTGGAGGCGGAAGATATCGAACAGATGAAGGCGGATATATCACGCGTATTGCAGGATTAGCAGGGCATGGCCCACAATATTATGGTACAAGTAGAATGCTTTTGATTATCGTATATGCTATACTTTATTCAGACGAAATGAAAGGAGCAGTGGATATGGACGATAGTCAAAAACTGGATTTTATATTAGCCAATATGGTAACCAGAGACGATCTGGCTAACATGGCGACGAAGGATGATTTAGCGGACATGGAAAACGGTCTGTTGAAAGAATTTCATACGGTTAGGGTGTGGAATAGGAGCATGATGGACATGATAGATCTGCAGAACCGTTTGACCAGAGTGGAGGCAAAAATCTGTTAAAACCAAAAAGGAGATGTCTATGGAAAAGGATGAAGAGGGGTCCTGCCATTTTTCTATTTGATCGTTAATTTTTGGAGTTTACTTTAAGAAAACCTAAAAAGGGGCTGTCGCAAAATGTGAACCGCTCCCCGTCAAGTAGACAATTAAAAAAATAAAATCTTTTC
>NZ_CAJJZH010000019.1:0-24319 GCF_905197545.1 Faecalicatena orotica
CCTTGGCGATGATAAATTCTTTTGCTATTGAGCTTGCTTTATTGTAATTATCATCGGCCGCTATGGTTGCTGTTACACGATATGTTCCGGCATTCGTTGGTGCAGATACAATACCTTCCCATTCCTCAGTGTTCTTTTTCTTCTCCCATGTGTAGGTTACTGCGCCTGTACTTCCTACTTTACTAACAGTTGGTGCACTATTGACAGCCTTTCCATCATAGTTCTTATTTAAATTTGCAGAAATAGAGATAGAGCTATCAGCCTTGGCGATGATAAATTCTTTTGCTATTGAGCTTGCTTTATTGTAATTATCATCAGCCGCTACGGATGCTGTTACCCGGTACGTTCCAGCATCCGTTGGTGCTGTTACAATGCTTTCCCATTCTGTAGCATTCTTTTTCTTCTCCCATGTGTAGGTTACTGCGCCTGTGCCTCCTGCCTTGCTCACGGTCGGTGTGCTGTTGACAGCAATTCCATCATAGTTCTTATCCAAAGCGTCAGTAATAGAGATTGTGATGTCAGCTTTGGAAATGATAAATTCTACTGGTGTGGAGCTCGCTTCTTTACAGCTATCATCGGCCGCTACGGTTGCTGTTACCCGATATGTTCCGGCATCCGTTGGTGCTGCTGCAATGCTTTCCCAATTGCCATCGTTCTTTTTCTTCTCCCATGTATAGGTAATGGCACCTGTACTTCCCGTCTTGCTTACAGTGGGTGCACTGCTGACAGGCTTCTTATCATAGGTCTTATCCAACGTTTCCGTAACAGTAATGCTGCTTTCTTCTTTTAACCCAGTAAGGTTTATTTTTACCGTCAAAGTCTTATTAACACCATTCGCTGTACCACAGTCATATACATAGACAATTGGTGTTCCCGCCACATAGTTACTGACAACACCAGTTGTTGAATCATAATCTGCACCACTTGTGATCGAAACCTTATTTTTATCAATACCGGCAATTTTATCTTCAATGATGAATGTGTCCTCTGTGACTTCGAAAGACACTATTGTGTCCGTTGGCATATCTAAGACTGTTAATCCCGCATTTATCCCTAGGCTCAAGTAGGCAAGAGGAGTATCGCTGCAATCCAAGGCCGTTAAAGTGGTATTGTTACTTACATCCAGACTGGCAATGTTAGTGATTTGGCATTGGACACTTTTTAAAGCAGAAGCTCCTTTTACATTTAGAGTTTTCAATTTTCTATTTCTGAAGCACCACAAGGTTTCTAATTTTGCATTGCTGCTGACATCAAGACTGGCAATGCTAGTCTGGTTGCAAAGCAATTTATTTAAATTAGTATTGTTACTAACATCAAGACTGGAAATACCTGTACTGTAGCAATTCAAGCTTTTTAAAGCAGAAGCTCCATTTACATTTAAGGTTTCCAGATTTGTATTACTGAAGCACTCCAAGGTTTCTAAATTAGTATTGTTGCTAACATCAAGACTGGCAATACCTGTACTGTAGCAACTCAAGCTTTTTAAAGCAGAAGCTCCATTTACATTTAAGGTTTCCAGATTTGTATTACTGTAACACTTCAAGGTTTTTAAATTTGTATTGTTGCTAACGTCAAGACTGGCAATACCTGTACTGTAGCAGCTCAATTCTTGTAAAGCAGAAGCTCCATCTACATTTAGAGTTTTCAGTTTTGCATTGTTGCCGCAATATAAGGTTGTTAAATTGGCATTGCCGCTGACATCCAGACTTGCAATGCCAGAGTTCTCACAATACAAGGATTTCAAACTGGAAAAGTTTGCAATACCAACCAAGTCGGTAATGTCTGCATTATTATAAACATTAATAGTCGTTACGGCTGCTATCTCTGCTGCTGATAATATATCGTCACCATTGGGATTGATTGTTGTATCCTCTTTTAAATATTTTCTAAATGCTGCATCCGGGAAATTTTCTGCATTGATTTCCACATCAACTATATTATATGGTACATAGGCCGCTCTCTTCAATAATGGACTTTCCATTATTGGTGGTTCTACTGATATTTCTCCCTGTAGTTCTGCTCTTTCTTCTTCCGGCAGTTCCACCGCGACAGAAAGCCGGACTTCCACATAATGTCCCTCTGCGTGATACCCCTCTACCACCGCATAATCATAGGTTTCATCATCAACTGTTACATATGCCGGATATTCCGTCACATCTGCCGACAGGATTGTGCTTTCATCTGCCCATGTCCAATTCTCGGGCAGTGCGATTTCCTTTAGCGGCGTACCTTCCGCTGCCTGCAGGTTCTCCGGCGGTGCGATGGCCGGGGCAGTTTCTTTCCCTGTTTCCTTCTTCCCGTTTACGTTATCCTGTGCAATGCCCTGCGTTACAGGTGGTTCATTTTCCTGTGCCCTGACAGTAATAGGGTTTACCACAGTGGAAACGCTTAACACGGCTGCCATTGCGACTGCCGCTGTCTGTTTCTTTTTGTTATTCATGTGTTATTTTGTCCCTCTCTTTCCGTTACGTGTGCCTTTGGCACAATCATCCTTTTACTCTGCGATATCAGTTGGACGAATAAGCGATATCATACACTCTCATATTAAAATAAAAAAGCAGAAACAGCCCATCAATCACATAGAATGTAGCTATTTCTGCACAGAATGTATCATGTTATGCAAACTATTATCGTTTCCTTTGAAAAATACGGGACGGTAATCAACACAGATAACTTCTCACCTAAAAACCCGATAATCCCTGTTTTTAACAACTTTTTTACAAGGACTATCGGGTTTTAAAATTTTATAAATACTGTTCACTTCCTCCAAAGATTCACTGTAACGGCACCGGCGTCCCCCTGAACGCATTTACTTTCTGATCCAGAACGACCTGCGCCTCGCTCCCCGAATCCAGGACTGTATTCTGCACGGATTCCTTCTCTATCAGTACTGCCGTCACATCAAGCGCCGCTAATTCCTCCGTAGTCAGCAGTGCCCCTACCTGCGCAGAGAAGCAGGAACCGTCCCCCGCAGACTGAGTCTTTGCGGCTTCTGTTGTTGCGACAATATGGTTGTTCGAGATGTAATTTCCCCTTCCCGCAGCAACGCGGATGATGACAGGCTTTGCCCCTGACGGCTTAATATACTGCTTACCAATGGTCTCTGATATATGATTGCCGATGATTGAATTATGGTCACCGCTGATATACAAAAGACCATACAGGTCATCGATCCCGTTGTCCAGCGCCTGCATCGGGGCCCAGGGCTCATGGTCACGCAGGAAATGGTTGGATGAGACCAGATTT
This sequence comes from Faecalicatena orotica, assembly GCF_905197545.1. Lineage (NCBI taxonomy): Bacteria > Bacillati > Bacillota > Clostridia > Lachnospirales > Lachnospiraceae > Faecalicatena > Faecalicatena orotica. The sequence continues at coordinate 3,247 of NZ_CAJJZH010000019.1, forward strand.
TCCGTGCAATTCCCCTCGAATACAAGCATTCCCGGATAGAACGAGTGGAACCTGTTGCCTGTGACAGACGAACGGGCAACACCGTCAAAATGAACGCTGCTTGTCCCACGTGGGAAAATATTATTCGCCGTCACCAGAAGGCCGCCAAAATTCTGGGCATAGATGGAATAGCCTTTATACCCGGCCCCCATCAGGTTATCGGTTATCTTCGATGCCTGTCCTGCTCCCCGCAGTTCTATGCAGCTGCCGCATTCCGCTATGAAATTATCATGTATAGACAGTGCATCTGCATGGTATATCGTAATTCCATGCTCTAAATACACAAATCCCATCCCTGTAATCCTGAAAGAATCCTGAGCACTGGCAATATAAATCCCTGTCTTCCCGTTCGCGTATGTATTTTCCGGGTCTGCTTTTCCAAGACCATCGTCCACAAAATGCAGACCGTCAATACAAAAGTTCTCAAATTCCACAGAACTGATACGCGGGTCGCCGCCGCGTTCCACATAAAATGCCGCTCCCACCGATTCATTTCCGCCTGCTTCCGGGGAGAGGTCAACCAGTATCCGGCTTCCTCCCGGCCACAATTCGTGCAGACCCGCCCATTCATGCTCCGGAATATTGAAACGGATACTGGAAGATATAAAGCCATGTCCTGATCCCATAATCTTCAGATAGCTGATATCTATCACAACCTGTGTGCGGAGGTGGTAGTCCCCGGCCGGGATATAGATTGCGGCCCCCGGTTTTCCCCCTCCGTGAAAATCTGTTTCCGTCTGCCTGCTTTTTATATCTGCAATAATGCTGTTGATTACTTCGCCGATATCCTCATACGGATTTCCTACATTCCACTCTGTTACATCGTAATAATTTTTACTGGCCATTCACAATTCCTCCTGATTACACACTGTTCCACTGTCTATCTGAAGCACTCCTTCATCCCGTAGGATTCATACCCGCTGATCACGGCACTGCCCCCAGATGCGCGGATTTTCAGTTGATTCTGCCGGTCCCCCGCGAATACATTGCTGGAATGATTGTTCTGGTACCGGTCTGTAAAGATTTCAAGGGAGCTCTGGTCTGAAAAAATATGGATATCCAGTTCACTCTTCCCTTTCAGGAACATGGTGCTTCTCGATACGCCCCGGCTCCATCCGTCTGCCTCATTCCGGTCCACGCTTAATTCTGAGTTTTTAAAGTCAAACCGGCATACAGTCTTCTTTCCCTCACCGCACCGTATGATTAATTCTACCTTATCGGCATCCGTTTTCTCAAGATCTATCTTCATCTTCAGTTCAAAAGAAACCCCGTCCCCGGCTTTCAGCTCTTTTTCTTCCTCTGTAACTACAAAACTGTCCTGATATTCAGGGTTCTCCCTTAACATTTCCGTCTCCGCAACCGGCACGAACTGCAGTGTCCCATCTTCCATCACGCGCACTTCCCGCGGAAGATTGAAAGAACCGCACCAGCCTTCCTTATACGTCGGGCCCCAGTCCTTCCACAGCGGCATCCACTCCCATTCATTGGACCAGCCGACCATAATCCGCCTTCCATCCGGTGCCAGGAAGGACTGCGGCGCGTAAAAATCAAAGCCCCAGTCAATCTCGTCATTGACATGGTAGTCGAACTTCCCGGTCTCATAGTCGAAGTCACCGACCAGATACACCGCGGTATGCTCTCCTGAACCCATCGGTGAAAATGTGAGGACATATTTATCACCTAATCTATAAAAGTCCGGGCATTCCCACATAAATCCCCATTCACCGCGGCTCTCGGCCAGCACATTGAAAAAGTCCCAGTGGAACATATCCTCTGACCGGTAGAGCAGCGCCAGTGCATTATTATCCCTGCTCGCGCCGCATACCATATAGTACATATCCCCGTGTTTCCACACCTTCGGGTCCCGGAATCGGTCTGTCGGAATACTGTCCGGGGCAGTCAGTACCGGGTTTCCCTCGTATTTCTCGAAATGGATTCCGTCTTCACTGTATGCGATGCACTGTGTCTGCTCGAACCCGTCCCCTTCATTGGTAGTTCCCGTAAACATCAGGAACAGCCTGCCGTCATGCTCGATTGCACTGCCTGAAAAGCAGCCGCCCCGCAGATGATTGTCATACGGTTCACTCGGAGCCAGTGCAAGGGGCAGGTACTCCCAGTGCAGCATGTCATCACTAACCGCATGTCCCCAGTGCATACTGTCCCAGAATCCATTATATGGATTATACTGGTAAAAGAAGTGGTATTTCCCCTTATAATAAATCAGCCCGTTCGGATCATTCATCCATCCTGTCTGCGCCATAAAATGATAATGCTGACGCATTTTTCCGTTTTTTATCATCTCTTTCTTACTGTCTATCTCACGCTGAGCCTTTTCTATATTCTGTTGCATCAATTCTCTGGACATAAGACTCCTCCATTGTTTCTACCCCTTAACGGCCCCGGCAGTCATGCCCTGTACAATATACTTCTGAGCCGCAAGAGAAATAATCATTACCGGGAAACTAAATAAAAACGCTCCTGCACACATTGGCCCCAGATCCAGGTTGTATGCTGACAAAAATCCGGCCAGTCCGACTGTAAACGTCTTTGCGTTCGTACTGGTCAGCAGCAGAGCTACAAGGAAATCGTTCCATGCAAGGAACAGTGTAAATATAAACGCCGTTGCCAGTCCCGGCTTGCAGATCGGCAGAATAACCTTCCTGAATGTCTGCAGACTGCTCGCCCCGTCTACAAAAGCCGCCTCATCCAGCGTTGTCGGGATTCCCTCATAAAAACTGAGCATCGTCCACATAACAAACGGCATGTTGATCGCCGCGTACACGATAATCAGTGCAATTTTTGTATCGTATAATCCCAGATTGCAGATCAGTTCATAAATCGGCACTACGATACTGGATGTAGGGATCATTTTAAGGCATAAAACCAAAACCACCAGAATGATAGACAGTTTTGCACCTGAACGCTGGATCGCATACGCCGCAAGGGAACCCAGAATCAGCGCAATAACTGTGCTAATCAGGGAAACACTCAGACTGTTGAATAAAAACTTCAGTGCGTCCATTCGATTGAGCAGTTCCGAAAAACTTTCTATTGAAAAAACTTTCGGGAAAAATCTGGGTGGAACTGCGATGACCTCTGCTCCCGGTTTAAAGGAGCAGCAAATTACATATATGTACGGGAAAAGCCAGAACACGGTGAGAATCACAGACAGAGTAATCCCCAGCTTTTTTCCGATTTCGCCTTTTTTCTTCACTTTTTTCGCCTCCTATCAGACCACTAGCTGCTCTTTTTCTTCGGATTCCAAAGGCTCTGCATGAATACGAGTGTAAATATTACCAGTACGGCAATGAATACGACTGCCATTGCACTTGCATAGCCAATATCGTTATATCGTGTCAATGTCTTATAGATAATAATACTGATCGTTTCCGAAGAACTGTTAGGACCGCCCTCGGTCATCGCCCATATAATGTCAAAGGTTCTGGCGGCGTCAATAATTCTCACAGACAATGCCGTCAGCAAAACCGGTTTGATAACCGGAAGCTTAATGGCAAACACCTGCTGGACCATATTTGCCCCATCTATCTTTGCAGCCTCCAGCATACTGGAATCCAGCCCCTGCAGCCCGGCCAGTATCATTAGCATCATAAATGGTGTAGTGAGCCAGATATCCGCAATACAGCAGGCGATCAGCGACCATCTTTCGTCTGCGAGCCAGAGAATATCCGTGCTGCTGGATAAAATTCCAACCCTTGTCAGAAGTTCATTCACAATTCCAAAACTGGAACTCATCATCAGTTTCCATGTAAGACCTGCAACTAATGGTGCTATCATAAGAGGAGCCATCATAAACGAACGTATAATCTTGCTTCCTTTATAATCTAATTCAAAAAATAATGCGAACAACAAACCCATAACCGTCTCAATTCCTACGGCAATTACGATATAAAGTAATGTATTTTTTAACTGTTTTAAAAAACCACCGGCTGTAAATGCATGGATGTAATTCTCAAGACCGATAAAGGTCTTATCACCTGTAATCCCAATCTTAAAGAAACTGTCGATTACCATTGTAATGATCGGATATATCAGAAACGCACCCATAAATACCGCACCCGGCAGAAAGAATAATAATAAGGTTTTTCTTGAAATCAATCTCATTTTCACTACCGCCTTTTTAAACAGAGGGCGCTGCGGGCGTTATCCCAAACGCCATGTAACACCCTCTGCTGAACATTTCACCTGTTTGAACGTGCTCTTTTCACTGTCTTCCTTACTATCTGCCGATTGCTTCAATCTCTGTCTTAGCCGACTCCAGTGTTTCTTTCACATCAGCACCGCCAAGGCTGGACTCTACAACACCTGTCAAAACTTCTTCAATCTGGGACCATGTCGTTACCATAGGCCTTGCCTGTGACTGTCCTGCTTCCAGTGTCTCAAGAACTGCGGTTGTATGCTCATTACCTGCTGTTTTTCCGGCTTCCTCATATACAGATGTTCTTCCGGCGATCTTTAAAGTAAGATTCATATAATCTGCATTGTGATCATACATAAATTCCACATATTTTTTAGCCATCTCTTTATTTTCAGAGTTCTTCATTACGCATTCGTACCAAGGGCCTGTTGTTGCCCCGACTCCGGCACTTCCACCGATCATCGGCGCACAGCCTACTTTATCTGCCCCGAGAGCTTCTACTGCCGCCGGATACTGGTGGCTCCAGTTCAACTGCATGGCTACCTTCTCGTTCGTGAAGAGTTCCTGAGATTCCGTCGCCGCTGTTGACAGTGAATCTGCCGGTGTGTAATCGGCATTCGCATTCTCAACCATGAAGTTCAGTGCATCCACATAAGCCTGATCTGTAATGTTTACATTGCCGTCTTTATCAAACACGAGCCCCTCCGCCCCTGCCTGGCATGCAAAATCAAGAAATGAACATACTGCATCAGAACCGCTGCCGAAAACTGTTGTTCCAAACATATCATCTGTCTTCAGTTCTTTTGCAAGTGCCTGATATTCTTCCCATGTCGTAGGAACCTTTTCTTCCGGAATCAGGTCCTTTCTGTAGATCAGCACTTTAGCATTCACCCACATCGGATATCCGAGCAGCTTCCCGTCAATCGTACCGCTCTCTTGTAGTGTCGGAAGGAAATCACTTGTATCCGCATCCGTAACTTCTTCAATTGCCTCTGAAAATGCCGCCAGCCATACAAAATCCATGCATGCTACATCATGTGCTGCCTGTTTTGCCTTAATCTCTGTGGAAAGCTTGTCATACATGCCTGTATAGGCAACCGCATCCACAACCACTTTACATCCGGTCTCTTCTTCAAAGGATGCCGCCGTCTCATTCGCCAGCGCCTCCGCGGGTGAACCACTTTCTACAAGGACCGTAATACTGTTCGCATCCCCCTTAGACTCCTTTTTGTCTCCGCCTGATCCACATCCTGTAACCATTGTTCCTGCCATTACTGCCACAAGCATGATACTGAGAATTTTCTTCTTCATCTTTCTCCTCCTTTTACTTTACACATGAGTCAATTTCTATATAATGACCATTTATATGGTTCATCATATTCTTCTTACACCCATAATGTGGAACCCGTTCCATATTATGTAAAAAATATTGTCTTCTTTCGTTTTCTGACTATGGAACCCGTTCCATATTTATGAAAAAAAATAAGACAACTGCTTTCTATAAATCTATTATATGCCAAACTTTTCATAAGTCAATACTATTTTTTACTTTACGAAATTTTAAGAACTAATATCCAAAAATAGACTATCAGTTTTGTGCATTTTTAACATTTATACTATCGTTGTCTTTCCTTTACGCAATTCGACCTTGAGACTCACCTGCTTGTTTTTATAGACTTTTCCATTTACAAGACTGCACACAAGTTTCACAGACTCCTTTGCAAGTTCTTCAATAGGCTGAACTATCGCTGTCAGTGCAGGCTCTACCATCTCCGTAATAAACGTGCCGTCATATGCCACAAACTTCACGTCTTCTGGAACTCTCTTATGTCTTCTGATCACTTCATTCATGCATTCAATGACAGGCCTGTCCACGCCAAAAACGCCGTCGAACTCAATTCCTTTAGCGAATACGTCTTCCACGACTTTCTTATAATACTCTGAATCCAGACGGTTCCTTCCCAACTCATAATTATAAGTCTGTATGTTATTTTCCTTCATAATACGTGTAAACTCAAAATGCCGCTCATGATATGGAGATTCCACTGTTACTTTTCCGCAGAAGTGAAGTACATGCTTACAGCCGTTCCTGATCAGCGTCTCAGCCGCCAGCCTTCCGCCTTCCTTATGATTCACCGCAATAACAGGAATATCCTCACCTAAATATCTGTCCAGAGCAACAATCGGCTTATGGATTTTCCGGTACTCTTCTACCGCAAGGGAATGGGCCCCTGTAATGACGCCGTCAACGATATGGCGGTTCAGCATATCCAGATATTCCATCTCGGCATTGAATTCCTTCTCCGTCGTACAGAGCATCATCTTATATCCGGCCTTATAAAGTTCATATTCCACATGGTCAACAAATTCTGCAAAGAACGTATTGGAGACATTCGGTACAAGAACTGCGATGATACCTGTCCTTTTATGGTACAGGTTCCTGGCAAGTTCGTTCGGCGTATAATCCAATTCTTTCATTGCTGCTTCGATTCTGCTCCGGGTCTCCTCTGACACATACCCACTGTCGTTGAGCATTCTTGACACCGTACCAAGTCCCACATTCGCCTTCTTTGCAACATCTCTCATACTCGCCATATATCTCACCTGCTTCTTTTCTCTCTTACTTACATTTTAGTTGCTTTTAGGTAAAAGTCAATCAGAAAACGTACGCCACTTTTAAGATTGTAAAAAGATTATGGAAAACAGTACATCAGGTAAGTCACTATTAGTTTGAAATCCTTATACAATATTAATATCATAAGCAAAAACATTATCCCTTTTTTACAGGGAAGCTTATATGATAATCCTAATTCAAATAAATCTATATAAGGAGACTATATCATGAAAAAATTAATATTTAAAGGTGTGGGTACTGCCCTTATTACCCCTATGAATAACGACTTTTCAATCAATTTTTCTGCTTTTGATGATCTGTTAGACATGCAGATCCGTGAAAGTGCAGATGCCGTCATCATTGCCGGAACAACCGGAGAGGGTTCTACACTGACCGATGGCGAACACATAGAGCTCGTACAACATGCAGTCAGGCATGTAAAAGGACGGATCCCTGTGATCGCAGGAGCCGGCAGCAACAACACTGCCCATGCAGTCTATCTGTCAAAGGAATGTGAAAAAGCTGGTGCAGATGCACTGCTCCATGTTACACCATATTATAACAAGGCTTCCCAGCAGGGATTATTTCTTCACTTCTCGGCATGTGCAGAAGCAGTAGAGCTTCCTATCATTCTCTATAACGTTCCGTCCCGCACCGGCGTAAATATTTATCCGACGACTTTCAAACGGCTCAGTGAAATTGAGAATATCGCGGCAGTGAAAGAAGCAAGCGGCAATTTTTCCCAAATTGCAAAGGTCGCGGCGTTGTGCAAGGATGACCTCGCTATTTATTCCGGAAACGATGACCAGATAACCTCTGCACTGGCCCTTGGAGCAAAAGGTGTGATTTCCGTCCTCTCCAACATTGTTCCGTCAGAGGTGCACACCATCTGCGCCTCATACTTTGAAGGTAATACCAGTGAAAGTGACAGCCTGCAGCTGAAATATCTGGAACTGATTGAAGCTTTGTTTTTAGATATCAATCCAATCCCTGTCAAACAGGCTATGCGCGCATTAGGCTATCAGGCCGGCCCCTGCAGGCTCCCCCTTTGTGATATGTACCCGGCGATGGCTGAGAAACTATATTCCACACTGCAGAAATATGGCCTGCTGAGCTCCGGGAAACGTATGAATTCCGTTACTATACATACTCCAGAAAATTCGGGTTACATCTTAAAACATAATCAATAAGCAGTAGAAACAGGAGGTGCCTTATGAAAACTGCATATATTCTATTCAGCAAACAACTGCCGGAAAACCGTAAAGCGGTTCTGGATTTAATCAAACATTTCTGCCGTGAACATTGTTTAACATACAGAGTCTGTCCGGTTCCTGACTACAGTAGAATTACCATTGACGGATATGATTATAAGATCAGTCTGCTTGAAATCAACGATGCATCCGAACCCACATACTGGATGATATACTGTTCGCTTATAAATAAAACCTGTCACCTGAAACACCACACGGCGGCATAAAAAATATACTTTCATTCAAATTTTACAGAGACGAAAAGCCGGATGGGGGCTCTACCTTAATCTTTACGAGATGGCGCGTGGATCTGGACAGAGTATCCATATAATTCATATTTTTATATCGTCTGATCTGACTTTCCGTAACTCCCATCTCCTGTGCAACCTGGCCGGGGGCTGCATGATACGCAAACATGGCATAAGCACAGGAATTGCGAAGTGCCTCGGCACTGTAGGAAGGAGTTCCCGCAATCCCTGTGTATTTCTTCATCATGCGGCTAATATACATGGTATTCAGCTTATTACCACGGCTGTTGTAAAACAGGAATTCATGATCCTGCCGTAAACTTAAATATTTTTCTAATATTAAATAAACATCTTCTGAAACAAATACAGGACGCATTCGTTCTGGTATATTCAGATATACACCGTTGTCATATTCAGTGAAATCTTCCGGACGGATTTCTATGATCTCAGTTGATGACAGCCCCATGCGGTGAATCAGGGTAATGATACAGTAAGACATATAGTCATCCTCCGCCGCCTCTAATAACTTATCTATGTGCTCAATCGGAATGGATCTTGCATGTTTGCTTATCTTTTCAATTTCTTTCATATGCGGATTAAAATAGTTCTGGTAAGCGGCAGGAACCTGATAATGTGGCCTGTTTTCACATATGAATGATGCAAAAGAATTCAGTTCACGCATCTTTTTTGAAAGTGTGCCCGGCTGGATCTGGCCTTTATTTATCTTTTCTTTCATCGTTTTGTAGTAGTCTGATACATCTCTGCCTGTGAGACTAAGAAAATCCTTTTTATACAGATTCATAATCTCGCAGATATCCCCGTGGTAAGATGCCGCAGTCGTACTGTTTTTAAAATGCGCCGTGAAATCCGGCCAGATTAGCTGTTTTATCTGCTCCGATGCATAGATACTGTTCATGTTAGCCTCCCCCTCCCTTGTATGTAGTCCGCGAAGCGGAAAGAATTGATTGTGTTATAAGTATATTCATACTATAACATATTGAAAAGAGCTTTGTAAAGAGATATTCTGCATTATCTCTTTACAAAACTCCATTGGCAAAAATCTGGTTTTAAATCGTTTTATTTAATAAATCCTACCTGTTTGCATATCTCTTCAATGGCCTTATCTTTCCTCTCATTAAAGATTACCTTATTCTCCTCAAACAGATTACGTCCTTCTGTATCAATGGATACGATCAGCGGCCCAAATTCTTTTACACGGCAGTGCCACAATGTCTCCGGCATTCCAAGATCACGCCACTGGGCATCTATGATCTCTTCCACTTCAGTTGCCGCTACTACTGCATTTCCCGCCGGGAAGACGCAGTGGACTGCCTTATAGTTTTTGCATGCATATTCCGTGTTCGGCCCCATACCGCCTTTTCCAATAATTACCTTTACACCTGTCTGTTCCACAAATTCTTTTTCAAACTTTTCCATACGCATGCTTGTAGTCGGTCCTACAGATACCATTTCAAATTTATCATCCTCTAAAGGGCGAATGATCGGGCCGGCATGGAAAATAGCGGCATCTCTTACATCAACCGGAAGCTCACGTCCGGCCTCAACAAGCCGTCTGTGTGCCACGTCACGGCAGGTTGTCATGCTTCCGTTCAAATAAATAATGTCTCCAATATGTATATCAGACAAGTCTTCAGCGGATATTGGTGTTGTCAGTATTTTCTTTCCATCCTTCATTTCCAGCATTATAAAGTCACCTCCGAATGAGTCGTAATTGTATAGTTAAGATCCTTATCAAAAATGATATGCCCCCGCCTGTGTGACCAGCATCCAACGTTGACCGCAACACCGATTGTAGATGGATGCCTTGCTGTATTCTCAATATGAACACCCATAACAGAATACTTTCCGCCCATGCCCTGTGGTCCGAGGCCGATTGAATTAATGCCGTCTTCCAGCAGCCGCTCCATAGATGCCGCGCGCTCATTTTCGTTATGGCTTCCAAGGGGCCTCATCAAAGCTTTCTTGGAAAGCAGGGCCGCCGTCTCAACGGAAGTCGCCACGCCAACACCCACAAGAAGTGGCGGGCAGGCATTCAATCCATAAGATGTCATTACGTCCATAACAAATTTTGTCACACCCTCATATCCGGCCCCCGGCATTAGAACCATAGCCTTTCCCGGGAGTGTACATCCACCGCCTGCCATATATGTATAGATTTCACACTGGTCACTGTCTGGTACAATATCCCAGAATACAGTCGGCGTACCCTTCCCGACATTCTTCCCCGTATTATACTCGTCGAATGTTTCTACACTATTATGACGAAGAGGCGCCTCGACCGTGGCTCTTACAACAGCCTCTTTTAACAGCGCTTCCAATTCTCCGATCAGAGGGAATTTTGCACCACATTTTAACCAGAACTGGAGGACCCCTGTATCCTGACAGCTCGGTCTGTTTAACTCTTTTGCCAGTACCTGATTCCTTTTCATTGTCTCATAGATAACCTTAGAAAGCGGGCCATCCTCTTTCTCCGCAAGCTCATCCAGCTTAGCAATAATATCATCCGGCAGTACTTTTCCAATATAAGACACAAATCCAGCCATATAATTGGTAAGCTGCTCTACCTGTTCTTTCTTATCCATATCTTTACCTCCTTGTTTTTGTATTCTGTTTTCATATCACGATCTTTTCCCTTATGGGAAGAATGGAAACGCAATCGGGAGAATAACCATGCTTACAATTGTTGCAATAATAATTAACGGGAATCCCGCCTTTACATAATCCATAAATCTGTACCCGCCGACACCTACCACCATCGTATTAGCCGGCATACCGATTGGTGTTGCATATGCACAGGAACCGCCGATTACGCAAGCCATCAGTACCGCTCTGGGATCTGCTCCCATCCCTTGGGCAATCGAAAGACAAATAGGAACCATAAGCGCCGTAGTTGCCGTATTGGACATGAAATTTGTCAATAAACAGCAAAGCAGGAATACGGCTAAAGTCAATATGTATGGCGAAGGGTTATCTCCCAGTGCGCCGATTACTTTACCGGCAATCAGTCCCCCTGCCCCTGTTTCCTGCAGGGCCGCAGCCAGAGAAAGTGTTCCTCCGAATAAAAAGATTGTTTTTAGATCTATAGATTTTAATGCATCTTTTTCAGAAATAACACCTGTCAAAATCAATAACAAGGCTCCGATTCCACCGGAAATACAGAGTTTAATACCTATCTTGTCTTCAAAAATCATAGCCAGCAGTGTAAAAATCAAAATTACCAATGATAACCACTGTTTCCATGCCGGGACCTGGCTGAAATCTCTTTCTGTATCGTATGTCCCGTCATCCTTTACATCATTATTAGGAAGCAGCTTATAGCCAATGGTTGCATAGAATATAATTCCTACGATTAAAATGGGAAATCCAACAATGGCATATTCAAAAAATCCGAATTTCAGACCAATCTCCTGCAGTGCACTCTGCGCAATAAGATTTCCCGGTGCACCAATCAGTGAAAGATTACCTCCCATTGCCGCCGCAAATACCAGCGGCATCAGAAGCCGGGATCTTTTATACCCTGATTTCGCAGCAATTCCTATTACAACCGGAATCAGCACGGCAGCCGTACCTGTATTAGACAAGACACCGCTCATCAGGCTTACGATTACCATGATCGCAACTACAAGCATACGCTCAGTTTTGGCAAACCTCGTTACGATGCTGCCGATCTTGTTTGCCATGCCTGTCTCGAATAAAGCACCCCCGACAATGAACATTGCAACGAATAAGATGACATTGCTGTCAATAAATCCCGCAAAAGCAGTCTTAACATCCAGCACCCCTGTTATGACCAGTCCTATACAGACAATCATCGAAGTGACTCCAAGCGGAACCTTCTCAAACACGAACATGACTACCGCAAACAGGAGAAAGAGCAGGGTTATTATAGATGGACTCATTCTTTTTCCTCCATTCCTTTTTATAATTGTTTATTACAGACCAGATGATCTTAGTCTTTGGCAAAATCAAAAGTAACAAGACGGCCGATTCATTACGATTTGCTATGCCTTTATTATATCGGCTGTATTTTTATTTGTACATTTATGAAAACTGATACTACTATAAAAAAAAATTAACACAATTTGGAACTTTGAGTATTTTTACCAGAAATATGCTATAATGCAGATTAACAGAAGATGGTTTTTCAGTAAATTTGTTCAAAATGACTATCTAAAAAAAGAAAGGGAATGTCATGAAAATCATTCAGTTAGAATACTTTTGTGCCGTGAGCCGTTATCACAGCATTACACAGGCGGCCCAGAAACTCTATGTAACACAGCCGGCAATATCCAGTGCAATCCGTGAATTGGAAAAGGAATTCTCAATTAGTTTGTTTACCCGTACGAAAAATCACATGACCCTGACAAAAGAGGGCGAGGTCTTCTATCAAAAAGCAAGTGAACTGCTCAATACTATAAATCAGACGTCCTCCGAGCTCCTTGACCTTGGCAGGCAGGTTACTCCGATCCGGATTGGCATTCCCCCGCTCTTAAGTACAATATTCTTCCCGGACATGCTCATCGCATTCCAGAAAGAATATCCTGACATTCCAGTAGAACTGCTTGAATATGGTTCCATCCGTGCCGCCAGCCTTGTACAGGAAGATATACTGGACCTTGCGCTGGTCAATATGAATTTTTATGAAATAGATAAATTGAATTCCTATCAGATTCTTTCTGACCAGATTGTATTCTGCGTGTCTTTTGAACACCATCTGGCAAAGGAAAAGGAAGTATCCATCGGGATGGTAAAGGATGAACCACTCATCATGTATAACACAGACTCCGTGCAGAACACCACGTTAAACTCACTGTTCGAAAGCATTGGAGTAAAGCCGAATGTAATTCTGCAGGCAAGCCAGCTGTATACGATTCAGAATTTTATTAAAAACAATCTGGGAGGTGCCTTCCTCTACTCTTCCATTCTGAAAAATATGCCTGATCTGGCCAGTATCCCTGTCTCACCGGCAATCAGACAGGAAATTGGGCTTGTATGGAAAAAGGGAAAATATATTAACAGCAGTGTAGAAAAATACATCTCATTTACCAGAAAATATGCGGCTGATATGAGATATGTCAAGTAAGTATACTTTTATTAAATGAATAGTGCAACGGCGCAATATACAAGCAAAAGCGCCATTACCATATTAACGGCCTTTGTATGCCTCGAAAGAACCCTGCAGAAAGCAGAACCAAACAGTGCCCACACAAAGGACCCCGATGCTCCAATCAACGTCAGAATAACTGTAAATGCAATCATGGAACTAACAGAATGATACACAGGCAGAATATAAAGGGACATTGCGGTTATTGCATAGATGTAGATTTTAGGATTCGCAAACTGCAGTAACATACCGGAAAGGAAACCTGCCTCACTTCCGGCACCTGCATCCAAATCCGCAGAACTCCTCCAGACTTTCCATGCCAGATACAGCATGTAAGCAGCTCCCGCTATCTGCATGAACATCTTTACTTTTGGCAGAAGTGAATAGAGCGCTGCACTGAAAGCGGTACAAACAGACATCACTACTGCAAATCCGGCCAGTATACCGATATTAAAACGGATGCTCCGCCTAAATCCCATCCGTATTGCATTACTCATGGAAAGCAGATTGTTTGCTCCCGGTGTGTAGGCTGTAATAAAGCAGTAAATCAAAAAATCATATAAATGAAACATATCTGACCTCTTTCTACATTACACTTTACAATGCGCCACAAAAAACAGTATAATGTTATAAAATGAATATTATATCGCACTTGTACGATATAATGATACATCTCGTACATTATATTGTCAATAGAAGGGAGTGTTTTTTTGGATTCAATGAATTTAATTGTTGCTAAAAATATTAAGAGACTGCGTGAAGAAAATAAATTAAGCATGGATGAACTCGCCAGACTAAGCGGGGTCAGCAAAAGTATGCTCGCACAAATCGAACGTGGTGACGGAAATCCGACTTTGTCCACACTATGGAAGATTTCAAATGGAATGAAAGTGCCATTTGACGCTTTAACCGTCCGGCCTGAAAGCCCGTACGAAATTGTAAAAACTGCAGAGATTCAACCAATACTTGAAGATAATGGGAATGTGAAAAACTACCCTCTTTTTCCGGACGATGAGAACCGCAGGTTTGCAGTTTACTATCTGGAACTGGATATGAATAGCTATTGGCAATCGGAACCGCATTTAAAGGGAACCACTGAATTCATTACAATATTTACAGGGAAAATTGAAATTTTCGCTGACGGCGAAAGATTCGTAGTCGAAAAGGGTGAAAGCATCCGCTTTAAGGCCGATGTTGTCCACTCATATAAAAATACAGGAAAGGAAACAGCTGTTCTGCATATGATCCTTTATAACCCCTGACTATTTTGGAGATTACAAATGCATACCCCCAGTCTACGGTCTGCCCTTGTCAACTGGGGTATGCATTTGTATTACTGCGGATTCCCATTTACATCTGTAATCACATATCTGTTCCGCCCCTGCTTCTTAGCCTTGTACAAGGCATAATCAGCTGTCTTGTATAGGTTCTCGAAATCCGTGTCCCTCCCTATTGCCAGAGCTACCCCAATGCTTGCAGTGATATGGATTCCGTCAGTCTCTGTGCGCCTTTGCAGCACGTTCACCAGTTCCCCGGCGCGCTCTTTTGCCATCTCTGCCTTGGGAACCGGCATGAATGCAGTGAATTCATCGCCACCGATTCTTCCGACGATATCATTTTCCCGGAACTGGTTCTTAAGTGTATTGGAAAATTCTTTAAGTACCCGGTCCCCAGCCGCATGACCAAAATTGTCATTGACTTGTTTAAAGTAATCTATATCCAGTATGAAGAAAGCAAACATGCTCTCCGGCTGATCATTCAGTATCCGGCGGACATGCTCCTGCGCAGCTGCCTTATTATACAGCCCGGTAAGCGGATCCCTCTGCATCTGCTCCAGCATATACAATTCATGCTTTTTCTGTTCGTCAATATTCTGGCGGTACACCAGCATACGCACCGAATTATCTTCCTGCCACCGGAAAATCTGGGCCGTAATACGCATCCAGTAATAATGTTCACCATCTGTAGTAATCATGAAATCATACTGCAGGTTTTCAATCCCCTTCTCAAACGAATCCAGCACATGATTCGGGGAAAATGTCTGAATATAGCCTTCCCGGTACTCTTCCATGATCTGCTTTTCCGCAATGATGTAAAGAGCTTTTTCATAAGGTATATCAGGCGGGGCTCCCAGGCTTGCAAAATACTGGGCAGTAGCTTCACTGGCTGCCTGATTATGGGTAATATCAATTTCATAGATATTTTCATATAGCTGCTCGGTCGCCTGTTGAAACACTGCCTGATGCACTTTTTCAGCCCTGACAGTCAATTCTATGATCCTCTTGTTATAACGGCGTATCACGGAAGTAATCGTGACCAGCACAAGAACAATAATGACCGCCAGAATCAGTGTCTCCCGCAGAAGCTGTACCATCAGTTTCCTGCTTAAAGGTGTCGTATCATTGTCTATAATCAAAAACCATCCCAGATTCTCAATGAAACTGCTGACTACATAGCCGCTCCTGTTTTGGGAATGATACCACAGATTCTGTGTCTTTTCACGGCTTCCCAGAATTATGTCTTTCAGATCTGTAAAGGCACATCGCCCGAACAGGTTCGTTTTTCCTTCATATCTGGTATGGCTGCCGGAGATCTCTACATTGCCCTCTTCATCCACCAGATAAGCATTCACTCCAAAATCATTCTCATAACTTTTCAGCAGGGACTGGAGGGAATCTACCCGGAATCCCACACCGACCACACCCATAACTGTTCCCCTGTCATCCATGATACGGCAGTTGATAAAGACAGTCACCTCATTCCCGGCCCCCTCAACCTGATCATTATCGATCTGTATGCCATAATCCGTATTCTGATCCAGAAAATCATAAAACCAGTTATTTTCCGGATCACCTTCCTCTAAAATACGGTCCAGGCCATTATAGTAATAGTAATTTTTCGTTTTAACCGAAGCCAGAAAGACCGAGTCATATTCATATTTATCCCTGTAAGCATTCAAGTAATCCCGCATTTTCCCAATGAATTCCTGTTCCTTAAGATGCTGCTCTTCCCCATCCAGAAACTCTTTCAACAGGCTGTCATTCGCCATAGTCATTGAGATATTGATCGGTTTTGTAAAAATGGAGTCTATCTGATGGTAAATGCCATCTGATGTCAGCATGGATACGTTCTCAATATCTTTTCTGAATATCCCCTGATTTGACTTGTAACTAATGGCAGATGTAATAATGAAACCAATAATAATGACGATACAGACCATTAAGTTAGTACGGAACAAAACATTTTTCTTCATAATAGCCCTCCACCCCCCTCAATATTATAGTGATCTCTCTGCCCACCGGCTCTGCTTCTGCCGGTACATCTTCCTGTCAGCCTCCTGAACCAGTGCCTTCCAGTCAGAATGAGAAGCGCTTTCCGCCACGCCAAAACTAATGGACAAAGGAAATTCCTCTTCGCTCATCGCATGCAGTTTCTCATTGACATTCTCCATCCTCTCTTCCGCTGTCTTTGCTTCCATATTCCGGAAGAGTACCAAAAACTCATCCCCGCCATAGCGGAAGAGAAGGTCTTCCTTATCCCGGCAGGCACGGCAGAGCTGCCCCACTACAATATTAAGATACCGGTCCCCGGCAAGATGCCCGAACTGGTCGTTGACGTTCTTCAGGCCATCCAGATCCAGAAAACACAGCGTAAAACTTATGTTTTGTTCCATCATGGAGGCAATCGTCTCCTCTGCATACTGCCTGTTATACAGCCCAGTGAGCATGTCGCGGATCACTTCCTGCCTGAGAAGTTCCTCTTCTCTCTTTTTTTCTTCCAGTTCCTCAAGAATCCGCCGGTTCTCCTCCCTGTAATCACTCAGCTCACAGATCCTTCTCGTATACCAGATTGCAATGTAAAAGCCGGTCGCACAGAACAGGCTGGATTTAATGCTCCAGATCTTTAAAAGCAGGCTGTTATTCGGCGTCGAATACAACAAAAGATTCAGAAACAGATAAAAGAACAATCCGATCATCATCTCCATTAAAAACGTCTGGTGCTGTGGATAGCTTAAGATCAGATTCAAACGTTTCTGGAAAACAGGACGGCTGAAAACATGCAGAATGACCCCCGCAAGCAAAAAGCCCCAGAAGATCGGAATACTCTTTAAGTTACCGACACTGGAAATACGGTTATCAAAATTCTGCAGCGGCTGCTGTATCAGAATCGCAATGACGCTTCGGCAGAAAATATTGACCGCCAGACCGCAGATAATACCAAGGGACGTGACAAACAACGCATTTCTCCACTCGCCCCTGTTAAACATGGCCGTCTCAAATAACAGCAGTACCGCGAAGAAAAGCCAGTTAATCACCAAAGAAAATTCCAATACGCTGCAGACATAGAAAAAGCCATAATTGACCACAAAGCTTAATAAAACAAACCAGCCACTCATACAGGAGTTCTGTCCGAGTCCTTTTGCCAGCCTGAAATAACGCCCGTGAAAATATAAATAGGCTGTCGCCGTCAGCAGCAGTTTCAGCATACACGCTCCCCCTTCCTACCTTGTTCTCGTCTGTTTATCCTGATACATGGCCAAATCAGCCCTTCTGAAAACCATTTCTACACTGTCTCCATCCTCTTCAGCCTTTTCCGGAAAAGTTGCGATACCATAGCTGAACGAAAAAGGCGGCTCAAGATCTCCCGCCAGATGTCTCCTGATCCCCTCCAGGCGCTGCATTGCCCTCTCAGGCATACAGCCCGGAAGAAGCACTGCAAATTCATCGCCGCCGATCCTGGCAAAAATATCTGTTGCTCTCAGGCAGGCACTGAATTCTCTGGCGAACCGGATCAGGTAAAGGTCCCCCGCATCGTGTCCCTCCTGATCATTTATCTGCTTAAGATGATCCATATCAATATAAACGACAGAAAATCGTTCCCGGTTTTTAAGCAGCCTCTCTGCCTGTTCCAGAATATACCGCCGGGAAAAGATGCCCGTCATTGGCTCCATAGCCGTTTTGTTCCTCAATTCGGATGCGCTGCGGTCCTGATGTTCAAGTTCCCTCTGTAAATGATAGTGCTCCTCTTCCAAATATTGAACACTCAGAATAGAGTAGAGATGGCGCAGGAAACCGACTAAATAAAATTCCAGAAGCAGCGTGCTTCCGACCAGAAATAAAGGCAGCAGCTTCCAGCTGTTCCCAGATAAGCAAAGTATACTGTCAATCATAAGTGAGAAATTGGCAAACCAGAGAAACGTCATAAAGGGTTTGATTTCTTCGCTGTCCGATCTGGTCTTTATGATTCCCAAAGGCGTTTTCAATCTGGGAACCAGACTGAACACAAGACTATCAACGGCCAGAGTAACCCCACATGTAGAAATCCGCCAAAACGGCTGCTGTAAAAGCTCCTTCATCGTCGCTTCCATAATCAGGGCAATTACGCCAATCAGGATCAAATGAAGTGCCATTGTCATCAAATGAGTAAGGTTGACAATAAAGAACTCCATATTCCGCTTAATCCCCTTCTGGAACAGGCGGAATATCTTTCCTGCAAATACCAGACCATACAGGAGCGGTATCGGAAAGTTACAGATGCACCATAGTGTAAGCAGCAGCAGGACCGGAAGGGTCATCCATATTCTTTCAGTTACTCCGCCTTTTTGTGTATAACCAAGGGCCCGCATCGCCCTGTAACCCGTTATGCCATATAATAAAGAAAAAAGAACCGGTACAAACAGACCCCAGCTGAAATATATCAAACGATCCCCTCCTCTCCTGCAGATGTCTTTAAGACATCACTTTATTGGCTTGATGCCATGCATTGGAGTACACGGCACAGTGTGAACAGAAACGATATAATTCATTTAATTATAGTTCAGGACGCATGAAAGTTCAAGTTAATATGTCCTTTACTGTCATCCTTCTGGTCACCCCAGTCATTTTTATTTTTTCATAAGAAATTCCTAAAAAAATATTTACCTCCATTGTCTATAATAAAGAAAAAATTAAAAGGATGTGACTAATTATCATGAGGGAAAAAATCTTGATTGTAGATGATGAGAAAGAGATTGCCGATCTCGTAGAGTGCTATCTTGATAATGAAAATTATTTTATTAAAAAGTTTTATGATTCTAAAGAAGCTTTTAAATGTATCATAAATCATCCACCGGATCTGGCAATTATGGATGTAATGATGCCGGGGCTGGATGGGTATGAGCTTTGCCGCAGAGTCAGGGAGTCCTATCATTTCCCGGTGATTATGCTGACAGCAAAAGGGGAAGAACTTGACAAAATAACCGGACTTACCCTAGGCGCGGATGATTATATATCGAAGCCATTCCTGCCTCTGGAGCTGGTTGCACGCGTGAAGGCACAGCTGCGGAGGTATAAAAGGTATAACAGCACAGCCCCGTCACAGGAAGATCAGGTCATTATGGTTTCCGGACTGGTACTCAATGCGAAAACACATGAATGTACCTTAAACGAACGCCCTCTCTCACTCACCCCTACGGAATTTAAGATTTTGTGGATTCTCTGTGAAAATCATGGCGCGGTAGTAAGTGCCGAAAGTCTTTTCAGACAGATCTGGGAGGACGAGTATTTCCGCAAAAATAATAATACGATCACGGTTCACATACGACATTTAAGGGAGAAAATGCATGATTCCTTTGAGAACCCGAGGTATATCAAAACAGTATGGGGGTGCGGATATAAAATTGAAAGCTAAGAGTATGAAATGGGTTAAGACAGCCGCCTTATTCGGGGCTGTCTTAGTATTATGTTACGGAATCTTTTATTTTGGTGATTACATACTAAATGGCAGCTTTGTTGACTGGTTTCAGGACAATTATGTATGGACACATACAGAACCACAGGATACATCCGGTCTTACAATGACTATATCAGAAATCAACTGGCCCAAATTCAAAATGCTGATACTGGAGCTGTTCTGCTTAGGAGCTTTACTTTCAGCCGCCCTTGCAGCCGGTGCAGCCAGATTCTACGGAAAGAAAATGTCAGCCCGGACAATCTCAGGGGCCGGCCGGATGATACACAGCTTCATGGAACACGATATAGACGCAGACATGGTGTTTCCATCAGAATATGCAGAAATTGCAGTACAGATGACTCAAATCAAGACAAAAATGGAGCGGAACGCCCGGATTATGAAGGAGGAAGAAGCCCGGAAAAATGATATGATTACTTATCTCGCCCATGATCTGAAAACACCGCTGACTTCCATCATCGGCTACCTGAGCCTTCTGGATGAGGCCCGGGACATGCCTGCACCGCAGAGGGAAAAATATACGACTATTGTGTTTGAAAAATCCCTGCTGCTGGAACGGCTGATACAGGAGTTCTTTGACATTACCCGGTACAATCTCAATCAGATTATTCTGGAAAAGGAAACTTTAGACCTTTCTTATATGCTTGTACAAATGGCAGATGAGTTCTATCCGATCCTTCAGAAATGGAAGAATTCGATTGATTTAGATGTCGGGGAAGGAATCACGGTATATGGGGATACAGTAAAGCTAGCACGGGTTTTCCAGAACATATTGAAAAATGCAGCCGCCTACAGCTACCCGGAGTCTGTAATCAGGGTAAAGGCAGAGAAGGATGATAAAGAAGTAAGGGTTACCATTTGTTGAGGTAAGATAACGATACCTTTTTTGCAGAGGGTGTTATCTTACCTCTT
>NZ_CAJJZH010000020.1:0-23310 GCF_905197545.1 Faecalicatena orotica
AAGGTATATATACAGACGGAATGAGGGAGACGGTACCAATTAGGTATCGTTTTTTTATGTTTGAATCTTTTTTAAATTTAGAATATTCTGAAAACGGAGGGCAAAAGGGTCTGACCCCTTTTCAACCGATATTTTCCTTGCAAATTTTAAACTGCCAACCTATAATAGACATGTTGGGAAAGCGGGGCAGCAAGTCAATCAGATTACTGCCCTTTTCTTTTGCATAGCTTATATTGACGATATTATAGGAAAATGTTTCTAAAAATTTTTACCCCATATGAATAAGGAGGATATACCATGTTTGATTTAAATAAATGTATTCTTGTCACGAATAACGGCAGGGCAGCTAGTCAGTATGAAAGCAGCTTTGGTGAGATTTATCTACTTACTACCTATGAGGAGGTCTTAATAAAGACCCGGGACCTTATTTATTCACACCACAAATTACTGACCCATCCGCAGGCGTCCAGCTTAAAACCAAATCAGACGCCTTACCGGAGTATATTGCTTTACAGTGAAGGAAACAGGGACAATATGGACGATATACAGTTGATTGAGGAAGCAATTGGAGCATTCAAAAAATGGAGTGCAGTCAAAAGGCTTCCCAAATATGATGAGAAAATTCTTTATGACTATCAGACAATTGATTTGTCGATGATTGAGAATGTCATCCCGAAATTATAAATGAGAGGAAACAGATGTTCATGGAAGAAACAGAGGTAAAAAAGCCAGGTTCACCCTATTTTAAATGTTTGAGCCGAAAAGATTATGTAATAAAAGCCAATGAAATTATAGGGAAAGAAGGGGTGGAGGCTATTAGCATACGTCGAATAGCAGCTGAGCTTGGATGTTCTTCAGCCAGTATGTACCGGTATTTTAAGAATTTGGACGAGCTGCTTTTTTATGCCCAGTTAGATGCTCTGACCGACTATATTCTTGATCTTTCAAAGAGAGAAAAGGAGTGGAAGGATATATGGGATATGCATTTTGGAATCTGGCGTTCATATGCATTGGAAGCTTTTAAAAATCCGAAGGCCTTTGAAATTATATTTTACCGCAATATAGACAAAGATTTGGAGGAGGCCCTCAAGGAATATTATGAGATGTTTCCTGAGGCTATTGTATTGGTAAGTCCATTTCTGAAAGAAATGCTGGAGATACCAGGATACTATGAGAGAGATTATCACGTCTGCCAAATGCTTGTAAAGAAAGGTAAGATTACAGCGGAAAATGCGAAAAAGCTGAACCATATGATTTGTACACTTTTCTTAGGATATTTTAAATTTATTCAGGAAAAAGGAATCAGGGATGACGAGATATTGGACATGACAGAGCAGTTTATCGGGGAGTGCAGGGAAATAGCCTCCCTGTATGCAATAGATTTTACATCATGGTAAAACTAGACAAAAATAGTATGACAAAAGTGTAACAATTTCACAAAAATAGCATTTATTAGATAGTTTGTATAGAAATTAACAATAGGTTTATTGATAATCGCGATAACATATGGTATATTGTAACCATAAGTTATCGCGATTACTTTTTAAAAGTATCATTTTTGCACAAACGCGTAGCTTTACAGTTAACCAGGATGCCGTCCGAGTGCTTCAGAGCAGTCATCTCTTTCAGAAAAGTTTTATTTCAGGCCGTGGGGATCGGTTAAACATGGAATGAATTATTAAATACGCTTTGGGGGTTAGAGAACTGCGGCATAATGGAGGGCAAATATTAAGAAGTGGAGGTACTTTTTATGAAGCTTGAATTGGGAAAGATCTTTATCAGAGACATCCGGTTCGATGACAAGACTCATGTAAAGGACGGCGTTCTTTATGTGAACAGGGAAGAGGTGGAAAAACTTGTCCTTGCAGATGATAAGCTCGCAGGCTGTCAGGTGGATATTGCGCGCCCGGGAGAGTCGGTAAGAATTACGCCGGTCAAGGATGTCATTGAACCAAGGGTTAAGGTAAGCGGCGGGGAGATATTCCCCGGAGTGATTGGGAAAGTCAGTCCTTCAGTGGGGGGAGGAGTGACCCATGCGCTGGAGGGATGCTGCGTGGTTACTGCAGGAAAGATTGTAGCTTTTCAGGAGGGCGTAATCGACATGAGTGGACCGGCCGCGGATTACTGTCCGTTTTCCAAGACATATAATTTGTGCGTAGTAGTGGAGCCGGCCGACGGATTAGAAACGCATGTATATGAGAAGGCGGCACGGCTGGCCGGACTGAAGGTTGCTGCGTATTTGGGAGAAGCGGGCAGAGATGTAGAGCCGGATGAAATCCAGATATTTGAGACGAAGCCAATCTTCGAGCAGGCAGCGATGTATCCGGACCTTCCGAAGGTAGGTTATGTTCATATGCTGCAGTCTCAGGGACTTCTGCATGATACATATTATTATGGCGTGGATGCAAAGCAGTTTATTCCAACCTATATGTATCCTACGGAAATTATGGACGGCGCGATTGTTTCTGGAAACTGTGTGGCACCTTGTGATAAGGTTACGACATATCACCATCTGCATAATCCGGTCATTGAGGACTGCTATAAACACCATGGCAAAGATATCAACTTTATGGGCGTTATCCTGACGAATGAGAATGTATTTCTTGCAGATAAAGAACGCCATTCCGATATGGTGGCTAAGCTCTGCAGTTTTATGGGGCTGGATGGCGTGCTGATTACAGAGGAAGGTTATGGAAACCCGGACACAGACCTCATGATGAACTGCAGGAAGGTAGAGAATGCAGGAACGAAGGTGGTACTGATAACAGATGAGTTCCCGGGCAAGGACGGAAAGTCACAGTCGCTGGCGGATACATGTAAGGAAGCTGATGCATTGGCATCCTGTGGACAGGGAAATGCGACTTTGAAATTCCCGGCAATGGATAAGGTAATCGGTACACAGGAGTTTATCGAAATGCAGATCGGAGGCTGGGATGGCTGCAAGAATGAAGACGGCAGTTTCGAGGCAGAGCTTCAGATCATCATCGCATCAACGATTGCCAACGGCTTTAATAAGCTGGCAGCAAGAGGCTATTAATCTTAGGTAAAGGAGATAGGAATATGGCTCAATATAAAATTGTTCATTATATTAATCAGTTCTTTGCCGGAATAGGCGGAGAGGAGAAAGCTGACCATATGCCCGAAGTCCGCGAGGGCGCAATAGGGCCGGGCGTGGGGATCGTGGCCGCTCTTGGAAGTGAATTTGAAATAGCAGCTACCGTGATCTGCGGGGATAACTATTTTGGGGAGAATTTAGAGACAGCTACTGATACCATTATAGATATGGTGAAAGAATACGCCCCAGATGTGTTTATAGCAGGGCCTGCATTCAATGCCGGACGTTATGGCGTGGCATGCGGAACAATCTGTAAAGCGGTTGAGGAGCGCCTGCAGATTCCAGTGATTACAGGAATGTATGAAGAGAATCCCGGCGTGGATATGTTCCGCAAGGATCTCATTATTGTAAATACACCAAATTCAGCGGCCGGTATGAGGAAGGTGATCCCGGTAATGACAGGGCTGATTAAAAAAATGGCTCTGGGCGAAGAGATTATGGGACCATCTGAAGAAGGCTACATTGAAAGAGGTATCCGTGTGAATTATTTTGCAGAGAAGAGAGGCTCTGAGCGTGCACTTGAGATGTTGGTGAAAAAGCTCAAGGGCGAGTCTTTTGAGACGGACCTTCCGATGCCTACTTTTGACAGAGTAGAGCCGGCTGCGCCGATTCAGGATATAAAAAAAGCTAAGATTGCGGTGGTTACTTCAGGAGGAATCGTTCCGACAGGCAATCCGGATCACATTGAATCCTCCAATGCTACAAAATGGGGTAAATATGACATTACCGGAATGGACCGCTTGTCACCGGACGATTTTACTTCTATTCATGGCGGGTATGACCGGCAGTTTGCCATTGCAAATCCGAATAACGTAGTTCCGCTGGACGCATTGCGGGAATTGGAGAAGGAAGGCGAGTTCGGAGAACTTGTGAATTACTTCTGTTCGACGACAGGCACGGGGACTGCAACCGCTTCGGCCGCTAAGTTCGGCAGCGAGATTGGACAGATGTTCATTGATGAGCATGTTGACGGAGTAATTCTCGTCTCCACGTGAGGCACCTGTACTCGTTGCGGTGCAACGATGGTGAAAGGAATTGAGAAATATGGCATTCCTGTAGTCCATATGGCAACTGTAGTCCCAATCTCGCTGACAATCGGGGCTAATCGTATCATACCCGGCGTAGGTATCCCTTATCCTTTGGGTGACCCGCCGCAGGGTGAAAAGGACAGCTATAAAATTCGCCTGTCTATGGTGAAGAGGGCACTGAAGGTGCTCCAGACTCCGGTGGACGGACAGACTGTATTTGAAAAATAAAGGCATCTTAAATCGAACCCAAAATAGGAGACGCTTATGAAAGATAAAAGTAAGGCAAATTGGGGAAGGGTTGTGATCTTGGCAGGTGCAATCATCGCATTTACCATTGGATCTGGTTTTGCTACAGGGCAGGAAATTATTCAATATTTTACCGCATATGGATTGAAGGGGATATTGACGGTCCTGCTGTTTGCAGTCTGCTTCATTTACTACAATTATAATTTTGCGAAAGCTGGGGCAGAGGAGCATTTTGAAAGAGGAAATGACGTTTACAAATTTTACTGCGGAAAATATGTAGGAAGCTTCATGGACTATTATTCTACCTTATTCTGCTATATGTCCTTCTTTGTTATGGTGGGCGGGGCCGCATCTACGCTGCGTCAGCAATATGGGCTTCCCAACTGGCTTGGGGGAGTAATACTGGCAGGATTGTCAATCCTTACCGTAGTAGGGGGGCTGAATTCTCTTGTTGATAAGATCGGAATTGTAGGTCCTGCTATTGTAATCCTGTGCATCTCCATCGGACTTATTACACTGTTTCGGGATTCGGGCAATGTAAGTGCAGGTTTGGAAGTGATCAGGACAGGTGCATTTGCTCAGGCGGGCGAAGAGACAATCAAGAATGCGGGGGCTAACTGGGTAATCTCCGGATTATCCTATGCAGGCTTTGTGCTTCTTTGGTTCGCCAGCTTCACAGCGGCATTAGGCGCAAGAAATAAGAAGAAGGATATCGAATATGGGATCTATGGCGGTACAATCGCTGTCTGTGTAGCCATCGTACTTGTAATGCTTGCACAGATTGCTAATATCAACACAGCAGGCCTGGCTAATGAGGGGACCTTTGTGTGGAATGCGGATATACCCAACCTGATACTGGCCGGAAGGATATGGAAACCACTGGCATCAGTCTTTGCTGTGGTCGTATTCGCCGGAATTTATACATCAGCAGTTCCCCTTCTCTATAATCCTTGTGCGAGGTTTGCAAAGGAAGGAACATCAAAGTTCAAAATTCTCACGGTTATACTCGGCGTTGTGGGACTGCTCGTTGGACTGTATCTCCCATTCCGTGTATTGGTGAATGTGATTTATGTGCTGAACGGATATGTAGGAGCAGTACTTATTCTTTTTATGTTGTGGAAGAATATAAAGGACGTGTTTCTCAAGAAAAAAAGATAAAATATTCTGAAAACGGAGTGCAAAGGGGTCTGACCCCTTTGCATTTTTGTCTCGTTTTATAAGTAAAGTGCACAAAAATGAAAGCAGATTATTGTGAATTTGTCTGAAAATTTGTCTGAAAATGAAATAGTGGTTGACGAATAAATAACTGATGTTATAATAAAATCATAGTTTACTTAACACGTGTAAACTAATTTTTTATCCCGGGTGGTTAACACGTGTTAACTAACGTATCAGGTGGTTAAACTTAAAAATGGAGGAAAACATTATGAAAAAGAGAAGTTTGTGGAAACGCATTTCTGCCTGTGGCCTTGTGGCTGCAATGTGTGTATCTTTATTGGCCGGCTGCGGCGGTTCTTCTGATACGAAGAAGGAAGCGAAAAAGACGAAGGATGGTAAGACTGAGTTAGTTATGTGGACTTTTATGAGTAAAGAGAATTCTTATGGAAAGGCTTTCTATGATGCAGTAGATGCTTTTTCGGATGGATCAGAGGAATATACAGTGAAGATTGAGCAGATTCCGTTTTCACAGCTGGTGAGCAAGATTACGGTTGCTGCGCAGAGTAAGAGTCTACCGGATATTATCCAGGTAGATGGGTGTGATCACGCTTCTTTCTCTGCTATGGGGATTTTTGCAGATCTGACAGAGAAAGTAGATTCCGAGATGAGTGATCTCGAGTTTTATTCAGGTCCGCTGGAGTCATGTAAGTATGAGGATAAATTATACGGACTTCCCCTGAATGCGAATAACCTGGTACTCGTTTATAATGTAGACATGTTAAAGGCAGCCGGGCTCGAGAACCCGCCTTCTACATGGGATGAGCTGAAGGAATATGCAAAGACACTGACGACTGACGGTACATATGGGTTCGCAATCAACGCAATTGATGATGAAGGTTCTACTTACTCCTTTATGCCGTTCTTATATGAGACAGGCGCTGACTGGAATACCCTCGACAAAGGTGCTGCAAAGGCTCTCGGCCTGTATCAGGATCTGGCAGCTGACGGCTCTATGAGTAAGGAAGCGTTTGGCTGGGGACAGAACGACGCTTACGGACAGTTTGTTGCAAAACGTGCTGCAATGTACATTGACGGAAACTGGAGACTGCCTGAATTAGAGAAAGACGCCGATTTTGAATATGCATTTGCCCCAATACCGGCTTATGAAGGAACAAGTGCTACATGTATCGGCGGAGAGAACCTTGCTATTGTAAATAACGATAATTTTGAGGGTTCCTGGGACTGTGTAAAGAGTCTTTTCACAGAAGAGACTATGAATGATTACTGTAAGAAATCCGGTATGATCCCGACTGTAAAGACATTTGCTATGGCTGATGAATACTTCACAGACGATCCGGTTATGAAAGTATTTGTAGAGAATATGGAAGTTGCCAAGACAAGGGGACCATCTCCGATCTGGCCACAGATCTCACAGGTACTTCGTGACATGATCCAGCAGGTGGGCACTGGTGTAAGCGCCGATGATGCTGCTGCGGATGGAATCAAAGCCATGCAGGAATATGTGGATAAGCAGTAAAACTGTGCTTTAATATAAAGGAAAGAAATGGCTGAAAGCAGTCACATAATATTTATAGACAGGTGCATCCCAATTGGACGCACCTGTTTTAAAAAGGCGGTGCTTTATGAAAGGAACAAAAAGAAAACACAAGAGATTATCAAATGAAACAGTCGGATATCTGTATGTTCTGCCGGCAGTCGTATTTATTGTTGCATTTGTCGTTTACCCGATTGCATACAACATCCTGATCAGTATGCAGAAATATGACATATCCACATTCCAGAACGGTGTCAGAGAGTTTATCGGGCTTACAAATTATAAAGCAATTTTTTCTGACCAGCTGTTTATCAAATCAGTCAGTAATACATTTGTCTTTACGATTGTCTGTATCATATTCCAGCTGGGCCTCGGATTTCTGCTGGCGCTCTTTTTCCATAAGAAGTTTCCGGGGGCGAATGTGACAAGCGGGCTGACTCTGATAGCCTGGGTAATGCCGATGCTTGTAATCGGTATCATTTGGAAATGGCTGTGGGCAAGCGATTCCGGGGCCATTAATTATTTTCTTTCGGCACTGCACCTGATAAAGGAACCTATCCCGTGGCTGAGTGATCCGAAATATGCGATGATAGCAGTAACAGCTACGAATATATGGGTGGGGATCCCGTTTAATATGCTCCTTGTCATTACCGGAATGACAACAATATCCGACGATGTGTACGAGGCTGCCACGATTGACGGGGCATCTAAGTTCCAGAGCCTCAGATTCATTACACTTCCGCTGCTGAAGCCGACAATGGTCAGCGCGGTTACGATAGGGTTTATCTATACGTTTAAGGCATATGACCTGATCGTGGGAATGACTCAGGGCGGGCCAAATCATGCGACAGAGATGATTTCCACGCTGATCTATCAGGAGAATTTTACCACCTTTGACTTTGGAAAAGGCAGTGCTATGGCCAATATTTATTTCCTGATTATTTTTGTGGTGGCGATCTTCTACTCTAAACTGGTAATGAAAGAGGAGGCCTAGATATGAGCAAATATCAGACAAAGCAAGTTAAAAAATACGGCTGTACTGTGATAGCTGTCCTGTTTACACTGGTTTATCTGTTTCCTCTTTACTGGATGGTGATCACCTCCTTTAAGACAAAGGAAGAGATATTCAGTGCAGTGCCGACCTTCTGGCCGTCCCATTTCTCTTTTGATGCTTATATCACGCAGTTTACAGTGCACGATGGGATTTCAATGTTCTCATATCTGAAAAACAGTATGATTATAGCAGTCGGTGCAACCCTGATTTCTACAGTGCTTGCAACATTTGCCGCATATGGGCTTGCAAGATATGCAATGAAAAGAAAACAACTGCTGATTCTCATCCTGACGGTGACACAGATGCTGCCTATGGTCATGTTTCTTGCACCGATGCTTCAGACATTTAATAAGTTAGGGATCACAGGATCATATGCTTCAGTTATCCTGTTTGACGCATTGTTTTCCATACCAATGTCTATTATCATACTTCGCCCGTATTTCACTTCCGTCCCGAAGGAACTTGAGGAGGCTGCGATTGTGGATGGATGTAACCGGTTCAACTGTTTCTACAAAGTGATCCTGCCCAATGCCTATCCGGGAATATTTGCCTGTGCATCCTTTGCATTTATGGCAGCATGGGGGGACCTGATGGCTTCCATGACATTCCTGACAGACGGAGATAAGCTTCCGATGACGGTTATGATGTACAAATCTATGGGACGCTATGGGGTAAACTGGAATAGTCTGATGGCTACGGCTACGATGGTAATCATACCGATTATCGTTTTATTCCTGATTATGCGTAAATCACTTGTATCAGGACTAACGAGTGGGTCTGTAAAAGGCTAAATTGAGAAAACTTGGGGGAAAGATTGATGACGAAAACAGCAGAAATGATAATCGAGGAGGATATCAAAAAGGTTTATCTGGGAAACCTTAATACCGTAGAGTTTGATCTGAATCTGCCGGAAAAAGGAGAGAATGGATCGATAATCACCTGGGAATCCGACAATGAGCTCTTCTTAAGGCCCGACGGAAGTGTAACAAGGCCATATAATGGAATTGGAGACAGAAAAGTGAATCTTCATGCTGTATTTGAATATGACGGAGTAGTCAGGGAAAAGACATATGCGGTACATATTTTGGAGGAACCGAAAAAGGCTGCCATTGTGAAGGCGCTGCCTTTGAAAAGGAGTGTAAAAAAAGGTGTATTGGCCTCTTTACCGGGGGCAGTGGTTCTCCTTGCGGATAACGGACATTTTTTTTCGAGGCATGTCACATGGGAGGGAGGAAACGAACAAAAATTTGACTGCTGTGGACTCTTTAGGCTGAACGGCTGTGTGAAGGATGAGGATGTGACTGCAGTACTGGATGTCGAAGTGAAGGAAGTATGTGAAGAAGAAAAGAAAGACACTACCCCGCTTGTGCGGCCGCTGGATTCAGGGGAAACAACTCTTTTAGAAAACAGCGTGTTTTACAGGGCAATGAAAATAGCGGTAGTTTATTTCAAGAGTATTAATGACGACCAGATGCTGTATAATTTCCGGAAAGCAGCGGGGATAGATACGTTCGGCGCTGCTGAAATGGACGGATGGGATTCACAGGAATGTCTCCTGAGGGGACATACAACTGGCCATTATATATCAGCACTTTCCCTATGCTTCCGTGAAACAAAGGACCGGAAGATATACGAAAAACTCTGTTATATGGTACAGGAACTTGCAAAGTGCCAGGAAGTATTCTCAAATAAAGAAGGTTTTCATGATGGTTATCTGGGCGGCTATTCGGAAGAACAGTTCGACCTTCTGGAGCAGGGAGAGCGTTATCCGAAGATATGGGCGCCATATTATACACTGCATAAATTACTGGCAGGCATGCTGGATGCCTATTGTTTCGCGGAGATCCAGAAAGCACTGGAGGTGGCCGAAAAAGCCGGAATGTGGGTATATAACCGGTTAAGCCGCCTGACGAAGACAGAATGCGAGAAGATGTGGGATACCTATATTGCAGGTGAATACGGTGGCATGAATGAATCCTTTGCCAGACTGTATGAACTGACAAAGAGGACAGAATATCTTGAGACTGCCCGGATGTTTGATAATGACAGACTATTTGTACCCATGCAGGAAAAGTATGATGTACTGGAAGGGATGCATGCGAACCAGCATATTCCACAGATTGTCGGATGTATGGAGATGTTTTATGCCACGGAAGAGAAGCATTATTATGATGTCGCAGAATTTTTCTGGGAGTCTGTGACAAAATATCATATTTTTGCAAACGGGGGCGCGGGAGATAATGAGATGTTTTTTGAGCCGGACGGCGCACACAGCCATATGACCAGAGAGACATCAGAGTTCTGTGTATCTTATAATCTGCTGAAGCTGACGAAGGAGTTATTTAAGTACTGTCCCGATGTACGTTATATGGATTATTATGAACGAACCATGTTTAACCACATAGCAGCGGGAGGAGACAAGGAACCGACAGGGGAGACCACATACTTTTACCCCCTGGCACCCGGTTCAGAGAAGGACCCGAAATTCGTGAATTCCTGCTGTCATGGCACCGGAATGGAGAGCCAGATGAAATATACGGAATCAATCTATTTTTATACAGAAGATACCTTGTATATTAATCTGTTTTTAAATTCTAAGACATGGTGGGAAGAGAAGGATTTAAAGGTGATCCAGTGTGTGGAGAAAAACCCGGGAGGCATACACCTTCATTTTTCGGGAAGCGGGGAATGCTGCCTGAAGATACGGCGCCCTTACTGGTGTCGGGGGGAATATAGTGTGCAGATAAATAATAGAAACGCTATTGCAAAATGTGGTTCGGACGGATATATTAATATTCAGAGGACGAGGGAAACGGAGGATATTAGGATTGATTTTTCACCAGAACTCCGCATCGAAATGATGAAAGACAGTCATGATACAGCAGTGCTCGCTTATGGACCGTACATATTGGCTGCGCTATCCGAAAAAGAGACATTTCTGGAATTTGATTTAAAAGGGATGGGGCCGGAAATGGGGCTGAGTGCGGAACTGCTGGACGAGGAGAGGCTTGTTTTCAGGACAGGAAAAGAAGAGGGCCTTATCTGGATGCCGCTTTCGCAGATCGGGAAAGAGAAACACCACGTCTACTGGAAAATGAAATAGAGTAAAGCAGGGATAATACATGGCGAATAATGGTAAGAAAAGAATGACACTGAATCAGCTGGCAAAAGAACTTCAGGTTTCGAGAACAACGCTGTACAACATTTTGCATGAAAAAGGGGCTTATTCGGAGGAAACGAAGAAGAGAGTATACAAAGCGCTGGAGATTTATAACTTCCGGATGAATAACCATGCCCGTAATCTGGCTATGAACCAGGAGTATAAAATTGCATTCGTGGGGTTCTATTCGACACGTTTCGGATATTTCTTTGATGAGATCCAGGCAGGGATAGAGCGTGCCGTGGAGGCATACGAAGATGACGGCCTTCATATCATTACAAGATATTCAGACCGTGAGGATCCGGGGCAGCAGGTTAAGGATTTGGTGGAGCTGGAAGAAAAGGGAATAGAGAATTATATCATTTTTTGTTACCACTATGAAAGTGTTTCCCCCCAGATTGAACATCTGATCAATACGGGTAAGAACGTCATCCTTTTTTCGAGACGTATTCCGGGACTTCATCCATTCTGTAGTGTTGGATGTAATGATTATTTAAGCGGAAAGCTGATGATGGAGCTTCTGGAAAAGTTTGCACGATCAGGGGACCGTGTCCAGCTGCTTATCAGTGAACATAATCACAGGGATAAACTGGTTGTCGGAGAGAGGCTGAAAGGCTTTTATGATGCACTTAAGAATAGCCGGAAGAACTTCGAACTGTTGGAACCAGCCTGGACTTCACCGGTTCCTGAAGTGGAAAAGAATGAGATACGAAATGTATTAGAGGAGAGAAAACCAGATGTAATTCTGGATTTTGTCTGCAATCTTCAGGAGGCAGCAGAATGTGTGAAGGAGAATGGAAAAGGGGATACGGTTCTTCTCGGTTATGATATTTATCCGGAAGTGGTGCCGTATATTAAGGATTCTACGATAGATGCAGTGATATATCAGGACCTGCCGTCCCAGAGTTTTAAAGCTGTAGAGCTGATGTTCGAATATATCTGCTATAGAAAAAAGGCAGGGGAGGAGGACTATTACCTGCCGCTAAACGTCGTATTTGCAACGAATTGTGAGTATTTTGAAAATCTGTAATATGATGCCGGAATCAAAAGATTATGTAGATAAATAATTCAGATACGGAAGTTCGCAGAGAGGAGGACTTATGAAATGCCGTGTAGAAAAAGGCCGGATTGAATGGTCATGGCGTGGAGAGCATGTGTGTATGGAAGCCTGTGCAGACGAATGCATCAGGGTCAGGGCTTCCTTTAAAAGCCCTGTCGACGAGGAACTAAACTATAATCTGGAACCGGAGAAGGATGTGTTTTCCAGAATCTTTCTGGAGCCCCAGAATCAGACGGCCGGACAGGACCAGATGGTTAAAACCGAACAAGAGGTGGACCGTGCTATTCTGGAATGTGGAAGGATGCAGGCAGTTGCAAATGCATTTGGGCAGATTACCTTCTATTATGACGGGAAGCAGATTCTGAAGGAAGAATGGATTGACGAAACCTGTGATATGCCTCCATACCAGAAGGCAAGGGATTTTCAGGGGGCAGGCGGGAAAAGCAGCAGGATCCGGGCTTATTTTCATGCAAATTCCACAGAGCATCTGTATGGGATGGGGCAGGAGAACAGGGACTGTCTGGACTTAAAAGGATGTACGGTGGACCTGTGCCAGAAAAATACAAAATGTACGATCCCATTTTACATTTCTACACTGGGTTATGGATTCCTTTGGAATAACCCGGCGATCGGAAGGGCTGAATTTGCCAGAAACCGGTTCTTATGGGAGGCACAGATGGCACGCCAGCTGGATTATGTCGTGGTCGGAGGGGGAAGTCCATGCAGAATCATGGAACATTATACGGCTCTAACAGGACGCTGTCCAAAGTATCCTGATTGGATGTTTGGCTTATGGCAGTGTAAACTGAGATACCAGAGTCAGGAAGAAGTACTGGAGATTGCCAGAGAATATAAAAAGAGGCAGATTCCCCTATCTGTGCTTGTAGTGGATTATTTTCACTGGCCGTTCCAGGGGGACTGGAGATTTGACGAGAGATATTTTCCGGAACCGCAGAAGATGCAGGAAGAACTTGAGAAGGACGGGATTCATCTGATGGTGTCGGTCTGGCCGACGGTGGATACGAGGAGTGAAAATTACCGGCAGCTTCAGGAGGAAGGATGCCTAATCACGGCAGAGCACGGGCCGGATGTATTCTTTATGTGCAGGGGAGCCGAGACTTATCTGGATATGACATATCCCCGGGCGGGGGAGCTTCTGTTTTGGGAGCTGAGAGAAAATTATATAAGCAGTGGGATCACCTCCTTCTGGCTGGATGAGGCAGAACCGGAAATATACCCCTATGCATATGAGAATATGCGCCTTGCAAAAGGAAATGGCCTGGAAGTTTCCTGTTATTATCCATATGCTTACAATGAGGGGATAGAAAGCCGGCTATTGGAACAGGGGATCTGGACTGAGGAGGCAGACAGTGAATCAGACGGGACAATTCTGGTGAGAAGCGGCTGGATCGGCTCGCAGCGGTTCCGCTCGGTTATCTGGTCGGGGGATGTGCCGTCTACATTTGAAAGCTTCAGAAGGCAGCTGATGGCAGGGCTTCACATGTCTATGTGTGGAATTGTGCTCTGGACAACTGACATCGGCGGTTTTTATGGAGGCGATGCCGAGGACGAAGAATTCCGGGAACTGATGGTACGCTGGTTCCAGTTCGGGGTATTCTGTCCGATATTGAGAATGCACGGCTACAGGAAACCCTATGAGCTATCGGGCGGAATGGATGACATGTCAGGTCAATGCAACAGCGGCGGGGGAAATGAGTTGTGGAGCTTTGGAGAAGATGTGTATGGGATCATGCTTGATTACCTTTCTGTCAGAGAGCAGCTGATCCCATATATAAAAGAACAGCTGCAGGTGGCCCGTGAGACAGGGACACCGCTGATGCGCCCACTTGTATATGACTTCCCGGAGGATGAAAAAGTGTATGATCTGGGGGATGAGTATATGTTTGGGGATCAGATACTGGCTGCCCCTGTCATGGAATACGGCGCGCGGAGCAGGAAAGTATATTTGCCCGGGGATGGGATCTGGATCAATGGGATTACAGGTGAGAAGATACCTGGGAATACAGAAATAACAGCAGAGGCGCCGTTGGAAAAGATGCCGGTGTTTTATCGGGGATAAATTTGAGAATATTCAGAAAATGGAGTGCAAAGGGGTCTGACCCCTTTGCACTATATTTTTCTAGAATTTATTTCTGCGGCATAAGAATGTCTTTATGCTGAACAGAATACATCCGTAAATGATCATATGTATCGTGAACAGGATGGTTTGTCTGAGTTGGAAATACTCTGCATTCCCGTACCATCCGGCGGCATTCATGACTGGAGGAAAAAGCCATGAGATGAATTTGAAAAAGACAGCCTTTTCAGCAAGCGCAGTTTTGACAAGGGTCAGTATTGTAATGAACACGGTCAATAGGATGGCAAGCCGGCGGTCTTTCATGACCCTCGGATGAAAAAGGCTGCCGAGGGAAGCCCCTACACAGATGCATCCGCTTTGGAGCAGAAATGCATTGAAACAGTCGAAAAATGTGAGGTTTCTTGTGAACATGTCACTCCCATTCAGCAGATTCTGAATCACAGGAAAAACGATACATAATATATTTGCTATAAGCCCAATTATCAAAATATAAATACACTTACTAATATAATAGGACATTTCATTTTTAACGCGTAGGAGGAGCAGCTGTTCTGCAGTCGGATCTTCGCCGGATACAGCGGTCAGCCCGATCCATACGGTCAGCAGAAACAGGAACACTCCCGTGATTAGGAAGCTGCTGACGATGGACAGTGGTTTTATTGAGTACATTGTATATAAAAAGATTGCAGTAACAATCAGCGGCATGACAAATCTGCTTCCTTTGAAATAAAGCTGCAGCTGATATTTTACCAGATTATTTAATTTCCTCATCATACATCCCCTTCAGTGTCCAGCCATTTTGTAAAAGTTCCAGCAGTATCCGGTCCTTATTATCTTCATTTACGAGGAGCCTGTAACCGTTTCCGTATTTTGTCATGCCTTCTTTTATAGAATAAGGGGGCATGGATGGAAGCGGGCTGTGTTCCAGAATTAAAGTATAGAGTTTTTCCCTTTTCGGCTGATACAGGATCAGATGCCCGTCCTTGATTGTATATACCTGCTCGGAAACTGCTTCTACAAGTCGCTGCTCGTGACATGACATAAGAACAGTTACACCCTGTGCGCACAGCGCATTTACTTTACTGATAAATACCTTCTGGGATGCTGTATCCTGCCCTGAAAGCGGCTCGTCCAGCAGGAGGACATCAGGTTTCTTTAAAAATGCCTGTATAACGGATATTTTCTGAAGTGTCCCTTTTGACAGGGATTTCATAGAGATATCCAGTAATTCGGAGAGGAAGAAATCATTTCCGAGTTTTTCTATCCGGCGTACAGTCTCGCCCTTCTTCAGGCCGTCCAGTTCCCCCATTCTGGTCAGATAAGTTCTGCCAGTCATCGGAAGCGGCAGGAATTTTTCGGGAACATAATGGAACAAAAGAGGACGGTTGTAAACGACCTCACCGGAAGAGGGGGCCACAATGCCGGCGACAAGCTTTAAAAGAGTGCTCTTTCCACAGCCATTATGTCCCATAAAGGCAATCGACTGCCCCTGATGAAACGTGTGGCTGACAGAGTGAATAATTGTTTTACTGTTATATATCTTTGTCAGATTTGTTAGCGTTATAATTTCCAAAAGACGAATTCCTTTCTTTAATAAAAGCTTATGTTTAAGGATACATGATATTTTGAATACTATCAATAAAAAATAAAAAATGTAAGATTAAAATAGTAAGAAAATGTTAGATACCGGTAAGTGAAACAACAGATATTTCTTGCAACTTTTTGAAAAGCAACCTATAATAAACATACTATGATAAAAAAGGAGAACATACATATGAGTCAGGAAGTTTTAGCAGTAGTTGCAGGGGAAGCAGTTACACAGGAGGAATTTGATGCATTCCTGCACACTGTACCGAGAGACCGTCAGGCTTACATTTCCAATCCGCAGTTCAGACAACAATGTCTTGAGCAGCTGATTGCATTACGTTCATTTGCTGCAATGGGAAAGGATATGAAGCTGGATGAGACAGAAGAATTTGAAAAGATTCTGGTAAATGCAAAGAGAGATATCCTTGCACAGATGGCAATGGCAGAAGTCATGAAAGATATCGATGTTACAGATGAGGAGGCAAAGACTTATTACGAAGCAAATCCGCAGCAGTTTTCAAGAAGTGCCACCATCAGTGCCAAACATATTTTAACGGAGACAGAAGAGAAAAGTAGTTCTATTCTGGAATCCATTACGAATGGAGAAAAGACATTTGAGGATGCGGCAAAAGAATTTTCAACATGTCCTTCAGGAGCAAAAGGTGGAGATTTGGGAGAGTTCAGCCAGGGCCAGATGGTAAAGGAGTTTGAGGATGCAGCATTTGCAGCAGAGATCGGACATGTAGTAGGACCGGTACAGACTCAGTTCGGATATCATCTGATCAAGGTAGAGGGCAAAAAAGAAGCATCTAATATGCCATTTGAAGATGTGCTTGATAATATCAAGATGACACTTCTCCAACAGAAGCAGAATGCAGCTTACACAGAGAAGGCAAAAGAATTAAGAGCAAAATATGTACAGGAATAAAGCCCGGATAAGAGTACATATATCATGTGGATTTTTAATTTAAGAATATTCTGAAAACGGAGCGCAAAGGGGTCTGACCCCTTTGCGCTCCGTTGTTGTAATTAGATACACAATAGCCTGAAAAAACTTAAAAATAAAAAACAAATAAAAACCACATAAAATCATTGACAAAACCACATAAAACAACTATTATATAAATGTAATCAAACAAAAAACCAATATTAGAGCACCGCAAAGGAGGCACAGAAACATATGAATATAAATTTACTCCACCCTGCAGATCAGCTTGTCATGATGATGAACCGTATTTATCATTATGGTATGACAACTACATCAGGCGGGAATCTTTCAATATTAGATGATAATGGTGATGTGTGGATCACACCGGGAAGTGTTGACAAAGGAAACCTGACACGCAGTGATATGGTTTGTATTAAAAAGGATGGTACGATTATCGGAAACCACAAGCCGTCCAGCGAATACCCGTTTCACCTCCAGATTTATAAGACAAGGAATGATATTAAGTCTGTACTTCATGCTCATCCACCGGCACTGGTAGCGTTCAGCATTGTGAGAAAGATTCCGAACACGTTGCTGAGCCCGAACTCATTTGTCGGATGTGGGAAGATTGCAATGGCAGAATACGGCCTGCCGGGCAGCCAGGATCTGGGAGATAAGATTGCAAAAGAATTTGCAAAAGGGTGTGATATTGCAGTATTGGAGAATCACGGAGTTGTAGTCGGGAGCGACAGCTTGTTCCACGCATTTAAGGCATTTGAGAATTTGGACTTCTGCGCACGGCTTCAGATTAATGCGGCTATTATCGGTACACCGGAGTATTTGAAGGAAGAGGAAATCCAGCTGAAGTATACAAAGAATCATTTGAATATGGACGAATATGTACGCAATATAATTACAAGTGCCGAGAAAGCGGCCCGCAGGGATATGTGCAGCATTATTCACCGTGCGTATGACCAGGGCCTTGTAAATTCGACCCAGGGTTCCTTTTCGGTGAGACTGGATGAAGAGCGGTTTCTGATTTCACCATATAATGTGGATAGAAAGTATGTAGATGTAGAAGATATTGTCTGCATCAAGAGAGATATGAAAGAGGCCGGAAAGATACCGAGCCGGTCCATCAAGATTCACGACGAAATCTATAAGCAGCACCCGGAGATTAACTCTGTCATCATAGCACATCCCCCATATATTATGGCCTATGCAGTGACAGAAGAAGAACTGGATTCCAAGTCAATCCCCGAGAGCTATATACTGATGCGGGATATCCCGAAGGCCGGATATTCAGAATTCTATCAGGACCCGGAAAAGTCAGCCCGGATATTTGACGAGAGTACGCCTATCGTTATGGTAAAGAATGACTGTATTGCTGTAACAGGTGACAGCCTGCTCAATGCGTTTGACAGACTGGAAGTTGCAGAGTACAGTGCAAAGGCACTCGTATTCTCAAAAAATCTTGGGGAGATGGTACCTATCAGCGAAGGGCAGATTGAAGAAATAAAGGAAGCCTTTCATTTGAAATAGATAAGGTCGTCATACTCAGGATGCTTTTCAAACCATTTTATGGCATAGGAACATGTCAGCACTGCCTTTTTGCCGTTTTCCTTAAGTTCCTTTACGAGTTCTTCCATTAGTTTGCCGGCGACTCCCTGTCCCCGCAGGGCGTCGTCAACAAAGGTGTGGTTGACATTTACGGTGTTCTCATCAATATCCGGAAATGTTACTTCTGCGACTACAAGATAATCC
Organism: Faecalicatena orotica; assembly: GCF_905197545.1. Lineage (NCBI taxonomy): Bacteria > Bacillati > Bacillota > Clostridia > Lachnospirales > Lachnospiraceae > Faecalicatena > Faecalicatena orotica. The sequence goes on from NZ_CAJJZH010000020.1 coordinate 18,754, forward strand.
GGTGTGTATACTGCGATCTGATTGTTGTTGTGTATGAATTCCAAAATACTGCCTCCTTAAATGTTTGAATGTTGTTATATGATTATATTTCTGAATCCATAGTAGCCGACTTGGAAGAATATTTCAAGTTTATAAATAGAAACAAAAATATAATTATCAGAAATATACAATTTTTAGTGAGAATTGTGAGAAAAAGTGCTACAATGAAGAAAAGTAAACGTGTTTCAGATGGGGGCTTCGGCAGATAGGAGGTATGTTGAATGAACGAAGTACAGCTGAAAAGGATGCGTGAAGGAAATGGATTTATTGCGGCGCTTGACCAGAGCGGAGGGAGTACACCAAAAGCTTTAAGATTATATGGAATTGACGAGTCGCAGTATCACAATGATGATGAGATGTTCGAATTAGTACATAAGATGCGGACAAGAATTATTACAAGCAAAGCCTTTACATCTGAACACATACTTGCAGCCATTTTATTTGAAAATACAATGGACAGAAAGATGGAAGAAAAGTATACAGCGGATTATCTTCTGGAGGAAAAGGGGATTTTACCGATTTTGAAAGTTGATAAGGGTTTGGCACCTGAGGAGGAGGGGGTACAGATCATGAAACCGATTCCGGATCTTGACCACCTTCTGGACCGGGCGAATGAACGGCATATCTTCGGGACGAAGATGCGTTCCGTGATTAAACTGGCAAATGAGGAAGGGATCCGCGAGGTTGTTGACCAACAGTTTGGTCTTGGCATGCAGATAGCCAAAAAGGGACTTGTTCCTATTCTGGAGCCGGAAGTGGATATCCATAGCCCGGAGAAGGAGAAGGCGGAGAAGATTCTGAAGCGGGAGCTGCTCCGGCATCTGGATAAAGTACCGGGTGATGTGCGTCTGATGTTCAAACTTACACTTCCTACGAAGAACGGATATTATTCAGAACTTCTGGAGGATCTAAAGGTAGTGAGAGTAGTTGCCCTTTCAGGAGGATATACAAGGGCAGAAGCAAATGCACTGCTTTCCAGAAATCCAGGAGTCGTGGCGAGTTTTTCAAGGGCCCTGACGCAGGGACTGGGCTGCAGCCAGACGCAGGAAGAATTTGACAACATGCTTGCGGAGTCGATCCGGGAGATATATGATGCTTCAATGGCTTAATAGAAAATGATTTTAACAGCCTGATCAGAAAAAAATCTGATTAGGCTGTTTTTTATAGAAAAACTATTGACAATCTTAACTGTATCTGATATTGTTACAGTATAAACTGAAACAATAAAAAATACAGATATACAGGAGGCGGCTATGAACACGAAATATAATGATGTTGTGATTGGTTTTGGAAAAGGCGGAAAGACAATTGCGGGAGCACTTGGAAGTTCAGGCAGAAAGGTGGCCCTGATTGAAAAATCGGATAAAATGTACGGCGGCACATGCATCAATGTCGGATGTATTCCGACAAAATCCCTGGTACACAGTGCGAAGAAGGCCGTATCCGGATGTGTAAGCGATAAGGCGGCCTATAAAGAGGCAATCGCCAGAAAGACAAGACTTGTTGAAACTTTAAGAGGTAAAAATTATCAGAAGCTGGATATGAACCCAAATGTCACTGTAATTAACGGAACGGCAGGTTTCCTTTCCACCAATGAAGTGGAAGTAACGACTGCAGAAGGCACATTGACTGTCGAGGCTGAAAGATTTTTCATCAACACAGGTTCATCCCCTTTTATTCCTCCGATTAAGGGGATCGATGGGAACCCATATGTATATATCAGCGAAACATTGCTGGATCTGGATGTGCTGCCTGAAAGATTGGTTATTATAGGCGGAGGATATATCGGAGTTGAATTTTCTTCCATATATGCTGACTTTGGAGTAAAAGTGACGATATTGCAGGACGGTCCTGTATTTTTGCCGAGGGAAGATGCAGAGATTGCAGAAGCTGTAAGAAAGAATCTGGAAAAAAGAGGTGTTCAGGTCCTGACTGAAGTGAAGGTACAAGAGCTTACTGAAAATAAGGGATATGCAGAAGTTATAATAGAAACAAAAGAAGGTATGAAAATACTGCCAGCCGATGCCGTTCTTGTGGCAACAGGGCGCAGGCCGAATACAAAAGGGCTGAATCTGGAAGCTGCAGGGGTTCAGGTGAATGAAAGGGGCGGTATTATAACAGATAATTCAAGAATGACAACCGCACCAAACATTTTTGCAATGGGGGATGTTGTGGGAGGACTGCAGTTCACATATATTTCTCTTGATGATTACAGGATCGTGGCATCAAAAGTCCTTGGTGATGGAAGTTATACCCTTGACAAGAGAGGGGCAGTGCCATACAGTGTATTTCTCAATCCTCCTTTCTCAAGAGTAGGAATGAGCGAAAAAGAAGCCGTGGCAGCAGGCTTCCATGTGAAAATAGCAAAGCTTCCGGCGGCAGCAATTCCAAAGGCACAGGTTCTGGAACAGCCGGAAGGCCTTCTGAAAGCCGTAATTGATGCTGATACAGGGAAAATACTCGGGGCTCACCTTTTCTGTGAGGAATCACATGAAATGATCAATCTGGTAAAGCTTGCAATGGATGCAGGCATTGAGTATACTATGCTGAAGAACATGATTTTTACCCATCCAACAATGGGAGAGGCGCTGAATGATCTGTTCAATATATAATCAAAATAATTTTCGGCATCATTAGGTCCCGGATATTATGCTGCTAAACAAACTACTAAAAACAGGGAGAATATGATATGGGATTTTCATTAGATATAAGCGTACCGGTACTTACGGTATTTGTCCAAGGGTTACTCAGTTTCTTTTCGCCATGCGTACTGCCGCTGATACCTCTTTACATAGGATATCTTTCAGGCGGAACAAGAACCGTGGGAGAAGACGGGAAAGTATACTTCAGCCGTAAAAAGGTAATGATAAACACATTATTTTTTGTGATCGGTGTCAGCTTTACGTTTTTCCTTTTGGGATTCGGGGCATCCGTGCTCGGTAATTTTTTCAAGGGAAGCCAGACGATGTTTGCCAGAGTGGGTGGAATCCTGATTATATTATTTGGGCTGTACCAACTGGGGGTTTTTGGCAAGTCAAAAGCATTGAGCCAGGAGCACAGACTGCCATTTAATCTGAATACACTGGCAATGTCTCCGTGGACTGCACTGGTTATGGGATTTACATTCAGTTTTGCATGGACCCCGTGTGTCGGTCCGGCCCTCTCAAGCGTCCTGCTGATGTCAGCATCGGCAAGTACAAAGGTGTGGGGATTTGTATTGATCGGAGTATATACACTGGGATTTGTACTTCCTTTCTTAGCGGTAGGAATCTTCAGTACAACACTTTTAGATTTATTCAAGAAGCATGGAAACGCTGTGAAATATACGGTAAAGGTCGGTGGTGTGCTCATGATTTTAATGGGAGCCATGATGTTTACAGGAAAAATGAATGCAGTCACAGGTTACCTTTCTGATGTCCAGTCAGCACAGCAGGAGAGCAATGAAGGAAAGAAAGATGCGGCGAAAGCAGAAGAAAAGTCTGATCAGGAATCAAAAGAACAGCCAGAAGAAAAAACTGATAAAAATACTGCAGATACGAAAGACAAAGGCAATCAGTCAGAGAATCCCAGTCTTGCAGATGCGATTGACTTCGAGTTGAAAGACCAGTATGGAAATGTGCATACATTGGCCGACTACAAAGGAAAGACAATCTTCCTGAACTTCTGGGCAACCTGGTGTCCGCCGTGCCGCGCAGAGATGCCTGATATTCAAAAGCTGTATGAATCCTACCAGCAGGAAGAAGATCCTGAGGTCATCATACTCGGGGTTGCGGGTCCTAATTATGGTCAGGAAAAATCTGAAGAGGAAGTAAAGCAATTTCTGGACGACAATGGATACACCTACCCGGTACTAATGGATGAAGGTGGAGACCTGTTTGATAAATACGGAATACATTCATTTCCGACAACCTTCATGATCACAAAAGAAGGAAAGGTGTTCGGATACGTGAGCGGGCAGCTCAGCGAAGAAATAATGAAAAATATCATAGCCCAGACAATCTCGGGGAAACGAAATTAAATCATTGGGGTGCAAAGGGGTCAGACCCTTTTGCACTCCATTTTCAGAATATTCTTAAATTAGGGATAACGGCTATAATTGGAAGAATATGGTTTTTGAATTGATGCTATTATACATAGTGGTGTTTATTTATCATCTATATCTTAAAAGAAAAATATAAAATTTCAGTAGAACGTTGAAACATTCCGGTCAGTGCGCCTTTACTGTCGAAAAACATGTAGACGGCTGGAGGCCCACAATAATCCAGAGTCCCAAATTATGTTACGACATTTGCCGTAAATTGGAATTTATTGTTGACAAGCATAGAATGGTGTGGTAATCTGGGTAAGCTGTCGCTTTGAAATATAGTATTGCATCAGCAAAAACTTTATAAATTCATTTTGAAATAATAAAATGAAAAAAGTTATTGACAGACCAAGAGTGATGTGATAATATATTAGAGCTGTCGCTTGAGGGACTGGTAAAAACCGGAACCGATGACGAAAAAGAAAATGAAAAAA
>NZ_CAJJZH010000021.1:0-19639 GCF_905197545.1 Faecalicatena orotica
AAGGTATATATACAGACGGAATGAGGGAGACGGTACCAATTAGGTATCGTTTTTTGTAATATACAGATGATGGTACAACAGGATATTTTGAGAATTTTCTGAAAACGGACCGCAAAAGGGTCAGACCCCTTTGCGATTTACGATCATGGGGGATGGTTCGATGCATGAACTGGTGAGGTTTATTCTGAATGAGGAAGAAGAGAGGCAGCTGCACTGGAGCGGCAATCTGAATATGCTGCTCGTCCTTCGGGGGGAGTGTGCTTTTAGCTGCCACGGAGAGCTTGCCCCTATGAAGGCCGGTGATTTATGGGTGGTGAATCCACTCTGCCTTTACCAGATTTTAAGAGAATCTGAAGCGGATATTCTGACGGTTTCCTTTTCTAAAGAAGCGACAGAGGGAATGAAGCTGGGAAAGGAATGGGAGATCTTTTGCCGCAGTGACCAGCAGGAGGAGAATGACAGGGAAGCTTTTCAGGAATTGCGCCGTTTGGTGGCGGACCTTTTCGAAGTTTGTGTGAAAGAAAAAAAGAATGACAGCCTTCTGGTAAAGAGTTATGTATGTCGGATACTTTATTTTCTCGGGGAGGGATTTGCGGTAAAAAGTTCTTTGGAAGGAGGAACGGAGGACCATTCTCTGGAGCGGCTCAGCCGTATTTTGAGGAGGATACATGAGGATTATGCCCAGCCGCTTACGTTGAAGCAGGTTGCGGAAGAAGAATATCTGTCCATGAATTATTTGTCCAGATACTTCCAGAAGAAGGCGGGGATCGGATTTAACCAGTATCTTAACCAGGTACGCCTGCAGGCAGCCGCCGGGAAACTACTGAATACAGCACTTTCTGTGACCGAGATTGGACATCTGTGTGGTTTTAAAGATGCAACACAGTTTATTAAGAGATTTCATGAGTTTTATAAAATGACACCGGTGAAATTCAGAAACCAGATGTTGGTTCAGAAGGAACCAGATGAAAGAGAGCAGGAGTTATTCTATGAACTGTTGAAATATAAGAGCCAGGAAACAATACAGGGACATGGTATCAGGGAACGCGCCAGAAGCAGAAAAATAAATGTGGATGTGTCAGTCAAAGGAAAACGGCTCAGACATCATTGGAAAACACTGGTGAATATCGGGTTTGCCAAGGAAGGTCTGTCGGCTGTTATTCAGAACCAGCTTCGTACAATCCAGATAGAAATTGGCTTTCAGTATATTCATTTTCACGGACTGCTGGATGATGATATGATGTTGTATAGAGAAGAGGAAGACGGTACCCCGGTCTATAATTATAAGTATACAGATATGTTGTTTGACTTTTTCTTGTCTATCGGTCTGAAACCTTATGTGGAATTGAGTTTCATGCCCTCGGTATTGTCAAAAGAGTCTAAAAAAATATTTATTAAATCTGTAAACATGGGGATGCCGAACAACATGGAGAAATGGTGTGGCCTGGTGAGAAATCTTACTGTTCACCTAATGGAGCGTTATGGGGAAGAGGAAGTATTGTCGTGGAGGTTTATACCGTGGACAGGTCCAGTCAGTTATTCATATTATGGAAATTATGAAATAACAGAATATTTTGAACTATACAGGAAATCTTTTGAAGTGTTAAAGTTGGTTCATCCGGAGATTCAGGTGGGCGGACCGGCTATGGATTCCTATTATATTTGGGAGGATGGGGGATTTTACGAGCAATTTATAGAGTATACGGAAAGGACACACTGCAGTCCGGAATTTCTTGCTATAGACCTTTATCCTTCTAAGAAGGGTGAGAAGGAGGAAGGGGAAGAAATTGTTCTAATCGAAACACCGGAGGCGTTTTCCCGGGTGACCAGCTGGGATGAAAAGTATATCGGGCATTTACTGGACCGTCTTGAGAAGTACCATAAGAAGAGGGATGGGAAAGTGCCGGAGATTGTATTCGTTGAATGGAATTCTACGATCTGGCAGAGAGATCTGACGAATGATACCAGTTTCAAGGCGGCATACATTGCAAAAAGCCTATTGGAGAATTATGACAGGGTGTCTGCTTTTGGATACTGGGGATTGAGTGATTATATCGAAGAAGTCGCTCCCGCACAGGAAGAATTTCATGGCGGTTTTGGTCTGTTTACGTGCCAGAGTATTAAGAAAAGCGGATATTACTGTATGGAACTGCTTGCAAAACTGGGAGATTATATGGTTGCCAGAGGAGACGGATATTTTATCACAAAGAAAATATCCGGACAGATCCAGATTTTTCTTTATAATTGTGTACATTTTAATAAACTTTACCGTTACAGGCATCTGAATGGTGTTGACAGGATACACCGGACAGGGGCATTTCTGGATGGAGAACGAATCCGGTATCATCTGCTCTTAGACGGGATTGGGGATTGGGAGTTTATTAAGATGCGTGAGTACACGATTAGTGAAAAAAGAGGAAGCTCCTATGAAGCGTGGATAAAGATGGGGGCGCCTTCATCTCTGTCGGCGGAAGAGGTCCTGTACCTACGGCAGAGTACGGTTCCTGAATATCAGTGTATGCTGCTGTCAAACGAAGAATTCCGGCAGACGGAACTGGCGCTGCCACCGCAAAGTGTGAAGCTTATTCTACTGGAAAAAGCAGATTCTCAATAGAGAGTCTGCTTTTTTTGTATATAAATATACTTTTTAATAGTGAAAAATTATCCTTACGGAAATAGTATGGCAAAATGCTTAATTTGAAGGATAAAAAATAAAAGAAAATATGCAATAATACGAAAGAAAACAGGCTATCTTACTTTCAGTAAAAAAAATATAATAAAGTCATCAAAACAAGGAGGAAATAAAAATGGCATTGATACATTGTTCATTTGGTTCAGATTCCCTGGGGATGACGACTGACATTCATGTGATTCTGCCGGAAGTAGATGTAAAGGAAGGGGAAAAGGATATACGTTTTCCGACCCTGTATCTTCTGCACGGGGCATCCGATAACTATTCAAACTGGATTCGTTTTACAAGTGTAGAGCGTTATGCTGCGCAGCATGGCATTGCTGTGGTAATGCCGGAGGCGGGTTTAAGCTTCTACAATAATATGCCTATGGGGTATAACTGCTATGACTATGTAGCAAAGGAACTCCTGGCATTTACAAGGGCGATGTTCCCGCTGTCAGACAAAAGAGAGGAGACATTTATCGCAGGGCTTTCAATGGGAGGATATGGCACAATGCGGATTGCACTGAATAATCCAGAAGTATTTTCAGCGGCAGGGACATTTTCCGGCGCAGTAGACCTGACATCTATGAGCAGTACGTCGGTTGGTTTTATGGATGAGGCACAGACACAGTTTATGATGGAACGCGCTTTTGGAGTGAAGGATTCAGGCAGTCTGAAGGGAACAGACGCGGACCCCATCCACCTTTTAGAGGGATTTAGAGAATGCAGGGAATGTATGCCGAGGCTTTATCAAAGCTGTGGTGCAGAGGATTTCCTTTATGCACAGAACCAGGCATTTAAAACAGCAGCAGAAAAGGCTGGTCTTCCGGTTCACTATGAAGAGTGGAAAGGGGACCATAACTGGCCGTTCTGGGATGTAAGCATCCAAAGATTCTTTGATTGGCTGAAAAGTGAGGAGGGAATAGACGATGGCATGGATTCAATGTAATTATCATTCAGATATATTGGGGAAAACGATGGGGATGGAGGTAATTATACCTGAACCGGATATTTTTTATAAACGTGAGGAACTTTTAAAAGTAGGCACATTCCCAGTAGTGTATCTGCTTCATGGCAGGAATGGCACTGGGATTGACTGGATACGCAATACATCGGTGGAGCGTTATGCAATGGAAAACCAGACAGCAGTTGTTATGCCGAGCGTGGACAACGGTTGTTATGAAAATATGGGAGGCAGCGCGTATTGGACCTATCTGACAGAGGAAGTAAAGGCAAAGGCAGAAGTTTATTTCCCGGTTTCCAAACGGAGAGAAGAATGTTTTGTGGCCGGAGCAGGAGAAGGGGCTTACGGGGCATTAAAGTGGGGCGCTGAATTTCCGGGCCGGTTCCATACGGCTGGCTGTATCTCTCCGGTATGGGAGGACGAACAGAAACTGAGAGAATGTCAAAGGAAATACCGGGAGCATGAAGGACAGGACAGAAAATTGCCGGAACTTCTGGAATATGCAGAAGCTCCGCAGGAGGATGGGGAATATTGTGACAGAAGCTTAGGAGAATTGTTCAGGGCACTGCCATTGCCCAGAAACTTATATAAGAATTGGTAGAGGAGGGAACCTGTTATGAAACAGATGCGTTCTGACATGGAAAAAGTAGGGATAGGTGAAAAGTTTGCCTATAGTCTGGGTGATTTCGCGAGTAATTTGATTTTCGCGCTGGCGTGCTCACTGATTACATATTTTTATACAAATACAGTGGGGATTTCTGCAGCTGCTGCAGGTTCCGTGCTGATGTTCTCACAGATTTTTGACGGAATTTCAGATGTGCTGATTGGATTTTTGATAGACAGGACAAGGTCAAAATACGGAAAAGCACGTCCATGGCTGCTGTGGATGGCAGTTCCTTTCGGAATTGCCTGTATTCTGCTGGTATGTGTGCCTAGAAATGCAAGTATGGTTGTAAAGATTGTTTATGCGTTTATCACATACAATTTAGTTATGACAGTCTTCTATACTGCAATTAATGTACCTTATGGTGCGCTGAACACCTTGATGACAAGAGACCAGTACCAAAGGTCTGTTATCAACATCTGGCGTATGACAATGGCAATGCTCGCAACGATGGTTGTGACTGCTGTCACACTGCCGATTATCAAAAGTCTGGGCGGTGATCAGGCAGCATGGATTAAGACGATGGTCATTTATGCTACGCTTGCTGTAGCAATGTTCCTGATATGTTTTAAGTGTACAAGAGAAAGAGTAACGGAGGAACTGGGAGTTCAGGAACAGGTTCCGGTAAAGAAAGCATTAAAAGCAGTTGTTAAAAATAATTACTGGCTCCTGCTGATCGGTGTTTGGCTTCTTTATGCAATCAATACGACATTCAGCGGAACAACAACAGTATATTATGCACAATATATCCTTGGAAATGAGACTCTCATGGGTCCGATCAATATTGCGCTGAATCTTCCGGCCGTTATCGGAATCCCGTTCATGGCACCACTGATTAAAAAGTTTGGAAAGAAACCGCTGGCAATTGCCGGATGCTGTATTACCCTGTGCGGCTGTCTGCTGATGCTGGTTCAGCCGGAAAATCTGACAATGGTTGTCGCTGCAACACTTGTAAAAGGTCTCGGTACCGTTCCATTCTGGGCAGTTTTATATGCTATGATGGCGGATACAGTAGAGTACGGGGAATGGAAGACAGGAGTCAGGACAGAAGGCCTTCTGTACAGCGCATCTACCTTTGGCGCAAAAGCGGGCGCCGGAATAGGAAGTGCAATTGTAGGTGCAATCTTAACGGCCAATATGTTCAATGGTATGCTTGAGGTTCAGCCCCAGTCGGCGGTTTCTGCAATTTCCTCTATGTATCTGTATGTTCCGATCGTTATGGTGGCACTTCAGATTGTGTGTCTGGTTTTCTATAAACTGGATAAAGAATATCCGCAGATTATGGCGGAACTCAAGATCAGAGAAGCAAATGCAAGGAAGAAAGCAGAGGGTATTGAATAATGGAAGAAAAGATGGAATCAAAATTACAGGAACTTACAATAGAGGAAAAAGTAGGATTACTGTCAGGGGCGGATTTTTGGACAACAAAAGAAGTGAAACATGTGAATCTTCCGTCATTTATGATGACAGACGGACCGAACGGGCTGAGGAAACAGGTTACGTCTTCAGACCATTTAGGGATGAATGAAAGTCTGCCTGCTACTTGTTTTCCTATGGCTTGTGCATTGGCCTGTTCCTGGGACCGGGAACTTCTGTACGAGATAGGGAAAGCTCTTTCAGAAGAATGTATTGCGGCAGATGTCGACATCCTGCTGGGACCGGGCGTAAACTTAAAGAGAAGTCCCTTGGGAGGAAGAAATTTTGAGTATTTTTCTGAAGATCCCTATCTGACATCACAGCTTGCTGCCAGATATATCAGGGGAGTACAGGAAAACGGTACAGGGACATCGCTGAAGCATTTTGCGGCAAATAATCAGGAAACGAGAAGAATGGTATCGGATTCTCTGGCAGATGAGCGCACATTAAGAGAACTGTATCTGGCCTGCTTCGAAAGTGTCGTGAAAGAGGCGAAGCCTTGGACTGTGATGTGTTCTTATAATAAGTTGAACGGTACCTATACGTCGGAGCATGATTGGCTTTTGAATCAGGTGCTGAAAAAGGAATGGCAATATGACGGGGCAGTCGTTTCGGACTGGGGTGCGGTAAACGAAAAGGTAAAATCTGTACAGGCGGGGCTTGATCTGGAAATGCCGGGCAACCAGGGGGAAAGCGACAGGATACTTCTGGAGGCACTAAAGAATGGTGAGATCAGCGAAGATAAGATAGACGAAGCTGTGACAAGGATACTGCGCCTGTCTGACCACATCCTTGAGGCGAGGGCGCAGAAGAACGTGCCGGTTTCGGCGGAAATAAATTGGGAGACCCATCATAAACTGGCCAGAGAAGCAGCCGGGGAAAGTATGGTTCTCCTGAAAAATGAGAACAAGGTACTGCCTCTTGCATCTGGGGAAAAGATTGCTGTTTTAGGAGAACTTGCGTCCGACATCCGTTATCAGGGAACCGGAAGCTGCAAGGTACATCCTTACCACGTGGACAGCCCGTTTGAAGAAATAAGGGTATATGAGCCTTCGGCTGTGTTTGCAAAAGGCTACCTGCTGGACGGCGGTGATGACGGGCTGCTGCTGGAAGAGGCAGAAGCTGTAGTGAATGGCTGTGACAAGGTTATCATATTTGCAGGATATCCGGAACGGGCTGAGAATGAAGGTGAGGATAAAGAGGATATAAAACTTCCGCATAATCAGACGGAGCTCATCCACCGGATTACCCGGATTCATCCTGCAGTGATTGTCGTATTATGTAATGGATCACCAGTAGAAATGCCGTTTTCCAATGAGGCAGAAGCGATTCTTGAGACGTATCTCGCAGGTGAGGCAGCAGGCGGTGCGGCTGCGGATATTCTGTTTGGTAAAAAGAATCCGTCAGGAAAGCTGCCAGAATCCTTCCCTGTAAGGCTGGAAGATAATCCTTCGTATCTGAATTTCCCGGGAATGCAGAACAAAACAAGGTATGGAGAAGGGATTTTCGTAGGATACAGATATTACGATAAAAAGAAAATAGAACCCTTATATCCGTTTGGTCATGGTTTAAGCTATACAGAATTTACTTACAGCAATTTATCTGTCAGTGTGGAAAAAGAAAATACCGCAGATGTCACGCTCGAAGTGCAGAACACCGGAGACATGTATGGCGCAGAGGTAGTACAGATTTACATACAGAAAAAGGAAACAGGAATCATACGGGCCGTGCAGGAACTGAAAGGCTTTGAGAAAGTCTGGCTGGAGGCCGGAGAGAAAAAGCAGATCACGATCCACCTGCCAAAAGAAGCGTTCCGCTATTATGATGCCGAAAACGGATCATGGCAGGTAGAATCCGGCGAATACGAGATACTTGTGGGTGCATCCTCCAGAGATATTCGGATGAAACAGGCCATCGTTTTGGAAGGAGATGAGCTGCCCCGGTGCAAATGTGATAAGAACAGCACAATTGCTGAGATTTCCAGAAGTCCCGAGGGGAAAGCTGTACTCGAAAAATGGATGAAGTGGTGCAGTGATAAAGGGTATCCGATTTTTACTGAAGAACCGGAATTTATACAGAATGCCTATGATACTACACCATTGAGATGGGTGAAGATGCTTTCGGGAGGCTGCTTCACAGAGGAAATGATAGAGGATGTATTAAGTCACTGTAACAGATGAATTTGATAAACAATTCTGAAAACGGGGCGCAAAGGGGTCTGACCCCTTTGCGCCCCGTTTTCAGAATATTCAGTATTTATTCTGTACTTGCCAATGCCATCATTGCATGGGCAAGTATTTTTGTGTCGAGAATTAGATCTTCGATATCAATATACTCGTCCGGCATGTGCATGACACTGTCTTTTTCGGGAAATTCGATTCCAAATGCGACTGCATTCGGAAGTCTTCTGGCATATGTGCCGCCACCGATTTTCATAGGGGGCCTGTAGTCCCCGGTGAAATCTCTATATGATTTAAGCAGCTTGGCTACGAGTTCGCTGTCTTCCGGGACATACAGACCATCTACAAACTTTGTCTTATCCGCGCATATGATTCCACTTCCTGAAATTCTGTCATTGATCGTATCTTCGATTTCTTTGCGGGTCGTACTGAGCGGGGCCCGGACATCTATCTGCATTTCAAATCCCTCGTGTGTCCATTGCATGACACCAACGTTGAGGGTCAGGGTGCCGGATTCGTCTTCACGCATGAGGCCCAGAGATTCTCCGTTGTACTCCAGCTTAAACATATCATACAATAAATGTATGATTTTATGGTCTTCTTCTTTCAGAGGCAGTAATGTAAGCAGGTAAATCAGCCCCTGCAGGGCATTCTTTCCGCTTTCCGGGTGCGAGGAATGGCTGGCCTTTCCGAACACTTCTATCTTGGTTCCTTCTTCTGTCCCTGAAAGTTTGTAATCAAAACCGGCTGCTTTCATTGCATCATCAGCCAGTTCTGCAACCGTGGACATATCATACGGCACGATGGCTGAAGCCAGCGGCGGGACGATATTGACTCTCTCCCCGCACTGAATTGTGATATCAGAATCCAGCTTGCACTCATAGTAAGCATGGTAAATATTCTTTTCCGAGTTGACAAGCGGATAATCCGCATCGGGGGAGAAGGACATTGTCGGAATCTCTTCCACTTCGCGGTAGTGGTCAATACAGGTCAGCCCGCTTTCCTCGTCACACCCCATGATGAGCCGTAACCTGCGGTTCAGAGGGATGCCGCATTCTTTTAAAGCAAGCATTGCAAAAAATGAGGCAATGACAGGCCCTTTGTCATCCATTGCCCCCCTGCCGTAAATCCGGTCCGCATCGATTGTACCGCCGAAAGGAGGGTGTGTCCAGCCTTCCCCTGCAGGTACGACATCCAGATGTGCGAGGATTCCGACAAGCTCTTCTCCATAGGGCTCAGACTCTATAAATCCGGCATAGCCGTCTAAATTCTTAGACGTAAATCCATAAGTCTTCCCTAATGAAAGCATATAGTCCAGACAATCTGCGATACCTTTGCCGAAAGGCATATCCTCTGAGGCCGGCAGATCTTTCACACTTGGGAACTCCAGCAGGGAGCAGAGGCTCTCAATAATAAGCTCCCGGTGTGAGTCAATCCAATCATTCAACTGTTGGTTCATCTTCGTAAAATCCTCCTTTACTCTTGGTCCTTAATATGTTTTTGAAATAATTCAATATCATACTCCAGCATATCCTTATAGCTTTCCTGAATAAATGCAAAATCCTTGTCATGCAGTCCCCGGACGATATTGCGGTGGAATTCTATACTCTTATTATCCTCCGGAAATCCCCCTGACATTGACCAGTAATTATCCAGCGTATCAGTCATATCGGAAATCATATTCTTTAATGTCGCATTCGGGGACAGCTCATACAAATACTTGTGGAACCTCAGGTCTGTCTCATGAAAAAGAGTGCCGCTGGTTCCTTCAGAATCCATATTTGCTATGAGCAGGTCAAGGGCAGTGAGCTGTTCTTCTGTTATTGTATCCACTACTTTACTGGCAAGCAGGATCTCGAGTGCGATCTTGATTTCAAGTGTTTCCTGGTAATTTAACTGGGTAAACTGCAGATACACGGAACGGGCGGAACAGTCACAGGCAATAAAAGAACCGATACCGGTGTGTACTGTAATGACTCCCTGTGTTTCTAAAAAGCGTAATGCCTCCCTGACAGAGTTACGGCTGATTTTCAGGGATTCGCTTAATACGCGTTCACTGGGAAGCTTGTCCCCCACTACTAATTTTTTATCTTTTATGTATTCCATAATAGAGTCTGCGATCTGGATATAGAGAACTTGTTTTCCAGTTTTCTTTATAGGGGTCAACATAAAATTATCACCTCCACGTTTAGTATAGTCTAGTATAAATGAAAAAAAATATATTTGCAATATTTTACAGGGACAGAATTTGTCAGAAATATACATAATATCTAATGGTATTGACAAAAATCGGTTAATAAAGTATGATTAGCACAAAAGAGTATTGGTAGTACCAGTACTACCACATGTAAAACACACAAAATAAAGACGATAATTAAAGAAAGGAGTGTACAGAATATACAGTTCATGAAAGAGGAAGCTAGATAGAGGGATTTAGTAAAGGAGGAGTGTGGAGATGGCAAAATACATATTGAAACGCTGTGTTTCGATTATTGTCACCTTGTTTTTAGTTTGTACGATTACGTTTATCATGATGAAGGCTGTACCGGGAGGTCCCTTTACAACAGAGAGGAACCTGCCCCAGAATGTACTCGAAGCCCTGGAGAAGAAATATCATCTGGACGACCCTGTCTGGAAACAATATGTTGACTATGTGAAAGGTGCGGCTACTTTTGATTTTGGACCATCCTTCAAAAAGGACGGTGTCATGGTATCAGACATGATCGCACAGAGCTTTCCGGTCTCTGCAAAGCTGGGACTGGTTGCACTGGCAATCGTGATAATACTGGGTATTCCTTTTGGAATCATAGCCGCTTTAAAGCAAAATAAATTTCCAGATTACCTGACTACGGTATTCGCAACATTGGGGATTGCGATACCGACGTTTGTTCTGGGAACTCTGATCCTGTATGTGTTTGGTTCCAAGCTGGGATGGATACCAACACATGGATTAGATTCCTGGAAAAGTTATATCGGGCCGTCCATTTCCCTTGCGGGATTTTCACTTGCATATGTACTGCGGCTGACCCGTTCGAGCATGCTGGGGGTATGCGGGCAGGATTACATACGCACGGCGAGGGCAAAAGGACTGCCGGAGCGGAAGGTGATTTTCAAACACGCTTTAAAAAATGCATTGATCCCGGTTGTTACATATATAGGGCCGATGACAGCAGGCATTATGACAGGCTCGTTTGTGACCGAAAAAATATTTGCCATACCGGGCATGGGAAAGTTTTATGTTGAGGCAATCAACAACCGTGATTATACCGTAATCATGGGAACGACCATGTTTTATGCAGCAATCGCGGCAATTATGATTCTGGCGGTGGATATTGCCTATGCATTCTTGGATCCGCGTATTAAGTTTCAGGATTAACGGAGGGCAGGATGGAAAATACAGCAAAGCACATTACACGAAAAGATGTAGAACGAGTCTATTTTACCAACAAGGAATCACAAGATATTACCCGCCCGAGTCTGACATACTGGCAGGATGTCAGAAGGCGTTTCATGAAAAATAAGCTTGCGATACTGGGGTCAGTGATTATTGTCCTGATGGTATTATTTGCAGTATTTGGATATGCACTCACCACCCAGAATTACTACAGCCAGGACCTGACGATGACCAATATACCGCCCAGGCTTGAGGCTTACCGCATGGATGAGGATACCCTCCTGTATGTAAATTCAGAATACAGTCTTTATACTCTGGACGGCAGCGGGAAGCTTAAGGAGAGGGTAGAGGCGGAAGATGAAAATAAGATGATGCGGGAAAAGGTATACAACGTCGGCGGGAAAAAGGTCGTACTCAATTATTCTGGCGCGGCAAAAGCGGCGAAGGCGAGAAAAGACGGTGACATGAAACTCGCAAATTCTGTGGAAAACTTCACACTTAAAATTGACGGGAAAACACCGGAGATGGAAAAGGTGTGGAACAAGACGTACCGCCTTGGTACGGATTATCTGGGAAGAGATATGCTTGCAAGGCTTGTATACGGGGCAAGGATTTCCCTTCTTGTAGCATTGATTGCAACCTTTGCACAGTTCTGTATCGGTGTTCTTTACGGGGGCATCGCAGGGTATCTGGGCGGCAGGGTGGATAATATCATGATGCGTATTGTCGATATCGTCAGTACGGTCCCGCTGACTTTGTATGTGGTGCTTCTGATGGTCGTGATGGGACCCGGTATCAAAACAATCATCATTGCCCTTGGCTCTGTTTACTGGGTAGACATGGCACGTCAGGTGCGCGGCCAGGTGCTGAACATCAAACAGCAGGAATTCGTTCTTGCGGCAAGGACGATCGGTGCATCGGGAAAACGGATTATGTTGAAGCACCTGATCCCGAATGCCATGAGCACGATTATCGTTACCCTGACCATGAACATTCCGAGTGCAATTTTTACAGAATCATTCCTCTCCTTTATCGGACTTGGTATCAGCGCACCGGCGGCATCCTGGGGAACACTGGCCAGTGATGCGCTCGGGGGATTAAGAAGCTATCCGTACCAGCTGCTGCTGCCTTCTCTGTGTATCTGCCTGACAGTATTGGGATTTAACTTCCTTGGAGACGGCCTGAGAGATGCACTGGACCCAAAACTTAGAAAATAACGTAAAAGCAGGGAGAATGATTATGAGTGAGATGATATTACAAGTCAACAATCTTGAAACATCGTTTTATACACATGTCGGAGAAGTCAGGGCGGTAAGGGATGTCAGTTTTTCTGTAAAAAAAGGCGAGATCCTTGGGATTGTAGGGGAGTCCGGGAGCGGCAAGAGTACGGTTCTCCTGTCGATTATGGGACTGCTCCAGCACCCGGGAAAAGTCAAATCCGGTGAAATTATTTTCGAGGGTGAGAACCTGACGAAGAAATCAAATCGTGAGATGCAGCATATCAGGGGGCGGAAAATTTCTATGATTTTTCAGGACCCGATGTCCTCTCTCAATCCGGTATTTACCGTTGGAAACCAGATTGCCGAGACGATCATGACACATGAACATGTATCCAGAAAGGATGCAAATAAAAGAGTACTCGAATTGCTGGAACTCGTCAGGATTCCTTCCGCAAAATCAAGAATAAACTGTTATCCCCACGAATTTTCCGGCGGAATGCGCCAGAGGGCGATGATTGCACTTGCACTGGCCTGTTCACCGGAGATGCTGCTGGCAGATGAGCCGACTACGGCACTTGATGTAACGATCCAGGCGCAGATGATGGATTTGCTGCGGGACATCAGAAAAGAGACAGATACGACCATTATTCTTGTGACACATGATCTGGGCGTGGTTTCTGAGATGTGTGATTTCGTGCAGGTAATGTATGGCGGAAGGCTGATGGAGGAAGCTCCGGGCAGGGAAATCTTCGATACGCCGGGGCACCCTTATACGAAGGGGCTGCTGCGGTCGATACCGAATGTGAAGAAAGGCAGCAGGGAACGGCTGAAACCGATCGAAGGTTCTCCGCCGGATTTGATCACCCCGTTTGACGGATGTCCTTTCGCTTTCCGGTGTTCCCATACAATGAACCTCTGTATGGAGGCGTGCAGCAGCGAATGGAAAATTGGGGATAAACACAGGTGTGCATGCCATCTCTGTAATCCCGAGGTCAGGGCATTACTGGAGGAAGGGGGAGAAAATTGATGGAAAAGCAAGAATTGCTGCAGGTAAAAGGGCTTAAGAAATATTTCCCTTTGAAGAAAGGCTTCGGCAAGGGGAAGACACAGTATGTAAAGGCAGTAGACAATGTCAATTTCTCGATCTACAGGGGGGAAACCTTTGGGCTGGTCGGAGAGTCCGGGTGCGGAAAGTCAACTACGGGGAGGACGCTGATCCGCCTCTATGATGTGACCGAGGGAGAGATTTTATTCGACGGGACTGACATCAGCCGGATGAAGGAAAAGGAACTTCTTCCTTACCGGAAAAAGATGCAGATGATTTTCCAAGACCCATATTCCTCACTGAACGCAAGAATGACAGTGAGCGATATCATTGGGGAACCGCTGGACATCCACAGGCTGGCATCAGGAAAGGAACGTCAGGAGAGGATTGCCCAGCTTCTGGAAAACGTAGGACTGAAGCAGGAGCACTCGAACCGTTACCCGCACGAATTTTCAGGAGGCCAGAGGCAGCGTGTCGGAATCGCGAGGGCGCTGGCAGTGAATCCGGATTTTATTATTTGTGACGAACCGATATCTGCACTGGATGTGTCCATTCAGGCACAGGTTGTGAATATGCTGGAGGATATCCAGTCTAAGTATGGCATTACCTATTTATTTATTGCACATGACCTTTCTATGGTAAGGCATATTTCGGACAGGATCGGTGTCATGTATCTGGGACAGCTGGTGGAGATCGCGGAAAGCGACGAGCTTTATGAAAATCCGCTGCATCCATATACGCAGGCGCTGCTGTCCGCAATACCGAATCCGTACAAGGATAAGCATAAGGAACGGATTATGCTGGAGGGCGAAGTACCCAGCCCGATTGATCCGCCGAAAGGCTGCCGGTTTGCATCCAGATGTAAATATGCCAAGAGCGTTTGCAATGAAGCAGAGCCGCAGTTGAAGGAAATGGGAAGCGGACATTTTTGTGCATGTCATTTATATGATTAAGGGAGGAGATTAAGATGGACCAGAGAATGAAAGAACTGGCAGGACGCCTTGTGCGTTACTGTGTGGATGTGCAGCCGGGGGAAAAAGTACTGATCGAAGCGAATGAGGCAGATACGACCCCGCTGGTTGAACTTTTGATTGACGAAATTTATGCAGCGGGGGCCCAGCCCTTTGTGCAGTATGAGATTGCGTCCGTGAACAGAAAGCTTTTGAGACAATGTACCGAAGAACAGATGCAGCTGCAGTATCAGGGGTATGCGGATATATTGAAAAATATGGATGCTACAATCGGCATCAGGGGTATGCTGAATGCGGCCGAGATGTCTGATGTCCCGAAAGAGGGGATGGAGTGTTACTCCAACGCGAGGGCAATGCTCAGGCAGTACAGGATGGATAAGAAGTGGGTACTCTTACGTTATCCGAACCATGCGATTGCGCAGCTTGCAAATATGAGTCTCGAGGCTTATGAAGACTTCTATTATAGTGTATGCAATCTGGATTATGCAGAGCTGGAGGAAAAAGCAATGCCCCTGAAAAAGCTGATGGAGCAGACGGACAGGGTACATATCACAGGACCGGGAACGGATCTTGAATTTTCCATTAAGGATATACCGGTCGTGCCATGCTGCGGAAAGATGAATATACCGGACGGGGAAGTATTTACGGCGCCTGTAAAGGATTCTGTAAACGGATTTATTACCTTTAATCTTCCATCTGTTTTCCAGGATATCTGTTTCGAGAATATCAAACTGGTTTTCAAGGACGGGAAAATTGTGGAGGCAACATCGAACCACACAGAAGAACTGAACTGGATTCTGGATACGGATGAAGGGTCACGCTATACCGGTGAATTCTCTTTTGGAATCAATCCAAATATCCGGAAATGTACGAATGACGGCAGTGTGGATGAGAAAATGTGGGGAAGCATCCATCTTACGCCAGGGAACTTTTGTGACGGCGCAAGCAATGGGAACGAGTCAAAGATACACTGGGATATGGTCCTCGCCCAGACACCGGAATACGGCGGGGGAAAGATTTATTTCGATGACGTGCTGATCAGGGAAGACGGAAGATTCGTACCGGAAGAACTGCAGGGGTTAAATATTTAAAAAAGGAGATAGATATGGAAGAGACACTTAAGTACAGACAGGTTCATCTGGATTTCCATACCAGCGGGCTGATCCCGGATATTGGAGCGGAGTTTGACCCGGAAGAGTTTGCGGAAACCGTAGAAAAGGCACACGTAGACTCTATCACTTGTTTTGCAAGATGCCATCATGGCTGGCTATATTATGACTCAAAGGCAATGCCGGAGAGGATCCATCCGAATCTGAAGAGGAAGAACCTGCTGAAAGAGCAGATTGATGCCTGCCATAAGCGTAATATTAAAGTGCCTGTTTATACCACCGTGCAGTGGGACGAAAAGATTGCACATGAACATTATGACTGGCTGTGTGTGGAGGAATCGGGTGCTCCATTCCGCGTGTCACAGCTGCAGCCGGGATTTTACCGCAATATTTGTTTGAATTCTCCTTATGTAGAGTTTTTCAAAGAGCATTTAAGAGATATCTTTGATTGTCTGGGAGAGGTGGATGGCCTGTTTCTCGATATTCTGAATATCGGACCATGCTGCTGCAATCATTGTATGGACAGCATGAGGAAACTGGGACTGAACGTGGAAGATGAAAAGGTTAGATATGAATTCGCGCAGACTGTGTTTGACCGCTTTCAGGCAGAAATCACGGCATTTATCCACGAGATTCAGCCCGGCTGCCCGGTATTTTACAATGTAGGATTTATCGGGACACAGCACAGAAAAAATAAAGATACCTTTACCCATTTCGAGATCGAATCACTTCCCGGAGGAGCGTGGGGGTATGGTCATTTCCCGCCTACGGCAATGTATGCGAGGACACTGGGGCTTCCGATGACGGGGCAGACAGGCCGTTTTCATCTGGATTGGGGAGACTTTTCATCCCTGCGTTATCTGGCATCCCTGCAGTATGAATGTTTCCGGGCGCTGGCGTATGGCTGCGGGTGTTCCATCGGGGACCAGCTGCATCCAAACGGGAAGATGAATAAACACACATATGAACTGATCGGGAAAGTATACAAAGAAGTGGAAGAAAAGGAACCCTGGTGTAAAGGGGCCATACCTGTTACAGAGGCAGCAGTCCTTGCGCCTATGGAGTTCAAAGGTGCGTCGTCTTCCTTTGTTGTGGATGAACTTTCCGGTGCAGTGAAGTTTTTAAATGATATTTGTATACAGGCTGACGTGATTGACTCTCAGGCAGAGTTTGAAAAGTATAAGCTGCTTATCCTGCCTGACAGTATTGAGCAACTCAGTCAAGAGGCCGCGGCAAAAATACAGGCATATGTGGAGCAGGGCGGGGCGCTGATCAGCTCCTACCATTCAGGAATCATGCAGGACGGCAGCACGGCGGCGTTTCTGCCTGCTGATATAAAAGGCGATGCTGAATATTCCCCGGACTTTATTGCTATGACCGGAAAAGTGGCAGCAGGGATCCCTGATATGGAGTTTGTTATGTATGAGCGGGGGGCCAGTTTAGAACCCCGGGAAGGATCAGACGTTCTGCTTGAGACGATGGTTCCTTATTTTAACCGGACATGGGAGCATTACTGCAGCCACAGACATACACCGTGCAGCTACCAGTATGGCCCGTCGGCACTGGTTCAGAAGGGACGTGTTTACCAGTTTGCACATCCGGTTTTTAAGATTCAGGAGGAATATGCAACCGAATGGGTGAAACAGCTGCTTAAAAATGTAGTATATGAAATTCTTGGCAGCCCTCTTGTTACGCACAATGGTCCGTCTACTCTGGACCTGAAGCTGACACACCAGCCGGATCAGGAAAGGTATGTACTGCATGCCCTCCACTATATTCCGGTGAGAAAGGCAAAGAAGATGGAAATGGTAGAGGATGTGATTCCTCTGTACGGCACAGAGATTGCCGTGCGTGTGGATGCACCTGTAGAAAGCGTAACTATAGTGCCGGGACAAAAGGAAATAGAATATTTTTCTGATGAGGAGGCAGGAAAAATCACCTTTACAGTTCCGGAAATCTGTGGTCACGAAATGATAGAAATTAAAGGAGGAAAATTATGAAAAAGGTCATATCAGTTTTATTAGCAGTAACACTTGTGGCAGGTACGTTGTTCGGATGTTCATCCGGGAAGAAGGATTCCCCGGAAGATAAGGGCAAGACGGAAGATACGGGCAGCAAGGAAAAATCAATTACGTTCAATATCGGTATGGAGCCGACGACTCTTGACCCGAGCCTGAACAGTGGAAATGACGGAACTTTAGTACTGAATCATATGTATGAAGGACTGATGATTGAAAAAGACAATGATTTTGTATGTGCGGCAGCCGAAGATTATGATGTCAGTGATGACGGAAAGGTGTATACCTTCCATTTAAGAGATAACAAGTGGTCAGACGGGGAACCAGTCCGCGCGCAGGATTTTGAATTTTCTTGGAATCGTGCACTGGATCCGGAAGTGGCATCCACTTATTCCTGGATTTTTGAATCCGGCGGCATTGAGTCTTATAAGGCAGTGGATGATAAGACATTTGAAGTAACTTTGAATTCCAATAACCCGGTATTCCTGTCACTTCTTGCTAATACGACATTCTTCCCACTGCGTGAGGATAAGGTGGATTATCTGAATGGTGCATGGGCACTTGATCCTGAAAAGGTTGTCACAAACGGTGCATATAAGATGACAGAGTATAAGGCTGGCGACCGTTTAGTAATGGAGAAAAATGAAAACTATCATGATGCTGCTAATGTAAAAATTGATAAAATCATTGCTTTGATGATTGTAGACCAGACAACAGCACTTACTGCTTATGAAGCAGGGGACATTGATGCAATCACAGAGGTTCCGCCGGCAGAGAAACAGCGTCTTCTCAATGAGGACCCGAATTTTATGGTCAGCCCATTGAACGGCACGAATTTCTATGCATTTAATACAGCGAAAGCTCCGTTTGATGATGTGAACGTACGCAAGGCCTTGTCCTACGCAATTGACCGCAAGGCAATCGTGG
The DNA here is from genome assembly GCF_905197545.1 of Faecalicatena orotica. NCBI lineage: Bacteria > Bacillati > Bacillota > Clostridia > Lachnospirales > Lachnospiraceae > Faecalicatena > Faecalicatena orotica. The sequence goes on from NZ_CAJJZH010000021.1 coordinate 18,583, forward strand.
AAGATGTCCTGAAAGGCGGAGAGCAGCCTGCACACTCCCTGATACCGGGCGTAATTTATGACAGTGACGGAAAGGTATTCAATGAGGTGAGCGGAGACTACGGTATTCCGGAGGATGACAGCAAGGTTGAGGAAGCGAAACAGTTACTGGCAGATGCCGGATATCCAAATGGGGAAGGTTTCCCAAAGACAGAACTGCTCTACAATACAAATGAGAAAAATAAGGCTGTTGCAGAGGCTATCCAGCAGCAGTGGAAAGAAAACCTGAATATTGATGTAACATTAGTAAACATGGAATCAGCAGTATTCCACCAGACCAGAGTTGCCCATGACTTTGATGTCTGCCGCGGTGGCTGGTATGGAGATTATAATGACCCGCTTACACATCTGGAGTTATATACAAGCGATAACTCTATGAACTATGCAAGCTGGTCCAATCCGGAATACGATAAGCTGATCACAGAGGCGAAAGGTTCTACCGGAAAAGAACGTTTTGATAAGTTCTATGCCGCAGAAAAACTTCTTATGGAAGGGTATGCTTATATGCCAATTTCTTATGACGTGTACACCTGCCTGATCAATCAGGACAAGATCACAGGATATGAGATTCTTTCTACAGGAGTATATCGCTTTATCAATGCAGATGTAGTTGAAGAATAGAAGGAAATATTGAGAGCTTTAGATTTGTGAACGGATAACTGCCGCTGCCTGGACTTGACAGCGGCAGTTATTGGATGTTTGCAGTGCTAAAGCTCTTTTTTAAAAATCTGGATCTGGATTAAATCTAGATTAAAAAACTAAATAAGTATTGACAGAGGGATGCCAGATGTGGTAATCTAGTCAAGCTGTCGCTTGAAACAGTAATTTTTCTTGATTAACAGATGCTGAAATTCAATATGTAAAGAGTAAATTCTGATTTGCATATCGACCTAGAAAGCAGATGAAAATTAAATAAAAAAGTTGTTGACAAATATCGACAGAGTATGATAATATACTAAAGCTATCGCTTGAGGGACTGGTAAAAACCGGAACCGATGACGAAAAAGAAAATGAAAAAA
>NZ_CAJJZH010000022.1:0-17267 GCF_905197545.1 Faecalicatena orotica
TAAGAAATTTTCAAGGGTTTGTTGTCTATTGTTTAATTATCAAGGTTCTTTTTGTCGTTTACTGTCTCTCGCGAGTCAGCTTAGATATAATATCATTTCTCATATACATTTGTCAACAGTTTTTTTAAATTTTTTTAAATTTTTTTCAAATGCTTTTTTTGACACTATATTTAGTGGACAAAGTGATGTTTTTCTACTACATTTTCGGCAGGGCCTACATGCAAAAACTACTGGTTTTGCCCAGTAGTTCTGGAAAACATCAAACGGAGAAAGAGGGATTTGAACCCTCGCGCCGGTTTCCCGACCTACACCCTTAGCAGGGGCGCCTCTTCAGCCTCTTGAGTATTTCTCCTGATTCTGAATAATACCTGCCTTTTCAGCAGGACATTATTAAATTCTACCTATTGAATAATTGCTTTCAATTAAGTAAGCACCAACAGTGCAAAATTTATTATACTAAACTGATCTCTTAATGTCAACGCTAAAATTGCAACTTTTTCATTTTTTCTCATTTTTGTCAATTGTATCCTGTATCTTGTCATGGACAAGGGCTGCAATCTCAGGTGTTTTCATATCTTTATAGTCATCATAATATAGAGGTTTCAGGAAATGTACCTGTACGGTAACCTTGCTGACCGTATTCGTATCAAATGGTTTAAATGAGTCTATCAGTGCAACCGGCACTATTGGACACTTTGCTTTTGTGGCTGCCTTGAAACTTCCGCCTTTGAATTCCCCAATTCGGTTTCCATTTTTAGAACGGGTGCCTTCAGCAAAGATCAGATAATTTCTACCATTTTTCACTTCATTAGATACATCAATAATGACCTGCATAGCCTGACGTACATTTTCCCTGTCAATCATATAAGCTTTCATGCATGCAAAAACCTGTTTTAAAAACTGGATATTCTTAATTTCTTTTTTTGCAACGACAGAAAAAGGCCTTGGACAGGCTTCTAATATTGCAAGTACATCATATAAGCCCTGATGGTTTGGAAAAAACATATATCCATTTTCTTTCGGAATATTTTCGATACCATGCGTTTCTATACGGACATTTCCGCCCTTATTGGCACGGAGTACAATAAACTTTAGGAGGTCATACTGCTCATCCTCAGTATATTTTTCCGTATGAGATGCATGATAACACAAGCGGCACCACATATAAGGCACCAGCAGTATATTTCGAAATACCATCAGTAGTATACGTTTCATTACATTTTCCTCTCAGATCCTATTCTTTCCAAAATAAATAATAAATAAACATTAATATAGAAATATTTTGCATTTCAGGTATGTCCATGCCGGCACAGCTCAAGCTGGTCCGGCATACACAAAAATTACTGTTCCGTACAGTATTCTTTAATGGCGGTCTCGTACAGGTTGTTTCCTTCACTGTCGATTACGACAATTACAGGAAAGTTTTCTACGGTAAGTTTTCGGATTGCCTCTGTCCCCAAATCATCATAGGCAACCACCTCTGAATTTACAATACATTTTGAAAGCAATGCTCCGGCTCCGCCGACTGCTGCAAAGTAGACACATCCATTTCTTATAATCGCATCGATCACTTCCGGGCTGCGCTTTCCTTTTCCTATCATAGCGCCAAGTCCGAGATCAAGCAGCTGCGGTGCATACTTGTCCATGCGGCTTGCTGTGGTCGGTCCGGCAGAACCAATCGGACGTCCCTCTCTGGCCGGGGATGGTCCCATATAATAAATCACCTGGTCCTTTATATCAATTGGCAGATCTCCGCCCTCGGCAAGAATATCATACATCCTCTTGTGCGCGGCATCACGTGCCGTATAGATTGTCCCTGTAATATACACATAATCACCTGAATGAAGCGATTTTGAAGTCTCCTTCGTAATAGGTGCCGTAATATGTTTGTCCATATCAAAGATTCCTTTCTGGCTAAATTTTGAGAATATTCTGAAAACGAGATGCAAAAGGGTCTGACCCCTTTTCACACGTTAATATGCTAAACTTCCCGGACGATGTGTCTGTTTACATGGCAGCATATGTTGACTGCTACCGGCAGGCCGGCTATGTGGGTCGCGTAGGTATTGATGTTGACAGCGAGTGCTGTTGTTGTTCCGCCGAGGCCTCCCGGGCCGATTCCTAGGCTGTTGATACGGCTTAAGAGTTCTTCTTCCAACTCTTTTACATATTCTATGTCAGAATGTAAGCCTACTTCGCGTGTTAGTGCTTCTTTTGCCATGATTGCGCTTTTTTCAAATGTACCACCGATTCCGACCCCTACTACCATTGGCGGACAGGCATTGGGGCCTGCGTCTTTGACTGCTGTGAGGACTGCGTTTTTGACGCCTTCGATTCCTTCGGCAGGTTTTAGCATGAAGATGCGGCTCATGTTCTCGCTGCCGAATCCTTTTGGCGCTACTTTTATCTTTACTTTATCTCCTGCAACGATTCTTGTATGTATGATGGCAGGAGTGTTATCCTTAGTGTTTTCTCTGATCAAAGGGTCTTTGACTACGGATTTTCTTAAATAGCCCTCTGTATAGCCCTGACGCACGCCTTCGTTAACCGCGTCTTCCAGCAGGCCGCCCTCAAGATGGACATCCTGTCCGATCTCCAGAAATACTACTGCCATTCCTGTGTCCTGGCAGATCGGAATCATTTCTTCTGCTGCAATCTTCAGATTCTCCTGAAGCTGCTCCAGTATCTGTTTCCCGAGCGGCGCTTTTTCTTCCTGTTCTGCTTTTTTCATGGCTGCGTCCATATCTGGTGACAGGTAATGGTTTGCTTCGATACACATTTCTTTTATGTTCTTTGTAATTTCTCCAACATTAATTGATCGTAACATGGCTCCTCCTGATGACCTTATATTTATAACTTTTCTTATTATAATATAGTTTTTAAAAAAAGAAAATAGTGGTATAGTAAAGTTGGCCTGAAAATACAGGTTTTTCTTGTAAGTAAAGTGATTATTTGATCAGGAGGTTCATTCATAATGGGAAAAAATTATAATACTGAGATTAATATGGAAGAATTGCAAAAAGATGCTGTTGATATTTTCCATTCCGGCTTTGCCTGTTCAGAATCTATTGTATATGCAATCCGAAAACATTTTCAGCTGGAGCTTTCTGATGACGCGATCTCCATGAGTTCCGGCTTTCCCTGGGGACTTGGCGGCGGAGGATGTATCTGTGGTGCGCTGGCGGGCGGAACGATGATGCTGGGATATTTCTTCGGACGTACAGAACCCGGCGACCCGAAGATTCATAAATGCTTGGAGGTCTGCCGGGAACTGCATGATGACTTTTGTAAACACTGCGGGGCCTCCTGCTGCCGGGCGCTGACACGGGGAATGGAGAAAAATTCTCCGGAAAGAAAGGCGCAGTGTACAGATTTTGTTTCTTTCACAGTAAAGAGGACCGCTGAAATTATTCTCGCGAACGCAGAATCTATTAACAGATAGCAGCTACGGCTGATTGTTCCTGTCTTCCTGCGAAATAGAGAAAGGTGCATCCGGCGGTGTATTCTCATTGCATGCCGGCGGTACATCCATCTGCGGAGGTACAGGCGGCGGTACAGGTCTTTGCGGCTGCACTGGCCTGCATTGCTGCACCGGCTGCCGGTAAACCGGGTATACCTTTACTTTCCTGCCATACACCACCCGCGTATCACACAGGAAATCATGAAGGCCCCTTTTTTCCTTATCAATCCCGATCATGATATATCCAATTCCAAGGATGATCCCGCTTAAAAACCTTCCGACCGTCTCCCTGTATACAACATTTAAAAATGACAGTTTCTTTGTCTCATCCGCGTGTATGACCCTGAGGTTCATTGCACGCTTTCCAAGTGTCGTTCCTGTGTAGTAGGTACATAAGATAAAATACAATACCTGGGCCGCATACAATACAATATCTTTCAGCGTATATTGAAAGAGGATACGGCCGCTGAAAAGTTCACCGTCAAACACAGACATTCCCATCCACATGACAAACCGTACGACGAGAAGTCCTGCGAATACAACGATGCTGTCTATTATATAGGCACCCAGACGAACCCAGAAACCTGCATATGTGTTCTCTGCCCTGCCTTGTTCCGGATGGGGTCTGCCTGTATTCCCCTGAAACGGTGGAGTACCTTCTCCCATGCCCCCGTTCGGGATATTACTGCAGTTGTTCTGCATAATACATCAGCCCTCCATTCGCCTTTTCTTCAGCAAGTTCCATGAGTACCTGTGCCTCAGACTTAGGTGTCGCTTTTTTTACTTCGGAAAATAGTGAAGCCAATACGGAATCGGCCGACTTTGGTTCATAATAATAATATGTGTTTAATTCCTCACTCATTTCGGCTGTCATCTCTTCGAAAGAAGAAATCTTATCGATCAGGCCATTTTCCAAAGCCTGATTTGCAGTGTATGTCCGGCCGTCTGCGAGCTTTTTCACCTCTTCCACTGTCATACCCCTGCCCTCAGCCACAATTTCGACAAACCGTTCGTAAGCTTCATTTACCTGACTCTGGTAGATTTCAACCTGTTCGTCTGTCATTTTAGAGGAATCCTTGTTGGTCCCACTTGTAATGCTGACATACCGGATTCCAAGCTTTTCGTACAGTCCGCTCATGTCATATCCAGACATAATGACACCTATCGATCCGGTAACCGTGTTGCGGTTTGCATAAATCCTGTCCGAATTCATAGACACGTAATAGCCGCCGGAAGCCGCATAATGTGACATGTAATCCCAGATCGGACGGCCGGTGCTCTCTTTATACTCCGCCAACTTCTCATACAGCTCATCTGACTCATAAATCGTACCGCCCGGGGAATCAACGTAAAGAAGAATTCCTTTGTTGTAACCATCTGCCATCAGGTAGTCAATATAATCCAGTGTTGTGATATGCTGATATCCTTCCGTCGCTTCAAAAAGCGAAGTCGATGTCTGCTGCTGGATCGTGCCCTCAACTCTGACGACAGCAATGTAGTCGCTTCTTGGCGCATCGAATCTAACCCCCCCGGCCAGAAGCTTTTCCGCAGTCTCTGCTGCCCTGCGCTCTGCCGATACGTTTGTAAAAACACTGATTACCCCGGTCACAATAAATAGTATCACCGCGATAACCAGGCCACCTATCTGTTTTTTATTCATCCAAACTGCCTCCTGCCTGTGTGGTATAGTGCATTAATAACTGCCTTTAACATCATTATATAGGTAATGCACCCCTTAGGCAATGAGTTTTCTCTTTAATCTTTACAGGCTTATAATGGATGTTTCATATACTCTCTGGCCGCCTTCTTTGCCTCTGAAAGTGAATAATTCCATGATCTTAAGGTCATCTCCCTGTCCAGAATATTCTGGTAATAATCCGTGATGAGCTGCTTATAAGAAACATCTTCAATTCCCCCCTCAGGTACAGCCACCCTGCTGCCCATCTTAGCAATCAGCGGGGCCGCATCCAGAGAACCTGTGTAAATATGCTGGAGGAGGTCCTGCTGTGAAATCTGCTCCCATTTTGACAGATTATATTCTGCCGCTGCTTTATCGACTCTTACAAAGGAAAGCCCGATATAGCTTACCGCTACGACTGCCATGATATACTGGAACAGCCGGAACTGCTTCCTTAGGATACTCCTCATAACGCCAAACATGATCAGCAGAAGCACGCCAAGGAACCACAGGACGAGGATTCTAAGAAATGTAAGATGATAGGCTTTCACATAGAGCACCATCCTGTAAGCGGCAGAAAGAGTCATGATGCAGGTGCAGACTGAGATCGTCATCAGCATGATTTTCAGAATCTTATTTTCAGGAAATACGCTTATGCAGATCAGAACGGTGACAAAGTTAATCAGGCTGACCGCAAGGAGCTGCCAGAAGCCCGAATTTGCATACTGTGAATACGTGACCCCCGCCGGAAGCCCGCTGTCCAGTCTGAGAAACAGGAACAAAATCTGGATCGCAGAATAGAAGACATAGATTGCTGCCAGTATTCCTGCAAAAGTGATTCCGGAAACAGCATTAACCTTTCCTTTTACAATATCTGTTCTTTCCCTGATTACATACCCCGACATACCTGAAAGAAACGCATACATCAGGATAAAACCAAGAAAAAATGTTAGGATAATCCCCCATTCAGCGCCAAAATGAACCGGCCTGAAAAGTTTCATAACAATCGTCCCGAATACTCTGTCTGAATACACAAGAAGTGGGAGAACAACAAACAAAATTGCTGCCGCAACACTGGCTCCCGCCAAAACAGGTTTTAAATAGGTACTTTTTTCCTTTTGTTTCCTTGCTCTTTTATATCTCATTCCATGAATAAACGGGTCACAGACCGAGATCATAGTCCTTCCTGTCAGAATCAGCAATGAGACTATATAATGCTGAAAACTCCAGCCGCTGTCCTCATTGAGCTGCTGCAGTACGGCAGTCAGAAGGAGAAGAAGAATCCCCATCCAGTTAAAAAAATGAAAGAAGATACTGGTCGTCAAAACTGTAGAAATTCCGAGCAGCATCATCCCCGCCGCATACAGCATAAATTCTTTTTTCACAGTAATCCCCATACGTTTTAAGAACAGCACCGTAGTCACAATCGTGCCTGCTACAAAAAGAGGAAATGTAATCCCTGACAGGTTCTTATACAGACAGAATGTGAAAACAATCCCGTAAATACCGCACAGGCAGCCTGTGAAAATGTAATTCTCTTCCAGTTTATTGATTGATAAAGTACCCATATAATAACTCCTTCCCGGCATGCATACCGCCCTGCCTACTCTTCGTCTTCCACATACTCCAGAATATCACCAGGCTGGCAGTCCAGTGCCCTGCAGATCGCATCCAGCGTCGTAAAGCGGACCGCTTTTGCCTTATTGTTTTTCAAAATTGAAAGATTCGCCATTGTAATATCTATTTCTGACGCGAGCTGGGTAACGCTCATCTTTCTCTTTGCCATCATTACATCCAGATTTACTATAATCGCCATACCGTGCCTCCTAAATTGTCAAGTCATTTTCTTCTTTAAAGCGGACCGCCTCCTGAAAAACACAGGACAGCACATGGCTGAAAATCCCCGCAATAAAAAAGGTCAGAATAATAACAAAAGTGGCCAGCGTAGGCAGAAAGAAAATTTTTAGAATAAATAATACTGAAATCACCAGACTTACCTTGCCCATCAGCTGTAAACTGCTGACATTTTCAGTTACGAAACAATTCTGGTCCCGAACCGTCTTCATCATCCTGCGCAGCTGGTATACGATCGTGAGACCGCATATTCCAGATGCTCCAACTACAAACAGCATCGGCCAGAACTGTTTTGTGATGTCACTGTCATAATAATCTCCTGCCAGCTTTAACAAAAACGGGAGTCCGATCAGGACAACGATCCCTGCGTAAAACATAAAACTTAAAAACATACTCGTAAACTTGATTAACTTCTCATGACTCATATACTTCATATCCTTTCATAAATATAAATCACTTTATAATTTCTTTACTTCCTTTTTCTGGATTATATCACTTGCAGTCATGAATTTCAATATATTTTTATTGTTTATCAATATATTTTTATTAATTTGGAATAAATACAGATTATGTATGGGACGGGGGATAGGCTGACATGCAGTAAAAATTCACAGCAAAAAACCTGTTGGAACTTGTAATGTCCCAACAGGCCTTTTAGCTAATAACTACTGCATCCGTTATTACTTGTCTTTCATATTCTTTTTTCTTTTTATGCAAATAAATATACCAACTATTGCAAGCGATAAAGCACTCAGGTTCACAAGCATTCCTGTATCACTGATGTCCCCGGTTTTTACGCTTTTCACGCTTTTACCTGTACTGCTGTTCTTCTTGGAATCATCATTTTTAGGCATACCCTCCTTTTTAGGTTCACTTTTCTTAACAATTGTAAACTTCTTAATCTCTTCCAATCCCATATAATTCATAGTCTCTTCAACAGATGCTTTCATGTAAAATGTTCCTGCCTTATCCGGCACTTTATCTGTGAAGTTCCCGTTTCTCGAATCGCTGTATGTAAAAATCACATCTCCATATTTTGCACTCCCGGACGGGGTATTTGCTTTTTCTCCATATGTCCAGCCTTTGATGGCCGGGGCGTTTATCCAGCTGTTTGCTATCTGAGATATTGTAAATATTTCAGGTTCAGAGGAAGCCCCGTTGTTAAAGGTATCCTCCTTCAATTGGGCAGTCACTCTGTATGTTCCTGCATTCTTTGGATTTTCTGTGATTAAATTCCAGACATCACCTTTGTATTCTTCATATACAAACTGCACGTCCCCCGTGCTGCCTGAAATACTTACATCGTTTTTTGATAAACTCACTTCTGTACCGTCATAAATCTTATCGAGTTTTTTCGTTATTTCCACACTGCGGTCAAGCTTTGTAATATTAAGATTTACTTTTACAGTCAGCACCTTTGGTCCTTCAGCGCTTGTTCCACATGCATATTCATACATAAAAAATTGTGCATTGTCTAAGGTAACAGTATTTCCTTCAATTTTTCCGCCTTGTATCATTTCTACTTTATCTAGATCGATTCCGGGAATTTTACTTGTGATATCAAATGAATTACCAGTTACATCTATTGTGGCTGGCAGGATAGGGTTTATAAGCTTTGCATTTAAATTATCATTATTCCCGATATTCAGCCATGTAAGAGGTGTATTATAACAAGTTAGTATTTCCAGTTTTGTATTATTACTTACATCAAGATTTGTGATTCCTGTATTATTGCATCCCAGTTCTCTCAAATATTTATTACCGCTTACATTTATATCCGTTACAGCAGTCCTCCCGCAAAACAGCCTTACTAGTTTTTCGTTATTACTAACATCCACTTTTGCTACATTTGTAATCTCACAATTCAGAAGTAATAACTCCTCATTATTACAAACATCTATAGCATCGATACCTGTGTTGTAGCAGTACAAATTAGTTAGTTTTATATTCTTATCAACTTTTAATTCCTTTATTTCTGTATTATTACAAGTCAAATATAAGAGCTCAGGAAAATGACTTACATCCAGACTAATGATCCCTGTATCATTACAGGTCAGATACTTTAATGAAGTAAAATTTTCTATTCCAGTTAAATCATATATATTTTTATTGTATGCTACACTAATGTCAGTAACTTTTTTTATTTCATCTGCAGATAGAACGTCATTCTTAGGATTCTTGTCAAACTTCTTTACATATTCTCTGAATGCAGCATCTGGAAAGTTCTGTTCTGTAATTTCCACATTACCGGTGGACAATTGGCCAATACTACTGGATGCAAGATCCGGCGTTGTTTCTTCTACCCCATTTTCCTGACTGCCTTCCTGTGTTACAACTGGTGGTGATACCTCCTGTGCATAGACAACTGCCGGGCTGTTTACAGCCGTTATTATCAGTACCGCAGCCATTAAAACAGCTCTCATCCGCTTCCTGTTTTTCATAATGTCCGGTCCCCCCTCTTTGAGTATTAAGTCTTCTTTCATCATAACAAATAGGCAGAAACCGACAATGAACTGGCTGAAATTTGCAGATTTTGGCCGAAAATTGCATTGTTTCATCACCATTTTTCATGTAAAATGGGGTTGACAAAAAATATTTATATTGACATAAGATAGTTAGGAGACAGTATGAAAGCAGCTATTATAGATGACCTTTTAGAATGTCAAAATGAGATCCGGGATTGTCTTCATCGTTTTTTTACAGAACATTATGCCAAAGACCCTGTTCAGATTGAAAGTTTTTTTAGTGGGGAAGAATTTTTGGCAGGTTATACTAAAGACTCTTTTGACCTTATTTTTATTGACCAGTATATGCACGGGCTGTCCGGAATTGAAACAGCTGAAGGGATCAGAGAAATTGATGAGCTCGTCGTTCTGGTGTTTATTACCACCAGCCGCGAACATGCTATAGACAGCTACCACGTCAGGGCGGGAGGGTATCTGCTAAAACCATTTTCCTATGATAATTTTAAGCAGACACTGACTCTGGCGGGCATCGCAAAGCTGAGAAATGCGAGATTCATCTCTATAGAAAATGATAAAATACTGCTGCGTGAAATTCTCTGGTGTGATTTAGACGGACATTATATACAGATCCATACAACGCAGCGGGGGATTCTGCGCTACCGCATCCCGTTCAGTACAGCGGCGGCTATGCTGAACTATCCGCAGTTTCTGACCTGCTATAAAGGATGTATGGTGAATCTTGACCATGTGGAGAAAATAGACGGGCTGCATTTTGTGCTGACAACAGGGGATAGAATTCTTTTTTCTAAAAGAGATAAAAAGAAGATTGAAAGTGACTATCACACGTATCTTTTTCAAAAAGCAAGGGAGGATGATTTGTTATGATTGATACATTCATGGTACTTTTGTTTCCCTTCCTTGATTTTATACCTTTTGCAGTGCCCCGGTATCTGATGTTCCGTGATAAACTGCGGATTCCGTTTAAATATGTCATGGTGCTGATTATAAGTGTGTCCGCGCTCAACAGCCTGTCCTTTTACTTAATTAATGCAGGCGGGTATGAGATGGCGGTACAATGGACCACCCTCATGCGCTATGTATTTATGCTCATCAATCTCACGCTTTCCTTTGCACTGATCAGAGAAAGCTTTCCAAAGCTGATGTTTACTTATCTGCTTATATTTGCATGGTCCTTTTTTGTTTTTGGCAACGCCAACTTTATTGAGAGCAGATTTTTCTGGGATTTCTCTGACCGGCACCCGTATCTGGTTTACAATATTGCCCGGGTTATCATTTATCTCATTACCTGCCCGATTCTTCTCCGGTTCTTTTCGCATACGATTATGGAAGCGATGAAGATACAGGATACTGCCCTGTGGAAACATCTGTGGAAAATCCCGCTTTTTTCGGCATTGTTTGGAATGCTGTACTGCTTTAATGATGATATCTATGCGTATGCAACCTGGCAATTTATCATATCCCGTTATCTGATGCTCTTTGGTACATGCTATGTCTCCTATGTTGCACTAAAAGTACTGGAATTATCTAAAAGCCGCACACAGCTGGAGGATGCTTTAAAATATGCCGACCAGAGCATAATGGCACAGAAGAAACAATTCGACTCTCTGTCACAGCATATGGGAGCCATGCGCAAAGCCAGACACGACCTGCGGCAGCATCTGGCGGTTGTGCAGTCGTATATAGATAAAGATGACAGAACAGGCCTGAAGAATTATATTGACCTGTATAGAAGCGAGCTTCCGCCTGACATACTGGAATCGTACTGCCACAATGACGTCGTCGATGCTATTGTTTGTTACTATGCAGGGATGGCAAAAGATTATAAAATTCTCTTTGACACGAAGATTGATTATCCTGATTCCTGTCCCATTACAGAAACAGATATGACAGTACTGCTGGGTAATCTTCTGGAAAATGCAGTAGAAGCCTGCCAGCGGCAGTCCTCAGGCCAGAAATTTATTAAACTGAGGATCAAACGCCACGGCAGTTCAGAATTACTGATCCTGACAGATAACAGCTGTACAATTCCTGTAACTTTTCAGGACGGCATACCCATGTCCTCGAAGCGGAAGGGAATGGGTGTCGGCGCGTCCTCTATACAAGACATTGCAGAGCGTTATCATGGTACAGTACGGTTTGAATGGAAAGAGGATGTTTTTTATGCTTCTGTGCTGCTTCAGTATGAAAATTCAGGGGATCGGTAACAGGAGTGGTGATATACTAATAATGACGCATTTTTACTATAACGAACTGGATTTATATTATACAATATATTTTTAGAATATATCTTGGGGAGGAATTACTATGAACTGGGAACCGTGGACAGGCTGTTACAAAGAAAGTGACGGCTGCACGAACTGCTATTTTTACGGACCGCATGCGAAGCGCTATGGTCAAAACACAATAGAAAAAACGGATAAATTTGACTGGCCTGTAAGGAAGAATAAAAAAGGGGAATACAACATTAAAGGAAATAAGATACTTGCAACTTGTTTTGCGACTGATTTTTTTCTTCCTGAGGCGGATGAATGGCGCAAGGATGCCTGGGCCATGATCCGGGAAAGAACAGATATAGATTTTCTAATCTTGACGAAACGGATTGACCGTTTCCCTGTATCCCTTCCTGACGACTGGGGGGATGGATATGACAATGTGAATATCGGCTGTACTGTTGAAAATCAAAAATTAGCCGATTACAGGCTCCCACTTTTTCTATCCTATCCGATCAAAAGGCGTTTCATCGCCTGCGCGCCGCTTCTGGAAGCGATCGACCTGACACCGTATCTACATGGTGCAGACCATGTGACCGTCGGAGGAGAAACTGGTCGGGAAGCCCGTGAATGCGACTATGACTGGGTACTCGATATCCGTGAACAATGTGTAAAGGCAGATGTCACATTCTGGTTCAAAAATACCGGTTCCCTATTCAAACGCAATGGCATCACTGAAAAGATAAACCCATTTAAACAAACCGGAATGGCGAAAGAACTGGGGATCGACATTTCAGACGGGAGAAGGCTGTTTTAATCAGCCTCCCCCGCAAATAGGAAGAAAACGGACCTCATCCTCAGGCTTCGTTTTTGTCTTGAAATTATCTATAGACAAAATACTGACACCATTTAAAGTAATCAGACTTCTCTTAGCCTCCTTATAGGCTTCCTTGCCATACAATTGTCTGACAGTATTCAGACAGTTCTTCACGTCGGCAACATCCAGCTCCTCATCCTTTTTTCCCGTCATTTCACGGAGGGAACCATAATAGTATACTCTCGGCATATCATCACCCGATTCCTAAATAATTTGAATATTCTGAATATGGCCCGCAAAGGGGTCAGACCCCTTTGCGGGCCGTTTTCTCCAAATTCATGAAAATATTTTTAATTGCCACAATTTTGTCTTTGACGGCGACCCGTCTTCTTTCCATCCTCTTACTTTGTAGTATCTCGGAAGCATCTTGTCGAGTCTGACTACGGACTTTGGGTTCTTGTCCTGAGGGACTTTTGTGAGCCGGCCGGGCAGGCTGTCGTCGTTGGCGGTCAGGCCTTCTCTGTAGTTATACAGGCGCTCTACGTTATATCCACGTTCACCGAGCTGCATGAAGCGTCCTGTTGTCATTTTGATTCCGGTTATTTGCTTTACAGCCTCTGCATGAGGCAGTAAGAACATGGAGTTGAACGGCAGTATCCACGGCATGAATTTCCATATGATTCCTAAAACAGGCCATACCCATACAAGTACTTTTCCGCATAGTTTTGTGATCCAGTGGGACGGACCGAGGCGGAACAGGATGGACGGGATCATACTGTATGCGGTGAACAGGCAGAAGCCGGAACCGGATACGGCTTCCATTGCATTCTGCATGAGTACTGTGAGTTCCGGTTTGCCTTTTGTCTCCAGTGGATCTGTGGATAAGACACCGACGGATTCCAGCAGTGCCAGATAACCTCCATTTAAGTGGCATCCGCCTCTGTTAGATGTGGCGTAGCCAAGTCCCATTCCTACGGATTTACGTGGTTCGTAGGAGGCCAGTTCCAGACCTTTGGCATGGATTGCGGCATCTTCAGCTCCATATTTTTCAGCAAGCCATTTGGAACCGTTTGCCAGTTCAGAATAAATACCTTCTCTGTAAGCTATTTTTCTAACGATTTCAGGAATGTTCCCGGTCTCGCCGAAATCTACTCCAAAGTCGGCGATTCCTCTCTCTTTGAGTTCCATTGCAAATGCTATGGTCCCGCCCAGTGATATTGTGTCCATTCCCATGATATCTGCTATATAGTTGATCTCGTTTATGATATCCAGGTCAGCACTCTCTACATTGGCTCCAAACAGCCCTACAGTCTCGTATTCAGGGCCTTTTACATCCTTATCGTATACTTTGACCCTTCTTTCACATCTGATCGGACAGCTGACGCATCCCATATTCCTGATCAGTTTTGTATCTGCCAGAGTCTCGCCACTGATCTCCTCCGCTTTTTCATAGAAGCCCCGCTGAAAATTCTTCGTCGGCAGGGCGTTGGTGGCATTTGCCTTCGTGACAAGCCCGGCGCTTCCGTATTTCGGCAGGGATGTCCCGGTCATCGGGTGCGACTGCAAAAAATGCACCCACTTTTCAACATGCCTGTCCAGTTTTTCTTTATTGTATACTTCAGGGCGTTTCGTCCCGTATGCCACAACCGCCTTAATATTCTTGGAGCCGAATACCGCTCCCGCACCACACCTTCCGGCGACTCTTTCACCAGATAATACGCCTGCATAATGAACAAGATGTTCTCCGGCCGGACCGATCACGATTTTCCCATAATGGGCCGGAAATTCTTCCTGCACCTTTTCCGTATCCATCCCCCACAGATGCTGCGCATTTTTAATATGCACATCTCCGTCCAGAATTTCAATATAAGACGGCTCATCTGCCTTCCCTGTCAGGATCATCCCGTCATACCCAGCCTTTTTGAGCATCATTCCGAAATTACCTCCGCAGTTAGACGAAGCAATCCCTCCCGTCATCAGGTTTTTAAAAGACATGTTAAACCGGCTCGAAGATGGGGCCCCTGTGCCATTCGCAGGTCCTGTATTGACGATGATCATAGCCTCATCTGACAGAGGGTCGATTCCCGGTCTTGTCATGTCATAGAGCAGTTTCGCCGCCAGAATCTTGCCGCCTATAAAACGCTCAAACATTTTCTTATCTATTTGAAAACGCCTGATTTTCCGGGTACTTAAATCAATCTGAATATAAACAGGTAAATTCATTACT
This sequence comes from Faecalicatena orotica, assembly GCF_905197545.1. Taxonomy (NCBI): domain Bacteria; kingdom Bacillati; phylum Bacillota; class Clostridia; order Lachnospirales; family Lachnospiraceae; genus Faecalicatena; species Faecalicatena orotica. The sequence continues at coordinate 14,733 of NZ_CAJJZH010000022.1, forward strand.
GCCCACCTACTTCCATATGAATTGCATGTAACGGACATACCGATTCACAAATCCCGCAGCCGACACATTTCTTTGGGTCAGACAGTTCCGCAAAAACCCTGATGTCTCCCTTAAATGCGGGTTCTGCAATCCTCAGCGCATCCTTTGTACAATTCCAGACACACATCGAACAGGCGCTGCACTTATCCTTCATAATGACCGGCTTCTTCCACTGGTCCTTAGGAACCGCTTTCATCACATTCCCTTTGGAATCCACGATGGCATCCTGTTTGCAGGCCCTCCCGCAGACGCCGCATTCCACACAGCGCCTTTCCTTAATCCGATGCCTTTCCTTCAACTCCCCTTCAACTGCACCAACGGGACATAACTTTTTACACAATGTACATCCGATACATTTCTCCGTAATAAAAAAGGACATCCCCATACCTCCTGTAAATAATATCGTTTCTTTTTACTTCAAAGGGGTCAGACCCCTCTGAAAAAGTGCACTTACACCATAAAATTTTATTCATATGCCTGATTCAGTATCATGATTACATCTTCATAATCTACTGCCGCCGGATTTACGAGCATGGCTCCATCGTTGAGGGCGGTACGTGCTACTGCATCGAAATCTTTTTTGTCTACGTGTGCCTCTTGCAGAGTCATGGGAAGTCCGCTCATCTTGTGCAGCCTGCGCTCAAGCCTACGGACAGATTTGATTGCTTCTTCCCCTCGCTTTTCTGACGGGGTCCCTGCGTATACTTCGGGGCCTTCCAGATAAAGGAGGAGTTCTCCGTAGATGTCTCCTTTTTTCTTATAGTTATAAAGCATACAGTATGGAAGCAAGATGGTCATGGCATCTCCGTGGGGTACTTTGCAGACTCCGCCTAATGCATGGCCGATCGCATGAACCATGCCCACCATGGAGTTAGAAAATGCCGCTCCTGCCATTGTAGAAGCGTTAGCCATTGCCAGCCTTGCCTTTCTGTTCTTTCCGTCTTTCACCGCATCTTCCAGATTCTCTACTATCAGTTTGATAGCCGCCGTTGCATAGGCATCGCTTAACGGGTTTTTCTGATTACAGCTGAATGCCTCAATGGCATGGCACAGTGCATCGAACCCAGTAGATGCGGTCGTCTTCGGCGGCAGCGTCTCTGTCATCCTCGGATCAAGTACAGCGGCATCCGGCAACAGGTAGTTGGAAATAAACTCCATCTTCACAGATTTCTCGATATTCTTAATAACTGCAACAAGCGTCATCTCCGAGCCTGTGCCCGAAGTTGTCGGCACGGCGATAAACGGTACGTGTTTCCCCCTCCCCATAGACTCACAGCCCTGCAGTTCCATAAGGTCCTTTACGTCCTGAGAGATCAGCATCTCCACGCCCTTCGCAGTATCAATGACTGAACCACCGCCCACGGCAACAATACTGTCACAGCCGCCTTCTTTATATTTCTCACCGATCTGGTTCACCACGGTAACGGAAGAATCCGCCGGAATATCGGTAAAAATCACGCCCGGCTCCATTCCGGTTGAAACCATGGCGTCAATCACCTTCTGCAGTGACCCAATCTTCTCCAGTACCTTATCAGACAGCAGAATCGGTTTCGAAGCCCCCAGACCTTTCAATTCGTATGTAATATTCTCAAGGGCATTTTTCCCTGATAAAATCTTCGTTGAATTCTGAAACTCATAATATAATGGCAGCATAATCCATTCCTCCTATTGACTTTTTATTTGCAGACTATATTACTGATCTTTAAATTATTCTGTTAAAAACATTACATAAAATCATTACACACCCAGAATTGCGTGGCAGTAAACAAGAATACTGCTGATCTGCTTTTTGGGCACCTTCCTCAGAATCCGCTTCGTCATAATCTTTGGAAACAGATATGCTTCTGTCAGGTCAATACACCGCACCGCCGACATAACCGCCGCAATATCTCCCTTTACCATGAAACGGTGCTGCGAGTAAGCCTGTGAAGTCCCAATCTGTCCGGAAAATACCAGAAAAGCCCCATCAATGCTTTTGAATGAAATCATAATATCCGGGTCCTCGATATCCGACACTCTTACGATTCCCCATGACACCCTTCTGATACAGAGCTTAGGTCCCTTCTCACATGCCGCCAGCACCAGCGTCCTTCCTATGGGCCAGCCGGAAATCTCCTGATGAATTCTTGTGTCATATTTGTACAGCACTTTCATTCCCCGGTAGAGGAAAAACAAGATCACCTTTTCAAAAAGAATCTTTCCTCCGGCCATCCATCTTTGTTTTGAACTAACCTGCATGACATTTCCTCCTTTTTTATTTTTTGTCCCTATTATAAAAATCTTCCGTTCTTCGTTTCGGACATACTCTATGCTTATATTATACACTCTTTGAGCAAATAAAAAATCATTGTCTTTGGAAAATATCTGTGTCTTCCAATTTCGTCATATTGCCTAATTGCTCTTTCCCCTATCTCATGATATACTCTCGTCAGAAACTTCGAAAGGTATTCACCTTTCATTTTTCAATCGGCAGTTCGCCGGTTTACCCAATTAATT
>NZ_CAJJZH010000023.1:0-14805 GCF_905197545.1 Faecalicatena orotica
TGTTACTAATAGGTCGAGGGCATAACCAAACAGGGTGATAGGAAGTGGATGGAAAGATTCTTTGTATGTGGTTTTGAAGGTATATATCTTCATAAGGCCCAGTGGCTCAGTTGGTTAGAGCGCCGCCCTGTCACGGCGGAGGTCGAGAGTTCGAGTCTCTTCTGGGTCGTTGCAGTATCACAGAGTAAGATTTAATCAAGCTTCGTGGAATTGCATTATCATACTAATTAAATAGTGTGAAACAAAATGATGTGGGATCTTAGCTCAGCTGGGAGAGCATCTGCCTTACAAGCAGAGGGTCATAGGTTCGAGCCCTATAGGTCCCACTTACAAAATGGATGGATTCCCGAGTGGCCAAAGGGGGCAGACTGTAAATCTGTTGGCAACGCCTTCGAAGGTTCGAATCCTTCTCCATCCACTTAAAGGATTTTCCTTTAAAGCCAATTAGCCGAAATGGTTTGGCACAATAGTTATAATGCCGATGTGGCTCAATTGGCAGAGCAGCTGATTTGTAATCAGCAGGTTATCGGTTCGAGTCCGATCATCGGCTTTATCTCAACCGAGATAATTAAAATTTAATAACGCGGGGTGGAGCAGTCTGGAAGCTCGTCGGGCTCATAACCCGAAGGTCGTAGGTTCAAATCCTGCCCCCGCAACTCAGACTTTTTAAGTCTAATGCCCAGATAGCTCAGTTGGTAGAGCAGAGGACTGAAAATCCTCGTGTCGCTGGTTCGATTCCGGCTCTGGGCATTTTCTTTGCCAAAAGAAAGATAGTCTATAATTAGGGGCGTGTAGCTCAGGTGGTAGAGCACTTGACTTTTAATCAAGTTGTCCGGGGTTCGAATCCCCGCACGCTCATCTGGAAAAAGTACCGTAAACTCTGTATTTACTAGGGTTTGCGGTACTTTTTTTATGTCACAATCAAGGCTTGATTCCATCAACTTCTATATTTTTTATACCAAGAAAATTGTTGAGATGCAGAGTTATGGTTTTGTCATATTTCAGTCCCGGTGTAAGAATGAGTATTTCTCCAATCTCCCCTTTTATTACCCGGCAGTTTTTCTTTTTGGTTCTCTCGGCAGTCTTTGAGTCAGCAAACCTTGCTGACAGCTCGGGCACGCCTGTTCAGGATCTGCCAGTATAGGCTTCAATGATTATGGTTTCTATAGATCTTTTTTCCATATAATTTTTTAGAGTTTCTTCGTAAATAACTTTCATAGAAATCCTCCTTTGCCACGGTTTGCTTATTGATACTGCAATACAACTATAATATCGAATAAAATATTGAGATATACTTGTTATTTATGTTACCATAGAAGGAGTCCTGATGAAACAGGTTTTATTTTAAAAGGGAGTTGTAATGATGGAATACTTATATGATAAGTTAATAAAATATAGAAATTCAGACTATTATGCTTTTCATATGCCCGGTCATAAGAGGAATGGGGATCTGACAGGATGTGATCTGCCTTATGGTCTTGATATTACGGAGATTGACGGCTTTGACGATCTTCACCATGCAGATGGGATTTTGCTGCAGGCTCAAAAGCGGGCGGCATCTGTTTATCATGCGGATGAAACTTTTTATTTGATTAATGGCAGTACTTCGGGAATACTAAGTGCTGTTATGGGATGTACTGCAAAAGGGGATAAGATACTGTGTTCCAGAAATTGCCACCGGTCGGTTTATCATGCCATATATATGAATGAATTGAAGCCGGTATATATTTATCCTGAGTTTTACAGCGATATTGAACTGAATGGGCACATTAATCCGGCAGAGGTTACGAGGACTCTGGAACAGCACAATGACATCAGGGCGGTTGTGATTACGTCTCCCACATATGACGGTGTTGTCTCAGATGTGGGGGCGATTGCAGAGGCCGTGCATAGGAAAGGAATTCCACTGATTGTAGATGAAGCTCACGGCGCTCATTTCGGCATGCATCCATATTTCCCCCAAAATTCTAATATACTGGGGGCGGATGTTGTGATACACAGTCTGCACAAGACGCTCCCATCGCTTACTCAGACGGCTTTGATACATCTCAATGGCAGCTTTGTGGACAGGAGGGAAATTAAACGCTATCTGCATATGCTTCAGACAAGTAGCCCGTCCTATGTACTTATGGCGGGGATGGATGAATGTATTAGAATGCTGGATAATGGCAGCACCAGATGTTTTCAGACCTATGTGGAATTACTGGAAAAGGTGAGAGCAAGGCTGAGCAGGATGAAAAATTTAAAACTGATTGAGACGGACAGTTTCGACAGGTCGAAAATCGTGATTTCTGTGAAAGGTACAGACATTACGAGCAGAGGGCTGTATGAGGTATTATTGAACCAATATCATTTGCAGATGGAAATGACTGCCGGTTCCTATGTGCTTGCGATGACTTCTGTCGGAGATACTGCGGAAGGCATGGAGAGACTTGTGGAGGCGCTGGAAGAGATAGATGCACGGATCGCATCCGAAAGAAGTAGTGTAAAGAAAAAGCAGCAGATACATTTTTCGCTTCCCCGGCTGAAACAGGTGTATACAAGTGCAGAGACGGGGATGATAATGAAAAACAAGGTGTCCGCATCGGAATATAAGTCATGGGAGTCATCTGAGGGTTTTGTTTCTGCCGAGTATGCATATATCTATCCTCCAGGTATTCCACTGATTGTGCCCGGGGAAGAGATTACGGCGGAGGCAGTCTCACAGCTTAGTGCATATGAAAAGATGGGGTTTTCGGTTGAGGGACCCGAAAAAGAAGGAAAAATAGAGGTATTGGGAAATGAGTAAGATTTGCTATATCATGGGAAAAAGTTCATCCGGCAAGGATACCATTTTTAAAAGATTAAAGGAAAGGCGCCCTGAGTTCCGGACGATTACATTGTATACCACGCGGCCAATCCGTGAGGGCGAAACGGATGGGGTAGAATATCATTTTACAGATGAATCCGGGCTGAAGGCGCTGGAGGATAAGGGCTGTGTCATTGAAGTCCGGGCATATAATACCAAGTGCGGAATCTGGAAATATTTTACGGCGGACGACGGGCAGATTGACCTGGAGAAAGAAGATTATATTGTAATAGGGACATTACAGTCTTTTGAGGCGATGAGCCGCTATTTTGGGCGGGATAAACTGTTGCCGGTCTATGTAGAAGTGGAAGACGGGCTGAGGCTGAAAAGGGCGCTTGACAGGGAAATGCAGCAGAATGAACCGAAGTATGCGGAGATGTGCCGCAGGTTTTTAGCCGACCAGGAAGATTTTTCGGAGGAGCATATTAAGGCGGCTGGGATAGAGAGGCGGTTTTCTAACGAGGATATTGAGGAATGTTTGAATGAAATTGAGGATTACCTTAATGAAAACTTGTAAAGGCAGGAATACGGCGGGAAGAAGAAAAAGAAGCAGATTACTCTGCTTCTCCTTCCGCTACTATATCTTCGAGAACACGAATCAAATCATGAATTGTCTTTAACTGGACATTTTTCTCGAGGATACAGTTTTTCAAATTGATTGGTAAAGATTCAAATTTGTCCCTTAATTCGGGAGCCACGTAAGATGCCATAAAATCACCTCGGTATAGAATGTCCCGAACTGACAGAAAGTATGTATGGCAGAAAAATTATCAGAGAAAACACCACATTTTGTTCGATAATACTCAGAGTTCCTTTAAACGATTCGGCCTATCCCAAAATGTGGGATGAACATGATCCAGTAGTTATCCACCGTGGTTATCATTCCGTATTTATCGCGGTAGCAATCAATACATTCCCGTAGATATTCTTCTGTTACATCCAGATACTGGGCTGTGTCATGCCAGTTTCTGTATCCGTGTTCGAATGCGCTGATCAGCCCCTTTAAACCAATCAGCCTGTTATAGCCATCCAGTCTTGCCTGCCGTTCCTGTTTGCGGTTCCAGGCGTCTGACATATCCATAATGTCTCCCACGGTCGTATGATAGTGACCAAGTTCTTCAGCAAGTGTGCAGGCTTTTTCAGCGTCTGTGTCAATATCCTTACGGATTGCAATCTTTTTTCCTTTTATACGTCCGTTGCTGGATATGAGGGGCTTTTCTTTTACAGTTAAACCGTTTTCACAGGCCTCGTCTAAAAGTGTTTCGTAGTTGTTCATTAGTCAACACCTCCAAATTAAATATAACATATAGCCTGTCCTTTAAACGGGACTTTTAAAAATTTTCATCATCCATGATATTATCATCATGCTTTATCATATCTTTCGTTACTTCGATATCAGTCCTTGTATGGGCTGCCCTGACTTCTAATTCATAGTTATCATTATACAGCGGGTTGCATGTCATCTCCCGGGCTGTATCGAGTAGTCTTATCTTCCCCTTCGAATTCATTTTTTCCATCTCGGTTATAACCAGATCTTCATAGCTGCCCTCTGGAATGGGATTCGTCTTTTCTACTGTAGGGAAAACAGATATTCCATGAAAGAACTGCTGACCGTCATCTTTCCAACCCATGAGATAGGCAGGGGTTGTGTTTAATGCAGCGGCTATAATTGATAATGATTCAGCGGGGATCTTATCAATATCCCCTTTTTCATAACGGAAAATTGTAGAGCGGGACACGCCTAGCTTCTCTGCAAGGACGTCCGCCGTCAGTCCCATTTCTTTTCTTCTTTGTTTGATTCTCTCGCCTGTATCGGACATTGTGTATACACCTCCTGAATATAATATAGCATGTAAGATGCAAAAACGCAACATATTAATCGCGTAAATGCTATTTTACTATTGACTTATTTGCCTGAGTAAGGTAGTATAATGACATGAGTTGCATAAACGCTACTAAAAATACTGACAACAAGGGAGAGTGATAGATTGCCGGATTTGGTTGTAAATGTGGTAAAGCTGAAGGCTAAAATTGTGGAGAGAGGTACAACTCTGGAGGCGGTTGCAGATTCAGCAGGGATGAACAGGAGTACACTTTACAGAAAGCTGAAGGATAATGGGAATAAACTGACGATAGGTGAGATACATAAAATTGTACAGGCAGTTCCCTTGAGCAGAGAAGAGGCGGTGGAAATTTTTTTTGATCACGTTGTTGCATAAATGCTACTTATATCAGTAGAATGCAATGTGGACACTGGAGATAACTGAAGGCGGATAGTATATGTACAGCTTTAGGGGGAAATAAGAGGAGGCAGTTTTGATTAAAGTAACGGTCATGAAGGACAGGATTACGGTAAAGGGGCATGCAGGTTATGCACAGGCAGGGAAAGACATTGTATGTGCCGGTGTATCTGCATTGACGCAGACATTCATCAAATCTATTGAGGACCTGACAGTAGACAGTATTCAGTACGAAATATCGCCCGGCAGGGTTGATATAAAATACGGGAATCTATCAGAGAAAGCGATAATTATGAAAGATTCCTTTATCATCGGCATCTCTTTGATTGCTGATGAATATCCGGATTTTGTCCGGGTTGTGTAACCTGTTGTGACCGAAATGTCGTTAAACTACAATACATGCAATGGTCTGGACGTTGGATGGACTGGGGCAGAAAGAAAAGAGGATGTAACCATGTGGTATAAAAATCATGAGGAGTGTTGGAAAATTCCAAGGACAAACTTACAGTTATTTGCCGAAAGAAACGGCGGATCTCATAGACGGGACGGCGGAGTGGAGGCAGAAACTGGAATGGATGAAAAGGAGAGGTCAAAGGCATTTGATAATTTTCTAAGACAGAGAGAAAATCAGGCAGAGTTTGACCGAAGGGTACAGAAGGCAACACAGACGGCGGTTAACCATGCGAGAAAGAAGTGGGAGGCACTGGCGGAGAAAGAGGATACAGAGTATCAGGCCGACAGGCAGCAGAGGGTTGGGAAAATATGCATAACTCTCGAATATTAGGATGTTAGATGTCAGAAGAACTATCAGGTAACATTAAGATTGAACAATTCCGGCATAACTATGTTGGAGAACAGGACAATTGCACTGCACTTTGCAGATGCAGGGAAAATTTAAAGTATGAAATATAAGGAGAAAATTATGAAGAAAATGGGATTACAGTTATTTGCAGAAGCTATTCAGGGAAAGAAAATTGTTTATTTGTACAGAATTAAAAAAGATGCAGCGACAACTGACGGAACACTTATTGCGTTTACAACGGAAAATGGCAGGACAAAGAGTAAAGATGCCGATTCAATTGCAACGAAGGACGGTTCAATCAGAACACCGGGTACAGCAGAAGTCGAAATTACAGCAACAAGCATTCTGTCAAAAGGGGATGTGATGATTGAAAAACTGGAAGATGCTATGGATTCAGATGAGATTATAGAAATCTGGGAGGCAAATCTCGCAGAGCCTGCGGAGTCAGGGGATAACAAATTCAAGGGGATGTATTTCCAGGGATACCTGACAGAATTTGAAAAGACTTCTTCTGCTGAGGATTTTACGGAATGCTCGCTTACATTCGGTATTAATGGAAGTGGAAAACGTGGAAGTGTGACCGTTTCTGTTGAACAGCAGGAAATTGCAGACTATGTATTTGCGGATACCCAGAAAACAGGATCAGGAGTCTAGGATGAAGGTATAACCACTCTCTTTTATTCTTATAGAATAGTTCAACTATAGGATGAAAAATACTGACCGGCAGGACGCTTACTGCGGCATAAGTTACGGATGCCGCGGTGCGTCTTCTGCAGACGGGAACTTTGCAGGAGATAAGATATTTTAACGTGATTAAGAAAATAATTACTCAGCAGAAAAGACAAATGGCTGATATATGAAAATGGAGGATATATATATGATTTTAAATATTAAAGATAAAGAGTTTGAGGTTCATTTTGGAATTAAGTTTATCCGTGAATTGGATAAGGCGAATTATTTCATGAAGGAAGGGGCTAAGTTTGGGGCAGGGTTAGAGCTTAAGGTTCCGATGCTGTTTACATACGATACAGTTGCCCTGTCAGAGGTGCTCTATACAGGAACCTGTACACAGAAGGCAAGGCCGACTGTAAATGAAGTAGATGAGTATGTTGAGAGTTGCGAGAACATCGAAGCACTGTTTGACGAGGTGATCAGTGAACTAAAAAAGGGAAATGCTACCAGGTTAAAGATGACGCAGATGGAGAAAGAGCTGTCGAAGCAAGGACAGAAGTAGACCAGTCATCTGAAGAAACATATGAGGATATTGTTATAAACTGTCTCCGCTTTCTTGATCTGAATGACATAGAAGTGATTGACCGCATGACCCTTTATGAATATGGAATCAGAATGAAAGCATTCCGTCTGCAAATGGCAGACCATGAATACTGGATTCATCTTCAGGCGTGGGTTAATCGGGAGGTAAAAGCAGAAAGAAGAAAGGGCAGAGGAAAATCAGAGCCAGTGTATAAAAAGTTTGACAGCTTTTTCGATTATGAAAAAAGGGTCAAAGAGGCCAGTGGGAAACCAGCCCTTAACAGACCTGTATCAAGTAAAGCCGGAAGGTACATAGAATATCTGGAAAGGAGGAAGAATGGTAAGTTATAGTGTAAAGTCAGTATTAGGTATCAATGATAAAGAGTACTCAGAAATTATGAAGAGTACTACGGAAAGCCTCAAAATATTAAAGAGCGAAGCAGCATCAGTAAAAAATACGATTATGAAAATTTCTACCGGAATTGGCGTATTTAAGGCAATGGATGCGGGCGCGAACCTTCTTAAAAAATCAATACCTTCCGCATTTAACCAACAGGATGCAATAGATCAGTTCTATAGGAATATAACCGCAATTACAGGCAGTACAGATGCGGCAGGAAGTGCATTGAACAGTTTAAAGGGAATTACAAAAGGGACCGCTTATGGTTTAGATACAGCGGCAAAAGCAACACAGAATTTTATTTCCCGCGGTATGGAAGTTGGCGCAGCCGCAAAGTCTGTAGGGGCATGGTCAGATGCAGTGGCATATTACGGAAAAGGTACAAGCGGCCAGCTCTCAGAGGTGACGGATGCGATAGGAAATATGCGCGCAAAAGGTACTGTGGAGATGGACCAGTTAAACAGGCTTTTTAATGTTGGCATTGATGCTGTCGGTATGTATGCAAAGGCAGTAGGAAGGGATTCGGCATCTGTACGGGAAGACCTGTCAAGTGGAAGGATCGGTGCGGAAGAATTTCTTAATACTGTTGAATCTGCAATGATGGAGGGAACTAACGGTGTCCAGAAGGTTGCAGGTGCGGCAAAAGAGGCAGGAACAAGCTGGAATGGTACATTTGACAGCATGAAGGAAGCAGTAACCAGAGGAACACAGGGAATCATTAATTCAATTGACAATATGTTAGAAAAAAATGGATTTCCAACGATGAAGGAGTCTATCAAAATATTTGGAGATACGGTTGAGAGTGTACTTGGCAGGGTTTCTGAAATTATTGGGGGGTTTGACCTTTCATCATTAGCGGAACGGGCTAAACCATATTTTGATATATTGAAAAATGCATTTATTGAACTAAAGGATCTGTTCGGTTCGGCATTTAGTGCTATCGGGGATTCGATCAGTAAATTAACAGCACCTCTAAATGATACAAAAAATATATTGACATTCTGGGATGCAGTAAACGCAGGAAAAGATGTGCTTAAAACTTTTGCAAAGTTTTTGGAGGAACATGCCGATGCTGTAGCAAAAGTAATTGTAAATATCCCGAAACTTCTTGTTGCATATAAAGGGTTTAAGATACTTACGGCACTCATTACATTAGTAGGAGGATTTACGGGAGCTATAGCGAAATTTGCAAAACTGGGATTGAGTAAGATTGCACCTAAGCTTTTCAAAGTTGCAAAAGGACAGGAGGAAGTCGGAAAATCGAGTCAGAAAAGTTCTGATAAAATAAGTTCTTCAGCCAAATCTTTTATGATGATTGGGGCCGGAGTTGCACTAATAGCCGGAGGATTCTTGTTATTAGCGGAGGCGTCAATCAGGCTTTCAAATTCCGGAGGTACGGCAATAGGCATCATGGCAGTTATGGCAGGAACAGTAATAGCTCTTGTTTTTGGAATGATGTCGCTTCTTAAAAATGTTAAGACAACGCCTGCAAGGCTCAATGCAGTATCCGATGCATTTCTTAAAATGGGTGCGGGGATCGCGCTTGTTGCAGGGTCATTGGCTGTACTTGCTCTTGCACTTGTGCCATTGGCATCGCTCGGGTCAACAGCTGTACCGCCATTGCTTGCATTTGGAGTTGTTGTTGGCGGACTGGGAATTATATTAGGTACGATGGGGCAGAAACTGCAGCAGAGTGCACTTGGCATTGCTGTGTTTGCAGCGGCCATTTCTGTTATGGCACTTGCGATGGTGCCACTTGCGCAAACAGGGCAGGAAGGTGCCGTAGCAATGGGCGTATTCGGAATTGTTATCGGGGGGCTGGCTGTGATATTCGGAACATTAGGCAGCGCGCTTAACGCGGCTATACCGGGTATGATTGCAATAGGGGTCATAATACTTGCCGTCGGGGCAGCTATGGCTCTTGCCGGTGATACGATTGGTCTGCTCCCGCCAATTATACAGCAGCTGGGGGACACATTTTCACAGCTGGCAGTTGCAATTGCAGTCGCTGTAAGTATTATAGCAGCAACTGTGGGAGATACTTTATGTAATATCATGACTACGGCCGGAGAGATCATAACCGGGGTGATTGATTCGATTAGTGATGGTTTTACCAGTATAATCGATAGTATATCGGGAGTAATCGAAGCAATAAGCGGTGGATTTTCAGAGGTACTGGATTCTATTGCAGGGGTGATAGAAAGTGTCGGAAACTCAGCCAGAAATGCTGGAGAAGGTTTTAAAGCGGTTGCTGTCGGAATCGGGCTGATAGCGGAGTTATCCCTGATTGATATAGCTAAGTCACTTGGAGCTGTAGCTTTAGGTTTGGGAGAGATAGCTACAAAAGGAGCAGGGCTTCAGGAAGCAGCAATCGGGCTGAGTGGGATTATAACAAATCTGACAGCGGCAGCGATTGTCATGACAGCTTTCAGTATGGGAGTCAGTACGATGTCATTGGCAGCAGAAATACTGCGTACAGCAGTATATAGTATACAGGACACTCTTTCCAACTTCGTTTTAACACCGCCGGACATAACACTTGTAATCGCATCATTTATGATGCTTACCACAGTGGCAAAAAGCATGGTATTAGAATTAACAGCAGCCGGTATGCTGGGAGGAGAAGGTCTGGCAAGAGGAATTGAAACCGGGTGCATCAGGGCGAAAACGGCTTCAATGGCCGGTGCAGCCGCCATTGTAAGTGCAATGGGTTCCGTTCCCGGACAAATGTATAGCTTGGGTTACTATATCGGAATCGGTCTGGCAAATGGTATGGAGTCAACGTTGGCGTATGTCAGAATGGTAGCAGCACAGCTTGCAGCCGCAGCAGAAGAAGCGGTAATTGCAAAAGCTAAAATCGGAAGTCCTTCCCGTACATTTAAGGAATTGGGAGCATATATAGGTGAAGGGTTTGCAATAGGAATTAAATCAATGTTCCAAAGAATTTATCAAGTCGGCGAAGACATGGTCTTTATTCCGAGTGTTGCTTCCGGGCCGGATATAATGGGAAATTACAGTTCTGGCATGTCTCAAAGCAGTTTAAAGAATGATTATACTTATAATCCGGCAATTTATGTTAATGCGGAGGTCACAAGCGTTATGGACGGAAAAGAAGTAGGATATGGGAGTGCAAGGTATGTACAGGAAAAAAATGAAAGTGATGCCAAGATAAGAAGATATATCAATGGCATTAGGTAGGGAGGAACACATGTATAAATTTGTAGATACAATTAACCATGCCAATAATAAAGAAGAGCTTCCTGCTGAAGCAATGAGTATAAATGGAACATATATCGAAAATGAAATCCAGGGATATAGGACCTTATATGTTACAGGGCGCGAACTTCTGGAATCTGAAATACAAGACCGTCAGATTGGTAATTCAGACGGTACTGAGTTCCAGTATAAGAGGAATATCCCGCGGGTTATTACTGTTGCGTTTGCGCTTAAGTCAGATACCCCGGAAGAATTCCGGGAGAAGTTTAATAAACTCAATCAGATTCTCAATCAGGAGGAGGCCAGGCTTGTCTTTTATGACGAGCCTGACAAATACTTTGTTGGTACGAAGAGTACAGTTGACGAAGTATCGGAGGGGCAGCTGAGTGTAACAGGGAAATTTGATATATACTGTGCGGATCCGTATAAACATTCTGTGGTGGAGAAGACATTTCCGGCAGCGGTGAATCAGGACGGGGTGCTGGAGGCTGTGATTGTGAATAATGGGACACGGGCGGTGCCGGTCAGCTATACAATTGAACATAAGCATGAAAATGGTTATATAGGGATTGTGAGTCAACATGGGGTGATACAGCTTGGTTATGCGGACGAAGTGGATGGGGAAATAAAACACAAATCAGAAATGTTGATTAATCATAAAACACCACAGGAAATGTCAGTTATGACAAATAATCAGGGTATTCTGACAGAAAAAATTCCTATGAATGGTTCCTTTAAAATCGGCCCGGTAGGAAACAATTACTGGTTGGCACTGGATAATGTGGGAATGGGGAGTGGCTGGCATGGGGCGGCTAAAACACAGGTATTGCCAGTTGATTCAAAAGGTGAGTCGGGGGCAAATAACTTCTGTGCTCAGGCAAAAGTTTGGTTTGAGACGGGAAATTCAAAGCAAATAGGATTACTGGAATTTGTAATTGGAGATACAAATGGAAGGCATCTGGCATCTATACATATTTGGAAAGGTTATACAAATAGTAATACAGCAGCAGCAGCGTTCCAGATTGCAGGTGTTCAGAAGAAAAAGGTAGATTTTGTACCAGATAATACATCAAAATTAACAAGTAGTAATGGACAAATATACATAAAAAAGAACAAGGATTTATTTGAATTTTATTTTAACGGACAAAGTTATTCATTTCGCGTTCCGGAACTAACCAATGTACAAGCAAAGTCTGTAACTATTTTTTTGGGGCAGATTGGTAATCAGGGGAGTTCAAACCTTGTTTCCAAGATGTATTTTTCAAATTTTTGGATTAGAAAAGAAGGAGTAAGCTATTGGCATGATATACCCAATAGATACAATGAGGGCAGCATAGTTTTTGTAGACGGTAATACGGGAACAGTGTATGTAGATGGGATAATCAGTATGGGTGACGAGATAATCGGGAGTAGGTACTTTTGTGTACCTCCTGGAAAAACAACAATAAAGTATTACTATTCAGATTTTAGTACACCGGCACCTATAATAACCGCAAAAATAAGGGAGGCGTATATTTAGTGGAGAGGATAAGAATTGCAGTATTGGATGCATATGATAAGGTCTGTATTTTTTTAGATAATGAAGTGGATGCAGGGCTGCATTATTATGAAGATGAACTTCACACGTATCTTAATGGATCTGCAGCCACCTATACATTCAAGACTTGTGCCAAAGCCAAAGGTTCAGATTATTTAACAGAAGGAAACAAATTGGCATTTCGATATGGCCTGAAAGATTATTATTTTAATATTGTACACATAGTTCGGGACGAAAATGAAATTGAAGTAGAGGCATATTCATTGAACTTTGAACTTTTGAATGAACAAAAGGGGGCATATAAAGCTTCGAAAGCTATGACATTTGCCGAGTACTTTAACTTATTTAATAGTGAGGGTACCATACTTCTTGGTATAAATGAAGTTTCTGACAAATCAATGCTTTGTGAGTGGACAGAGACGGAAACAATACTTGCACGAATGAATAATATTGCCCGCATATTTGAGGCAGAAATAGAATTTGTACCGAAACTTAATGCAGATTACTCTTTATCTAAAATAGTTATGAACGTTTATCATGAGCATTCAAATAAAGAGCAGGGGATGGGGAAGGATAGGACAGATATTGTTTTACGGTATGGTAAAAATGTGATTGGTATTACTAAAACAAGTGATATAACTAAACTTTATACGGCGATTCGACCTTATGGAAAGGATAGATTGACAGTAATAGCGTTGGATAAGATTGAGTATGACAATGAAGGTAATATTGAATATATTAGTCCACATGGTAATGGTAATATCTACGCAGTTCAGGCAAGGGACCGATTTCCGTCTAATCTCATGGCCAATGAAAATGAAAGGTATATTGCTGAAATTTGGGAATATGATACAGACAATGTAAATACACTGTATGCCCAAGGTCTGGCAGAATTAAAAAAGAACTGCGTCCCTCAGGTAAGTTACGAGGTGGAAGGGTACTTTGATACGGATATCGGAGACACGGTAACAATTGTTGATGAGGAGTATAATCCGGAGTTATATTTACAGGCAAGAGTTACCGAGCAGTCTCGTAGTTTTACAGATCCAGGGCAGAATAAAACTACGTTCAGTAATTATAAAGAGCTGCAGTCGGAGATAGACCCGGTGCTGCTTAAGAAGATGAATGAGCTGTTCGAGGCAAATAAGGTATACACTTGTTCAATCACTACAGACAATGGAATTATTTTCAAAAATAATGAAGGAACAACCACCTTAACAGCGTTTGTCATGGATGGCGGCAAGGATGTAACGGGAAATCTGAATATCCGCTGGCTGAAAAATGCGGAGGAGATATCTTCTGGAAAGTCAATCATTGTTAAAGCCGCTGATGTTTCCGGCAAGGAAGTATACAGATATGAAGTGACTGATGGGGCCGGTATGGTACGTGGTTCTTTTGAGGTTACTGTCACAAATATTTATGACGGTGAAAAAGGGGATAAGGGAGATAAAGGCGAACAGGGAGAAAAAGGAGAACAGGGGGATCAGGGTATTCCAGGTCCTTCTGGAGACCCCGGTAAGTCTTCTTATTTTCATATCAAATATAGTTCTGTGGAAAATCCGTCAGCATCCCAGATGACAGAAACTCCGGATAAGTATATTGGGACATATGTCGATTTTCAGGAGGCTGATTCAGACAATCCAAAGGATTATAAATGGCAGAGGCTCGAAGGGGCACAGGGACCCGAGGGCGCCCGTGGGATACCGGGTGAAAATGGTGAAGATGGGAATACCTCTTTTTTACATATCAAATATTCAAATGACGGCGGGAAAACATTTACGGATAACAGCGGAGAAACACCGGGAGGATGGCTAGGTATTTATGTAGACTTCTACCAGCCTGACTCTGACAAACCGGGAGATTATAGATGGAAAAAAATTGAAGGAGAGATCGGTGTAAAAGGAGATACGGGCGATCCGGGTAAAGGAATCAAAGAGAGGAACGCATATTATCTCGTCTCTTCAAAGGACAGCGGGATTACAACGTCAACCGCAGGATGGCAGAAGACGATTCCGACAATCACAGAGACAAACCGGTTTTTATGGATATATGAAGAATATATCTACACAGATGATACGAAGGATAACACGACACCAAGAGTTACCGGAGTATATGGTGAAAAGGGTGACAATGGAGACAAGGGCGATAAAGGCGATCAGGGACAGCGCGGACTTCAGGGACTTCAGGGTGCTAAAGGAGACCAGGGAATTCAGGGGCCAAAGGGTGCAGACGGTAAGAGCAGTTATACACATATAGCATATGCCAACAGTGCGGATGGAAAGACTGATTTTTCCGTGTCGGACAGTAACCGTACTTATATTGGGATGTATGTTGACAATGTGGAGACAGACAGCACAAACCCTGAAGCCTATTCGTGGAGTAAGATTAAAGGTGCAGATGGAGCTCAGGGGACACCCGGAAAGGCCGGTGCAGATGGGAAGACGCCTTATCTTCATATAGCATATGCCAACAGTGCGGATGGTAAGACAGGATTTTCTGTGTCGGACA
>NZ_CAJJZH010000024.1:0-12677 GCF_905197545.1 Faecalicatena orotica
CTGAAATGATCGAAGCGATCAAAGAGTTATCAGTATTAGAATTAAATGAATTAGTAAAAGCTTGTGAAGAAGAATTTGGTGTATCTGCAGCAGCAGGTGTTGTAGTTGCAGCAGCAGCTGGAGACGGAGCAGGCGCAGCAGAAGAGAAAGATGAGTTTGACGTAGAGTTAGTATCAGCAGGTGCTTCTAAGGTTAAAGTTATCAAAGTTGTTCGTGAAGTAACAGGACTTGGATTAAAAGAAGCTAAAGACTTAGTAGACGGAGCTCCTAAGGTAATTAAGGAAGGCGTTTCTAAGGCAGAAGCTGAAGAACTGAAAGCTAAACTTGTAGAGCAGGGAGCAGAAGTTAACCTGAAATAATTCAGGCACTTTTGTATAAAGCGCAAAAACATAGTACTGCAGAGGGATGAACCTTCTGTGGTACTTTTTTTATACAGGAAATTCCTATCTAAAAAGCCGTGTTAAGGTTTCGCTCAGATTTTGGATATAAAATTGACGCCTGTCACCTTCCGCCCTATAATGCATATAACTATTAAGAGCGAGAGGTATGGACCTGAAGTATGTGTATCCGGGCAGAGGTGAATCAAATGAAGAATAAGGCAGAAAGCAGGACGGCTTATAGCGTGGGCCGGTTGGTTTTAGTTTTATTTTTCACGGTTTTTATTATGAATGGTTTATATCATTCGGTTACGCTGATCGAGGCTGGAATCAGCATGCGACAGGGTGGTTGTTCCGAAGCTGGTGTGCATGCCGGAGTCAGTGCGGATGCAATACAGGAAGTGGAGGCACAGGTACTGTGTGCTGCGGGCCATTCTTCAGATAATTTCATTTCAGAGCAGAGATCAGGGATCTCTGTTTTTTCAGCGCTCCGTAAACAAGATTCTGCGTTTTGGGACGCAAGACTCTACATTGACTCTTTTTTGGCTGTTTTATTCAAAATAGCTGTTATCCCATGCGTAATTTTTCTTTTATGCCATTTTGCGAAAAACGTGTATATGTTCCTGCGTCGGATTAACTGCGGATTTATCCACCGGCAGGATGGAAAGAAAAGGATGGCCCTTTCCATTTGATTTTATAATATAGATATGAAAGGGAGCGTTATTATTTTGAACGTAATATTGCAGGGTGGGAAAAACTTTTTTAAAAATCAGTCACCGGCCAGACTCATTACGCTTGGGTTTGCATTTGTTATCCTTGCGGGAACAATACTTTTGAAACTGCCAGTGTCTGTCAGGGACGGGGCCGTGGTGAGCTGGATTGATGCGCTGTTTACATCAACAAGTGCTGTTTGCGTAACTGGCCTGATTGCCATAGACACGGCAGAGCATTTTACGGTGTTCGGGCGTACGGTTGTTGCCGTGCTGATACAGATAGGCGGACTGGGTGTGACATCTGTGGGTGTCGGCATTATTCTTGCGGCAGGGAAACGGATTGGTTTCAAAGAACGGCTTCTGGTAAAAGAGGCCCTGAATGTGAACGGGTTTAAAGGGATGGTCGTCCTTGTAAAGTATGTTCTCATCATGACATTGTGTTTTGAAACGGCAGGGACTATTCTGAGCTATCTTGTGTTCGTGCAGAAGTATTCGCCGTTGGATGCGCTGGGGATCAGCATGTTTCATTCTGTAGCGGCGTTTAATAATTCCGGGTTTGATATTCTGGGCGGTCTTAAGAACCTGATTCCGTATCAGGATAATGTACTTTTGAATCTGACAACATGCGGCCTGATTATATTTGGGGGCCTTGGGTTCCTGGTTATTCTGGACATTATCCGGAACCGGTGTTTTAAGAAACTGTGCCTCCATTCGAAAGCCGTAATCGTGACAAGCATTGCCCTGATTGTAACCGGTACGGTACTTCTGAAATGTACGGAAAATATTACATGGCTGGGCGCCTTTTTCCAGAGTGTTTCGGCCAGAACAGCCGGGTTCTCCACATACCCAATCGGAAATTTTACTTCGGCCGGGCTTTTTATCCTGACGATCCTGATGTTTATCGGAGCTTCGCCCGGGTCTACAGGAGGAGGTATCAAAACGAGTACACTGTTTGTGCTGCTCAATAGTGTGAAAAGTACAGCAACGAACCAGCACTGTACTGCATTTAGGAGGAAGATTCCTGATAAAGTGGTATTTAAAGCATTTATGATTACTTTTTTATCACTCATGGTTGTCAGTATTTCCACACTCGTGATGTGTGTGCTGGAGCCGGAATATTCATTCCTGCAGCTTCTTTTTGAATGCACATCTGCATTTGGAACTGTAGGGCTTTCGACGGGGATTACACCGGATTTAGGCACCGCCGGGAAACTGGTCATAATTCTGACAATGTTCATCGGGCGGCTCGGGACTCTCACGATTATTACGATGTGGAGCTTTAAGCAGCCGGCTAATGCGGTGTATACGGAGGAAAATATAACAATTGGTTAGGAGATGGAGATCATGTTGAAAGAGGAATTATCAGAAAGTTATGGTATTATAGGTTTAGGAAGGTTTGGCACAGCACTTGCAGAAAAACTGGCGGAGGCGGGCCGTGAGGTGATTGTAGTAGACCGCAATGAGAATAAAGTAAAGGAACTTCGTAACTATACGGATTTTGCTTATGTTGCGGATGAATTGACGAAAGAAGTTCTGGAAGAAATCGGGATCCAGAATTGTGATACGGTGATTGTCTGTATCGGAGAGAAGATCGACACAAGTATTCTTGTAACGCTGAACGTGGTGAATCTGGGTGTAAAGAGGGTGATTGCCAAGGCAATCAGCAAGGACCAGGGGGAGGTGTTGGAGAAGATCGGGGCAGAAGTTGTTTATCCGGAAAAGGATATGGCGTTAAGGCTTGCGAAGAAAATGCTCGTCAGCAGTGTGATGGACTCCATTTCCCTGAATAATAATGTAGAGATTTCGGAAGTGATGGTACCAGTCAGGATGATCGGGAAAAGCCTGCAGGAGCTTCGTTTCCGCCAGAGATATGGATTGAATATCATAGCGGTTGAGCATGCGGGGAAAACGGAAACAGAGGTTGAGCCGGAGTACGTTTTTAATAAGGGTGATGTACTCGTAGTCATAGGAAAGTCAGAAAACGTAAGTAAGTTTGAGGGAATCCTCCTCGCATAAGGCGAGAAGGCGAAAGGAGGAATTGTGATGCGCAGAACAAAAATTATTTGTACACTGGGACCAGCGACAGATGGTGAGGGTGTGCTGGAACAGCTGGCGGAAGACGGTATGGATGTAGCCAGATTCAACTTCTCACACGGAACACATCAGGAACAGAAGGTGCGCCTTGACAAGCTCAAGGAAATCAGGGAACGCCTAGACAGGCCGATTGCCGCGCTTTTGGACACTAAGGGGCCGGAAATACGTCTGTGTACGTTTCGGAATGGGAAGGAAGAACTGACCGAGGGGCAGGAGTTCATTTTAACATCAAAAGAAACAGAAGGGACGGACCATATTGTTTCCGTCACTTATTCCGGGCTGTACCGGGATGTGAAACCCGGCGACAGTATTTTGATAGATGACGGCCTGGTAGGCCTGTGCGTAGAAAAAATAGAAGGAGAAGAGGTGCACTGCCGGGTAATCAACGGGGGAATGGTGTCTGACCATAAAGGGGTGAATCTCCCGGGGGTGGAGGTGAATATGCCGTTTATCAGCCAGAAGGACAGGGAAGATATCTTGTTTGGCATTCAGGAGGGGTTTGATTTTATCGCTGCATCCTTTACCCGCAGTGCAGAGGATATACGGCAGATACGGAAGATTCTTAAAGAGAATGGCGGGGATTCCATTAATATTATTGCAAAAATAGAGAACCAGCAGGGCGTTGACAACATAGAAAGCATCATCGGGGCGGCTGACGGAATCATGATTGCCAGAGGGGATATGGGTGTGGAGGTCCCGCTGGAGGATGTACCGGTCATTCAGAAATCCATCATAGGAAAGGTCTACAATTCCGGGAAACAGGTGATAACAGCGACGCAGATGCTGGATTCCATGATGAAGAATCCCCGGCCAACAAGGGCAGAGACGACGGACGTGGCGAATGCCATTTATCAGGGTACAAGTGCCATCATGCTTTCCGGAGAAACGGCAGCTGGAAAATATCCAGTGGAGGCGCTGCGCACGATGGTGAAGATAGCGGTCCGCACCGAAAGCGATATTGATTACAACCAGTTGTTCAGCATCCGCAGCAAGGAGAGCAGGTCTGATATGACGACTGCAATATCCCATGCCACGTGCATGACTGCGATTGACCTGAAAGCAAAGGCAATCATCACAGTAAGCAAATCAGGACATACCGCGCGCATGATTTCAAAATACCGTCCGGGCTGTATGATCGTGGGCTGTACACCGGATGAACATACTTACAGGCAGCTGAATCTGTCATGGGGGGTCCTGCCGGTCAGGATCCGGGAAGAATATAGTATGGAGATTTTGTTTTTGCATGCCACGGAGGCGGCGGAGAAGAAAGGTTATGTAGAAAACGGCGAAGTTGTTGTGCTGACTGCCGGGGTACCGCTTGGAAAGTCCGGGAATACAAATCTGCTGAAGACGACGCTGGTCGGAGAGTATTAAGAGGCGTTTCACTGAAAAAACCAAAATGGCGGATCATCTTTTTGAGGGATGATCTGTCATTTTTTGCATCTAAACGAAAATGCAGGTAAGACAAAAGGGGTGAAAAGAAAACTGATATGTAATAAAAACGAAGTAAATTATTGCACATTTAAACAATATCTGCTATAATTATACAAAAGTTCAAAATATAAAATATAGGTTTTACAATATACAACCAATGGAGGGCGATATGAAAAATGAAGGTGCATCAAAATACACAATTAAATCATTACAGAAAGCTTTGGATATTTTAGAGTGTTTTACGCTGGAAAGGCCCGAACTGACGTTGACGGAGCTCCAGCACTTATTGAATCTGGACAAGACGAATATTTACCGGATTATTGTAAATCTGGAGGAGCGCGGAATCCTGCAGCGTAGTCCGGTCAGTGGGAAGCTTCGTCTGGGAAATGTAATGCTTCATTATGCGCAGGTGTGTATGGCAGGGGTGGATATACATGCGGTGAGCCAGCCTTATATGCAGAAACTGGCCGATATTACCGGGGAGACTGTGATTATAAATACAATTCAGGGAAATTCCGGTATCTGCATCGCAAGAATAAATAGTAAGAATCCGGTAAAAATTACGGCGGATATAGGAAACCGTGTGCCGCTGCTGAGAGGATCCAGTACAAAGATCCTTGCGGCATATCTCACGGAAGAAAGGCTGTCTGAAGTTTACAAGGCAGAAGAAAAAGATCTGCAGGTTTCTTTCGAAGAGATGAAGGAGCAGATGAAAGAGATCAGGAAAAAAGGATATGCGGTCAGCCTCGAAGAACTCGACCCGCAGACAGCCGGTGTATCCTGCCCTATATTTAGTATTGGAGGAAAGGTGGCGGGGGGCGTATCAACAATAGGGCCTCTGTATCGTTTTACGGAGGAGAATATGGAACAGTTTATACAGGCGACCCGTTCTTGTGCTATGGAAATATCCCAGGCTCTGGGGTATGGAAAATAGAAAAATAAAAAAGGAGGAAGCAGCATGGAGAACGAGATTCAAAAGTTTGATTTGTATCTGAAAAATGCGGAGGTCGTAACACCGCATGAACGGTACAGAGGGAATGTGGGGGTGAGAGACGGAAAAATTGCGGCAATACTGCCCGGTGATGCCGATATGGCGGCGGACAGGACACTGGATCTAACGGGGAAAACACTTCTTCCCGGTATATGGCACACGCACTGCCATTTCAGGGACCCCGGGCAGACCCATAAGGAAGATTTTGAGACGGGCAGCAGGGCGGCTGCCGCAGGCGGGATTACGATGGCGATCGATATGACTAACAATACCCCTGCCCCGGCCACCGCGGAATTGTTTAAGGAAAAGCAGGCAAATGCAGAGGCGAAAAGTTACATTGATTTCGGCCTGTACGGGGCCGGCCTGTATCCTGACCAGATACAGAATCTGGCAGAACTGGGCGCGATCGGGATCAAGGTGTTTAACACCCGTCATCCGATGGATGCATACCCTTACATTCCAACGCTGGCGGTGACGGACCACGGTATTTTATATGAAATTTATGAGGAGGTGGCAAAAACGGGGCTTGTGTGTGCAGTGCACCATGATGACTCTGACTGGACAAGAACTCTGGTGCAGAGGGACTACATCCAGAAAGGCAGGGTTTCGGCAGAGGACTATATCGAGGCATATGACAGAGGGTATATGTATGGGCACGGAATGGTATCGGGACTGGCAAGTTCGTTATATCTGGCGAAGGTTGCAGGCGTAAGGCTGTATGTACTCCATGTAGGTGTCATGCCTGAGATGGCATATGATTATATCCAGTTTGCAAAAAGTAAGGGGCAGACGGTATATTCAGAGCTGGAAGCATGTTCATTTTTGATTGACAGGGATATGGTGGAGAAGATAAAAACCCGTACATATTTGTTTGCACACAATCTGGACCGTGCATATGATTATCTGAACAAAGATGCAGATACGCTTGTACTCGAACATGCCCCCCATACACTGAAAGAGATTACGGACGGGCTGACGAATAACTTCAATGCCCCGCTTGGCGTGATCGGGGTGCAGGAATTCCTTCCGCTGATGTTAAACGAGGTGAATAAGGGAAATCTTACATTAGAGAGACTGGTATATCTGACGACGGAAAGCCCGGCAAGGATTTTCGGGCAGTATCCGAAGAAGGGAGCTATCGCAATAGGAAGTGACGCAGACTTCACAGTGGTAGACATGTCCAGGGAAAAGGTCCTGACAGATAAGGAGGAATTATCAAAATCAGGATGGACGGCATTTGACGGCGTCCGTGTAAAAGGTGTGCCGACGCATACGATCGTGCGCGGTAAAGTAGTGTTTGAGGAAGGAGAAGTAACTGGAAGACCGGGATATGGCTGTATGGTAAAAGGAACAGCTTACAAATCTCAGTAGAGGAGGGTCTATATGAATAATATTCCGTTTTTAGGTTCCATATACCCATTTACAACAGGGACTTGGATTACTGTAGCATTCTGGTGGCTGCTGTTTGTATCAATTATAGCGGCGGCGGTGATTTCCATTAAGTTTATGGATTGAGCGGGAGGTGCGGTATGGATTATAAAATCATTTATGCACTTGCACTCATCGCGTACACATTTATTATGTTGTTCATAGGATTTAAGGCTTTTAAGGCAACCAAATCGCTGGAGGACTTCTATATTGGGGGAAGGAAGATCGGTGTATGGGTAATTGCTTTTGCATATGTCTCTACATGGAACAGTGCCGTGACATATGTAGGCTTCCCGGGAAATGCCTATAAGATGGGAATGCCAATGATCGCCAGCGGGATTCTAAGTGCTATATTTGCCGGTTTTATCGGATGGCTGCTCATGGCAAGAAGACTGAGAATCCAGTCAACAAAGCTGCATTCCTTAACGATCCCCGATTATCTGGAAGCGAGATATAAAAGTTACGGGGTAAGAATTTTGTCTACGATTGCAATTCTGATTTTCAGCGGGATTTACCTCGTGGCTCAATATGCGGCAGTGGCATATATACTTCAGATATATTTTGGGCTATCCTATGGGGTCAGTGTACTGATCATGGCGGTTACTATCGGAATTTACACATCAGTCGGCGGATATCTGGCGGTCGTGTGGACGGATCTGATCCAGGGAATCATTATGACCATTGTCGCGGTCAGTGTTCCGATCTTCTGTCTGGTGGCGTTGGGAGGATGGAATGAGATTAATGTCACGCTTGCAACGAATGTGAGTCCAGCCTTCAATGAAATTCCGGGACTGATGGGGCCGCTTATGTTTTCGTATATGGCATTTTATACACTGGGCAGCATTGGGTCACCTCAGCTGACAGTTAAGTTTTTCAGCATCCGGGATAAGAAAGTGTGGAAATACGGTCTTCTGCTGATTACACTTGTATTGGCAGTCCAGACACCGGGTATGGCATTCAGTGGTGTGGCAACAAGGGCTGCTGTTGAGAAGGGACTGATGTCCGGCGCGGTAATTGCGCAGAATGCTGATTTTACAATGCCGGCACTAATGACCACATTTGCTCCTAAGATATTGAGTATTTTATATCTGGTAGGGGTTTTCGGGGCCTCCATGTCTACAGCGGATTCTTTACTGCTGACATCTAGTACGGCACTGGTAAGAGATCTGATGCAGAAGGGTCTGCGTATTGAGATGGAAGATAAAAAAGTCCAGAAGCTGACATCAATTGCAACACTGGCAATTACGGCGGTTACGGCGGTGCTGTCTCTGATGGACCTGCCTATGGTCGTAATGATTTCGGTTATGCAGCTGACTGTTGTGGGGGCCGCATTTATGCCTTCCCTCGTTTTCGGAATTTGGTGGAAAAAGGGAACAAAGACGGCAAGTCTTGTGTCGATAGCCTCAGGGCTGGCGGTTCCGATATTGTTGTTTACAGTATTTTCAAAGTATAATCCATTTGGCCATCCGTTTTGGCCGTCAATCATCATTTCGTTTGGGTCATATGCGATATGCAGTAAATTCAGTAAACCACTGCCTGAGAGATTTGTGAATGATCTGTTTGCATATAAAGAATGGGAAGAACAGGAGGCAGAATGGGGTAAAGAAGGTGTCAGTGCAAATGAAAAATAAGATACCAGAATAATAGAAATTGTCTTTTTGGCGGAAGCACAGAATCTATATCCAGCATCTTATTTCACTAATATAATATACATGGGGCAAACACTTTGTCAATCAAATGAGAGAGAAATGCCCGGGAAGAGAGCCTTTTTAGCAGATTTTATGTTATCTCTGCAGGAAAGGTTCTCTTTGTGTTTGTGGGATAGAAACAAAGTTGTACATATACAACTTGCGACATTTTGTTCACGAATTACAAAAAATGAGCAAAAAGTTGTATGTACATTTGTCGAACAATCCGTCTTGAATTTGGCAGAGCTGTATAGTACAGTAGTAGTAAAGAAGTTTGGATGAAATACCATTCAAAAGACGCAAGGAGCAGTTTTTATGGCGGAAGAAAAAGCAAAATATGAAGAGATCGCCGACTGTATCATGGAAGAGGTAAGGGCAGGGACCTTGCAGCCCGGGGAGAAGATCTATTCTGAAAATGAACTGGTTGCCATGTTTGGCGTGAGCCGTCAGACAGCCCGGCATGCGGTATCCGTACTGGAACAACGGGGGGTTGTGAGACGGAAGCGTGGAAGTGGGACTTACATCAGCGGGGGAGAAAAAACGGACAGGTCCGGCAGGACGATGCGGATCGCAATCATGACAACCTACGTGGATGAGTACATTTTCCCGAGTATGCTTAAAGAGATGGAGGGACGGCTTTCCCGGGCAGGATATGCACTGCAGATCGCGTTTACCCATAACACGGTTGAGAAAGAACGCATGATACTGAAAGGTTTCCTGAAAGAAGGAACAGTCGACGGGATTATCGCAGAGCCGACGAAAAGCGGCCTGCCGAATCCAAATCTGGAGATTTACCGGGAACTGGAGCGGAAGAATATTCCGGTGCTGTTTTTGAATAGTTCTTATCCGGAGCTGGATGCGGTACATGTGAGTCTGGATGATTATCTGGCGGGGAAGATGGTGACGGAACACCTGCTGCAGTGCGGTCACCGGAAGATAGCCGGCATTTTCAAATCAGACGACGGCCAGGGCATAAGCGCTATGCCGGTTATATGGACGCGCTGATGGAGCAGGAGATTAAAGTGAAAGGCACACGGATTGCATGGTTCGATACATGTGAACTGAAAGAAATGAAGGAAGATGCCGCAAGATATTTAAGAAGGATTTCGAATTGTACGGCCTGTGTCTGTTACAACGATGAAGTGGCCAGCCAGCTGGTAGGCATCTGTAAAGAGGCGGGGGTTCGAATTCCGGAGGATCTTTCTATCGTAGGAATCGATAATTCCGATCTGGCGGGAAGATGTGAGATCCCGCTGACCTCGGCCCGGAACCCGGTGAAGGAACTGGCGGGGATTGCAGCAGCCAGGATGCTGGAAATGCTGCAGGGATCGTGCGGGGAAGAGAGTGTGGAACTAAAGCCGGAACTGGTAATCCGTAAGTCAGTCCGTATTCTCGCAGAACCTGAAGAACTGGGTACGGCAGCCCGCAGTGAATAATAGGAAGCAAATAACAAATTTAAATAATTTAAGCAGGAGGAAAGCATATGAGTGATTTAAACAATGTGAAAAATGAAATTCTGGAGGGCAGCACAACGCTCGGTATTGAGTTTGGATCAACAAGGATCAAGGCTGTTCTGATCGGTACGGACTTTACACCGATCGCATCCGGGAGTCATGACTGGGAGAACCGCTATGACAATGGTGTCTGGACCTACACAATGGAGGATGTATGGGAAGGTCTTCAGGACTGCTACAGGAAGATGAAGGAAGACGTTAAGGAGAAGTATGGTGTTACATTAAAACGTACGAAATCAATGGGATTCAGTGCCATGATGCATGGTTATCTCGCATTTGATAAAGACGGAAAACAGCTTGTCCCGTTCAGAACATGGAGAAACACGATTACAGGTGAGGCGGCAGCGAAGCTGACAGAACTCTTCCAGTATAACATTCCGCAGCGCTGGAGCATTGCACATCTGTATCAGGCGGTTTTAAACGGGGAAGAGCACGTGAAAGATCTTGATTTTATCACAACACTGTCTGGATATGTTCACTGGCGCCTGACAGGGAAGAAGGTTTTGGGTGTCGGCGACGCCTCCGGAATGTTCCCGATTGATACACAGAAAAAGGACTTCCAGGCAGACATGCTGGAGAAATTTGACACCCTTGTATCTGAGAAAGGATATCCGTGGAAAGTGAAAGAACTGCTACCAGAAGTTCTTGTGGCAGGGGAAGATGCAGGATGCCTCACAGAGGAAGGCGTGAAACTTCTCGACCCGGACGGGGACCTAGAGGCAGGGATACCAGTATGCCCGCCGGAGGGGGATGCGGGAACAGGCATGGCAGCTACGAACAGTGTGGCGGTCCGCACAGGAAATGTATCCGCTGGAACATCCGTATTTGCAATGATCGTATTAGAAAAAGAGCTTTCTAAAGTATACACAGAGATTGATATGGTTACCACGCCGTCAGGCGATCTGGTTGCGATGTCACATGCGAACAACTGTACTTCAGACCTGAATGCGTGGGTCGGGTTATTCAAAGAATTTGCAGAAGCATTCGGCATGGAAGTTGACATGAACCAGTTATTCTCAGTTCTCTACAACAAGGCACTGGAAGGAGACCCGGAATGCGGCGGTTTGTTATCCTACGGATATTATTCGGGAGAGAATATCATTGAATTAGATGAGGGTCGCCCATTGTTTGTCCGTATGCCTGACAGCAGATTTAACCTTGCAAACTTCATGAGAGTGCACCTGTTTGCAGCGCTTGGTGCCCTGAAAGTGGGAATGGATATTCTGACAAAGGAAGAGTATATCAAGATTGACAAGATATTAGGTCATGGCGGCCTGTTTAAGACAAAAGGCGTCGGACAGAGAATCATGGCGGCTGCGATGAACGCACCTGTTTCCGTCATGGAGACGGCCGGGGAAGGCGGAGCATGGGGGATTGCCCTTTTGGCAGCTTATAGTGTGTGGAAAGAGGATAAGGAGACACTGGACCACTACCTGTCCGAAAAAGTATTTGGCGGCAACGAAGGTACAAAGATGGAGCCGGATGCAAAAGACGTGGAAGGATTTGAGACCTTTATTGAAAGATATAAAAACGGGCTTGACATTGAACGTTCCGCAGTTCTTAACATGAAATAGCAGGAGGAGACAAAGATGCTGGAAAAATTAAAACAGGAAGTATACGAGGCGAACATGCTACTCCCGAAATACGGACTGGTAACATTCACGTGGGGCAATGTCAGCGGGCTGGATGCGGAATCCAAACTTTTCGTAATCAAGCCGAGCGGCGTCGAATATGACAGGCTAACCCCTGACGATATGGTAGTCATGGACCTTGACGGGAACAAGGTGGAAGGAAAGTACAACCCGTCATCCGATACCGAGACCCATATCGAGCTTTACAAAGCATTTCCCGAGATCGGGGGAATCGTACATACACACTCCGCATGGGCGACAAGCTGGGCCCAGGCCGGAAGAGGAATCCCCTGCTACGGGACTACACAGGCGGATTATATGTACGGAGAGGTTCCGTGTGTAAGGAATCTGACAAAAGAAGAAATTGACGAAGCATACGAAAAAAACACGGGAGTTCTAATAGTAGATTACTTTAAGGACAAAGATTATATCGCCGTTCCCGCCGTACTGTGCAAGAATCACGGTCCGTTTACATGGGGCAGGGATGCACATGAGGCGGTGCATAATGCGGTTGTATTGGAAGAAGTGGCTAAAATGGCGGCCCGCACCGAAATGATCAATCCGGATGTGAAGCCGGCTCCACAGGAACTTCAGGATAAACACTATTATAGAAAACACGGGGCGAACGCATACTACGGACAATAAATACAGACAATTCTGAAAACGGAGGGCAAGGGGGTGCGACCCCGCGTAAGAGGGGGGGGGCCCCCGGGGAGCCGAAAAAGGGAATATTAATAAATTTATGAGGAATAAAAAAAATGAGCAGAAACAAGAAAAAATTTTTTTTTGGTCAGGGTGAGAAGATTT
>NZ_CAJJZH010000025.1:0-12634 GCF_905197545.1 Faecalicatena orotica
TTACCATGGTGGAAGAACCGTCCATTGAAAATACCAATAAGATGATCGACAACCCAAGTGTCCGCCTCCTGGTAGCCACAGGAGGACCTTCTATTGTAAAGAAAGTCCTTTCCTCCGGCAAAAAGGCGATTGGCGCAGGGGCAGGCAATCCTCCGGTAGTGGTCGATGAGACGGCTGACATTGACAAAGCGGCAAAGGATATTGTGGATGGATGCAGCTTTGACAATAACGTTCCATGTATCGCGGAGAAGGAAGTGTTTGCAGTAGACTCGATCTGCGATTATCTGATCCACCACATGAAAGAAAACGGCGCGTACCAGATCACGGATCCAATGCTGTTAGAGCAGCTGGTAGCGCTTGTTACTACGGAAAAAGGCGGTCCCAAGACATCCTTTGTAGGAAAGAGCGCCCGCTATATCCTGGATAAGCTGGGTATTACAGTGGATGCCAGCGTGAGGGTGATCATCATGGAAGTCCCCAAGGATCATTTGCTTGTTCAGGAGGAAATGATGATGCCGATTCTCCCTGTTGTACGTGTATCCGATGTGGATACAGCCATTGAATATGCCCATCAGGCGGAGCATGGAAACCGCCATACGGCTATGATGCACTCTAAAAATGTAGAAAAGCTCAGTAAGATGGCAAAGATCATGGAGACTACCATCTTTGTAAAAAACGCTCCATCCTATGCAGGTATCGGCGTGGGAGGCGAGGGCTATACCACATTTACAATTGCCGGTCCCACAGGAGAAGGTCTGACATCGCCGAGAACCTTCTGCAGAAAGCGCAAATGCGTCATGACGGATGCCTTCAGTATCCGTTAATGTAAAGGAGAAGCGCACATGTCAAATGTATATATAAAAACAAAGATACGAAGCGGAAATTATGCAATGGAATACCTGCGTAAGATCCGTAAAAAACGGATTCTGGTTGTATGCGACAAATTTCTTGCGGAGAGTGGGGCAATCAATTATATACTGGATTCTCTGGACTCAAGCAACTCTGTGGAGCTGTTCGACCAGGCTATACCGGATCCCACCATTGAGATCGTGGGCAAGGGGCTTGGGGTGCTCTGCAGGGTACGCCCTGATATTGTTATCGGTTTTGGAGGAGGCTCTGCCATTGATACGGCAAAGGCAATGATTTACTTTGCCGGTGTGCGTGAGCTGGTTTCCAAACCCAGGTTTGTCACCATCCCCACAACCAGCGGAACCGGTTCAGAGGTTACCTCCGCTGCCGTGATAACTGATTCGGAAACAAAGAGCAAGCATCTGATCTCATCCGAAGATATCCTGGCCGATGTGGCGATCCTTGATCCAAGGCTGACCCTGTCTGTGCCTCCGGCTATCACCGCGAATACGGGTATGGATGTGCTGACACATGCTTTGGAAGCCTATGTTGCGAACGGCTGCAATGTGTTCTCCGACGCATTGTCGGAAAAGGCAACGGAACTGCTGATCAAAGCTCTCTTAAAATGCTACCGGGACGGAAAAAACCTGGAAGCGAGAACCCTGATGCATGAGGCGTCCACACTAGCAGGCATGGCTTTCAACACAGCGGGCCTGGGGTTGAATCACAGCATCGCTCATCAGCTTGGGGGAACCTTCCATATTCCTCACGGGTTAGCCAACGCTATGCTGTTAAATAAGGTGATTGAGTATAACAGCGTCAACCATGATATTATGAACAAGTATGCGACTCTTGCATATAAAGTTCAGTTAGTCGGTATGAACGAGGCCCCGGAGATGGCTGTTAAAACCCTTGAGGAGCTGATTCGGTCTCTGATGTGCTGTATGGATATGCCGGCATCTATCAGAGAGCTGGGAATCAGCAGAGAAGCGTATGAGGGGCAGCTTCAGAATATGACTGACAATGCTCTTATGGATAATTGTCTTATAAGTAATCCGAGAGAAGCTGGAACAGAGGCTATTAAGGAAATTTTATTAAGCATCTATTAATATACAGATGAAATACAGAACAGATGCCTTATGACAAGATAGACATAAGACCGTGCCGCCCAAAGGGATACAGCACGGCCTTTTGCCGTTCCAATCCAACCCTCTGCATTGAAAGATGATTGTTATAAAGAAATAAAAGTGATAAAATAGCAGTGACAGGCAGTAAAGAGAGGGATAATCAGATGGCGGAATATCACAAGATGATGCACATGGATGAAGTGGAACCAGATGCATTGGATGAATATCTAAGCATAAATGAAGAGGACCGTATCAACGAACTGGATATCATTCATCTGTTCGGAAAAGAGAAACTGGAGACCATTCAGGAGAGCCTTTCCAAAGCAACCGGGCTGGCTTTTATAACCGTGGATTTTAAGGGGGATCCCATTACATCTGCTACATCCTTTTCACGATACTGTGAAAAGGTCCGGAACAATCCGGTGGCAATGGAACGGTGCAAATCATCCGATGCGTTCGGATCCATCCAGGCAGCGGTTACACAGAAAACAAACGTATACTTCTGCCCATGCGGACTTTTGGAGGTTGCGATACCAATTATCGTGCGCGGTCATTATCTGGGCGGGTTTATCGGCGGTCAGATCCAATGTAATGACGCACCCGATTCGGTGAGCCGGTTATCGTCCGTGATGCACGCGGCAAAAGCGGATGAAGCGGTGGTCCAATACAAATCGTTGCTTGATGAAATTCCTGTTTATTCATATGAAAAATTTCTGGACATAGCCAATCTTGTTTTTCTGGTTATCAATCAGTTAAGTGAGAACGAGATCAGCCAGCATCTCCAGGAAGATATTTTAAAAAAGCGTATTAAAAAGATACAGACGGTAAACCATGGTTACGCCAAGGAGATTGTACAGAAGAACAAGAGAGTACAGGAGCTGGAAATGCGCGGCAACCAGTATGAACTTCTGGACATGCTGACATCGCTGCTTAATTTGACAATTATAGAGGACGCGCCCAGAACAAACGAACTGCTGAGCTCTTTCATTGATTATATAAAGTATAAATACATGGAAAAGAGTACCTTCGTGCACATCTCCGGAGAGCTTGAACATGCGGAACAGTATCTGCTGTTTCAGAAAAAAAAGACGGGAGACCGGCTGGAATATTCGATTCAGGTACCGAAAAACCTGCATATGCAGAAGATGCCCTCCGACGTATTGATGCCCTTTATCCAAAATGCTTTTTATAATGGCGTGATGCTGAAAAAAGAAGGCGGACAGATCACTGTAACGGGTTACGTGCGCAACGGTAATGTAGTGCTGGAAATTAATGATACCGGTCCGGGGTTGACGGAAGCTGAGCTGGATATCAAGTATGAAACATACAAAGACAAACACGAAGGATATTACATCAAAATGGGCATGGAATACGCCAGGGAAAAAATGAAGCGCCTGTTTGGAGAGGAGTACAGCATAATCTCAGAAAGCTACAGAAACAAGGGATCAAAAACTATTTTACTATGGCCTGAACATTATGAAGAAAGGACTGAGTAATCATGTACAGGGTTTTGATAGCTGATGATGATATACTTATGCGCGAAGCGCTGAATATAATGATTGCGAAGGACAGTGCGTTCAAGGTGGTTCATATGACGGGAACCGGCGAGGGGGCGGTGCGGGCTTGTAAAGAGGACGTGATCGATATTGTATTCATGGATATGCTGATGCCGGGAATGACCGGCCTGGAAGCCAGCAGGATTATTCACCAGTCAAATCCGGAGATTAATATATATATCCTTTCTGCCCATGCTGCCAATATTCTGATCCGCAGCGCAGCTCACAGCCAGGTAAAGGATTTTCTGGAAAAACCGATTACATACAACTTTCTGAAAAAGATCCTGGAGAACTATAAGACAGAGCACGAAGATTCTGTGCAGAACCAGCTTGAGACGCTTGCTTCATATCTCAGAAACAAAAATTTCGGAGATTTTTACGGCGGGATTGCCGGAGTCATCGATGAGATCTATGGGATTGCCGGGGAGGATTCAGTCCGGCTTATTAAGCTATTCACTTATCTGGGACAAAACCTTTTGGATACCAGAAGCATGTATGGCGACAGCGGGAATATATCAGAGCTGTTTCCTATTAACGAGGTGTTGATTCTGGACCGGAAAACATCCGAGCTTTGGCTTTTCAGGGTGATGGATTTTCTGTTCCAGCAAAACAGTATCGGCCGTTATCCGCTGTTGGAGAATATTTTTATTTATATAGAGAAACATATAAAAGAAGATATCACGCTTAACAGTATTATTGAGAACTGCGCCATCAGCCAGGGATATCTGAGCCGGATTTTCAGGGAGCAGTTTCAGGTCAGTGTTACAGAGTATCTTCATATGAAAAAACTGCATCTGGCCAAGGGATATTTTTACTTTACCGAGGACAGTATTGCGGAAGTTGCGTTCCGTCTCGGATACAATGAAAGCAGCTATTTCAGTAAAGTGTTTAAAAAGTTTGAAAATATGACGGTTAAGCAATACAAGAACAAAATTCGTCAAAGTTCTCCTGGAAAAAAAACGGAAACTGGCCGTTGCGGGAATCGCTAATCGGGTTCTGATTATGACATGCGCCAGATATCCGGATTCTGTGAGAGTTTCTTTTCATCTGGAGCTCGACCAGTTGGTTGGTAATGAGTTAACCTTGAACATGCCCTGGGTATCTCCAGGGCATGTTCTGCGTGGATGCAGGTTTGGATTGTCCTGTTTTATCAAAAATGTCCCCGGCTTATACATGTGGTGTCTAAAATGACATGTATAAGCCGGGGAATTAATTTTTTTTATTTGAAAGAAGTCTGTATTGTGAGATTTTTTAGCTTATATATTGAATCGGTTTTTTATAGAAATTAGGGTATGATGGTGGTAGAAAAATAATATATAAGGAGGATGTTAAATGATAGCAAAAGGCTTTACAGAACCAACTGAACGAATAAAGCGCTTAAAGAAAGCGTTTGTGGCTGCTGTACCGGAAGTTGAGTCGGAGCGTGCCGTACTGGTCACAGAATCGTACCGCGAAACGGAAGGGATGCCTATCCTTATAAGGCGCGCAAAAGCGCTGGAGAGAATCTTAAACCATCTTCCCATCGTAATTAGAGATGACGAGCTGGTTGTGGGTGTAATTACTAAAAATCTCCGCTCCGCCCAGATCTATCCGGAGTTTTCGTTCGAATGGGTGGAAAAAGAGTTCGATACCATGGATAAGAGAAGCGCCGATCCTTTTAAGATCAGCGAAGCTGCAAAAAGTGAGTTAAAGGAGGCTTTCAAATACTGGAAAGGTAAGACAACCAGTGATTTGGCATCCGCGTATATGTCGGAGGCTACAAAAGAAGCTATTTCCAACGGTGTGTTTACGGTGGGCAACTATTTTTACGGCGGAATAGGACATGTGTCCGCGGATTATGGGAAAGTTCTGGAGCTTGGATTTTCCGGTCTGATTAAACTGATTGTGGAGACAATGGAGAAACTGGATCAGAATGATCCTGATTA
Source organism: Faecalicatena orotica (assembly GCF_905197545.1). NCBI lineage: Bacteria > Bacillati > Bacillota > Clostridia > Lachnospirales > Lachnospiraceae > Faecalicatena > Faecalicatena orotica. Next base: position 5,458 of record NZ_CAJJZH010000025.1, read on the forward strand.
TGTAAAAAAGAGAACCTTTTATGAATCGATGATTATTTGCTACAACGCATCCATTCAGTTTGCCCGCAGATATGCGGCTAAAGCCAGGGAGATGGCGGCTTCATGCAGTTGCGCGGTCAGGAAGGCAGAATTACTTCGTATTGCTCAGGTATGTGACAGGGTTCCAGAGCATGGGGCGACTAATTTTTATGAAGCATGTCAGGCATTCTGGTTTACACAGATTCTGATCCAGATAGAATCCAGTGGACATTCGATCTCCCCGGGAAGATTTGACCAGTATATGTATCCATATCTGAAAATGGATCATAATATTTCAGAGGAATTTGCACAGGAGCTTCTGGACTGTTTATGGGTAAAATTCAACGGACTCAGCAAAATCAGAGATGAAGTATCCGCACAGGCATTTGCCGGTTACGGCGGATTCCAGAACCTGATTGTCGGCGGTCAGACCGGCGATGGACTGGACGCAACTAACGATGTCTCCTACATGTGTATGGTGGCGGCAGCCCATGTGCAGCTTCCGCAGCCCTCCTTCTCGATCCGTGTTCACCAGAATACTCCGGAGGAGTTTCTGTACAGAGCATGTGAGGTGGTACGCCTGGGAACCGGCGTGCCGGCCATGTATAATGATGAGACAATTATACCCGCCCTCTGCAACCGCGGTGTATCCCTGGCGGATGCGAGAAATTACGGCATGATCGGCTGTGTGGAGCCGCAGAGCCCGCACAAGACGGACGGCTGGCATGATTCGGCCTTTGTAAATGTGGCGAAAATACTGGAGCTTACATTAAATGGCGGAAAGAACAACGGACACCAGGTGGGGCCGGATACGGGAGATGTTACGTCGTTCAAGAGTATTGAGGATGTGTGGCGCGCATTTGAGAAACAGATCCAGTACTTTGTACATCACGTAGTAGAAGCCTGTAACAGCGTGGATTATGCGCATACAGAGAGAACTCCGCTTCCATTCCTTTCCGGTCTGGTCGATGACTGTATTGGCAAGGGACTCAGCCTGCAGCATGGTGGGGCTGTCTATAATTTTACAGGACCTCAGGCGTTCGGTGTTGCTGACTGCGGTGACTCCATTTATGCGATGCAGACGCATGTCTTTGAGAATAAAGAACTTACCATGGCTCAATTAAAGGATGCGCTGGATCACAATTTCGGCTGCGGCTGCTGTGAGACCGCTTCCGACGATGAGGCCAGGATTTACGAGGCTGTAAAACGGATTCTCAGCAGTAACGGTTCCATTGACGTATCAGCCCTTCAGTCACAGCTTTCTGCATCGCAGACCGCGAATGCAGGGGACGGGGAATACGCGAGGATCAAACGCATTATGGAGAACACCACATGGTACGGAAATGATGTGGATGATGTGGATCTGCTTGCCAGACGATGTGGCCAGATCTACTCACGTGAAGTGGAAAAATATAAAAACCCAAGAGGCGGAGTATACCAGGCAGGATGCTATCCTGTATCGGCTAATGTATTGTTTGGAAAGGATGTTGGAGCTCTGCCTGACGGACGTCTTGCAAAACAGCCGTTGGCGGACGGTGTATCGCCAAGACAGGGCAAGGACACAAACGGTCCGACTGCGGCAGCTATGTCGGTTGCAAAGCTGGATCATGAGAACTACTCCAATGGTACATTGTATAACCAGAAGTTCCTTCCATCTGCCCTGGCAGGCGATGAAGGTCTCAAGCGTTTTTCAGCAGTGGTGCGTTCCTACTTTGACCATAAAGGTATGCATATTCAGTTCAATGTAATTGACAAGAATATTCTGTTGGATGCACAGGCGCATCCAGAACTGTATAAAGACCTTGTGGTGCGTGTGGCTGGATACAGTGCGCAGTTTACGGTTCTTGCTAAAGAAGTACAGGATGATATCATCAGCCGTACAGAACAGGCCCTTTAAACGTTAACCCTAAAAAGCTATCATACCAAAAAGACCGGACTGTAATGCAGACCGGTCTTTTTGAGAACAAAATAGATTGTATTTCATGGAAAACAAGAGTAAAATAATTTATATAATCATTGAAGAGGAAAAATGATGGAAGAACTCGACAGGATATTCGAAGATACAGGCCCGCTTGCATCCACTGACCAGGAAGAAAGGGACACAGGGGAGACCAGCCGCGGAATTGGTTCCATAGATATAATCCGTCTCTTTGGAAGAGACAAGCTGGAACATATACAGGAGAGTCTGTCGAAGGCGACCGGACTTGCGTTTGTTACAGTTGATTATAAAGGGGAACCGGTCACAGACATGACTTTTTTCTCTGATTTTTGCAGAAAATTCAGGGAGGATAAGGAACTGCGCCAGAATTGCCGGACTTCGGATGCCATGGGGTCCATTCAGGCCGCAGTCACAAAGAAAACCCATATTTATTTCTGCCCATGCGGTTTGATTGAGATGGCGATTCCGATTGTGGTGGAGGGCAATTACCTGGGCGGTTTTTTGGGCGGCCAGTTCCGCTGCGAGGACGCCCCGGAGACAGTTAGGCAAATAGAACCGACTGTTGAGACAGAACGTTTCAGACGGCTGCGGGAGGAATCAAGGCAGAGATTTGAAGAACTACCGGTATATTCATATGAAAAGATACTGGATATGGCAAATCTGGTAAGTCTGGTGATCACACAGCTCAGTGAAAACAGGGCCAACCAGTATTATCAGGAGGATATGCTGAAAAAGCGCATTAAGAAAATCCAGGAGACAAACCAGAAGCATTTAAAAGAAAAAGCTGAGCTGGAGGTGCGTTTCCATGAGCTGGAAGCACAGTCCAATCCATACAGCTACCTGAATATGCTGATTGCCCTGCAGAACCTGGGAACCGTGGAACAGGCGGAGAGAACCACTGAGCTGGCGGATCTGTTTATCAGCCATGTCAAATATGGGATTGCGGACAAGGGCACCTTTGTTCATTTTGCAGGCGAACTGGAATATGTAGAACAATACCTTAAATTTCAGAAAATACGGTTAGGTTCTCAGTTTAACTATACCCTTCATTTTCCGCGGGAAATGCAGATGATGAAGCTGCCGGCAGGCGTGCTGTTTCCTTTTGTCCAAAATGCCTTCTATCACGGCGTCATGCTGAGCCCGGAGGGCGGATCGATCAGCTTGAACGGTTATCTGAAACAGGGTAACTTTGTTTTGGAGATCATCAATACAGGCAGCGGTTTCAGTAATGAGGAGCTTAAAATCAGATTTGAACCATACAAAAATAATCATGAGGGATATTATATTCAGCTGGGAATGGAGTGCGCAAAGAGAAAGCTGGCTCAGTTGTTTGGAGATGAGTATACTATTACAGTTGAGATTAACAAAAACAAAGGCTGTAGATGCGAAATTATCTTTCCGGAGTATAAGTAAGAAGGGATTTCAAAATTATGTACAGAATTTTGATTGTTGACAACGATATGCTTTCACAGGAAGCGCTTGAAGCAATGATTGCCGGATATGAACAGTTTGAGATTGTTGATAAGGTGACAACCGGAGAGAAGGCTGTCAAGGTATGCAGGTCATGCGCAGTTGATCTTGTATTTGTGGAAATGCAGCTGCCGGGAATATCAGGCGCGGAAACAGGTCGGCTCATCCGCCAGTTTTGCCCTGATACGGTGATCTATGGAATGACAGTCTGCACTTCGGCCGGCCTGATTGAGAGCATTGTTCCGGGGACGGTAAAGGCAATGATTGAAAAACCGGTTATGGCCAAAAATCTGAATACAATCTTTAGAAACTATAAAACAGAGAAGGAAGATACCTCAAATAAACAGGTGGAGGAGTTGGTGGAGATACTGAAAGAAAGGGACTTTCAGATGTTCTACCAAAGACTTCCGGGGATTATAGACTGTATTTATGAAAATGCCGGCCCTGAGCCGGACCGGCTGGTGAAAGCATTTTCTTACATAGGGCAGCAGCTGACGGACACGCAGAATTTATATGATGAAAAGAATACCATAATTGAACTGTTTCCCATCAATAAGAGTTTGATTTTAGAGAAGAAAACATCTGAGTTGTGGCTGTTCCGCGTGGTCGATTATTTGTTCCAGCAGAGCAGTATGAAACGGTATCCTCTTCTTGACAATATTTTTCTGTATATTGATCAGCATATTAAAGAAGAGATTACGCTCAATAAGATTATTGAGAACTGTGCAGTCAGCCAGGGATATTTAAGCAGGATATTCCGGTCACAGTTCCATGTGAGCGTTACAGAGTATCTTCATATGAAAAAGATGCATCTTGCGAAGGGATATTTTTATTTCACAGAGGACAGTATCGGGGAGGTTGCCTTCCGTCTTGGATACAGCGAAAGCAGCTATTTCAGCAGAGTATTTAAAAAATATGAGAATATGACTGTGAAGGAATATAAGAATAAAATAAAAAAATGAAATCTGTTTGATGTAAATGCGGTCTGCTCTGTGTAATGCATAGAAGGCCGCTTTTCTCTTTATGGGAAAGTATTTATTTTTGATTAAAAATATGAAAATAGCCCGTTAAAAAAGCTGGTATAGAAAGTAAATAATTTGGATTTAGAAGATATAGAGTCCTTCTTCACCGAAATTGTCATTTTCAATATCATCAAATTCATTAAAAAAGTAATCTACATCTCAAAAGTCCTCCTCATCTTCTTCTGTAATACATTAGCTCGAACTGGCTCCATATCATATCAGATACATTGATTGTATCATGAGAACGAAGGATGCGGAAGTACAGAAGCGGGAGAACGACAGCGGTAGTTACGCATGGCTATTTCGTATAATTCATGCAAAGGAATCGGTTTATGGCAAAAGTATAGTTCTAAAAAGAGAATATTAGTGCCACAGTTGTAGGATAAAGATATTATCACCAAACATGTCCAACACAGACTCGAATGGATTTTACAGGTTTATGGTTTTGATTTTGCATATAGAAGAAGAAATAGCTATGGTATAATAAGGATATGTTAAATGAAAGAACAGGAGAAACCATATGACAGACCATAGCCAGATAACAGAATTTGTAGGTACTGCAATAGGAGATACGATCGGTCTGGTGATTCCCGGAATCGATCCTTCCCTTGCACCATTTATGAAGCTGGGAGAATACCGTTCTATTGGCATCTTTGGAGGCCGCGTGGCGGTAGGGCCGCAGGTGATTGCTGTGGATGAGGCTGTAAAGGCGGCTGATGTGGAGCTGATCTCCATGGAGGCATCCAGGGACAGCAAGGGCGGAGCTGGATGCGGTACCCTGTTCTATATTGGAGCCAACGATGTATCGGATGCAAGGCATGCGGTAGAGATCGCTCTGGAACAGCTGCCGAAACAGTTCGGCGAAGTTTATGTAAATGACGCAGGTCATCTTTCCTTTAGCTATACTGCGAGGGCGGGGCAGTGCTGTGTCAAGACGCTGGGAGCGGTGGAAGGCAAGGCGTTTGGAATCATATGCTGCGGGCCGGCCGCCATAGGATGCCTCGTATCGGATCTGGCGGTGAAGTCTGCCCCGGTGACTGTGATCGGTTATCATCACCCTCTTGACAATTGCTTTGCTAATGAGGTGGTGCTGTGTTTCACAGGGGAATCTGCAGCGGTGCGACAGGCGCTGCGGACAGCGATTCATGCGGGTAAACAACTTCTTGGTTCTTTGGGCGAAGAACCTCATTCTCTGGGAAATCCGTGGATTTAGAAGTTTTTGCAAGAAAATAAAAGATTACCATGGTTAATTATGTGGCCATGCCTATAATGGTTGATGTGGGAGATTCACCTGTTATTGTCATTGATGTGGACCATTATGAGAAAATTTGATTATTAGCGATACTTAGATCTGCGGAGCGGAAGAACGCTCCCTAGATTTTTTGCGTTAATGGATCCCCACAGCCGATAATCCATGGGCTGTGGGGATGAGGTATATTTTTATGTCTGGATTTTTCCAGATCCTAAGAGGGACCAAAGGAAAGCGGTACCATGAAGCCCGGCTTGCCCCAGAAAGCTGGCAGGAAGCAGAGGATGATTCTTGTAAATAAAAACTGATTACGAAGAATACAGCGGGAAGATGGTACTCAGTATAAAATTCAGTAGTGAAGACCAGACTGCATTGGATTATCGTGGGAGCCAGAAATCATTTGGAACAGTCTTTTATTACGCTTATACAAAACTGGAAGATTTTAAGAGATTTTTTCAGGAAATGGAATTAGGCAAAAAAGCATGACATGACAAAATTTCCTGTAAAGGCACATTTCAGAGCTGACTGCTATCCCGTTATTATAAAAAGATTGTTTATCCCGGTAAAATGGTTTATAATATGATTAGCAGAAAGGTATGATGTATGAGAATATATTTGGATAATTGTTGTTACAATCGGCCGTTTGATGATCAGACGCAGGAACGTATTCATCTGGAAAGTGAAGCAATCCTTACTATATTGAAACGAGGGCAATTGAACGTATATGAAATTGTCGGAAGCGAGATGCTGGAATTAGAGATGGAACGTATGGGCGATGAGACAAAAAAGCGAAAAGTTAAAGAGCTATATCAGGTTACACATATGCACGTAGCCTATACAGATGAGATAAAAAAACGATCAGAGGATATAATGAAGATATCAAAGATCCGCACATTTGACAGTTTGCATATAGCTGCAGCGGAGAGTGCGAATGCAGATGTGTTGCTTACAACAGATGACAAAATGAGCAACATGGCCTCAAAATTAGAGCTAAAAGTTAAAGTGCAGAATCCACTACAGTTTGCCTGGGAGGTGTTTTAAATGTTAAATGTTGATTTGAATAATCCAGCCGATGTAAGAAATGCCGGGATGAAGGTCCTAAGAGAAGCACTGGGGCCAGTAGGAATGGTCAAATTTATCAAGCAATTTGATCTTGGTTACGGAGACTATACAGAAGAAAAATATGAGAGACCAGATATTAGTCTGGACGAGATTGATGCAATATTAAAAAGATAATATATTTATGGATATACATTTGCAGAGAGAGTATAGATGAAATATAAACAAGTGGCATCTATTCCACCGTAGCAACACATTAAGCTACGGTAGTTTAGATGCCAAATTGTGGTTTTTGAGAGAAACGACGGATAAAACCACAAGATGTAGTGGTTTTTGAGGGAAAATTGAGTGGATTTGCGGCCTGAAAATGGGTGTTTTTCAGGGCGTGAGAAATAGATGCCTTGTAAGTGATTCATAATG
>NZ_CAJJZH010000026.1:0-6533 GCF_905197545.1 Faecalicatena orotica
GCAGAGGAGCAAAAAAGGCCAGGGATATGTCCCCAGCCGTATAACCTTCTTTTAATTTCCCAAATCATCCAAACGACTCCTGATTACTGATTATATCAATGTAATAGCCAATATCATCTGACTTATTCCTATAAAGCTTCATGTAAAAAGTCCCTGTACGCAATATCTTATTTGTAACAACATTAGTTTTTTCGTATTTCAATTTCATATACAAAAAAGTTCCATCAGAACTCTGTTCACAGTCAGTAATTTTATACTTATTTACTTTTTCAAAAGGTATTCCTTTTAATTCGCCCTGCTCTGATTGTGGTATGTTTTCAGGATTCAGACCTATATTAAACACTGCGTAAAAGTCGTCAAGCGTCTTGTCTCGGTCAAAATACCCTATTCCATCTTCTATACGCAATGGAACAAACATTGTAGTTATATCAGGATTATTTAAATGTTTCTCTGTATCCGCAGCCAGAAGGGAATTCATTAATTTCTGCCTGTCCTCATACATTAAATACCGGAGCTGTCCATATGTAAAAGACGGAACATAAAATTGATCTTCGTATAGGTTCAAAAGGCCTTCGGCAGCATCTTTGAAAATCTCTTCCTGATATGAATTCAACGAATACATGTGTCGTACAAATCCCAGCTTCCACGCACCGTTTTTATCAACTGTATAGCCGTCCGGCGTAACTGTATCACTCAGCATACGTCCTGTATCATCAAAATAATAGCACTCGGCAATTCCATCGTCATTACCATCAATCCACATCCATGTGGATATGGGAAATGTTCCGTCTCCATTATCATACCACCATGCGGATACATCCCCGTCAATTCCTTGTTTCCAAGTTCCTGCATATGCTTCCCATATTAAGGTGCCCGAAAAAAGCATCGAAAGTGTAATCATAGCGATCCATTTTTTTACTGTCATCCTTTATTTTCCTTTCTCCATATAGCGGTAACTCAAAATTATATATATGAATTATAACATATCTACAAAATAAAAAGAACTGCCTTCCAACCAGAAAACAGCTAGAAAACAGTCCCTCTCAACCAATTTATCATTTTACAAGTCATTCCACAAATAATAAGCTACTCAACTAATCCCTTTGCGCATAACACCCCATAGTCAAACATTTTCATGCACAAATATTCTGTAATTAATTCATAGCTATTTATGATAACCTCTATGTCCTTATCTTCTTCTCCGTCCGCCCCCAACCTTTGGCATAGGCGCTGATAAACACTCATTATCTCTGTATATGCCTGTTCACACACTTTTCCCTCTGAGAATTCATTGAGAATTCATCCTTCACATACTTACACTCTTCAGGCGGATTATCTTTAAAGTCTAACTTCCCATTCATCAAATCATAAATTAGTTTTTTGTACTCCTCCATAGTTCCCCCATTTATATTTTAAATAATATCACTATAAGCATAATTTTACCCCGTTTCTCCCATAATTATATTACGCCGTCATTATGCCGTCAATCAATATTTAGCCGTCATTTTGACTTTATAATGAGGTCATATGACTTATATGGAGGTAACACGCATGACTAACGAAATAGCAAAATTCACCTTACGCACTGATTCCGAATTAATGAAAAAATTACGGATTGTAGCTGATTATAATGGTCGTTCTGCCAATCGTGAGTTGGAAGTGCTTATAAAAAACCATGTTGCTGAATTTGAGAAGAAGCATGGAACAATAGACCTAAATTAATACCCCAGACATAAAAGAAGGAACTGAATTCCCATGTTGGGAACCTGTTCCTTCTATATGTGTCCGTATTAATATGTGGCTCTTTCAAAAACACAAGGTTGACTCCCTTGGTAAATAATTCCTCATATAGAGAAAAACCTTCCTCTGCATTCCTGGACATCCTGGAAAATGAATCAAATATAATCGTATCTCCTGTTTGAATTTTGAGAGTATCTTATCCAGCCCTTTTCTACCCCCAGATTTTGTTCCTGTAAAAATCTCTTTCACAATGATGGCAAAGGGATAAGCAGCCAGTATACTCCTTACCTGTCTTTCTACATTCTGTTCCCCTGTTGATATTCTACAATACCCATATTCTTTGTTCATGTAATCATCCCTTTTAGTATTACTTTTCACGGTCATTATTACTGTTACTATAATTATTATACCATACCAGAAGGGCATTTCCTTTAATTTGTCAACAGGTCCATAATATCTGTTTCTCTCTCAGCTGTTTAACACTTGAACAAACGCTCCATCCGAAATTGTATAGATATTATAGATAACACTATCCCATGTTGACCAAAGCTCCAGATTGGTTTCGATCACTTCAGGAATGAGTTCACCAACACCGTTCTCATCTATATCTTGTTTGCAATACAATCTTTTACAGAGCCTATGAAATCCTCATAATCTGCACACCACCACGAAACAATATACTCCCCCCACAGCATTCTGCCCAACCCCGGAATGTATTGTCCGTGAGCAAATGTGAAACATGATTATCCACCAAAAAAGTACACAAAATAAGCTTTCAACTCCAACAAAGTTTGTGCACACTTTTTCGACAACAGGTGATACTATAATAGACGTAACCCCCCCAATACATTATATAGTTTTTGCTACACCCCATAAAAAACGAAATACCTTCTCCTAAAATGGCCAGTTCCCCGACTGGCCATTTTACTTTGTTTTTTACATTGTCCACCGGGCATACTCTAATATGGCGTTTCATCATCCAGCAGCTGAATCCGGAGCACATCACTGACCTGAGCCGGAGATATCTCCAAAACTTCTCCGGTATAAGTGACTGATACGGTATTCCCTGCCCTCAAATCCTTCAGCGTTATGGGAACACCTCTCCATATAAGCTCTGTTTTATCTCCCACTGCCAGTTCAAAGGTCCCGCGTCCATTGATATCATTTATCTCCAATCCCTGAACCAGAAGGCGGTTTTCCCTTATCTCCTCGATGACAGCATAAAATGTGGTTCCAACCAGTGGTTGGACGCTCCTTCTTCCCCCATAGTAGCCGCCGGCCGCGGCTAACAGAACAGCCAGTATAATGCTTACAGTATGTACAATCCGTTTCATATTCCACTCCCTTTGCTTCATTCTTATTCATAGAATAACATTACAGGAAGATTTTTTTAATAAATAAACTATTAATTATTCTTACGTATTGGCAAATACTAAAGACTTTATAAGACGTTAATGCTAAACTGGTAAATAACATTTATCCGATTCAAATATGATTTATTATAAAGGAGACTTCCATGAACACATCAGCAAAAAGCGAACATACCGGAAACTCCGGCTTTAAAAAGGAGGTTCTGGAGTGGGTCAAAATTCTGTTGGCCGCTGCTGCCATTGCCTTTGTCCTCAATACCTTTGTCATCGCCAACAGCTACATTCCTTCCGGTTCCATGGAGAATACCATTATGACAGGTGACCGGATCATCGGTTCCAGGCTTTCATACGCCTTCGGAGCGCAGCCTCAGAGGGGGGATATCGTACTCTTTGACCACAAAGCGGAGCCGGGCAAGGACAAGACCCGGCTGGTAAAGCGAATCATAGGACTTCCGGGGGAAACCGTGGATATCCGGGATAATCAAATATACATCAATCAGTCGGACACTCCTCTGGATGAGCCATATCTTCCGGAACCCATGGACTCAGAGAACTATCATTTCCAGGTTCCGGAAGGCTGCTATCTCATGCTGGGTGACAACAGGAATCATTCCAGGGATGCCCGGGACTGGTCAGACCCCTATGTTCCGGAGGAAGCCATAACTGCCAAGGCATTATTCCGCTATTTTCCAGGAATACGCTGGATTTCCTAACCCTCATTACTGATACAGACAATGAAAAATACGTTACTGATAAATATGATTAACCTTCCAGGCCCCTCCAAACTGATACATGGACAGGCCGGAATCCCCTCCCAGCTGCGCTCCGGCATTTCCAACTGCCTGCAGCCCGGATGCGTCCGTGGCAGTAACCGAATTACAGAGACGGTCCGTAAACAGCCTGCCGCCGCATTTGGAAATGAAGCTGGCAGCATCACTATATTCCGCTGATGTCCCATCCTCGTAAATTACATTCACCGGATAACTGCAAATCCTGGAAAGAGTTTCAATATCTCTGTACGAAAAGCATTTCTGGACTGTAGTGGCTGCTTCTTCCAGGTTTCCAATTTTGAGGGCCCCTGAATCGCTGCCAGCCTGGCTGTTGTAATCACTGTATATGTTGTTGATCTTCCATTTTCCTCCAAATTTAAACAGACTCAGACCTGCATCGCCGCCCATCTGTACTCCTGCATTCCCCACTTCCTTTAACTTTGAAACATCTGTGGATGAGATGGCAGACTTCATTCCCTCTGTGAAAACGGGACCGGACCCCAGCGCCAGCAGCTCTGATTTGCTTTTAAGTTCAGTCAATTCGCCGGATGCATATGATATGGTAAGAGGAAAGCTGCATAAATCCGCCAATGCATTCAGGTCTTGTTTCTTAAATGCGGATTTTATCCTGGAAGCCGCGTCCTTGATTTTTTTCTGTCCCTCCCGTCTCTGCTTTGCGGAATAAGCAGCCGCGGGTTTTTGGGATGCAGCATACACAGGCATTGCGGGAACTGCGTTTGCAAGAGCCAGTGTACAGATGGTAATGACAGCTAAATGTTTTTTCATGGTAAATCTCCTTTTCGTCTTAATTATTTTAAGTTCCATACGGGTTCATACAATTAGACGGGAGAGCTTTCATAAAAGTTGCACATAGTAAAAATAAGTTTCAGATAAACAGATGAGGTGTATTCATGGAAAGAGAAAAGGGCATTGCATACTGCGGGCTTGCCTGCTGTGTGTGCAGCGAAAATGTTCTTTGTCCTGGCTGCCGCAGCGGCGGCTGCCCGGGCAGAGAAACCTGCAAACCATTTAACTGCTGCATAAAAAACAGATGGGAAGGATGCTGGGAATGTCCTCAGTTCCCCTGCAGTGCTGCCATCTTGCAAAAAACCAGGATTCAGGTATTTGCAGATTTTGCTAAGGAATATGGCATGGACTCCCTGATAGATGCCCTGGAGAAAAACCAATACCGCGGTGTTGTATATCATTATCCCAATTTGCTGATGGGAGATTATGATAGTTTGAGCAGCAAACAGGAAATTCTGCATCTCCTGCTGAATGGACCGCAAGACCGTATAAAAGGCGGCATTTTTATGCAATCATTCATACCGTGGCTTGACCGTATAATGGCCGGCCCCCTGCCGGAGGAAATCATTGCCGTCAACTTTAATCTCTATGATGACGGAGACAGCTGCTGGTCCATGGAGTTCATCGGAACCCGCAGCTTCGACGCGTATGACCCGGACTGGGCCTGTGACGAAGTATTTACTTCCCGTGACAGCATTCTCCACTGGGTACAAAATACCGGCTGGCAGCAGGTGCTGGAGGATACGGTACATACAATACGTGCTTATCTGGCAAATGGAACATACGCCGGCAGGCTAAAGGCGTATCAGGGAATCGGCACAGGGTTTGTTGATGGGGATATCGTCATTCTGTATGAAACTCCCAAAGAATAGCAAAGAACAGGCTGGCAATACGCGTATATAAAACAAACAGCATTTCGTGCCGTATCGGCCCAAAATGCTGTTTGTCTATGTTTGTCTATGCCCGGCTATGTCTGTTTACGCCCGGTTATGTTCGTTTATTCCCGGTTATGTCCGTTCGTATTATGCTGCGCCAGACAGCTCTGCACACCTTTTGGCTAGAAATTCCGGCAGGTTCCCGGCAGAATCAGATTAAGGTTCTGCCTTCCACAAACCATGCAGGTTGCAATATGCGTATGCAGCCTCTGCCTCATCTCCTTCACAGAGCATAAACTCTGCCTGCGGCTTCTGTCCCGGCTGCAGCTCTTTTCTCTGATTTCCCTGTCTGGTAGCCAGAGCAATCCACTGGATATAGTGTTCCGGAATCATGGGGTGCTCGGCTGAGCCTACTGTGACTGTGACCTTAGACCCATCTATCTGAATGACAGGCACATGCTTTTCAACTGCTGCATCTGTGGTGTTTGGAACCAGTTCCTGCATCTTTTCCCCACAACAGACAACCGGGACACCGCTGCTCTTCACATAGGCAATTATGTTGCCGCAGTGATTACAAATATAAAATTTCATGTTGTACCTCCTTTTTTATGTATGGTCTGAATCCAGTCTACCACAATTCTGTCTTATTGCAAGACAATGGAGGAAAATTAACAATAGCATAACAGCTATAACGGCCGTAATCAGGCCCTAATCAGCATGATGCTTAGTCCTGCCTGTCTATTCACAAACTTCTCACATTCTGTTCATAAATCCGTTACAGAATCATAAAATTCTCCTCACATTTTATGGATATACTAATTTATGTAAAGAGCTAATGCTAATAAAACTTTTTTTCATAATACTCGGCCGGAGGGATGTAATCCTTCCGGCCTCCTCCTTTTCCTTCAACTTTCTGGATTCTTTTTACTATCCCGGCATATGATAATTAAAAAAGGATATTTTTTTATGAA
>NZ_CAJJZH010000027.1:0-5309 GCF_905197545.1 Faecalicatena orotica
GAAGTCTGTCCAACCACATGATTTTCCTTTTGCTCTATGACAGTCAGATTCTCCACGGATATAATTTCGTCCACAACAATTCCCCACTTTGTCCCGTCCAGCAGCAGCACCATTTCCTTATACACCGAAGAACGGAAGACATCCTTTGTCTCATCCAGCAGCTTCAGTATGGCAGGCATATAATTCTGCTTCACATCCTCAAGGATATGGTTCCGGCACTTATCAAGCTCACATGTGTTCTCACTGGTTTCTGCACAATGTTCTATATTATCCGCTGCCATATGCAGCCTCTTATGAGGATCGTCAATCTTTCGCAAATGGAAATTGACCACATTATTCTCCGATGTAAAACTGTCATACCATCTTCCCAGGGCACACTGGTGCGGGTCTCTTCCAAGTAAAAAGGGAGTCCCTGCCGTGACAGCCGCCTCCAGTTCATTTACCCATTTAATGTGGTCCTGCTTACGGGCATCTATCATCTTCTCAAAATCCCTGCATTCTTCTGCCAAAGACTTGAATCCAAATGTAGTGCGTAAATCTAACATCTGAATTACCTGATTGCGATAACGAAACATCCCTGTCACAGTTTCCGGACTCTCAGGTATCTTATCATATTGCGGAAGCTGAACTATCGTGGATATGCATTCGCTGCTTACACAATAGTACGTGTCCACCAATTTAAATACAATATAAGGATACTTGATTTCTTTACTCATAATGTTTTTTTGCCGCCCCCCATTCACTTTTATTTTATTGTAACACTTCTTGCTGCAAACTACAATTATATTAAAAATATAATCACAAAAAGTGCTAATGTAACCACCATGTTTTGCCGATATATAAATAAGCGGGAATCATGATAAATGATCTCTCAGAATCTTGATGGATCATGTTGATAAAAAAGGAGCCTGAAAGCCTTAATTTTACTGGCTCAGAGATTCCGGGAGACTATTATAAATCCGAGGAGGATCATTATGTGTAAAAAGATGAAACAATCTACCTTGATACTGTTGTTAAACGGCGTAACAATACTGGCTTTGTTCTTTATGGTATTCTGCCTTGCCTGTTACAGCCGGATAACCACGAAACTTAACACCGCAAACAAATACCGCTATGAACTCACCTACAATGCCAATCGTTTTATGAACGGATCATCCTATCTCACCAATGAAGTAAGGGCCTATGCCGCCACCGGTAGTCAGGAGCATTATGATAACTACTGGAATGAAGTCAATCACCTAAAAAACCGTGATATAGGCGTAGAAAAGATGAAGGAAATCGGTATCACTGCAAAAGAGCAGTCCATGATTGACGAGATGTCCAATCTTTCCAACACCCTTGTTCCTCTGGAAGAAAACGCCATGAAGAATGTAATGGCGGGCAATGAAGCTGCTGCCGTGGACTATGTGTACGGGAAAGAATATGAATCCTCCGTGGCGAAGATTAACCAGATAAAATCGGATTTTCTTGCAACCCTGGACGATAGAACCTTAAATGAGGTGAACCGGCTTACCGGTGTCAGTTATATCATATTCTGTTGTTTTGTAGCAGTGGTTTTTATGATAGTCGTTCTTCAGATTATAACCTTCCGGTTATTAAAAAGCAGGCTTTTGAAGCCCGTTGTGGAGATTAAAGACCAGATGTATGAAATCGCATCCGGCAACCTGTCCCACCCGTTTAATCTGGAACCGGATACATCTGAAATTGGTATGCTTGTTAACTCCATTCACAGCACCAGGACTGAGTTGAAAAAATACATAGAGGATATAGCCAACAAGCTGTCACTGATTGCTGAAGGAGATATGAACCAGACCATAGATATCCAATATCTGGGTGAGTTTCTTCCTATTCAGAAATCACTCATCAGAATCCTGGATTCCCTGAACGATTCTCTTCAAAAGATACATAGGACAGCAAACGAAGTGTCCTTGGGCTCTGACAATGTGGCCGCCAGTTCCAGCATCGTATCACAGGGCGCCTCCGAGCAGGCTGCGGCAGTGGAAGAGCTGTCCGCTAATGCAGAAGAAATTTCCTCTCACTTAGACCGCATTGTAAATAAAGCTGAATCTGCAAAATCCTGTTCCACTGAGGCCGCCCGGCAGCTGATGATAGGAACCCGGCAAATGGAAGAACTTTCGGAAGCAATGGGCGTAATATCCGGCTCTTCCAATCAAATCAGTGGAATTATAAAGACCATTGAAGATATCGCGTTCCAGACCAATATACTGGCTCTTAACGCTGCCGTGGAGGCTGCCAGGGCCGGGGCTGCAGGAAAAGGCTTTGCAGTCGTTGCGGATGAAGTGCGCAACCTGGCCGCCAAGAGCTCCGAAGCCGCCCAAAATACAACTGTGCTCATTGAAAATACGTTGAAATTGGTTGAAAAGGGTGTCACATTAACAGGTAATACTATGGCGACTCTGAAACAGGTAGGCAAGGGAGCGATGGAATCAACGGACATGGTGGATGAAATTGCAGCCGCGTCTGCAAGGCAGCAGGAAATCCTGTCTCAGTTCACCGAAAGCATTCATCAGATTTCAGAAGTAATACAGTCGAATATGAATACTGCTGAAACTACCTCAACCGCTTCCGAGGAACTGCGGGAGCATGCCAGGAGCCTTGAAAGCGCCATTAATCAGTTTAAACTCCGGCAGTAGCATAATTCTCCGGTATCCGTTATATTTATGAACCTTATTATTTTCATAAAAATGCCGATAAAATTACTATAAGCTTTTTTTGGGTGTGAAAATATGACAGTTTAAAGGAGTGGGGATTATGAAAAGTATACGTATGAAAATCGTTGCATGCATGCTTATTGCCATACTGACCTCTTTGGTTATAGTGGGCGGAATAAGCGCGTGGCTCAACTACACCAGTACAATTGACACACTGGGGCAGACCATGACCGAGATGGCTGACACGGCTGCGGAACGTATTGAAGAGGAACTGAATGCATATAAAAACATTGCATATGTCACAGGATGTATCCCAACGCTTTCTGACCGGACAGCCACAGTGGAGGAAAAACGGGCTGTTGTTGAGAACCAGGCCCTTTCCCACGGACTTCAAAGAGGTAATATAATCGGTTTGGACGGAATCAGTATCCTGGACGGCAAAGACTACTCTGACCGGGCCTATGTGAAATCTGCCATGAAGGGGGAGACTGCGGTGTCGGAGCCGTTAGTCAGTAAGATAACGGGCCAGCTGAGCATCATGGTATCAGCTCCTATCTGGGAGGGCGGAGTACCTGGAAAAAAGGTTGCAGGGGTGGTGTATTTTGTACCGAATGAGACATTTTTAAATGATATAGTGGCCTCTCTTCAGGTTAGCCCCAACGGCAGTGCCTATATCCTTAATAATGCCGGTTACACAATTGCCCATAAGAATATGGACAATGTAAAAAACAGGGAAAATACACAGGAAGATGCAAAAACAGATAAAAAACTAAAGGACCTGGCTGCCCTGGAAGTCCGCATGACATTGGGAGAATCTGGTTTCGGGCGTTATGAATACGGGGGAAGCAGGAAGTTCCTGGCCTTCTCACCGATCGAAGGCACGGAGGGCTGGAGCCTTGCAATCAATGCGCCCACAAAGGATTTTACCCAGTCCACGGTTAACGGTATTATAATTACAATCATACTCATGGTGGTATTCCTGGCAATATCCTCTTATATGGCCTACAGGCTGGCCAGACAGATCGGAGAGCCGGTAAAGGACTGCGCCCAGCGGTTAAGGCTGTTGGCGGAGGGGGATTTGGATACACCTGTTCATGAGATACATACCGGGGATGAGACACAGATACTGGCTGATTCGGCCAGAACCCTTGTCCAGGGGTTCCGGCTTATGATTCAGGATATGGATGAAATGCTGGCAGAGATGTCAAGAGGCAACCTGACTGTGGATTCTAAATGTGAAGAAGCATATGTGGGGGGCTACAGGGGACTTCTGGATTCTGCCAGAAAACTGAGTGCACAGCTGAGCGACACCCTGCGCCAGATTAACCAGTCAGCGGATCAGGTATCGGCCGGGGCAGAGCAGGTATCAGCCGGCGCCCAGGCCCTGTCCCAGGGAGCGACGGAACAGGCCAGCGCCATTGAGGAACTGGCAGCTACGATTAACGATATATCCGGGAAAATCATAGCAACTGCCGACAGAGCCGGGGATGTCCACAGTCAGAGCAGCGAGACCGGAAGGGAAGTGGAGCAGTGCAATGAACAGATGTTTGAATTGGTAAATGCGGTCAGGGACATAGGCGAGAGCTCTTCACAGATCGGAAAGATTATAAAAACCATTGAGGATATTGCGTTCCAGACCAATATTCTGGCCCTGAACGCAGCGGTTGAAGCTGCGCGGGCCGGTACTGCAGGCAAAGGCTTTGCGGTGGTGGCGGATGAGGTGCGGAATCTGGCAAGCAAAAGTGCGGAAGCATCCAAAAGTACATCTGTTTTAATCGAAGGTTCTGCCCGTTCCGTGGAAAAGGGTATGAAAATCGCAGACGAGACAGCAGCATCCTTACAGAAAGCAGTGATTTCCACTGAAAATACGGTAAAGGCGGTGGATAAGATAACAGAGGCCACGGCAGAGCAGTCCCAGGCCGTCTCCCAGGTGACCCAGGGGATGGATCAGATATCCAGCGTGGTCCAGACCAATTCTGCAACAGCGGAAGAAAGCGCGGCCGCCAGTGAGGAATTGTCAGGGCAGGCAGTAATACTTAAGGAACTGGTGGGGCAGTTTAAAACCAGGTAGTTGGCTGGGCCATGACAGATATAAGCAGGAATACAGGACATCTTACAGAAAGCCAGCCGGTTCTTCCGGCTGGCTTTCCGGTTATACTTGCAAAACAAAAGAGGGTGAGTTAAAATAAGAAAGAAAACTAAATGACGCAAAGAAAAAAACACAGTCCCGGCCGGTAGTCCGGGCGCAGTAATAATCTGTCAGTAACCTGCCTCCTCGGTTGTCCGTTCTTTGCTGTAAAAAGCGAGGAGTGTTTTTTATGCAAAAAAGCAGACTGACAGTTTATTTCAATGGTACCCTGTGGATTGGAGTGTATGAACGTATTTCGGATGGCCGGTTGGAGGCATGTAAGATCTTATTTGGAGCGGAGCCCAAAGATTATGAGGTCTGTCAATTTCTGTTGCAGAACTGGAATAAACTCCGGTTTAGCCCGCCTGTAGATATTGAGAAAAAGACGGAGAGTAAGATTAATCCAAAACGAATGCAGCGCATGATCAAAAAACAGCTTGAATCAAAGGGAACCGGTACCAAATCCCAGCAGGCCCTGAAATTGCAGCATGAGCAGATAAAGACAGGCA
>NZ_CAJJZH010000028.1:0-3764 GCF_905197545.1 Faecalicatena orotica
AAACGATTCTGAGAGGTAAGATTTTGCTTTAGACAGTTAAGGTATACGCCAGGATTCTCTGTCTGTATCCGGGCGCTATTCCCGGCGGGTTTCCTGGCCTGCGCGCTTCTCCGGGCGGGTTTCCCGGTCTGCACGCTTCACCGGGCCGGTTTCCCGGTCTGCGCGATTCTCCGGACCGGTTTCCCGGCCTGCACGATTCTCCGGACCGGTTTCCCGGTCTGCACGATTCTCAAGGCCGGTTTCCTGGTTTTCATGCTTCCTATGAACAGATTCCCGGTTACCACGCTTCTCCTGGCCAGATTCCCAGTTTCCATGCTTCTTTGGGGCGGCTTCCCGGTCTCCATACTTCTTATGAACAGATTCCCGGTCCAACCGTTTTTTCATGATCCAGTACACTGCCATACCTGCCGGAAGGAACAGCCGGAACTCCCTGCTGCCATTCTCATATGTAACATACCGGCTGAGCCGGACTGTGGCTGCCGACCAGTTGACCTTAAATTCCCACGTGTTTGGTGTACGAATAACGGAAAAACCCATAGACAGATAGGCTATTAATATCAATATAATCCATCCCCATTTATATCTCGGATTCTGTCTGTAGCATATGATGGCAGTCGCAATGGTAGAGAAAATCATGATAAGTGACAACAGGAACAATCCCCATTGAAATACATTCCAATGACTGATGGAGCGCAGCGTTCCCTGTGGATTTAAGGATACATTGTCCCTAATGATAAAACTGATGATTCCCTGGTTTCCATCTGACGATTCCATTCTATTAAGGATTGCCGTAAACCGCTGCCCATCCTCTGTTTTTATTCCGTAGCTGCACTCCACAGATTTAGTTTTTACACCGTTTTTAGTACTGGTCCGGATATTTAACCCCTTCTTTTTAAAAGAATCTAACTGACTTTTGCCCCATATATCCACATTTTCCTGTATTTGCCTTTCCATATGTTCTTTCGGTACCGCTCCTGGCATATACAGAGAACGCATGGCATCTCTGTCCCCCTGGGATGCTGCCGACGTCATCTGTTCCAGATACTGGTCTGCAACTATTTCCCTATCAAAAAAGAGAGTCACTCCTTTATATAGGAATAAAGCTGCAATGCAAAGAAATACTCCCACAACAACAACCGCTGTTCCCCCAAATATCATCCACTTCCTTTTCTTTTCCATACCATCCCCCTCTCTTATAAAACAGACCTCTGAATCTTGTCATATCCAGAGGTCCGATTATTAATGAGTCATGCGTGTATTGTTTATGAGTCTGCTGTTTGTAAGTGTACTATTTGTAAGCATGCCATTTGTAAGTGTCCTTTTTATAAATGTGTTATATATAAAACTGTTATTCATAAATACAAATAGTATAAATTGACTGCCCATCAATAGTTATCTGAATCAAATGGAACGTACAATCTCAGTAAGCAGATTAACACTGTGAATAATGGCCTTAGCCTCAAAAGCAGGGTAATCTACTGTGGCACTGTCATCTGCCTTATCAGAAATAGCCCTAACAATGAGGAATGGGATGGAGTTAAGATAACAGGCCTGGGCTATGGCTGCCCCTTCCATCTCTGTACAATATCCTCCAAAGATATCTGTCAGCCACTTCTTTTTTCCCTTATCAGAAATGAACTGGTCTCCAGTCACCACTCGTCCTACGAAGGTATGGATGTCCGGATTGACTTTGGAACAACATTCCTCAGCAAGATGTATAAGACCTTCATCTGCCTTAAAAGCCAGTGTCTCCACCCTGGGTATCTGTCCCGGTTCATAGCCAAATCCGGTTGCATCCATATCATGCTGAACTGCATCGCTGGATAGCACAATGTCCCCAATGTCAATCTCTGCCTTCAGGGAACCTGCTATTCCTGTGTTTACCACACCTGTTACACCATATATATCTGCCAGAATCTGGGTACACATAGCTGCATTGACCTTACCGATTCCGGAGCGGACCACCACTACCTCTTTCCCCTCCAGCTTTCCTTTATAAAAGTCCATGGCAGCTCTTGTCTCCACCTGTACATCCGTTAACTGCGCCTTAATCATAGCCACTTCCTCGTCCATGGCTCCAATAATTCCTAGCATAATTACCTCCTTCTGTCTTGTACTATTCTTCTATTATATAGGAAGCTCGCAGATTTTCAAGTTCAAAGCTTGTTCTCACTTGACATTATCTTTTGCATAAGGCATAATCGGATATACACGAATTTATCACAGGAGGCACTACACATGAGATTTAAAACACAAGGGGTCTGTTCCAGGGAGATATCCTTTGAAGTAAAAGATAATAAACTGACCAATGTCCAGTTTGTAGGCGGCTGCTCCGGCAACACCCAGGGCCTGTCCCGGCTCATCGAGGGCATGGACGTAGATGAGGCCATCCGAAGACTGGACGGAATCCAGTGCGGTCCCAGACCTACGTCTTGTCCGGATCAGTTGGCTCGGGCGTTGAAGCAGTTTAAGGGGCGGTAATAATTTTACTAATTGATACTTGATATATCGTTACAAATTTCTATTCAAATTTAAAAAGGGCACACCTAAACCGTGGTGTTGCCCTTTTTAGATACTGATTATGGATAATTACGTTTAAATGTAAATATTTCTATATCTCCCTAAGGGAAACAAATATAACATATCCATTAATTACTGAATAAGTATTCCGTCTGTAATAGGGCTAAATCCTTCGAATACATCATTATAGACAGCCCCAAAAACTCCTCTAAGACGATAATAATAACCTTTATCCTGTTTTTTAAATGTTATATTAACACTTGGCGAGTTTAAACCATCCGGGTAATCTTTAGCATAAAATTCAGCATCATAATAGGTTACTTGCCTCCAGCGTTCTGCCTGCGCATCCCATCTATCTAAATATACAGTTATGTAAGCCTCATCAACTGGTTTTGCCATATATGCAATACCTACAGCTCCAATGTCCCCATTTCCCTCATTTGAAATCGCTAAATCAGCACCCATAAAAAAGTCGCCTCTCCTCTTAGCCCATTCAGATACTTTACTATGCCTTGCAGTCTCAGGCAAGAGCGCAGAGTCCTCATCTACAGATGTGTACCTATCTGGATTATACGGTTTAGCAAATACATTCATTGATAACATTGACATAATTAATATAGCATTGATTAGTAATAATATAACTTTTTTCATTTGTATCCCCCTACTCTAAAGCTAGAATGATAATCTTTCTACCATATTTTCAAATTCCTCTTGACATATCACACCTGATAGTCTGTAATATGCTCCATCAATTATTATAGATGCTTCATATCTTTCATTACCATCAGATAGTATCTCTTTGTTTATTTCAATATCTTGGGATAACCATTTACTATGCACAATCTTCTGTTTCTCATATTCTGAATTATGATTAAATGAGACTTCAGTATCATATTTCGACTGGATTAAAAAAACATTTTGTTGCGAATAATCAAATCTCATGTATGCTATGCCCTTTTCAATGTCTAAACCAGAAAAGACCATATCTGAAGGAATATAACCCAATTTTAAAGGCTTTATACCCAATTCTTTCTCAATAACTACATATGCCTCCTCTTCACCATTAACTGCAATTTTGTTAGAATCATTGTTAAATACTATACCATTATCAAATTCGGTTCTTACCCTCCCACGATAAAAATACGACTTCGTCCCCATAGCCACCATACATCCACTCCCTGCCACTAGGCAGGCAATTAAACCAACCGCAGCCAACCGTTTCCATCCAAACCTTGGTTTGATAA
>NZ_CAJJZH010000029.1:0-2604 GCF_905197545.1 Faecalicatena orotica
TGACCTGCTGTTTAAAATAGTTCTGTTTTTCCCAATCCATTCTGCATTGATGTTCTTTATATTAAGATTTTATATCTCTGTCATTGACGGTTCCCATAAAATCGTTCCAGTGCTTTCTCGAAGGCACCTATCCCGGAAAAAAAGCTTCCTATCTTTACATCTTCAAACAGGTAAGGCATAGCGCTATATAAAGCTTCAAAAATACTGGTTAAGACATTCACTACAATCGAATTTCCTGCCTGCTTATATGCCTGGCTGTTACTGATGCCCGCTTCCAGGACCTTCTGGTAATCTTCATCATCAAAACCCATCAGCCTGAAGCACTCTAATGGTGTAAGCCGCCTGATACGAAGGATTGATTCCAGCCTGCACAGGGAATTTCCCTGCGCAGTGATTGTCGGGCAGATGGTCCCATGTCCCTGTACCCGGCCCCGTTTTCCGGCAGCATTCGGATAGGCGATATTTACAACTCCCTCTGCCATACATTCCTCGTAGCCTTTTACGGTGTCCTGCCGCACCAGAATGATGTTATCCTTCTGTACGGAGGTAATCGCATAGCTGCACCAAGGTTTATCCTTTAGTTCCAGGTGCTGTTCGACTCTTCCCTCTTCATTATACCTTCCACGGATTGCCCCCACTTCCAGAATCTTTGTCTGGTCGTGGCTCGCAAGCTGGGTATTGGCAGTTCCCATCCCTGATAGTATAACACTCTGTTGGGAATTTCCAATACTTCCGACCACGGTTATTTTACTTCTTCCGGCACCGCTTGCCAGCAAAGTAGGGCTGGAACCGATTGCAGAGTATACCCTGCCAGTCTGGGGATCGCCAAGATACCCCTGAACCTGTCCAACTTTATACAGTTTATTTTCCCACTGTTTCAGTTCCTCTTCCCCAGGCATATACAGAAGCGCTTTCCGCTCCTTCATGTCTGTAATCAGTTTCTGCACTTTATCATCTGACAGATAATATTTCTCATCTACCTCATCTTCAAGGATATCCATCAGCCGCCTCCCGTTTTCCATTGGCTCTGGGAATACAAATTTTCCATTATCACATTCCTTTTTAATCAGGACGAGGTATACCCGTTCCCGGTTTTGCGGAATCCCATAATTTTTCGCGTTCAATATCTTCCAATAGGTGTTGTATCCATATTCCTGCAATTCCTGCTCAAATAGACGGAATGTGCTGTTTAGAAACCTTGCCTGAACAATATTCTTTACATTCTCATAAATTCCAAACATCGGCTTTACTTCCCGGATAACCCGAAGCCACTCTACAAGGAGAGAGGACCTTGTTTTATCCAGATTCTTTGAGCCGCATTTTTCACAAAAATCCCGTTTGCTCCAATGTACCTGCAGCGGGTTTACCTCATGCCCGCAATCTCTGCACCTCCAGACGGAACCGGCCAGCTTCCCACTTAGGGAGAAATCCTGACACGGGCTTCCACCGCAGATAAAGTTGAAATAAGGTAGCTTTTTCTCATCAACTTTCGTAATATCCCCAAGGTTGGCACTCTCGTCAACCCCATGTATGGCGCAATAACTTTTTACTGCATATTTGTCAAACTCACAAAAATTTATTAATTTATAATCCAATTCCCTTCTTAGAGGGTGTAGCTACACATTTTACCCGGGATTACCTCTTACCTCCTTTCAAATGTTTGAATGTAATCAGTTTCCGAATAAGTTACGAGCTACTGGTACAAATTAAATTTCTATGACTGCTGAATTTTTATTGGATTGGGCTTAACCACCCCCTTTCAAAGATTTGCCTTCATCTTATCTTGCCTTATGTCTCGTTTTTTTCTCTATCTGTGCCGCCGGTTGGATTGCAAGGCTCCCGGCATCAAACTGGTAAACCATATTAGAGACCTGGCCAGGGAACACTTCTGCTCTTTTATCCATCTCATTTACTATTTCCTGCAAAGTTTCCAAACTGTGTCCTGATATTGGACAGACAAGGATTTTATCATTTGATAACGGCATAACATACAGATCATCATCCAAACGCCTTGAGATTTCACTCAAACCCTCGGGATAGAACATGATTGCAATCCCATTCTCGCTGTACACCCCGTAATAGTCTTTTGTGTCTGGAAGCGCCCCGCTTAATGCCCCTAATGTATGAGCCAGAACAGCTCTGCTCGTATCCAAAACCGTCTGAAAGCGTTCATTTATATCGAAATATTTGACTTTATCAAATAATTCCTGCACCGTAAGTCCCCACTGCTTTAAATGATCATTTAAGACAGGTCTTTTATAATACAGAGGCCACTGCTCCTCCTCGTCATAGACCTCATCAAAAAACTGAAAATATACAGCCATATCCCCAACAGGCAGATATGGTATATCATTCCCTTCCAGCTTTTCGGCTGCCTTTTCAAAATTAGCCGCCCAAATCGTAACATTTTCTAACTGCTCAATCGTTTCAATAGCACGCTTTTTTTCAAAATAATCGCAGATACTGCTTGCCTGGGCCGTTAATTCTCCTTCTTTCCACTGTCTATATAAGGTCTGGATTGACAGTGACTGGCTACACACAGACGGCTGCATAAGTTCAAGGGCTATTTCCTCATTGTCCGTACCTTCTGCTATTACTATCAAT
>NZ_CAJJZH010000030.1:0-2345 GCF_905197545.1 Faecalicatena orotica
TAGAGCACACGGTTCATACCCGTGGTGTCGCTGGTTCAAATCCAGTTTCCGCTATTGGAAAAGAAGTCTGTTAATTACAGGCTTCTTTTTTTAGAACTGTTTACACGCGTGTCTGTAAACAGCAACCGGATATTCTGGTGGTAATCGCAGACAATTTATGCTAAAATCAGAGAATGAGAAATGAAATGGAGGATGGAATTATGAGTCAAAAATCATGGGATGTGCTGCGGATAGTGGCAGGGCTATATCTCGCCTATCTGGGAGTAAAAAGTATGATGACAGCTATCTCTGACAGGCCGGAGAATATGGTGTTTTTCCTGATTATGGCGGTTATATTTATGATTACCGGTGCCGGATATGCAATCTATGCAATAAGAAGAGTATGGGCAGGCAGGAATGAAGAGCCGGAAGAGCCAGAAGCTATAGAAGAGAATGAAGATTTTGAGAATAGTGGGGAAGAAACTGCAGAAGATAATGAGGAAGATGACTCTGAAGAAGATGACGCTAATGAGGAAGAGGAGGAATAATTCATGCGGGTTGGAATGGGATACGATGTTCATAAGCTTGTAGAGGATAGAGAGCTGATTTTGGGCGGCGTGACGATTCCCTATGAGAAAGGTCTTTTGGGACATTCTGATGCAGATGTGCTATTACATGCTGTCATGGATGCTCTTTTAGGGGCGGCGGCGCTGGGGGATATTGGAAAGCATTTCCCGGATACAGATCCCCAATATAAAGGAATCTCCAGCATCAGGCTTCTGGAGCATGTAGCGGCACTGCTCGATGAGCAGAACTATATCGTGGAAAATATTGATGCAACGATTATTGCACAAAGGCCGAAGATGCGCCCTTATATTGATACTATGAGGGAAAATGTAGCGAAGGCGCTTAAGATTTCTGTGGATCAGGTGAATATCAAAGCAACGACCGAGGAGGGGCTTGGATTCACCGGAAGCGGGGAAGGGATTTCTTCACAGGCGGTCTGTGCATTGGAGAAGATTACGAACTATGCAAGCTATGATATGACACCGAATCCGGGCGGCTGTGAGAACTGTCATGGATGCGCCAGAAAGTAACGTAAGAAGAGAGGAATGCGGGCATGCAGTTACGAAAGCTAGAGATCAATGAACACGGCAGGACGAGGACGCTGTGGGAGAAGGTATTTGCAGAGGACAGCAGGGAATTTCTGGATTATTATTATTTCATAAAAACGAGGGATAACCAGATCTATGTCATTGAGGAAGACGGGGGTGTCCGTTCCATGCTCCAGCTGAACCCTTATCTGCTACAGGTAGAGGACAGGCAGTTTCCGTGTAATTATATCATTGCTGTCGCGACAGAAGAGAATTACAGGAAACGCGGGTATATGGGAGAACTGCTCAGAAAGGCCATGCAGGACATGTATGCACGCAAAGAGCCGTTTACCTTCTTAATGCCCGCGGCAGAAGCAATCTATACACCATATGACTTCCGGTTTGTCTATGCCCAGAACCAGTGCGAAAGTATGGGGACGGACAGTGCGGCAGAGTTGGAGCTTACGGATGCAGGAATGCGTGATGCGGCAGATATGGCGGCATTCTTCAATCAGTATTTTGCGGAGAAATACCAGGTTTGTGCGGTCAGGGATGAGACATATTACCAGACCATGATCTTTGAACAGCAGAGTGAAAACGGCGGTGTGAAGCTTATAAAGGAGGGGCAGGACATCAAAGGAATGTTCGCCTATGCAAGTGAAGAGAATGTCGTGGAAATCAGAGAACCTCTGTATCTGGATGAATACGAAGCACAGTTTCAGAAAGCAGTCCGTGACCTGCGCTCAGGCAGGGACGTGCCGGTAAAGATATATGCATGCCGTAACGGGGAGCATGTCAAAAAAGTGCCTATTATCATGGTCAGGATCCTGCATCTGGAGACATTCTTATCTGCGGTGAAGGTGAAAGAAGGTGAAAGACTTTCCTGCTCCTTTGCAGTGCTGGATTCAATCATTACAAAAAACAGCAGGGTCTGGAAGCTGACAGGGGGACAGGACAGCCGGGATGTACAGGTGAGTGAGACAGAAGATTCCGAAGGAGTCCTGACAATCAGTGCTTTGACAAGCTTTCTGTTCGGCTACAAGACCGTGGATGAAATCAGGGGAGAAGAAGGCGTCATAATTCCCGGACAGCTGGAGAATGAATTAAACAAGATACAGGCATTAAAGCAAACATATCTGAATGAAATAGTCTGAAAAGTCTGAAAACGGTCCGCAAAGGGGGGTGACCCCGATGGGGGCCGGTTTCAGACTTTTCAGCCGTGGAATTTTGTTGTCAAATTTGTAATTTTTTGATAATTATTTTGTATATAAA